>NZ_JAJSOK010000120.1 GCF_021283305.1 Pseudonocardia kujensis
GGCCTCGGCGCGCTCCCGCTCCCGCCGCTCGCGTTCCTCCCGCTCCTGTCGTTCCCGCTCGGCGCGCTCGGCGGCGTCGGTGTCCTTGCCGGTCCCGGTGTCCTCGCCGGTTCCGGTGTCCTCGCCGGTCCCGGCGTCCTCCGGTTCCGCGTGCTCGCGGGCCGGCCGTCGCGCCGGGCGGCTGAGGGGCCGGCCGCGCCGGGCGCCGTCCGCCTCCCGCTCGCGCGGCTTCCGGGTGCCGGTGCCCACGGTCGTCTCGCCGCCGAACCCGAACCCCGACCAGCTCACCGTGCGGGTCAGCCGCCCCGCCCGCACCTCGTCGGCGACGTCCTCGTCGGCGAGGGCGGCCTCGAGGATGCCGCGCAGGTCCTTCTCGACGGATTCCGTGACCCGGTGGCCGTCCTCGGCGGCCAGCCGGCGCGCCTCCCGGGCCATCGCCCCGACCAGCTTGGAGCGCTGCGCGGAGAGGTGGCGCAGCTGGGCGCCGTCGAGTGTGCGCTGGGCGGAGGAGAGCTCCTCGGCCAGGTCGAGCAGCGCGTCGAGCTGGTCGCCGCGCTCCCGGGCGAGCAGGTTGGCGAGCCAGGCCGCCTGCGTGGGCCGCCGGAACCGCCCGATCGCCTTGGCCGCCTCCTTGTCACCGGCCTCCTTGGCCTCGGCGACCAGTTCGTCGCGCACGGGGACGAAGTCGTCCGGCGGCACGCCGTAGAGCTCGTCGGCCGCGGCCTCGACGCGCTCCTCGCTGTCCGGGGGAGCATCGCTGGACCCGCTGCCGGGGGCCGCCGCGGGCGGTCCGGCGGAGCCTTCGTCGGCGTCCGGAGCAGAGCGGTTCATGCTCACTCGATTCAGTGTGGCATCGGTCACAGATCAATCCGCCACTCACGGATTGTGACAGGTCGGCGGTGGGCACCCGACACCCATGAGCAGCACCGCAGTCATCGTAGTGATCGTCGTGGTGGTGATCGCGCTGCTGGCGCTCGCCGCGTTCGCGTGGTCGATGAACGGGCGACGCAGGAGCCGGCGCCTCAAGGAGCGGTTCGGTCCGGAGTACGACCGCCACCTGGCGGAGACCAACGACCCGGCCGAGACCGAGCGGGTCCTGGCGGAGCGCGAGAAGCGCCACCGCGGGCTGAGCCTGCGCACCCTCGACGACCGGGAGCGGGAGACCTTCGAGCGTCGCTGGACGGCGGTCCAGGCGGAGTTCGTCGACGACCCGGACCAGGCCGTCGACCGTGCCGACACGCTGGTGGACGAGCTGATGTCCGCCCGCGGCTACCCCGTGGACGACTTCGAGCAGCGGGCGGCGGACGTCTCCGTCGACCACCCCGTGGTAGTGCAGCGCTACCGCGAGGCGCGCCGGATAGCCCAGGCCAACCGCGAGCACCGCGCCGACACCGAGGAGCTGCGGGGCGCCGTGACGTCCTACCGCGAGCTGGTCCAGGCCCTGCTGGGCGGCGACCGGCACCACGACGGGCAGGGCGACGGTCGGCACGACGGCCGACCCGGCGGCAACCCCGCCGGTGGCCGGGACACCCGCCGGAAGGAGACGAGCGCATGAGCGAGCACGCGGGCCACGAGCGACGCGCCGGACACGGCACCGACGAGACGCGAGGTGAGCGACTGATGGACAAGCTCGACCCCCGGACCGACGACGGCACCGCCCGCCCCGACGGCACCGGCCACACCGGACACGACGACCGCAGCCTCCTCGACAAGGTGCTGGGCCGGGAGCCCGGTCAGCACGGTCACGACGGCCGGGGCGCCGCCCAGGAGGACCGTGGCGGCGTGGGCACCCGTGAGCGCGGCCACGACACCGGCGAGGGCACACCGACGCCCCGCGGGCACGACGAGCACCTGCCGCAGGACCGCGGCCGCGGTGACCTGGGCCCGGGCGGCGGCCCCGATGGCCCCGACGGCCCCCACGGCCTCGGCGCCCACGACGGCGGCGGCACCGGCCACCGGGACGTCCGCAGCGACGAGGGTGCACGCACCGTCGACCTGCGCAGCGGAGCCCCCGCCACCACGACCGACACCCCGCGCGACACCGGCCGGGACACCCGCGGGGACCACGACACGGGCGTGCAGGGCTCCGGCGTCCCGGACGAGCGGATGCCCGGCGACGAGGGCGGCGGCGGCCTGCGCGACGGTGCCGGACGGGACCCCGGCCACGACACCGGTCGTTCCCGGGCCGAGGCGATGGGTGCGCCGACCCAGGAGACCGACTCCTCGGGGAACGCGACCCTCATCCCGCAGGACCGCTCCGCGGACTACCTGCGCCGCTGGGAGTCACTGAAGGCGAGCTTCGTCGACGAGCCCCGTGGCGCCGTCCGCGACGCCAACGGCCTGGTCGGTGAGGTGCTCGACGAGCTGGAGGCGCTCTTCGAGCGGCAGCGCAGCGAGCTGGAGCGCGACCTGAACAACGAGTCCGCCTCGACCGAGGACCTCCGGCTGGCCCTGGGCCGCTACCGGAGCTTCTTCGACCGCCTGCTCACCATCTGACGCTCGCCCCACCACGACGGAGGGGCCGCGGGACGATCCGCGGCCCCTCCGTCGTGTCCCGGCTCAGAGCGTCAGCGCGAACGCGGCGTCCGGCTCCACGACCTGGAACGTGAAGCTCTCCTCGAGGTAGAGGCTCACCGTGTCGGCGTCGTGGTGGGAGTAGCCGATGGCGAGGTCCTGCCCGACGTCGAGCGCGAAGTCCCCGCCCCGCTCGCTCACCAGGACCGCCCCGTCGACCCCGGCGGCCCAGATCACCGAGCCGCCGAGGATTCGCTTGAGGTGGTCGAAGAGCAGGTAGCCGCCGTGCTCCGTGGTCTCGACGATCCTGGTGTAGAGGTCCGGCCCGACCGCCAGCGAGTACGGCCCGCCGATGCCGTTGCGGCGCAGGGTGTCCACCCCGCGCGCCACCACGCCCGGCCACGTGAGGCAGTCCGCACCCAGGGCGAGCGACTCGTACGGCGAGACCTCGGCGATGCCCTCGACGAGCGCGGCCGGCCAGCCGTGGAACACGGCGCGGTTCTCGATCTCCGCCGCGACGCGGGCGGCCCGGTCGAGGTCCTCGAACTCGGGGTCGGGGGCGCCGCGCTGGATGTCGTCGATCTCCGCGCGGGCCACCGTGAAGGGCACCCGGACCTCGGCGAGCGGCAGGACCCGCCGGACGCGGGCGCTCACCCCGGCGCTGCCCTCGACGCCCGGCGGCGGGCCGGCGAGCCCGGTCGTGCGGCCGAGGCTGCGGGCGGAGTGCTGCCAGCCGCCGCTGCCGACGAAGTCCACCACCTTGCGCGCGGCTAGCAGCGGGGTGAGCCGCTCGCGGGCCTCGTCGTCGATCGCCTTCCAGGCCTCGGTGGGGATGGGCGCGTTCGCCCTGAGGAGGTGGTCGGAGGGTGCGCTCACGGTTGCTCCTTGCTGGTGGGGAGGGCGTGGTGGGGAGTGCGTGGGGTCGAGGGTCAGCGCCCGCGGAGGCCGCCGATGCCGAGCGAGACGTCGCCGGAGAAGTCCGACGGCGGGTGGATCTCCCGCTCGATGGTCTCCACGTACTCCTCGGGGTCCTTGTCGGTGATCTCGATGCCGCGCCCGCCCGGGTGCCGCTCCTTGAACTCGGTGAACTGGCGGCCGAGGGCGTCGCGCAGGCCGGACGGGGCGTTGAGCCGGAAGTCGGGGAGACCCTCGTTCTCCTCCTCGCCCATGTGCTCGTCGTTGGCCGCCCGGGCGCTGTCGACGCCGGCCCACCAGCCCGCGCTGCCGACCGGGTTGCGGTCCGCCTCGCGCACGCCGTCGCGGATCTCGTTGTGGTCGCCGATGGCGTCGAGCGTCTCCTCCTGCGGGTCGTTCTCGCCCTTCCGCAGCAGCTGCGGGTAGAAGATCCGCTCCTCGGCCTCGGCGTGGACGTCGAGCAGGTCCGCCAGCGGGCGCCACACCGCCCGCAGCGCCGTCGGCTCGGCACCCTGGGCGCGCAGGTCGTCGAGCTCCGCGAAGCGGCGGCGGAACCACTCGTGGTCGTCGAGGATGAGCTGGGTGATGTCGGGCACGGCCGGACCGTACTGCTGCACGGCCCCGCCGCGCCCGTCCTGATGCCGGGTCAGCCGGTGTTCTCGTGCGTCGCGGTCAGCGTCGCGCGCGCGATCGCATGGCTGAACAGGTTGAACCCGAGGAAGGCCGGGGTGGCGCCGTCGGGCAGGCCCAGGCTCTCCACGTCGACGGCGTGCACCACGAAGATGTAGCGGTGCGGGCCGTGCCCGGGCGGCGGGGCGGCGCCGACGAAGCGCTTCATCCCCGCGTCGTTGGCCAGCACCACGGCGCCCTCGGGCAGTGAGGACGCGTTCTCGTCGCCCGCGCCCGCGGGCAGCTCGGTGACCGAGGCCGGGATGTCGGCGACGGCCCAGTGCCAGAAGCCCGATGCCGTGGGCGCGTCCGGGTCGTAGCAGGTCACGGCGAACGACTTCGTCCCCTCGGGGAAGCCGCTCCACGACAGGTGCGGCGAGCGGTCCTCGCCGCCCGCGCCCATGAGGCCCGACAGGTGCGGCGTGTCGAGGGTGCCGCCGTGGGTGACGTCGTCGCTGGTCACCGTGAACGTGGGGAGCTCGGGGAGCTCGCTGTAGGGGTCGTGGCTCATGGCCACCGATCATGGCACCGATCGGGCTGGGAAGCTTCCCCGGTGGAGAACCTGCTGCTCATCGTGGGCCTGATGCTCGGCGCGGTGCTGCTGGTGGGGGTCGGGGACCGGCTGCGCCTCCCGTGGCCGGCGCTGATGGTGGTGCTCGGCGCCCTCGTCGCGCTGACGCCCGGCCTGCCGGACACCTTCGAGCTGGACCCGGACCTGATCCTGCCGCTGTTCCTGCCGCCGCTGCTGTTCGCCACGGCGCAGCGCACCTCGTGGTCGCTGTTCCGCGCCCGGTGGCGGTCCATCGCCCTGCTGGCGATCGCGCTCGTCGTGGTGACGACCGTGGTGGTGAGCGGGCTGGCGGTGCTGCTCGTCCCCGGGATCACGCTCACCGCGGCGGTGGCCCTCGGCGCGATGGTCGCCCCGCCCGATCCGGTCGCGGTGGAGGCCGTCGCCGGTCCGGTGCGGATCCCGCGGCGGCTGCTCGCCGTGCTGCAGAGCGAGGGCCTGTTCAACGACGCCACCGCGCTCGTCGTGTTCCAGGCGGCGGTGCTGGCCACCGTGCAGGGCGACGAGCTCTCGCTCGGCGGCCTCGCGCTGTCGTTCCTGCTCGGCGCGGGTGCGGCCGTGCTCATCGGGCTGGCGGTGGCCTGGCTGGCGCGGATGGTGCTGGCCCGGGTCACCGACACGATCGGCCGCAGCGCCCTGACCCTGATCCTGCCGTTCGCCGTCTACCTCGCCGCGGAGGAGGTGCACGCGTCGGGCGTGGTGGCGGTCGTGGTCGTCGCGCTGCAGCTGCGCCGCCTCGGCGACGCCGACGAGGCTGCCGAGCGGCTGGTCCAGCGCTCGTTCTGGGACGTCGTCGAGCTACTGGTCACCGGCGTGGCGTTCGGCCTGATCGGGCTGGACCTGCGGGGCGTGGTGGAGGACGTGGGCGCGGACCTGCCGCGGATGCTGGGCCACGCCGCGCTGGTCTGCCTCGCCGTCGTCGGGGTGCGGGCGGTGTGGATGACGGTCGCCTGGCTGACCGTGCGCCACTCCGCCGACGCCTCCGCCGCACCCCGCACCGGCCGGGAGGCCGTGGTGCTGACGTGGTGCGGCATGCGGGGGCTCGCGACCCTTGCCCTGGCGCTGTCGCTGCCCAGGACCGTCGCGTCGGGCGCACCGTTCCCGGCGCGGGCCGAGATCACCCTCGTCGCGGTGGCGGTGCTGCTGGTGACGCTGCTGCTGCCCGGGTTCACCCTGCCCACGCTGGTCAAGTCCCTGGGGGTGGCCGAGCGGGCCGACGCGGAGGAGCGGGCCGAGAAGATCGTGACCCGCCGGGCGCAGCGGGCCGCGCTGAACCGCATGGCGGCGCGGATCGGGGAGGTCGACCGGTCCGACACGCTCCCGGAGGAGGTCGAGGCGGCCATCCGGCAGCGGATGAGCCGGCTCGACGCGGTCCTCTCCGGTGAGTCGCTGTCCGAGGACGAGCGCCAGCGGCTCCGCGCGATCCGGGACCGCCGGGACGTTCTGCAGGCCATCGAGGCCGATGCGCTCGCCGCGGCCCGCGCCGAGGTGCTGGCGGCGCGCCGCGAGCCGGGGGTCGACCCGGAGGCCGTCGACCGCGTGCTGCGCCGGCTCGACCTCCGGACCGTCCTCCTCGACTGATCTCGCTCAGCGCCGACGTTCGCTCCGCAAGCTCCGCTCAGCGCCGAGGTTCGCTCCGCAAGCTCCGCTCAGCGCCGAGGTTCGCTCCGCAAGCTCCGCTCAGCGCCGAGGTTCGCTCCGCAAGCTCCGCTCAGCGCCGAGGTTCGCTCCGCAAGCTCCGCTCAGCGCCGACGTCCGCTCTGCAAGCAGAAGACCACCTCAGCGGGGTCCGTAGACCACCACGGTGTTGCCCCACGGGTCGCGGGCCACGGCCCGGACCTCGTGCGGGCCCTGCTCGGGCTCCCGGACCACGGACCCGCCGCCCTGCACGAGGGCGGCGAGCGCCGCGGCGACGTCCGGGACCTTGAACGACGCGGCCGGCACCCCGCCGGTGACGTCCTCGGCCGGGCCGGCCAGCGCCAGGGTCGTGCCGCCGGCGTCGAGGGCGGCGTAGCGGTCACCGTCGACGAACTTCGTGGCCAGGCCGAACGTATCGGCGTAGAAACGTACGGCGGCGTCGACGTCGGCCACGGGGTGCAGGACGTTGCCGATCTTCACGGGGGTCTTCGCGGGGTCGCTCACGGGAGGACCGTAACCCGTCAGGTGATCGTGATGCCGCCGTCGACGGCGATCGTCTGGCCGGTGACGTACCCGCCGGCCGCGCCCGCCAGGAAGACGAGCGCGGCGGCCAGCTCCTCCGGGTCGCCCTTCCGCCCCAGCGGGACGCGGGCCATCATCGAGTCCAGGTAACCGGGCTTGTACTGGTCGGTCATCTCGGACTCGAAGAAGCCCGGCGCCAGCGCGTTGACCCGGATGCCCTTGCGGCCGCCCCACTGCTGGGCGAGGTCGCGGGTGAGCCCGATCAGGCCCGCCTTGCTGGCCGCGTAGGCCGCCTGCGGCAGGCTCGCGGTGGTGATCCCCAGGATGCTGGAGATGTTCACGATGCTGCTGCCCGGCTGCATGACCCGCCCGCAGGCCTGCGCCATCCAGTAGCAGCCGTTCAGGTTCACGTCGATGACCTGCGTGAACTCCTCGACGCTCTCCCGGGTCGCGGGCACGGCGGTGCCGATCCCGGCGTTGTTCACCAGGACGTCGACCCGGCCGAACTCCGCCATCGCGGTGTCGACGAGGTTCTGGCAGTCCGGCTGCCGGGCGACGTCCGTCGGCACCGCCAGCGCCCGGCGGTCGAGGTCCTCGACCATCTTCCGGGTGCCGTCGAGGCGGTCGGCGCGGCGCGCGCCCAGCACGACGTCGGCACCCGCCTCCGCCAGCGCCTTCGCGAACGCGACGCCGAGCCCCGACGACGCGCCCGTCACGATGGCCACCTTGCCCTCGAGCGAGAACCGCTGCAGTACCGTCATGGGCGGGACCTTAATGCAGTCGCACCAACTCGCGGGACGGATCCGGACGTGGCGCGGGCGACAGCGGGTTGCGTCCTGCCGGGTCCCCGGTGCGAGGATCGGAGCGAAACGATCGGTCGTTCACGACCGGTGGGTCGCAGCGAAGAGCGAAGTCGAAGGAGACGAAGACATGGCGGAGTCCCAGCAGCGCGTCGCGATCGTCACGGGAGCGGCGCGGGGGATCGGTGCGGCCACCGCACAGCGCCTGGCCCAGGACGGGTTCAAGGTCGCGGTGATCGACCTCGAGGAGTCGGCCGCGAAGGCCACCGTCGACGCCATCGTCTCCGCCGGCGGCACGGCCATCGCCGTGGGCGCCGACGTGTCCGACGCCGCGGCCGTCGAGGCCGCCGTGGAGCGGGTCGCCGAGGAGCTCGGCGCGCCGACCGTGCTGATCAACAACGCCGGCATCACCCGGGACAACCTGCTGTTCAAGATGAGCGAGCAGGACTGGGACTCGGTGATGGGCGTGCACCTCAAGGGCTCGTTCCTCATGGCCAAGGCCGTGCAGAAGCACATGGTCGACGCCGGCTGGGGCCGCATCGTCAACCTGTCGTCGACCTCGGCGCTGGGCAACCGCGGCCAGGCGAACTACTCCACCGCGAAGGCCGGCCTGCAGGGCTTCACCAAGACCCTCGCGATCGAGCTGGGCAAGTTCGGCGTCACGGTCAACTGCATCGCCCCCGGGTTCATCGCCAGCGAGATGACCAAGGCGACCGCCGAGCGGCTCGGCGTGGACTGGGAGGAGTTCAAGGCGGCCCGCGCCAAGGAGATCCCGGTGCAGCGCCCCGGCGCGGTCGAGGACATCGCGCAGACCGTGTCGTTCTTCGTCGACGAGCGCTCGAGCTTCGTGTCGGGCCAGGTCATCTACGTCGCCGGCGGCCCGAAGGCCTGACGCGTCGACCGACCTGACGGTGGCGCCGGTCTTGCTGACGGCGCCACTCGGCCCGGACCGCCTCGTCGGGACGGGGCCGGTCGAGGTCGACGACACCGGGCTGCTCCGCGCGCCCGTGCCCCCGCCCCGCAGATGGTCGGTCGGCCCGGCAGGCCGGCCGTCCGCGGGGCCGCCGGGCGTGCTGCTCGACGCCGTGGCCGTCGACCGGCCGGGGCAGCGGCGATCCGGTGGTGCTGTCGGTGCCGGGGGCGGCGGCGCCCGCCAACGAGCTGGACACGATCCACGGCGGGATCATGCCGACCGCCTCGGAGGTGGCCGTGGTGACCGCGGTGGTTGCGGCGGCCGCGCTGCCGGCGCTCAGGTCGCGGCGGTGCGGATCCCGATCGCGTAGGGGGCCAGCGGCTGCTGCCCGGCGACCGGCACCGCCGTGTCGGAGACGTTCACGACCACCGCGGAGCCGTCGGGCGCCCGGAAGGCGATCAGCGGGGCGTCCTGCGCGCTCCCGAGCTCCGCGGTCCCCTGCGCGAGCCGCGGGACCAGCCACTCCCACGCCTGCGTGAGCGGCGTGGGCCGGCCGCCGGCGGCCTCGGTGGCGTCCGTCCAGAGCGCCGAGTAGGGCAGCGAGCTGCCCTGCGGTCCCCACAGCAGCGCGACCGACACCCCGGACCGGGCGAACGCGGCCACCGAGGCGAGCGCCGAGGCGGCACTGGCCTGGCTGTCGGCGGCGCCGGTCTGGTCCTCGGGGACCTCCGCGTAGAACTCCGTCCACCACACCGGGAGCGCGGTCGTGCTGCGCAGGAACCGGGTGACGTCGGAGAACTTCACGGCCGCGTCGTCGAGCCGGCCGTCGATCGTGCCGCCGCGCTGCGCCGTCCCGCCGTCGACGGCCAGGAAGTCGGCGCCCACCTTGTTCGCGTCCCAGTACGCCAGCGCGTCGAGGATCCGCTGGTCGATCGCGCCCCAGCTGCCCTTGAGCGCGTCCGACGCGTTCGGGTCGTCCGTGGGCAAGCTGATCATGACCGGGTAGGGGCCCCCGACCTGGACGTCCGGCCGGACGGCCTTCACCGCGGTGTACACGGCGTTGTAGAGCGCGGTGTAGCCCTCGTAGTCCCAGCGGTTCTTCGTCATGTCGAAGAAGCCCTTGAGCTCGTTCCACACCACGACCCGCTCGATCTGCGGGTAGCGCTGCACGGTCTGCGCGACGAGGGCGGCGTAGGCCGGGAAGTCCTGCGGCAGCGGCGCCACCTCGAGCCGGTCCCAGTCGGTCTGCCCGGCCACGCCGCCCTTCATCCAGTCCGGCGCGCAGCAGGCCGTGAGAACGGTGCGGGCCCCGGTGCGCTTCACCAGGTCCATGCGCTGGTCGAGGGTCGACCAGTCGTACTGCCCGGGCGCGGGCTCGGGGCTGAGGGTTCCGAAACCCATGAGGTGCACGTTCTGCCAGACCGCCGCGTCCTTCAGGATCGCCTCGCCGCGGGCGTTGGCCTCGGCCGGGTCGTGGTCGTCGAGGCTGTCCTGGGTGTGCGTCACGCCGAGGCCGAGCGGGGCACCCTGGGGCGTCCAGTCCCAGCCCTCCCCGAGGTCGAGCCCGGCGGCGGACCGGTCGGTGTCCGGACCGGTCGCGGGCGTGGTGGCGGACGAGCAGCCGGCCAGCACGAGCAGGCCGGCCGCCAGGGCGGCGAGGGCGGGGAGGGTTCGGCGGAGACGCACGGCCCGGAGAGTGTCAGCGCCCGGCTGTGGCGGGGCTGAGAGGGCTCTGACCCGACGGCAGCCTCGACGGCTCCCCCGACGGCTCCCCGGACCGCCGGCCCGACCGCCGCCCCGACAGCCAGCCGTCGGACCCGTGCAGCTCGGCGAGGGTGCCGTGCTCGGCCACCCGCCCGTCCCGGACGACGTAGACGTGGTCCATCCGCTCCAGCCCGGCCAGGTCGTGGGTGATCAGCAGGGTGGCGCGGCCCGCGGCGGCGTCGAGCAGGTCGTCGAGGACGGCGTCGCGGGTGTCCGGGTCGAGGTGGGCGGTCGGCTCGTCGAGGACGAGGACCGCGGGGTCGGCGAGCAGCGCGCGGGCCAGGGCGAGCCGTTGGCGCATGCCGCCCGAGAGCCGGCTGCCGCGGGTCCCCACGGGATCGTCGAGGTCCAGGTCGAGGCGCACCCGGGCGAGGACGGCCCGCAGTGCGGCGTCGGTCGCCTCGGGCCGGGCCAGCCGCAGGTTCTCCCGGACCGTGCTGTCGAAGACGTGCGGGTCCTGCGGCACCCCGCTCACCGCGGCACGCACGGCGTCGGGGGAGCGGTGGAGCAGGTCGACGTCGCCCAGCCGGACGGCGCCGCCCTCGGCGTCCTGGAACCGGAACAGGACCGCGGCCAGGGTGCTCTTGCCCGCCCCGCTCGGCCCGACGACGGCGACGTGCGCCCCGGCCGGGACGTCGAGGTCCAGGCCGTCGAGCACCAGGGGGCCGTCGTAGCGGGCGGTGAGGTCCCGGATGCGCAGGTCGGCGGGCGCGGAGGGGACCTGCTCGTCCGAGGCGGGCCGGACCTGCGGCGGGGTGTCGAGCACGGCGAAGAGCCGCTCGCCGCTCGCCCGCACCGCGCCGAGCCGGGCGGCCGCCCCGGGCAGCGGCGCCACGATCTCGAACGCCGCCAGCGCGGTGAGCACCAGCACGGCCAGCGGGATCGGCTCGAGCCGGCCGGCGGACACCGCCGCGACGCCGAGCAGCAGAGAGCCCCACAGCGTGAGGCCGGCCAGCAGGGCGGCGGCCCCGGCACCGAGGCCGAGCAGGCGAGCGTCGCGCCGGGCGGTCCGGGTCAGGTCGGCGTCGGCCGCCTCGACCCGCGCGACGGCGCGGTCCATCGCCCCGTAGGCGACGAGGTCGGGGGCGCCCTGCAGCGCGTCCACCAGCGCGGTCGAGAGCTCGGCGCGGGCCGCGGCGGCCCGGCGTCCTGGGGCCCGACCGGCGCGGGCGGCGAGCAACGGCACGGCGACGCCGGCGAGCACCAGACCGGCCGCCAGCAACAGCCCGCCCTCGGTGAGCAGCGCGGTCGACAGCGCGACCGCCCCACCCCCGACGAGCAGCGCCGCCAGCGGCGGGGTCAGCCCGCGGACCAGCAGGTCCTGGGTGGCGTCGGTGTCGCTGACCAGCCGCGAGACGAGGTCGCCCGAGCGGAACCGGCGGATCGGCTCGGTCGCCGCGAGCCGGGCGTAGACGCGGTCGCGGGCGTCGGCGAGGGTGCGCAGGGCCGCGTCGTGCGTGACCAGGCGTTCGAGGTAGCGGGCCACCCCGCGGGTGACGCCGAGCGCACGGGTGAGCACCACCGCCACGCCCAGCGCCGTGACCCCCGGATGGGTCGCCGCGGTGGCGATCAGCCACGCGGCGAGCGCGAGCAGCCCGACCCCGGCGGCGGTCGCCGCGGCCCCGAGCAGCACACCCAGGGCGAACCGGCCGCCGCGGGGCCGCGCGAGCCCCAGCATCCGGACCAGGCCGTGCGTGCGAACCGTCCCGCTCATCGCTCCCGACCCCCTGCCACCAGGGCCGGCCCGTCCAGCCGCGCGAGCTGCGCGTCGCCCGGCAGCTCGTCGGCCCACGCCGGGTCGTGCGTCACGATCACC
>NZ_JAJSOK010000121.1 GCF_021283305.1 Pseudonocardia kujensis
GGTCGGGGGTGCGGACGGCGGGAGCGGTGGAACCGCCGGATGCGGGCGGGTCGGTGCGGGCGGTGGAGCCGGTTGATCGTGCGACGGCCTCGCGCATCGCCGCAGCCGACGGGACGGCCGCGGCCGCGGTGGCGATGCCCGGCTCCTCGCCCCGCACAACGGAGTCGCTTCCCCCTCCACCCGGTCCACCGATCCCGCCGTCCGCACCCCCGACCCGGTCGCCCTCGGCGGCGCCACCGAACGGCGCGCTGCCGAGACGGTCGGCGAGCAGCAGCGGACCCGGGCGTCGCAGTCCACCGGCGGCTCGTCGGACGCGGCCGCGCGCGAGGCCGTCGCGCGGAAGTTCGCCGCGGTCGACGGAGCTGCACGGCAGTCGGAGCCTCAGCGCTCGTCCTCGACCGCACGTGCTCGTGGGGCAGCCGTGCGGTCGGCCGCCGAGCGTGCGTCGAACGGGCGCCCGGCCACGCCCTCCCCACGGTCCCGCACCTCCGAGCCGACAGGCCGGGACCGCGACGGCTCCGCCTCTGACGGAGGCCGGACACAGCAGCGGCGCGAGGCAGGGCCCGAGCCGGCCGGCAGCGGCGCGAGCCGGTCGGCCCGCGACAGCGCCTCCCACCGGGGGTACGCCGTCGCACACCGGGCCGAGGCCGCCTCGTCCACCCACCGCCCGGACCGCGCCCCCTCGTCCCTCGACCGTTCCGGCCGCGCCGGGTCGGGCCGCGACGGCTCGGACCACGACGCCGCGTCCCGGAACGCGAACGACTCCGAGCACCGGAACAGGTCGCACCGCTCGTCCCGGTCGGACGACGACCACCCGCACCATGACGCCCGGAGCTCCCACCAGGACGACGACCGGGCCGACCAGGACTGAGCGCCGCAGCCGCAGCCCCCGAGAACGCCAGACGCCGGCGGCGGTGCACCTCCTGTGGAGCACCGGTCCCGTGTGCGACGGCCCCGCGGACCGGCCGCGCCCGGCCAGGAGCCCCTCGCACCGATTCCCTCGCGCCCGTCCTCCAGCTCGTCGGCGGAGCACCGGGGCGTGCGGCGAGCACCGCTGACCCCGCCGCGCAACGATCAGCCTCCGCACCTTCTCCGCGTGGCAACACCTGATCCGCGGGTCCGCGCAGGTAGCGTGGCGCCCCGTGACGGCAGCACCGACGGTCCCGCAGGCGAGCGCGCTCCCCGAGCACGTCCGTGTCGCGTTCGGCGTGAAGGACGCGACGCCACGCCCCGTGGTGTGGGCCGGTCAGCGCGCCTGGCACTGCGGCGAGGTGCTGCTGCGCCCGGTGGCCGACAACGCGATGGCCGCGTGGTCCGCCGGCGTCCTGGAGACCCTGGACGTCGAGGCGGTCCGGCTGGCCCGCCCCGTCCGCTCGTCCGACGGCCGCTGGGTCGTCGCGGGCTGGGCCGCGTCCCGCTTCCTCGCCGGCGCCTCCGAGCCCCGGCACGACGACGTCGTCTCGGCCAGCCTGCGCCTGCACGCCGCGACCGCCACCGTCCAGCGCCCGCGCCTGCTGGACAACCGGGACGACCTGCTCGCCCGCTCGGCCGCCGCGGCGTTCGGCGAGCGCCGTTTCGCCCTCGACGAGGCCTCGGGCGGCCGGTTGTTCGCCGAGCTCGCGGCGCACCGCCGCCCGATGAAGTCGCCGCCGCAGGTCGTGCACGGCGAGCTGTTCGGCGCCGTGCTGTTCGACGGCGACGGCGTCCCCGTGGTCCTGGACCTCGTCCCGTTCTGGCGGCCGCCGGAGTGGGCGGCCGCGGTCGTCGTCGTCGACGCGATCGCCTGGGGCGGGGCCGACGAGGGGCTCATGGACCGCTGGGCACACCTCGACGAGTGGCCGCAGGCCCTGCTGCGCGCCGCGCTGTACCGGCTCGCCCTGCACGCCCAGCACCCCGACGCGTCGGCCCGCAGCGTGGCCGGGCTCGAGCGCGTCGCCGGGCTCGTCAGCGCCCGCCTCTGAGCCAACCCCGACCCACCTCACAGCCCTGACCTGCGCGATGTGACCTCACACCGCAGCTGAACGCAGGTGAGCGGGGCTTTGCGCCCGTGTCACACGGGGCCATTCCGGGGTAATCCCGGCTGCCTACCGTCCTGCGCATCCGAGCGACGTGACCACGGATGCGACCAGGAGGACCGGCGTGACAGCCACCGTAGAAGGACCGACCGACACGGAGACCAGGACCGTGTCCCGCGGCGTCGTCGGGGGGCGGTGGATCCGGCAGTGGGAACCGGAGGACGCCGGGTTCTGGGAGCGCACGGGCAAGGGGATCGCGAACCGGAACCTCTGGGCGTCGATCTTCGTCGAGCACGTCGGGTTCTCCGTCTGGACCTTGTGGTCGGTCTTCGTCCTGTTCATGGGCCCTGAGTACGGCGTCGACGCGGCCGGCAAGTTCTTCCTCGGCGCCACGGCGACGCTCGTGGGCGCGATCCTGCGGGTGCCCTACACCTTCGCCGTCGCCCGCTTCGGCGGTCGGAACTGGACCGTGGTCAGCGGCCTGATGCTGCTGATCCCGACGATCGCGGCGGCCTTCGTGCTCCAGCCGGGCACCCCGTACTCGGTGTTCGTGCTGATGGCGGCGCTGGCCGGCCTCGGCGGCGGCAACTTCGCCTCGTCGATGACGAACATCAACGCCTTCTTCCCCGAGGGCCGTAAGGGCACCGCCCTGGGCCTCAACGCGGGCGGCGGGAACCTCGGCGTCGCGGTGATCCAGCTGATCGCGCTGCTGATCATCGCCACCGCGGGCGCCTCGCACCCGAAGATCCTGCTCGCCGTCTACATCCCGCTGGTCGTGATCTGTTCGATCGTCGCGGCCTTCTCGATGGACAACATCGCGTCCGTCAGCAACGACAAGGGCGCCTTCTCGCTCGCCCTGAAGGAGCGCGACACCGGGATCATGTCGGTGCTCTACATCGGCACCTTCGGCTCGTTCATCGGCTACAGCTTCGCCTTCGGCCTGGTGCTGCAGACCCAGTTCGGCCGCACCCCGCTGCAGGCCGCGGCCGTGACCTTCATCGGCCCGCTGCTCGGTTCGTTCATCCGGCCCATCGGCGGCTGGATGGCCGACAAGATCGGCGGCGCGAAGGTCAGCGCGGTCAACTTCGGGCTCATGGCCGTGTCGGCGCTGGTCTGCATCCTCGCCTCGGGCACCGGCTCGCTGGCCCTGTTCACGCTCGGGTTCATCCTGCTGTTCGTCTTCTCGGGCATCGGCAACGGCTCGACCTACAAGATGATCCCGGCGATCTTCCGGCGGCAGGCGCTGGAGCGCATCGGCGAGGGTGCGGACCGGACCGCGGCGCTGTTGCACGCCCGCCGCGTCTCCGGCGCCGCGATCGGCCTGATCTCGGCGGTCGGTGCGCTCGGCGGCCTGCTCATCAACCTGGCGTTCCGCCAGTCCTTCGCGGCCACCAAGTCCGGCGTCCCGGCGTTCTGGGCCTTCCTGGCCTTCTACGTCCTCTGCGCCGGCCTCACCTGGGCGGTCTACCAGCGGCAGACCTCGACCGTCCGCAGCGGCGAGGGCCAGGCCGCGTTCGCCCGCGTCTGACCGGTCCCGCCCGGCAGCGCACCCCGCACGAACAGCACGAACCCGCACCCGGTGCGGGACAGGAGGTCACCAGTGACGGACACACGGCATCTCGTGGTGGTCGGCAACGGGATGGTCGGGCACCGGCTCGTCTCGGCGCTGCGCGACCGCGACGAGCACGGCGAGTGGCGGATCACGGTCCTGGGCGAGGAGACCCGGCAGGCGTACGACCGCGTGGCCCTGTCGTCGTACGTCGACGGGACGAGCGAGGAGGAGCTCCGGCTCGCCGAGCTCGTCGATCCCCTGGTGGACCTGCGCCTCGGCGACCCGGTGGTCGCGATCGACCGGGAGCGCCGCACCGTGCGCACCGCCTCCGGCGCCGCGCTGACCTACGACGCCCTGGTCCTCGCCACGGGCTCCGTGCCGTTCGTGCCCCCGGTGCCCGGCAAGGACCTGCCCAACTGCTTCGTCTATCGCACGCTCGACGACCTCGACGCGATCCAGGCGGCCGCCGCGGCCGCCGTCGCGAAGCCCGGCCCGGGCCGGCGCTCCGCGGTCGTGGTCGGCGGCGGCCTGCTGGGCCTGGAGGCGGCCCGCGCGATGCGGCTGCTCGGGCTGTCCCCGCAGGTCGTCGAGATCGCGCCGCGGCTGATGCCCGCCCAGGTCGACGAGGGCGGCGGCGCCCTGCTCCGCGAGCTGGTGACCGGCCAGGACATCGCGGTGCGCACGGGCGTGGCGGTCTCGGGCATCCGCGAGGAGCGGGACCGCCTGGTCGCCACCCTGTCCGACGAGGTGGAGCTCGACGCGGACCTCGTCGTCTTCTCCGCCGGCATCCGCGCCCAGGACGCCCTGGCCCGCTCCTGCGACCTCCCGGTCGGCGAGCGCGGCGGCGTGCTGGTCGACGCGAGGTGCCGCACGCACGACGAGAACATCTGGGCGATCGGCGAGTGCGCCGCGCTGGAGGGCCGCACGTACGGCCTGGTCGCGCCGGGCTACGCGATGGCCGAGGTCGTCGCGGACCGGCTCCTCGGCGGGCGGGCCACCATGACGCCCGAAGAGCTGGACATGTCGACCAAGCTCAAGCTGCTGGGCGTCGAGGTGGCCAGCTTCGGCGACGCGCACGCCACCACCGAGGGCGCACTCGAGGTCGTCGTCAACGACCCGGTGGCGGGCACCTACTCGAAGATCGTCGTGTCCGACGACGCGCAGACCCTGCTGGGCGGCGTGCTGGTCGGCGACGCGTCGAAGTACTCCACGCTGCGCCCGCTGGTCGGCGCGAAGCTCCCGGCGGACCCCGTCGCGATGATCGCGCCGGGTGGCGTCGAGCTGGGGGCGGACGCGCTTCCCGACTCCGCGCAGATCTGCTCCTGCAACGCGGTCACCAAGGGCACGCTGAAGAACGCCATCCACGCCGAGGGCTGCCGGACGGTCCCGGACCTCAAGGCGTGCACGAAGGCCGGCACCACCTGCGGCTCCTGCGTCCCGCTGCTGAAGAAGATGCTGGTCGACGAGGGCGTCGAGGTCTCCAAGGCCCTCTGCGAGCACTTCACGTACTCACGGGCCGAGCTGTTCGAGATCATCGCGAGCACCGGGATCCGGACCTTCACCGAGCTGGTGGAGAAGCACGGCACCGGCCGCGGCTGCGACCTCTGCAAGCCGGCGGTCGCGTCCATTCTCGCCAGCCTGGGCAACGGGCACATCCACGAGGGCGAGCAGGCCACCCTGCAGGACACCAACGACCACTTCCTCGCCAACATGCAGCGCAACGGCACGTACTCGGTGGTGCCGCGGATCGCCGGCGGCGAGATCACGCCCGAGGGCCTGATCGTGATCGGCGAGGTGGCGCGGGACTTCGGGCTCTACACGAAGATCACCGGTGGCCAGCGGATCGACATGTTCGGCGCCCGCGTCGAGCAGCTGCCGGCGATCTGGAAGCGCCTGGTCGACGCCGGGTTCGAGTCCGGCCACGCCTACGGCAAGTCGCTGCGCACCGTGAAGTCCTGCGTCGGGTCGAGCTGGTGCCGCTACGGCGTGCAGGACTCGGTCGGCATGGCCGTGCTGCTGGAGCTGCGCTACCGCGGCCTACGCAGCCCGCACAAGCTCAAGTCCGGCGTCTCGGGCTGTGCGCGCGAGTGCGCCGAGGCCCGGTCCAAGGACTTCGGCGTGATCGCCACGGAGAAGGGCTGGAACCTCTACGTCGGCGGCAACGGCGGCGCCACCCCCAAGCACGCCCAACTGCTCGTGCAGGACGTGGACCAGGAGACGCTGATCCGCACGATCGACCGCTACCTCATGTTCTACATCCGCACCGCGGACCGGCTGCAGCGCACGGCGCCGTGGCTGGAGGGCCTGGAGGGCGGCCTCGACCACCTGCGCGAGGTGATCGTCGACGACTCGCTCGGCATCTGCGCCGAGCTCGACGCGGCGATGGCCCTCCACGTCGAGAACTATGCCGACGAGTGGCGCGGGGTCCTCGAGGACCCGAAGAAGCTGGAGCGCTTCGTCTCCTTCGTCAACGAGCCGGGGACGCCCGACCCGACCATCTCGTTCGTGACCGAGCGCGGCCAGCCCGTCCCGGCGCCGCGGGCGGGTGATCCCGAACCCGTCCTCATCGGGGTGCCCGCCTTCGGCCGCCAGGAGGTTCAGTGATGACCACGACCGACGAGCGTCCCGCCGCCGAGACCCTGGACACCGACCTGCGGTGGGAGACGGCCTGCCCGCTCGAGCGGCTGCAGCCCGAGCGCGGGGTGGCGGCCCTGTTCGGGGACGAGCAGGTCGCGATCTTCCGCACCCACGACGGGTCGCTCCACGCCCTCGGCAACGTCGACCCCAGGTCCGGCGCGGCCGTGCTGTCCCGCGGGATCGTCGGGGACCGGGGCGGCGAGCCGATCGTCGCCTCGCCCGTGTACAAGGAGGCGTACAGCCTGGTCGACGGCCGGTGCCTCGACGCGCCGGGCGTCTCCGTCCCGGTCCACCCGGTCCGGCTGCGCGACGGGCTCGTGCAGATCGGGTTGCGGTGACCACTCCGGCGTTCGGTCTCGACCTCGACGTAGCGGAGAATGCACCGATGAGCGCCCCCACCACCACCGAGGCGCAGGTCCCTCCGCTGGCGGGCTTCACCGTCGGCGTCACCGCGGCCCGCCGGGCCGAGGAGCTGGGCACGATGCTCGAGCGCCGGGGGGCGTGCGTGCAGCACGGCCCGGCGCTGCGCATCGTGCCGCTGGCCGACGACGCCGAGCTCGAGGCCCGCACGCGCGACCTGATCGCGCGGCCGCCGGACGTCACCGTCGCCACGACCGGCATCGGCTTCCGCGGCTGGGTCGAGGCCGCCGACGGCTGGGGGATGGGCGAGGACCTGCTGGCCGCCCTGTCCCGCAGCGAGCTGCTGGCCCGCGGCCCGAAGGCCCGCGGGCAGATCCGGGCGTCCGGGCTGACCGAGGTGTGGTCGCCGCCGTCGGAGTCGTCCGCCGAGGTGCTGGACCACCTCCTCGAGCAGGGCGTCGACGGCCGCCGGATCGCGGTCCAGCTCCACGGCGAGCCCCTGCCCGACGTCGTCGAGGCGCTGGAGATGGCCGGCGCCGAGGTCGTCGAGGTGCCGGTCTACCGGTGGGTGCCGCCCGCCGACCTCGGGCCGCTGGACCGGCTGACCGATCTGGTGCTGGCCGGCGGCGTCGACATGCTGACGTTCACCAGCGCTCCCGCGGCGGCGAGCCTGCTGGCCCGGGCGGCGGAGCGCCGGATCCGGGACGAGCTGGTCGCGGCACTGCGCGGGCCGGTGCTGGTCGTGTGCGTCGGACCGGTCACCGCCGCGCCGCTGGAGGCCGTCGACGTCCGGACGGTGCAGCCGCAGCGCTCGCGCCTCGGGGCCATGGTCCGCGCGCTGGAGGCCGAGGCCCCGGCCCGCGCCCGGCGGCTGCCCGTGGGCGGGCACCGGCTGGAGCTGCGCGGGCACGCCGCCCTGGTCGACGGCGAGCTGAAGGCGGTGCCGCCCACCGGGATGGCCCTGCTGCGGGTGCTGGCCCGGCGTCCGGGGCGGGTGGTGTCGCGCGCCGAGCTGCTGCGCGCGCTGCCCGGTGGCGGCGACGACGAGCACGCCGTCGAGACGGCGATGGCCCGGCTGCGCTCGGCGCTGGGCGTGCCGAAGCTGATCCAGACCGTGGTGAAGCGCGGGTACCGGCTCGCGCTCGACCCCAACGTCGGCCCCACGCCGATGGGCGGGCACTGCGTCTCCGGGGACGAACGATGAGGGCGACCGCGCCGGGTCCGCCGAGCGACCTGTCCGTGCCGATGCAGGCGACGCCGCCGTCGGAGCAGTGGTCCGGGTCGCGGCCGCCGCTTGTCCTCGTCGCGCACGGGAGCCGGTCCGACGCCGCCGACGCGGTCGTCCAGGAGATCGCGGCCGGTGCGCGGGCCGCGCTGCCCGGGACCGAGGTGCGGGTCGGGTACGTCGACGTCCGGCGGCCGGCGGTCGCCGACGCGATCCGGGGGCTCGACGGGGCCGTGGTCCTGCCCGCCTTCCTGGCCTCCGGCTACCACGTGCGCACCGACCTGCCGGCGCAGCTCGCCGAGGCGGGAGCGGCCCCGGACCGGTTCGTGGTCACGCCCGCGCTCGGCCCCGACCCGCTGCTCGTCCGCGCGGCGCTGGCCCGGCTGGCCGCGGCCGGGCACCGGGTCGGCGACACGGTCGTCCTGGCGGCGGCCGGTTCCTCCGACGCCGCGGCCGTGGCCGAGGTGCGGGCCGCGGGGAAGACGCTGGCCGACGCCCTCGGGCGCGGCGCGCGGGTCGGGTTCGCCGCCACGGCCGCACCCCGGATCGACGCGCTGGTCGACGGCCTGCGCCGGGCGGGGTCCGAGCGGATCTCGGTGGTGTCCTGGCTGCTCGCACCCGGGGTGTTCCACACCCGCATCCGCGACTCGGGAGCCGACGTGGTGGGCGACCCGCTCGGCGCACACCCGGACGTCGTCGCCGCCGTGGTGCTGCGGTACCGCGCGGGCGTCGGGGTCGGGACGGTCGCGGCGTAGGTCGCTCCGGCGGCCGGCGCCGCTCACGACCGCCGAGACGAGACGCGACACCTGGTGCCGCAGGCGATCGTCGGGTGCGTTCCCCACCGTGCACGTGAGCAGCCACTCCACGATCACCGACACCCTGTTCCCCGATGATCGCGGTCCGAGTGCACGGAGGGCCCGCACACAAGCCCGCGGCGCGCACACGGGGTGACCACGGAGAGACGCGAGTCCCGACGACACGAAGAGGATCAGCAGCTGGGCGCACCCGACAACCCCTTACCGAGCCGTGAGTGCGCGCCCTCGAAGATCGTCCTCGCACCGGACTGCTGATCATGGCTGAGGTCGGCGAGGTGTCGCTCGATCACCGGACGGGTGGGTCGACCGGGGGCTCCTCGGTGCCGGTCACACCGAACCGCTGGTCAGCGGCGGTCGCGCGGGAGGCGTCCGTCGACCAGGAGCACGCCCTCGGCCCGCAGCCGCGCGGACTGTTCCTGCGCGATGTGGGGGGCGCAGGTGCCGTTCGCGCGCAGGACGCGGTGCCAGGGCAGGTCGTGGCCGTCCTCCGCGAGGATCCGGCCCACCAGCCGGGCGCGGCCGGGAATGCCGGCCTCTGCGGCGACCCGGCCGTACGTACTGGTCGCGCCGGGCGGGATCGCGGCGACCACGGCGCGCACCCGCTCGAGCGTCTCCTCGTCCATCAGCCCTCCAGGAAGCCCCGCAGGCGCCCCGCGACCTCGGCGGTCCGCTCCAGGTACAGCATGTGCCCGCTGTCCACCGGGGTGATCGTGAGGTCCGCGCCCAGCTCGGTGCGGCAGGCCTCGAGCCACTTCTCCGACACGAAGTCGGCGCCGGTCGCCGGCATGATCAGCGTCGGCCGGCCCGCCGGCGGCACCACGGCCTCGCGCGCCATCTCGCCCCACGCGGCCACCAGCGCCGCACGCGAGTAGCGCCACCGCCAGGCGCCGTCCCGCTGCTCGAGATGGGCCTCGACCTCCGCGTCGACCAGCTCGGGCGGCACCCCCGCCCAGCTCTCCTCCTTGGCCGCACGCGCCGCCTCCCGGTCGGGGTACGACTCGTCCGCCCGGGACTCCTCGGCGGTCTGCAGCATGTCCTCCGGGTCGAGCCCGATCGCCGGGTCGAGCAACACCAGCCTCGTGACGCGCTCCGGCGCCGCGCGGGTGAGGTGGGTCGCGATCGCCCCACCGAACGAGTGCCCGACGACGGTCGCCCGCTCGATCCCGTGCGCGTCGAGCACCGCGAGCGCATCGGCGACGTGCTGTTCCAGGCGCCACGGCGGCGCCCACGGCGACCGGCCGTGCCCCCGGAGGTCGACACCGAGCCAGCGCAGCGCCGGCAACGCCTCGGTGAGCGGCCGGAAGCGCAGGCCGTGCCCGGTCACGCCGTGCAGGGCGAGCACCGGGGCGCCGGCGGGGTCGCCGGCGAGGTGGACGTGGAGGGGAGCCTCGGGCATGCGGTGATCGTGCCACCCCGCCCCGACAGGACCGGGCGTGATCCGCCCTCCGTGCCATGGGCGACACAGGAGTAGTGCTGGTGCGACCGTGAGGTGACGCTCGCAACGATCAACGCCCCCGCGGGCCGCGCGAGTGTCACCTGAGCGTCGTCGGGACGGCAGTCCTGTCACTCTCGGAACGATCACCCCTCGGCGCCCCCGGGGCCTCGCGGCCCGCTTCCCCGCCACGAGCGGGACAGGAGCGCTGCCGGCGCGACCGTGAGGTGACGCTCGCAACGATCAACGCCTCCGCGGGCCGCACTAGTGTCACCTGAGCGTCGTCGGGACGGCGGCCCCGTCACTCTCGGAACGATCACCCCTCGGCGCCCCTCCGCTGGCGCCGGTCTCGCGGGCCCGGCGACGCGACTCCTCGACTCCCTGCCTCGGCGACTCCGCGACCACTCCCCGCGTGGAACTGTCGGTGGGGCGTGGTCGAATCTCGGACCGTGACCCCCGATCCCGCCCGCCGTGCCGCGGTCGACGGCCTGCCCGTCGGCGGCGGGCGTGCCAGTGCGGCCGAGGGACCGTTGCTGGTGCGCCCGCCCCGGCCCGCGGCGCCGGAACCGGAGTGGGAGGCGGCGGCGCGGCGGGTCGTCGAGCACGCGGCCGGGCCGCTGCGCGTGATCGGCGGCCCGGGCACGGGCAAGACCACCGTCCTGCTCGAGAGCGTGGCGCGCCGCGTCCGGGCCGGGGTCGACCCGGGACGCATCCTGCTGCTGGTGGGCAGCCGGCGCGCCGCCGCGGACCTGCGTGAGCGCCTCGTCCGTCTGATCCACCCGGACGACCCGGCCGCCACCGCCCTCCAGGCCCGCACCTCGCGCGAGATGCTGGTGCGCACGGTGCACTCGTACGCGTTCGGGATCATGCGGCTGCACGCGGCGCGCGCGGGCGACCCGCCGCCCCGGCTGCTCGCGGGTGCGGAGCAGGACGCGGTGGTCCGCGACCTCCTGGCCGGTGAGATCGCGAACTGGAACGGCAGCGTCCCCGGATCGGGCTGGCCCGAGCGGCTGCGGCCCGCGCTGGGCATCCCGGCCTTCGCCGCCGAGCTGCGCGAGCTGCTGCTGCGCGCGGAGGAGCGCGGGCTCGGCCCCGAGGAGCTCCTCGCACTGGGGGAGCGGCACGGCGTGCCGGAATGGGAGGCGGCGGGCCGCTTCTTCCGCACGTACGAGCAGGTCATCCTGCTGCGCGGCGCCGCCGGCGGGGCCGCGCCGCAGGCCACCGCTCCCGCCCTCGACTCCGCGGAGCTGGTCGCCGCGGCGCTCGACGCGCTGGCGTTCGACCCCGAGCTGCTCCACACCGAGCGGGAGCGGGTCCGCCACCTCCTGGTCGACGACGCGCAGGATCTCGATCCCCAGCAGCTCGAGCTGGTCCGGGTGCTCGCCCGCACCGCGACCAGCACGCTGGTCGCCGGCGATCCCGACCAGGCCGTCCTCGGGTTCCGGGGCGCCGACCCGGACGGCCTGCGCGCGGTCGACGCACCCACCGCCGTGCTGACCGTCGACCACCGCCAGCGGGACGCGGTCCGCGCGGCGGGCGCCCGCCTGGCGTCGCGGCTGGCCGGGTCCGGCGAAGGCCGGCTGCGGGTGGCGCCGGCGTCGTTGGCGCACGAGCCGCACGAGGTCCCGGACCCCGGCTCCGTGCTGGTCCGCACGTTCTCGTCGGCGGCCACGGAGGCGGCCTGGATCGCCGACCGGCTGCGTCGCGCCCACCTGGTCGAGGGCGTGCCGTGGGCGGAGATGGCGGTGCTGTCCCGGTCGGCACGGCGGACGCTGCCCGCGTTGCGCCGCGCGCTGGTCGCGGCCGGTGTCCCGATCGCGGCACCGCCGGAGGAGCTGCCGCTCGCGCGTCAGCCCGCCGTGCTGCCGTTCCTGCTGATCCTGAGGGCCGCCACCCGGCCCGAGGA
>NZ_JAJSOK010000122.1 GCF_021283305.1 Pseudonocardia kujensis
CCGGGTTCCTGGTGGACCGTGACCGCGCCGGCGGGGTAGACGTCGGTGGCCTCGCGGACCGCGCCGTGCAGGGCCGCGGCTCGTCGCCCCACTCCACATCGCTCGCTCGACTCGAGTCACCCGGGTGGAAGGTCACGCCGCGACCGGGAACCCGGCGCGTGCCGGGGTCCTCGCCGTGGTCACTCGTCCGCCGTCAGTCGAACAGATCCGGGTCGGTCCGGACGATCTCGTCCCACAGCGGCTGGAAGGCGAACCAGCCGGCGTAGTGCCCGCCGGTCTGCTCGCGGGTGAAGCGCGCGTTCGCCGGGTCGACCAGCGTCGGCGTCCCGGCCGCCTCGGCCAGCAGCTGGGCCTGGCAGTTGCGCTCGGTGCTCACGAACCACCACGCCGCCTCGGCGACGGTGTGCCCGACGGTGAAGATCCCGTGGTTGCGGTGGAAGCACATGGCGTTGTCGCCGAGGCCCTTCGCGAGCAGGCGGCCGGCCTCCGCGTCCACGACCACGGCACCGGCCCCCTCGGTGACCACCGTGTGGTTCTCGTAGAGCGCGCAGGCGTCCTGCGTGATCGGGTCGAGCGGCCGGCCGAGCGAGGACCAGGCCTTGCCGTACACCGAGTGCGCGTGGCAGGCGGCGACGACGTCCGGCCGGGCCTCGTGGACGGCCGAGTGGATCACGAACCCGGCCCGGTTCACCGGCTTGTTCCCGTACCGCACGGCCCCGGTGTGGTCGACCAGGATCAGGTCGGAGACCCGGATGTGCCGGAAGGACATGCCGAAGGGGTTCACCCAGAACATGTCCTCGTGCTCCGGGTCGCGCACGGTGATGTGCCCGGCGACGCCCTCCCCGAACCCGAACCGGCCGAAGATCCGCAACGCGCCGGCGAGCTGCTGCTTGCGGTGCAGCCGCTCCTCCTCGACGGTCGCGAACTCGGGCGGGCGCGGCAGGGCGATGCCCTCCTGGGTGGGCTCGAAGGAGGACATCCCCCCGCTGGCGGGGTCGGATGCCGCGTCGGACGGGGCGGCGGGTGCGGACGTCGTCGGTGCAGCCATCCTCCGACGGTGCGCCCCGCGGCCCCGGCCCGTCAACGGGGTCGGGGGAGTCGGCTCCCGGAGACGACACCCGCGTCGGGTAACGCCCGACCGGGGTCCCGACGAGGACCCGCGGTGGACGCGCGGCGGGTCGGGAGCCTGCGGTGGTACGGCGTGCTGCTGGTCCGGGTCGCCGGGCTGGTGCTGACGGCCGCGGTGCTCCAGACCGCCGCCGCCGCGGCCTGGGACGACCACGTGCTGGGGGTGCGCGGCCAGCTCGACCGGGCCACCGTCGTCGCCGTCCGGCACACCGCACCGGGGCGGGCCGACAAGGTCGAGGTCGACACCGCCCGGTTCGGCGGCCCGGTCCGGGTGATCACCCCGCGGAAGAACCTCGGGGTCGGCGAGGCGGTCGACGTCGTCGTCGATCCGCTGGACCCGGCGCGGGCCGCCCTGGCCGGCGACGGCTGGCCCTGGCGGCAGATCGTGCTCCCGCTGACCGGGCTGCTCGTGGTCGCCGTCCTCGTCGGGCGGTACGGCCGGTGGCCCGAGCCGGAGCCGCCCGCGGACACCGACGAACTGGTCCGGGGCGGCGCGACCTGATCTCAGGCGCCCTCGAGGTACCGCTCGGCCAGCCCGCCGAGGGTCTCCTCGAACTCCGCCACCGTCCGCCGGATGATCTCGGCGACGGGCTCGACCCGGCCGATCCGGCCGGCGACCTGGCCGAGCTGCGCGAGGCTCGCGTTGAGGTCGCCGTCGCGGTAGAGCCCGTGGATGGTGCCGAGCAGGGCCATCGGGTCGCCCTCGGTCGTGATCTCGAACGGCGCAGTGGCCTCGGTGCGCAGCACCCGGACCTGCTTGCCGTTGTGCTTGTTGATCAGCATGGTGTCGGTCTCGGTGGCCGCCACCACGGCGTCCTTCATGTTCTGGTGCACCGGGGACTCCTCGGTCGCCACCATCCGCGTGCCCATCTGCACGCCCTCGGCGCCGAGCGCGAACGCGGCGGCCATCGACCGGCCGTCGGCGATCCCGCCCGCGGCCACGACGGGCACCCCGACCTGCGCCGCGACCAGCGGGAGCAGCACCATCGAGGAGACCTCGCGCGGCGCCTTGAACCCGGCACCCTCGCTGCCCTCGACGACCAGCCCGTCGACGCCCGCCTCGATCGCCTTCTGCGCGCCGCGCAGCGACGGGACGACGTGGAAGACGGTCAGGCCCGCCTCCTTCAGCCGCGGCGTGTGGGCGGTGGGGGAGCCCGCGGACGTCGTCACGAACCCGATGCCCTCCTCCACGATCATGTCGACGATGGCCGGGTCCTTCACGAAGGCCAGCGGCAGGTTCACGCCGAAGGGCTTGTCGGTGAGCTCACGGGTGCGGCGGATGTCCGCGCGCACCTCCTCGGTCCCCAGCGAGCCGGGGACCAGGCCCATCGCGCCGGCCTCGGACACCGCGGCGACCAGCCGCGGTTTGGCGATGTAGCCCATCGGGGCCTGCAGGATCGGGACGTCGACGCCCAGCAGCTGGGTCACGCGGTTGGCGAAGGTCACGTCCGGCACACTAAACGAACGTTCACTCAGCAGGGAGGGTCCACGGCGAAACACCCGGGTGCGAGGATCGGGGCCATGGCAGCCACGCCGATCCAGGACGTCCCGATCGCGACCGAGCCGATCCGGCTCGGACAGTTCCTCAAGCTCTCCGGCCTCGCCGAGGACGGCGTGCACGCCCGGGAGCTGGTCGAGGCCGGCGAGGTCATGGTCGACGGCCGCGCGGAGACCCGCCGGGGCGCCCAGCTGCGGCGGGGACAGGTCGTGGCCGTGCACGGCCGGCGGGCCCGGCCGGTGGGGTAGGCGCCCTACCAGCCCAGGGCCTGGTGCAGCCGCTCCTCCATGACCGGGGCGAGCGAGGTCATGTACGTGGCCGAGACGTGGTTGAAGTCCATGTAGACCAGCACGTTGCCGATCTCGGCGGGGCAGAGCGACGCGTCGCAGAGGTGGTCGGAGAAGTCCAGGAAGGTCACGTTCGGCGGGACGTCCGGTGCCAGCTGGTACGGCGGGATCGGCCCGTAGACGTCCGCACGCGGCAAGCCGCACTCCGGGGCGCCCCGGCCGCGCTGCTGCAGGCAGTTCGGCGGGCTGAAGGACTGGTCGAAGCGGGGGTTGTCGCGCACGGCGATCACCGGGATGCCGAGCTCGTTCATCCGCTGCCAGGCGGCGACGAAGCCGGGCGGGGTGACCTCGGTGACCCCGGCCCGGACGTCCCGGCTGGCCAGGGTGAACACGGCGTCGGGGTGCAGGTCGGCGATCTCGTCGACCACCGCGGCGTTCCAGTTCAGGCAGTCCAGGTTGGCCGGGTCCACCTCGGAGGCGGTCGAGAAGGGGCAGGCCCCCTTGAGCATGTCGACCAGCTCCCAGTTGTTCCGCTGCGCGACCGGGGCCAGGGCGGCGGTGTACTGCTGGGAGTGCGAGTCGCCGACGACCACGATCCGCTTCGCGGGCGGGACCGCGGGGTCCGGCCGGGGCATCGTGCAGGCCTCGGCCGTCGGGTAGTGGGTCATCGGGCCACAGGCCCAGCCGGGGAACTGGTAGAAGTCGTCGGGCGCGGTGACCATCGGCGGGATCAGCTCGACGGACGGGTCGACGTCGTCGATCGAGCCGGCGTGCACGGCCATGGCGCCGGGGTGGTCGGGGTCGCCCACGGTCGCCGTCTCGTTCGCCCGTTGGGCGGCCTCGAACTGCCAGACGCCGCCGGCGAGCAGGACCACCGCGAGCCCGGCCGCCGCGCCCCGCCAGCGGGCGCGGTCGGTGAGCGGCGCGCGCCGGATGGGCTCTTCGACGAGATGGTGGGTGAGCACCGCGAGCGCGACCGACACCGCGACGATCGCCAGCCCGCCGCGCAGCCCGACGGTCTCCTGGTCGCGCACGACCAGGAAGAAGATCAGCACCGGCCAGTGCCACAGGTAGAGCGCGTAGCTCAGGTCGCCGAGGTACTTCGCCGGCCGCGAGGCGAGGATCCGATCGGCCCCGATCCGGCTGCCGGTCATCCCCGCGACCAGCACCAGACACGCCGCACCGGTGGGCCACAGCGCCGCGACGCCGGGGAACACGGCGTCGACCCGCAGCAGGGCGCCGCAGGCGACCAGCCCGACGACGCCGAGCCAGCCGAGCGCGATCCGCCAGCGGCGGGGCAGCGTGATCGCGTCGATCGTCAGCGCCAGCATGCCGCCCAGCGCGAACTCCCACACGCGCGTGAGCGAGTGGAAGTAGGCGAGGGGCTGGTTGGTGATCGTGAGCGCGACCGAGAAGGTCAGCGAGGCGGCGAACAGGCCGCTCAGCGTGAGCAGCAGGTGCGCGCGCAGCCGCTCCCGGGCCTGGCCGGCGACCAGCGCGACCAGCGCGATCAGCAGCGGCCAGACGATGTAGAACTGCACCTGGATCGACAGCGACCAGAAGTGCTGGACCACGCTCTGGGTGTTGTGTTGGGCCGCGTAGTCGACCGAGTCGGCGGCGAGCCGCCAGTTCTCCAGGAACACCGCCGAGGCGAAGAGCTCGTGCAGCGTCTGCTGCCAGCGGGCCTCGGGGAGCAGCAGGCCGCCGGCGACCGCGCAGGCGAGCAGCACCGTGAACGCCGCGGGCAGCAGCCGCGCGGCCTGGCGCGCCCACATCGGCCGGAAGCGGAGCCTGCCGCGGGCGGCGGACCGGAAGAGCTGCCCCGTGATGAGGAAGCCGGAGATCACGAAGAAGACGTCGACGCCGCCGGACACCCGTCCGAACCAGACGTGGTAGGCGACGACGAGGAGGACCGCGAGCGCGCGCAGGCCCTGCAGCTCGGGCCGGAACCGGCGGGCACGCTCGGTGTCCGCGGCGACGGCGGACGGGACGTGCGGGACGGGACCGGAGGTGGGCTCGACGGGATCGGGCCGCATCGCTGTCATCCGGTCCCTCCGCTGTCGCCTCCTCCGGCCCACCTCGTACACCCGTCCGGCCCCGGGGGGCACTCCGGGCGGGCCCCGCGGCGGGAGCGGGGGCGAGGGGGAGGCGTGGCCGGCCCGTCACCATCGGTGACGATCCGGGTCGTTCGTACTCTAAGCCGCACGGCCGGAACCCGCGCGGCGGGGCCCGGCCGGCTCGTCCCGGTGGCCGGGATCAGTAGCCCACGTAGCTGCCCGCGCTGTTGCTGCGGCCGCCGGCCTCGAGGGTGTCCATGCCGTAGTTCGCGATCATGTACCGGACGCCGGCGGTGATGTTCGCGACCGGGTCGGTGATCGAGCGACCGGCCAGGCTCGGGTGGACGTAGGCCCGGAAGGTCGCGGGGATGACCTGCATCAGGCCCTGTGAGGGGTTGCCGGAGCGGGCGTTCGAGTCCCACAGGTTGATCGCCCGCGGGTTGCCGCCGGACTCCGCCATGATGACCTTCTTGACGCCCGGTGCGAGGTCCTGCGGGAGATCGCAGATCTCCAGCGCCTGGGCGATCCAGCCGTCGACCCCGCCCTGGGCGATCAGCGCGTCGAGCTTGGCCTTGGCCGCCGCGGCGGCGGCCTCCTTCGCCTGCTGCTCCGCGATCTGGTCGGCGATCCGGCCGGCCTTGTCCAGCGAGGCCAGCTCCGTGTCCGTGGTCTCGGCCGCGGCCTCCTGGGCGGTGTCGCCGCCGTTGTTCACACCCGCCACCGAGTAGGCCACCGGGCTCAGGTGGGCGCCGGTGAGCGGCACGTCGGCCGGGTCGGCCTTGAGGGCCTCGGAGCTCGCGGTCAGCTGCGTGGCCGCGGTGGAGGTCTCTGCGGCGTCGGCGATCGCCGGGACGCCGGTGGAGGTGACGGCCGCGAACGTGCCCGTCGAGAGGACGCCGAACGCGGCGCCGACGGCGGCGGTCGTCGACGCGACGGTGCGCCGGGGGGCAGCGCGACCGGGGGCGGTCGCGTGCCTGGCGGCGTGCTTCGCGGGGACCCGGTGGGGAGCCGGGTCTCCGGTGACACGCCGGCCGCCTGGGGAGCGGTGGCCAGCCAAGGTGTTGAGCCTTTCGCCTTCTCGTGCACGTCACGGTCCGGCTCGGGCGGACCCGGGTCGGGGGTCCCGGGGAGCCGGTCGGGGACTCCGGCTCCATCGTCCGCTCGTGATCGGACCGTGATGACTGCCGGCGACACTACGGATCGTGAACCCTCGGACACAACCCCTGGAGCTGCCTGTCGCCGCTGCTCCGCGGCCGTTCGTCGCGCCGTCCACCGGCAACGTGTTCCGCGTCTCCTGCGACGAACGGTCACCGCGCGCGACCGGACGCTACCCACGCGTAGGGTGGACGTGAATCGAGCTTCAGCTGTGGGGGGCGCCGTGCACGCCAAGGACCTGCTGACCATCGGGGAAGTGGTCGCGCGCAGCGGCTTCCCGCACTCGGCACTGCGGTTCTACGAACGCGAGGGGCTGGTGAGCGCCACCCGGACGTCGGGCGGTCAGCGCCGGTACGAGCGCGGGGTGCTCCGGCGGCTCGCGTTCATCAGGGCCGCCCGCTCCATCGGCATCGGGCTGGACGACGTCCGCGCCGCCCTCGACGAGCTCCCCGCCGACCACACGCCGAGCAAGGCCGACTGGACGCGGCTGTCCAAGACCTGGCGGGGTCGGCTCGACGAGCAGATCGACGCCCTGGTCGCCCTCCGGGACGGGCTCGACTCCTGCATCGGCTGCGGCTGCCTCTCCCTCGCCCGCTGCCGGCTGATGAACCCCGAGGACCGGGCCGCCGCCGGGGGCGAGGGCGCTCGGATGCTCCCCGCCGCCCTCCGCCGCGGCCCCACCACCTGAGGCGCTCGCGAGCCGCGCCCTGGCCCCCCGCGAGTCGGCACTTCCGGCAGCGCGAGTCGGCGGTTCCGGCAGCGCGAGTCGGTGGTTTTGGCAGCGCGAGTCGGTGGTTTTGGCAGCGCGAGTCGGGGGTTTCGGCAGCGCGAGTCGGTGGTTTCGGCAGCGTGAGTCGGCAGTTCCGGGCCACCGAGTGTGCGTTCCCGGGACACGACGGAGATGTGTGATGCGGTGGCTCGAAAGTGCCGACTCGCGGGACCGGGGTTCCGCGAGTCGGGCTCTGGCCTCCCGTGAGTCGGGCTCCGGCCCCCCGCGAGTCGCGCCGCGCCTCAGCCCGGCATCCGCTCGGCGCGGAGGGCGGAGCGGCGCATCTTGCCGGTGTCCTCGCGCAGCGGGTAATCCACCCGCTCGACCGTCGCGGGCACCTTCTGCCGGGCCAGGCGCGCGGCGACGTGGGAACGCAGGTCCTCGTCGGACACCTCGCCCGCCGCGGCGTCGAGCTGCACGATCGCGTGCACCCGCGAGCCCAGGTCGTCGTCGGGCAGCCCGATCACGCACGACGAGAGCACGGCGGGGTGCGCGTCGAGCGCCGCCTCCACCTCGGCCGGGTACACGTTGGACCCGCCGACCAGGATCATGTCGCTGCGCCGGTCGGCCAGGTAGAGGTAACCCTCGGCATCCATACGGCCCATGTCGCCGAGCGACTCCCAGCCGTCGCGGCCCCGCGCGGTGGCGCCGAGGTACCGGTACGGCGACTCGGGCACCTTCATCCACACCTCGCCGACCTCACCGACGGGCAGCGGCCGGCCCTCCTCGTCGCCGATCCGCATCTCGCCGGACACGACCTGCCCGACCGAACCCGGGTGGGCGAGCCAGTCGACGCCGTCGATCATGCAGCTGGCCTGCGACTCGGTCCCGGCGTACAGCTCGAGCACGGTCTCGGGCCCGAACCACTCGAGGCAGCCGCGCTTGACGTGCTCCGGGCACGGGGCCCCGACGTGCAGCAGCGTCCGCACCGAGGAGACGTCGGCGGCCGCCCGCACCTCCTCCGGCAGCCGCAGCAGCCGGCCCATCAGGGTCGGGACGGCGTACAGCCAGGTCACCCGGTGCCGTTCGACGGCCTCGAGCACGGTGGCGCCGTCGAAGTGGTCGAGCACCAGCACCGTGCCCCCGCGCAGGAGACTGATCAGGGAGAACATGAACGGCGCGTTGTGGTAGAGCGGTGCGGTCACGGCGAAGACCTCGCCCTCACCCTCGAGACGCAGCCGCTCGGCCGCCTGCGTGACGACCCCGAACCGGCCCTCGTTCCCGGCGAGGATGATCTTCGGTCGTCCGGTGCTCCCGCCCGAGGTCGGCGCCTTCCAGGTCGGCGGGACCGCCGGCGGCAGCGGGCCAGGGTCCAGGGTGGGGTCGGGCACCCAGTCCGCGGGCAGCGACGGCCGACCGTCCGGCGTCGGCAGCCCGACGACGACGGCCGGGTCCGCGATCTCGATCAGCGCCGCCAGCTCGGCGGGCGGCAGCTTCGCCGAGACCGGCTGCGGGACCGCGCCGAGCTTCCACGCGCCGACGGCGGCGGCGTAGAAGGCCGCGCTGTTCGGCAGGCCGATCGTCACGAGCGAGCCCTCGCGCACCCCGAGCGCGGCGAGCTCTCGCGCAGCCCGGCTGGAGGTGGCGGCGAGCTCGGCGCGGGTCGTGGTGCCCGCGGGGTGGAGGAGGGCGAGGGCGTCGGGGTCCCGGTCCGCGAGCAGGTCGATCGCGCGGCCGACGGGGGTCTCGTCGGGGATCACCACCTGATCCTGCGCCTTCAGGGCCCTGATGCACATGCCTCCGCCGCACGGAGGTGGTGCTGGCCTCCCCGACCCGGCGCCCCCGCCGGCGAAGACTTCCCGGCATGCGACTCCTGCCCGCCGTCCTCTCCGCCGCCGTCCTCGGCGCCGTCCTCGCGGCCGGCGCGTGCGGCACGGCCTCCGCCGGTTCCCGCGTCGACACGCCGGCGCCGGCGGCGCCGGCGGCGGAGAGGGCCGCGACGCAGGACGTCCTGCCGCAGCCAGCACCCGTCGCCCCGCCGCGCCCCGTCTCGTCGGGCGGCGCGTCGCGAGCCCCGGTCGCCGACCCCGGCATGGACGCCGCCGCCGACGGCCTGCGCCCCTTCCTGCTGACACCGGCGGAGATCGGGCCGGGCTTCACGGCGGGGGAGGAGCCGCGACCGGACCCGGCGACCCCGGCGCTGTGCGGCGGGCCGGGCGTGGTCGCGCAGTTCCCGTACGCCGTGCGGGTCGGCGCCGCCGCCGAGCGCCCGGACGGGCTGGTCCAGGAGACCGTGAGCGTCTACGGCGACGAGGCGAGCGCCGCCGAGGCCTATCGCGCGTCGATCACGGGCATGTCCTGCTCGCAGGGCCACGTCGACGGGCGGCCGGCCGCGATCGCGCCCGCCGAGGACCTGCGCGCAGACCTGGGCCACGACGAGGCGACCGGCTGGCGCGTCGGCGGCGAGGGCTTCGACGTCGTCATGATCGCGGTGCGCGACGGCGAGGTCCTCATGAACTTCACGGTGCTCGCCCCCGAGGACGGACTCGCCACGCTCCCCGACCCGCTCACGATCGCGCAGGCAGGCAGCCAGAAGCTCCTGGGGTGAGGCGTCGGTCACCCGCGAGCCGGAGGTGCCGCCGTTACCGTGGGGTCGTGACCGACGCCGCCGTGCCGACCACCCCCGCCGACCGCTGGCTGCGCTTCGAGGGCCTCAGCAACATCCGCGACGTCGGCGGCCTGCCGCTCGTCGGCGGCGGGCACACCCGCTCCGGGGTGCTCCTGCGCAGCGAGTCCCTCGACCACGTGACCCCGAACGACGTCCGGCAGCTCGTCGACGGCCTCGGCCTGCGGCTGATCCTCGACCTGCGGACCGACCGCGAGATCGCCGAGCGCGGTGAGACCGAGCTCGCCCGTGCCGGTGTCGAGACCGTGCAGTTCACGTTCATCCCCGAGTCCGGACGCGAGCTGCCCGAGGTCGGCGACGACGTCCACCCCATGGTCGCCAACTACCTCGGCTACCTGCGCGACCGCGGGCCCAATGTCGTCGGCGCCGTCCGTAGGCTCGCGACCACGGACGGGACCGCGCTCGTGCACTGCGCCGCCGGCAAGGACCGGACCGGCACCCTGGTCGCCATGGTGCTCGACGCCGTCGGGGTCGAGCGGGAGGCCGTCGTCGAGGACTACGCGCTGTCCGCCACGAAGATCGAGGCGATGTTCCGGCGCTGGACCTCGCTGTCCGGCGAGGAGATGCCCGGGCCTGACGAGATCGACCGGCACAGCCCGCGGGCGGTCGCGATGGAGCAGGTCCTGGCCACGCTCGACGAGCGCGACGGCGGCGCCGTGGGCTGGCTGCAGGCCAACGGCCTCACGGACGACGAGCTCACCGCCCTGCGCGACCGCCTCGTCTGATCGAACCGAACCGCATTATGGTTCCATAACGCGCGAAAACCTGCTCGGAGACCGCGTTATGGAACCATAACGCGGAGAAGCGGGCCCCGGGATCGCGTCATGGAGCCAAACTGCGCGAAGAGCCCGCCCGAATCGCGCCAGAGAGCCGTGACGTGCGGAGACTCGCCCGAAGGTCGCGTTGTGGTCCCGTAACGCGCGACGACCCGCCGAGGGGCGCACTATGGTTCCATAACGCGCGAACGACCCGCCCATGGGTGCATTGAGCCTTTCTCAGTAGCGGCGCGGTGGTGGCGGGGCGACACGCCGACGACGGTGAGTTGACCCGGAACGGGCGCAGGACCCCGGTAGAGAAGTTGGTCCTTCCACAGATCAACACTCACACC
>NZ_JAJSOK010000123.1 GCF_021283305.1 Pseudonocardia kujensis
GAGGACGCCTCGGCGATCGGCCCGGTGTTCGCCGACGCGGTCGACTCGCTCGTCCGGTTCGTCCTGAGCGGGGGCAAGCGGATCCGCCCGACCTTCGCCTGGTGGGGCTGGCGTGGCGCGGGCGGCGACCCGGCCGGCACGCAGGCCCCGGCCGTGCTGCGGGCGATCAGCGCGCTGGAGCTGATCCAGGCCTCCGCGCTGGTGCACGACGACCTGATGGACGCCTCGGCCACCCGCCGCGGCCGGCCCACGGTGCACGTGGAGTTCGCCGGCCGGCACGCCGACGCCGGCTGGTCCGGCCCGCCGGCCCGGTTCGGCGCCGCGGCGGCGATCCTGCTCGGCGACCTGGCGCTGACCTGGGCGGACGACATGTACCACGAGTCCGGCCTCGACGCGGAGACCCTCCTGCGGTGCCGCGACCCGTGGCGCGGCATGCGCACCGAGGTCCTCGGCGGGCAGTACCTCGACGTCCTGACCCAGTCGACCGGCGACGACTCCCCCGGCGCCGCGCTGCGCATCGACCGTTTCAAGACCGCGGCCTACACCGTGGAGCGTCCGCTGCACCTGGGCGCCGCCCTGGCCGGCGCGCCGGAGCCGCTGGTCGCGGCGTACCGGCGGTTCGGCGCGGACATCGGCGTGGCCTTCCAGCTGCGCGACGACCTGCTCGGGGTCTACGGCGACCCCGGGGTGACCGGGAAGCCCGCCGGGGACGACCTCCGCGAGGGCAAGCGCACCCTCCTGGTGGCGCTCGCCCTCGAGCGGGCCGGCGACGGGCCGGCCCGCGCGCTGATCACCGGGGCGCTCGGCGACCCCGACCTCGACGCCACGACGGTCGAGCAGCTGCGCGAGGTGTTCACCGAGCTGGGCGCGGTGCAGGCCGTCGAGCAGCGGATCGCGGCGCTGACCGGGGCCGCGCTCGACGCGCTCACGGCCGCCGACATCGCCGAGCCCGCGGCGACGGAGCTGCAGGAGCTCGCGGTCCAGGCCACCCGCCGGCACCGGTGACGCACCGGTGAGACGTCTGGAGGGCCCGACCGACCACGTCGTGGTCGTCGGGGCCGGGCTCGCGGGCCTGTGCGCGGCCCTGCACCTGCTCGGCGCGGGCCGCCGGGTGACGATCGTGGAGCGCGACGACCACCCGGGCGGCCGCGCCGGCCGGCTGGACCTGACCAGCCCGTCCGGCACCTACCGGGTCGACACCGGACCCACGGTGCTGACCATGCCGGAGCTGCTCGACCAGGCCCTGGCCGCGGTCGGCGACTCGCTGGCCGCCCGGCTCGACCTGGTCCGGCTCGACCCGGCCTACCGCACCACCTTCGCCGACGGCACCACCATCGACGTCCACACGGACGCCGAGGCGATGGAGGCCGAGGTCCGCGCCACCTGCGGGCCGGAGTCGGCCGACGGGTACCGGCGGCTGCGCGCCTGGCTGACCGACCTCTACCGGACCGAGATCGACTCGTTCATCGGGGCGAACTTCGACTCGCCGTTCTCCCTGCTCGGGCCCGACCTGCTGCGGTTGGCGGCGCTCGGCGGCTTCGGCCGGCTCGGGCCGCGGATCGCCCGGTTCCTGCCCGACGAGCGGCTCCGCCGGATCTTCTCCTTCCAGGCCCTCTACGCGGGGGTCGCGCCGAACCGTGCGCTCGGCGCCTACGGCGTGATCGCCTACATGGACACGATCGCGGGCGTGTACTTCCCGCGCGGCGGGATGCGGCAGGTGGGCGACGCGCTCGCGGCCGCCGCCGTCGACGCCGGGGCCACGCTGCTGACCGGCCGCGAGGTCACCGGGTTGGAACGCCGCGGCGGGCGCGTCACCGCCGTCCGGCACACCGCCGCCGAACGGGGCGACGGAGTCGCCCCGGAGCGCCTGGCCTGCGACGCCGTGGTCCTCACCCCGGACCTGCCCGTCGCCCACCGGCTGCTCGGCCGCGCCCCGCGGCGGCCGGTGCCCGTCCGGTGGGCGCCGAGCGCGGTCGTCGCCCACCTCGGAGTGACCACGCCGCGCCACGAGCTCGCGCACCACACCATCTCCTTCGGCGCGGCGTGGGAGCGCACCTTCGCGGAGATCATCGACGAGGGCCGGCTGATGAGCGACCCGTCGTTGCTGGTCACCCGGCCGACCGCGACCGATCCCACGCTCGCGCCGGCAGGCCGGGACCTGCTCTTCGTCCTGGCGCCGTGCCCGAACCTGGAGCGGGCCGGCCTGGACTGGGACCGGGTCGGCCCGGCGTACCGGGACGAGCTGCTCGGCGTGCTGGAGAAGCGCGGCGTCACCGGGCTGACCGGCGACGTCGAGGTCTCCGCGCTGGTCACCCCGGCGGACTGGGCGCGGCAGGGGCTCGCCGCGGGCACGCCGTTCTCGGCCGCCCACACCTTCGCCCAGACCGGACCGTTCCGGTCCCGGAACCTTCCGCGCCGGTTCGGCAACGTCGTCCTCGCGGGCTGCGGGACCACGCCCGGGGTCGGCATCCCGCCCGTCGTCCTCTCCGGACGGCTGGCCGCGGCCCGCGTGACCGGGGCGTGACCGGGCCGTGATCGGGCGGGGTCCGCAGCGGACCGAATGGCCGCCCGTGCGAGCACGGGCCTCGCCATGACCGCGCAGCCCACCCGACCGGCGACCGGGCCGGAGCCGACCGACCCGGCAGGTTCCCCGGCGCCCACCGACGTCCCCACGGCCACGGCGCTCGCCCCGGACGACGGGGAGCGCGAGTCGCCACCGGCCGCCGGGACGGGTGCCGCGCGCCCGGCCCCCGGCTTCTGGTCCCGCCTCGGGAACCCCCCGCGCGCGCCGCTCTGGCTCGGCTTCACGGCCTCGGTCGTGCTGCTGGTCGGCGGCGTGGGCGGCGGCGGCACGCTGATCCACGACCCGATCCTCACCAACAGCCCGCTCGGCTTCTGGCGCTACGGCCACGGCAAGGAGCTCGCCACCGCGCTGATGTACGTCGGCGTGGTGCTGATGGCCTGGGCGTGGGTCCGGCTGGGGCGCGAGGTGCTGGCGCGCCGTGTCGGCGGCCGGGCCGTGCTCACCACCGCGGTCCTGTGGATGCTGCCGCTGCTGGTCGCCCCGCCGCTGTTCACCCGGGACGTCTACAGCTACCTCGCGCAGGGTGCGCTGCCGCTGTTCGGCTTCGACCCGTACGGGGTCGGGCCGGAGGCGATGCCCGGCACCTTCACCGACAACGTCCACTACTTCTGGCAGGACACCCCGGCGCCCTACGGCCCGCTGTTCATCCTGATCGCGAAGGCGTGGGCCTGGGTGACCGTGCAGGCCGGCACCAACATGGTGGTCGGTGTGATCGGCATGCGGCTGATCATGTGCATCGGCCTGGTGCTGCTGATCGGGGCGCTGCCGGAGCTCACCCGCCGCCTCGGCGGGCGGCCGGCGGTGGCCCTGTGGGTCGTGGTCGCCAACCCCGTGATGGTGATCCACCTGGTCGGCGGCGGGCACAACGACCTCCTGCTGGTCGGGTTGCTGGCCGTCGGCTGCCTGGCCATGCTGCGCGGGAAGCACGTGCTCGGCATCGCGCTGGTCACGCTGGCGATGGCGACCAAGGCCAGTGCCGCCGTCGCGCTGCCGTTCCTGGTGCTGATCTGGGCCGCGCAGCTCGAGGGCACGTTCCTGCGGCGGCTGGTCCGCGCCGGGGCGGCGAGCGTCGCGGTCTTCCTCGTGGTGTTCGCGGGCGTGAGCCTGGCCGCCCAGGTCGACCTGGGCTGGCTGCCGGCGCTCAGCGCGCCGTCGATGATCGTCAACTGGCTGTCGCTGCCCACCGGGCTGGGCGAGTTCGTGCACACCGCCCTCGGCGGCGTGGCCCCGCTGCCCAAGCAGCCCTTCATCAACGTGGCCCGCGTGATCGGCGGGGCCGCGCTGGTCGCGATCGTCGTGGTGCAGTGGTGGCGCGCCCGCGGTGGCGGCCCCGACGCCGTGCGTCGCGCCGGCATCGCGCTGCTCGCCGTCGCCCTGCTGTCCCCGGCCACCCTGCCCTGGTACCTCAGCTGGGGTATGGCGATCCTCGCGATGGTCCCGTGGAGCGCCCGCGGCCTGCAGTGGCTGGTCTTCGGCTCGCTGTGGCTGATGATCGTCTACTACCCGAGCGGCGAGGCGGCCCTCTACAACTGGGGTTACCTCGCGGCGTGCGCCGTGCTCGCCTGGATCGCGGCGCGCTCGCTGCTGCGGCCGGACCCGCTGGGCTTCCGCCGGCCGAAACCGGTCCCGGCCCGGACCTCGCTGACCGGCGCCGAGCCTCCCCGTGCGGCCGCAGTCGGCGGCCGCTGAGCTCGACGCGGCCGGGATCGCCGATCCCGCGCTGCGCCGGGCCTACGCCGACTGCCGGGCGCTCAACGCCCGGTACGGCCGTACCTACTTCCTGGCCACCCGGCTGCTCACGCCGGACCGCAGGCCCGCGATCCACGCGCTCTACGGCTTCGCCCGGCACGCCGACGAGATCGTCGACGACCTCGGTGCCGGCGCCCCCACCGAGGAGCGCGAGGCGGTGCTCGACGAGCTCGGCCTCGACCTGGTCAGCGCGTTCTCCGGCGACGACCGCGGCACCCAGCCGGTGGTCACCGCGGTCGCCGACACGGTGCGCCGGTACGGCATCGACCCGCGGCTGTTCTCCCCGTTCCTCACGTCGATGCGGATGGACACGCACGTCACCGGCTACGCGACCACGGCCGAGCTCGACACCTACGTCCACGGCTCCGCGGCGGTGATCGGCCTGCAGGTGCTCCCGGTGCTCGGCACCGACGCCCCCGCGGAGGCCGCGCCCCACGCCGCCGCGCTCGGCGTGGCCTTCCAGATGACCAACTTCCTGCGCGACGTCGGCGAGGACCTCGACCGTGGCCGCGTCTACCTCCCGGCCGACGAGCTGGCCGCGTTCGGGGTGGACCGGGAGCTGCTGACCTGGTGCCGCACCCGGCGGACCACCGAACCCCGGGTCCGCCGGGCGCTCGCCCACCTGGTCGCCCGCACGCGCGCGGTGTACCGCCGGGCCGAGCCGGGGATCGCGATGCTCGCGCCGGCCTCGCGCGACTGCGTGCGCTGCGCGTTCACGCTCTACGGCGGGATCCTCGACGAGATCTCCGCCGCCGGCTACGAGGTCCTGCACCGCCGGGTCTCGGTCCCGCAGCGCCGCCGGCTGGCGGTGGCGGGTCCCGCGCTCGCCCACGCCGTCTGGACCCGCCGACGGCCCTCCACACGACAAGGGGTTCCGTCGTCCCCGCGTCGCAGGTACCCGCCGATCCCGTGACGCCGCGGGAGCGCGAAGTCGCCGAAGTGATCGTGCAGGGTTCGAGCGACCGTGCCCGCCGGAAGTGAGTGACGGACCGGCCGCACGACCGGCCTGGTCGACTTGTCGCCGCGCCCGGGGCCGGCGCCGTCGTTCGCCACGGCCCTGAGCGCCTGCGCCTCCGAACGGCCTGCGCCGATTGGTCAAAAACTCGTCACCGAGTTGTTCGGATGTCCGTGGTGCGGAACGTTCGCGCTTCCTACTGTTGCACCGATCAGACTGCCCCGAGAAACGTCGGAGCGCGCCGGCACGAGGCGCGGACGTCTTCTGGCTTGCACCGTCCCGAGGAGCCTTCACCCCATGACTCTTCCGCCGCCGTCCTTCGACCACGTGGATGTCTTGATCATCGGCGCCGGAATCTCGGGAATAGGCGTGGCGTGCCATCTCTCGATGTCGCAACCAGGTCGGACATTTGCCGTTGTCGAGAGTCGCCACGACATCGGTGGTACGTGGGACCTGTTCCGATACCCCGGCATTCGGTCCGACGCGGACCTGCTGACCTTCGGCTTCACGTTCAAGCCATGGGATCGGGAGAACTCGATCGCCGACGCCGACGAGATCCTCGACTATCTGAACGAGACCGTCGAGGAGTACGGACTCCGACCGCACCTGCACCTCGGCCACAAAGTGCGGCGCGCGGTGTTCGACACCGCCGAAGCCCGATGGACGATCACGCTCGAACGCGTCGTGGACGGCTCCGAGTTCGTCGTGACCGCCGCCTTCCTGTTCGCCGGTACCGGCTACTACGACTACGCCGCCGGCTACACACCCGAATTCGACGGCATCGAGGACTTCGGCGGCGAGGTCATCCATCCGCAACATTGGCCCGAGGATCTCGACGTCGCCGGGAGACGCGTCGTGGTCATCGGGAGCGGCGCCACCGCAGTGACGTTGCTCCCCAGTTTGGCCGCCTTGGGCGCACATGCGACGATGCTCCAGCGAAGCCCCGGTTACGTCGTCTCCATGCCACGACGAGACCCCTTCGTCAACGGTCTGCGCAGAATTCTTCCGCCGACCTTGGCGTACCGGATCTCCCGCCGGCGAAATCTTCTTCGCCAACAACTGCTCTACTCCGCCAGTCGGCGATACCCGGCACTGATGCGCAGGGTCATCCGACACCTCAATGCCAGAGCCCTCCCCGAGGGATTCGACGTCGACGTGCACTTCAACCCGGTCTACGACCCGTGGGACGAACGCATGTGTCTCGTACCGGACAACGACTTGTTCGAGGCCATCCGGGACGGGAAGGCCACGGTGGTCACCGACCACATCCAGCGCTTCACGGCAGAGGGACTCGAACTCAAGTCGGGTGACACGCTCGAGGCCGACATCATCGTGACCGCGACCGGTCTGAACTTGCAGGCGTTCGGCGGCATCGACATCGTCGTCGACGGCATGCCGGTGGTTCCGGGCGAACGCGTCGTCTACAAGAGCGCCATGCTCGACGGCGTGCCCAACTTCGTCTTCGCGCTGGGCTACTCGAACGCGTCATGGACGTTGAAGGTGGACCTGCTGGGCGAATACCTGTGCCGCTTGGTCGGGTACATGGACCGACACGCCTACGACGTCGCCACGCCGGTGCTCGACGACCCTGCCATGCCCACCGACGTCTACTACGACCTCCCGTCCGGCTACATGCAGCGTGGCGTGCACCGGCTGCCCAGGCGCGGTGTGCGCGGGCCGTGGACGGTCGAGCAGAGCTACACGTTCGACAGGGAGCGACTCTGCCGCAGCCGGATCGACGATTCGGCGCTGCACTTCACGCGCTCGTCCGCGAACGACCAGAAATCCGCCGCACGCACCGGTGGCGTCGCGTGAACGATCCCGTCGTCACCACCATCTGCGGACGTCGAACTCGCCTCCGCGTCGCCGGGCCGTCCGATGCACCAACCGTGGTCCTGCTCCATGGCATCGGACGCAGCCTGGAAGATTGGGGATCCCAGTTCCCCTTTCTCTCGAAGGCGTACCGGACCGTCGCGGTCGACATCGCGGGTTTCGGCATGTCCGAGCGCGCGCCGGGCCCGATGGACATCCCCGCGCTCGCCACCGCCACCGTCGAAACACTCGACGCGGTGGACGTGGACCCGTCGTCGCCGTGGCACGTCGCCGGCAATTCGCTGGGCGGCGCCGTCGCCATGGGCGTGCTGGCCGCTCGTCCCGAACGTGTCGCATCGCTGACACTGGTTGCCAGCGCAGGATTCGGACGCGAGGTCACGCCGTTGATCCGACTCCTGGCAGTTCCGGGAATCGGCAATCTTCTCGCAAACACCACGACGAGAGCGTCAGCACTCCTCACCGAGCGCTTGATCTTCGCGGATTCGTCCTACGCGACGGGGCCGCGGATCGATCACGCAGTGGAACTGGCACGCCGCGTGGACGCCGGGCCGAACCTTCACGAGACCGCGCACCGCCTGATCGGGATCCGCGGCGTGCGGGCCGGCTGGCGAACCGAGCTGCTGCGAGCCGTGGAAGAGCACTGCAGGCCGATGTTGCTCATGTGGGGATCGAGGGACCGGATCCTACCCGAGCACCATCTGCGACGGGGAAGAGCACTCTTCCCCCATGCCAGAACACATCGGTTCGACGGGGCCGGACACATGCCGCAGATCGAGTGCGCCGGCGAGTTCGCCGACGTCTTCATGAACTTCCTCACGGAAGCAGGCCAATCGGATCCACTCCGCACGAGCGGGCGCACCGCAACACCGGACACGCCGCCAACAGGCGGCTGATGCGCCGCGTGCCCACGTCGCCGCCGACTGCAATGTCCGGGCCGCCGCGGCGCCACCCGACGGCCCCCGGGGCCCGCGGGTCCGGCCGGTGGTCACGCGCCCGGACCTCCGGCCGGAACTCCGTTCGGAATGCCGCCCCGAAAGCCGCTCAGAACGCCATGGCCTGGGCGCGCCGCTTGATCTCGCGGTGCCGCCCGGCCCGGATCGCCGCGATCGGCGTGCCGGGCAGGCTCTCGTCCTCGGTGAAGAGCCAGCGCAGGATGTCGATGTCGGGGTAGCCGCCGTCGCGCAGCACGGTGATCGTGCCGGAGAGGCCCTTCACCACGGCGTTGCCTTCGAGGAAGTCGGCCGGCACGCAGGTGGTGCCCTCGCGCCTCAGCGAGAGCAGCTGGCCGTCCTTGATCAGCTGGTGCACGCGGGTCCGCGGGACCGAGAGGATCTCGGCGACCTCGGTGGCCGGCAGGACGGCGATGTCGTCGGACAGGACGGGGCCCGTCCCGTTCGTCTCACTCACGCGCGTCACCATGCCACAGCACCGACCGCCGAGGGGAGACGCGCGGCCGGACTTCGCCCGGCGGTACCGTCGGGGGGTGACCGCCCCGCCCGGCTCCCCCGGAGCCTTGATCGACGCGCGGTACCGGATCGGGCCGGTGGTGGCCCGCGGCGGGATGTCCACCGTGCACCGGGGGCTGGACACCCGGCTGGACCGGCCGGTCGCGATCAAGATCATGGATCCGCGGCTGGCGGCGGACCCGACCTTCCGGGCCCGGTTCGAGCGGGAGGCGCGCTCCGCGGCGCGGATCGACCACCCGCACGTCGTCGCCGTCCACGACCAGGGCCGGTGCACGCCGCCCGGCGGCGAGCCCACCTTGTTCCTGGTCATGGAGCTGGTCGAGGGCGGCACCCTGCGGGACGTGCTGCGCCGGCGGGGCGCGCTGGGCGTGCCGGCGACCTTCGCGGTCCTGGAGCCGGTGCTGGCGGGCCTCGCGCAGGCGCACCGCCTCGGCATGGTGCACCGCGACGTCAAGCCCGAGAACGTGCTGCTCGGGCGGGACGGGAGCGTCAAGGTCGCCGACTTCGGGCTGGTCACCGCGGCGGCCGAGGCCGGGGTCAGCCACGCCGGGATGATCCTCGGGACGATGGCCTACCTCTCACCCGAACAGGTCGCCACCGGCCAGGCCGACCCGCGCAGCGACGTCTACGCCGCCGGCGTCCTCTGCTACGAGCTGCTCACCGGCGCCCCGCCCTACACCGGCGACAACCCCCTTTCGGTCGCCTACCGGCACGTGAACGACGACGTGCCACCGCCCTCGGCGGTCGCGACCGAGGTCCCGCCGGAGCTCGACGACCTGGTCCGCCGGGCCACGTCGCGCGACCCCGCCCGCCGTCCGGCCGATGCCGCGGCGTTCCTCGGCGAGCTCGTCGGGCTGCGCGAGTGGCTGGCCGTGCCGCAGGTGCCGGTCCCGCTGCCACCCGCGCCGCCGCTGGAGGAGCAGGACACGGTGCCGGCCGAGGGCTTCGCGCTCGAGGCCCCGGCCCACCCCGCCGGGCCCGGCGGCACCCGCGCGCTGAGCCGGGCGGAGTGGCCCGACGACCCGCCGACCGGGATCGACCGAGGCGGGCGCGCCGGACGGCACGGCACCGCGTCGGCCCCCCGCCTCGGCGTGCTGCCGGACCACCGGATCGCCCGGCGCCGGGGACGCCGCGTCTTCGCGCTGTGGATCGTGCTCCTGCTGCTGCTCGGCCTGGTCGTCGGTGGCGCGGCGTGGTGGCTGGGGTCGGGCCGGTGGACGTCGATGCCCGCCGTCGTGGGGTTGGACCGCACCGCCGCCGAGCAGCTGCTCACCCAGGCGGACCTCGCCTGGTCGGTCACCGAACAGCACCACGACGACGTGGCCGCCGACCGGGTGGCCGCCGTCGACCCCGCCCCCGAATCCCGGCTGCTGCGCGGCAGCTCCGTGACCCTCACCGTCTCGACCGGACGCCCCGTGGTCCCGGCGATCGCCGAGGGCAGCACGGTGGAGGCGGCGCAGCAGCAGCTGCAGGCCGCGCAGCTCACGTCCGCGACCTCCGGGTCCGCGGCGGAGTTCAGCGCCACGGTGGCGCAGGGTGCGGTGCTGCGCACGGACCCGCCGGCGGGTACCACACTGCCGATCGGCGGCGCGGTCACCCTCGTGCTGAGCAAGGGTGTGCAGCCGCCGCAGGAGGTCGACGTCCCGCTCGTGATCGGTGACCGGCTCGACGAGGCCCGGGAGCGCCTCGAGCGCCGCGGGCTCGAGGTCGACGTCGAGCGGAACTTCCCGTTCGGCAGGGAGAACCCCCGGGTGCTCAACCAGGACCCGGGCCCGGGGACCTCGGTCGAGGAGGGCTCGACCGTCACCCTCAGCGTCTTCTAGGAGACTGCTGAAAAGCTCGGGTGTCGGACCGCCAGTCGATCTCGGGCCGCTGGGACGATGCCCGTGTGCAGGGTCGGTCTGATCCGCAGCGTGAGCTGCTCGATGTCGAGTCCGTGGCCGGGC
>NZ_JAJSOK010000124.1 GCF_021283305.1 Pseudonocardia kujensis
GCCGGTCCGGGTCGCCGCCTCGACGACCGAGCGGTAGCGCTCACGGTCGTCCGGGTGGATGCGTTCGCGCCAGTCCAGCCCGAGCTCGCCGACCGCGTCGCGCGCGCCGGTGAAGTCCAGCCAGCCGCGGTTGACGAACACCCGGTGACCGCCGGCGTCGTCAACCCAGATGAGCGCGGGCGTGGAGTTGGCCATGGCGCGGAAGCGCAGCTCCGCGGCCCGCCGGACCCGGCCCAGGTGGAGGTGGTTGGCGACGCGGGCCAGCAGCTCGCGGGCGGAGAAGGGCTTGACGAGGTAGTCGTCCGCGCCCGCGGCGAGACCCTCGACGGCGGCCTCCTCGCCGGCCCGCGCGGACAGCAGCACCACCGGCAAGCCGGCCGTGCGGGCGTCGGCGCGCAGCGCGCGGAGCAGCCCGATGCCGTCGAGCTCGGGCATCATGACGTCCGCGACGACGAGGTCCGGGGGGTCGGAGCGGGCCACGTCGAGCGCCTCGGTGCCGCTCGCCACCGCGTGCACGGACCAGTTCTCGCTCAGCAGCCGGTGCAGGTGCTCGCGCATGTCGGGGTCGTCCTCGACGACGAGCACCCGGCCCTGGGGCGGGTCCACGGACTCCGGCAGCCGCGGCGTCCCGCGGTCCTCGGGACGCGAGGGGGTCCAGCGCAGCGCCTCGGCGACGAACGGCTCGAAGGTCTCCGGACGCGGGTGCGGCCTGGCCGCGGGCCGCCCGAGGGTGATGCTCTCGACCGGCAGGTGGACGAACCCGAGCGGCAGCCGCACGGTGAAGGTGCTGCCGACGCCCGCCGTGCTGGTCGCGTCGACGGTGCCGCCGTGCACCTCCACGAGCTGGCGGACCAGCGCGAGCCCGATCCCGCTGCCCTCGTACGAGCGGGCGCGGGCGGCGCGGACCCGGTGGAACCGGTCGAAGAGCCGCGGCAGCTCGTCGGCCGCCACACCGGTGCCGGTGTCGGCGATCCGCAGCACGAACCGGTCGTCCTCGAGGCGGGTGCTCACCCGAAGGCCGCCCTCGAAGGTGAACTTGAGGGCGTTGCTCAGCAGGTTGAGGACGATCTTCTCCCACATGTCCTGGTCGACCCAGACGGGCCGCTCGGACGGAGGGCAGTCGATGTCGAGCCGCAGCCCGGCGCGCTCGGTCGGGGCGCGGAACAGGGCCGCGAGCTCGCCGGTGAGGGTGCCGAGGTCGACGGGCGCGAAGCCGGCGTCGGGGTGCCCCTCCTCCAGGCGCGAGACGTCCAGCAGGGTGTTGACCAGCTTGAGCATCCGCTGCGCGCTGCGGTGGGCGACGTCGGCGTCGTGCCGGACCCGGGGGTCGTCCGCCGCGCGGAGCTGCTCGAGCGGACCCATGATCAGCGCCAGCGGCGTGCGGAACTCGTGGCTGACACCGGTGAAGAACTCGGTGCGGCTGCGGTCGCGGCGCTCCAGCTTGCCGGTGCGCTCCCGGTCCCCCGTGGCCGTCCGCACCGCCGCCAGCGCGGCGTCGACGTGCCCGGCCACCAGCGCGAGGAACTCGCGGTGCTCCTCGTCGATCGGGTGCAGGGGCGTGGCACCGAGCAGCAGCCGGACCCCGCCGCTCAGCGGCGCGGCCCACGCCCGCTCCCCGGACGGCAGCGTGACGAGCCCCTCCCGGTCCAGCAGCGCGACCAGCTCGGGTGTCGGGTCCACGCCCACGGCCACGGGCGCGCCCACCCCGCCGATCAGCGCGAACGGCACGTCCGGCGAGTCCACGAGCGCGGCGACGACGTGCGCGGTCGCCGGGTCGGCCGGATCCGCGTCCCGGACCAGCTTCGCCAGCCGGCCGAGCAGGGCGGTGCGCCGGGCGGCCACGACGTGCGCCGTGCTCTCCGACATCACGGCGAACACGCCCGCGACCGCCCCGTCCGCGGCCCGGACGGGGCTGAACGCGAAGCGCCAGAAGGTTTCCCGCGGCCCGGCGGGGCCGTCCACGACCAGCCGGTCGTCGGTGTGCTGCACCGCCTCCCCGGTGTCGAGGACGTGCCGCAGCGCCGGGCCGACGCGGTCCCACACCTCGGACCAGACCTCCGCGCCCGGCCGGCCGAAGGCCCGCGGGTGCCGGTCGGCGAGGACGGCGGCGAACGCGTCGTTGTAGACGAGGTGGTGCTCCGGGCCCCAGAACACGGCGAGCGGGTGCGGCGAGTCGAGCATGAGGCCGACCGCCGCGGCCAGCTCGGCGGGCCACTCCCCCCGGGGCCCGAGCGGTGCGTCCGACCGGTCGACGGTCGCGAGCAGGCTCCGGACGCCGGGGCCGTCCGGATCCGTCACGAGCCCTCCTCCGCACCGTGGGGCCGGCGCCCCGCCGACAGCCTGCCAGGTCGCCGGGGAGGCGGCGATTCGTGGTCCGTGCGGGCCGGACACGGCCCGTCGACCGGCCGCCGGGCGCTCTCGCACCGGGCAGGATGCGGCCATGGCGACGAAGCTCGACGACGGCAGCTGGGAGGTGCAGGGGAAGCACCTGACCTTCCCCGTGCGCATCGGCGACGCGGGCGCGGCCTGTGCCGCGTACCCCGTGCGGGCGGCCCGCACAGCGGCGCTGCTCGAGGGCACCGGGCTGGAGCCGGTGGCCGTCGGGGGGTGGGCGCTCGCCGTCGTCGGGCTGGTCGACTACCGGGTCAACGACCTCGGCACCTACGACGAGCTGGCCCTCGCCCTCCCGGTGCGGTTCCGCGGCCGGATCGGCGTGCACATCACCCAGCTGCCGGTCACCGAGACGTTCACGATGGAGGCCGGGCGCGCGATGTGGGGCCTGCCGAAGTGGCTGGGGACCGCCGAGCTCGACATCCGCGGCTCCCGCGCCAGCGGGCACCTCGCGCACGAGGGCCGGCACGTGCTGACCGCGGCCCTCTCGACGCTGCCGTTCGCGCTGCCGGGCACCGTGCCCGGGGCGGTCACGGCCTTCGCCCCGCGCGACGGCGTGATGCTCGCCAGCCCCGTCCGCGCCCGGCTGCGCGGGATCCGGGTCGGCGCGGGCGCGGGCACGCTCGTCCTCGGCTCGGGCCATCCGATGGCCGACGAGCTGCGGTCCCTCGGCCTGCCCCGCCGCCCGCTGCTCACCGCGATCGTCGACCACCTCGCCTTCGACATGGACCCCGCCGAGGAGCTGCCGATCTAGGAGGCTGCCGGACCGGGGCTCACCTCCTCGTCAGTACCGAGGGCGCGTCGGGTCAGCGGTGCGCGGCCAACCAGGTACGGAGGTCGGCGATCGGTCGGTCCCGCTCCGGCTCGTTGTAGATCTCGTGCCAGAGGCCCTCGTAGAGTTCGACGGTGAGGTCCGCGGAGCCGAGGGCCGCGGCCAGCGCTCGCGAGGTCTCGACCGTCGTGATCGCGTCGTCGACGCCGTGCTGCAGCAGCACCGGCAGCCGGATCGCCGCCGCCGTCGCGAGGGCCTCGTCCATGGCGTCGAACATCGCGGAGCCGAGCCGCAGCGTCGGGTGGCCCTGGTGGACGAGCGGATCGGCCCGGTACGCCGCGACGACCGCCGGATCCTTGCTGAGGTCCGCGACGTCGATCCCCGCGGGCCGGAGCGTGGGAGCCACGCGAGCGAGTGCGGTCAGGAGCGGGACGAGCCGGCCCGGGACGGCCTGCTTCGACAGCGCCGGGGCGGAGAGCACCAGACCGGCGAGGGACGCCTGGTGGACCGCGGCGTAGCGCAATGCGATCAGCCCGCCCATGCTGTGCCCCAGCAGGATCAGCGGCCGGCCGGGGTGCCGGGCGGCCGCGTGCCGGCGGACGAGGTCGAGATCGGGGACCCAGTTCGTCGGGCCGCCGTCGACCCGCCGGCCCTCGGACAGCCCGTGGCCGGCGTGATCGGGGGCGTAGACCGCCCAGCCGTCGGCGGTGAGGGCCTGCGCGAGCGCGGCGTAGCGGCCGGAGTGCTCACCCAGGCCGTGGCTGACGAGCAGGACACCGGTGACCTCGATGTCCGGGAGCCACCCCCGCCAGAACAGCTCGCCGAGGACGCCCGGCAGGCGCCCCTCCGCGACCGGCACCGGCGGGCCCTCAGTGCTCGCCGGCGGCGGCCGGCTGCGCGACCGGCCCGGTCAGCACGACGTCCTGCGCCGCGTCGGCCTCCTCGTCCACCCGGACGGGGAGGGCCCGCGGCTCGCGCCCCTCGGCGACGACCGCGATCTTGTACTCGCCGGCGGCCAGCTCACCGAAGCGGTAACCGCCCGCGGGCGTGGTGATCGTGGTGGCGACCAGCTCGCCGTCCTGCAGCAGGGAGACCGCGACGGCGGCGACGCCCGAACCCCGCACGTCCCGGACCGCACCGGCGATCGTGGAGGAGCGCACGAGCTGCACCTCGACCTCCGCCACCGCGTACTCGGTGTCGGGCACGGTCAGCGCGACGACCCCCGGCTGGTGCCCGTTCGCCGCGGCGACCAGCACGTACCCGCCCGGGCAGGGCGCGGTGACCTCGCCGCGACCCGCGACGTCGGCGCTCGCGGAGGCGGTCTCGCGGCCACGCGGGTCGAGGAGCGTGACGGTGGCGTCGGCCACCGGGAGCCGGTCGCGCTGCACGACCAGGAACCGGACGGGCACGGCCTGCCCGGGCGCCGGCGGCTCCTCCTCCTCGTGCACGACGGCGAGGTCGACGACGGGGGCGGCGCCGGGGCGCGGGTTGGGGTCGGCGAACCCGAGGGTGCGCAGCAGGGCCAGGTCGACGGCGGCGTGCTCGGCCGCGCGGGCCTCGTCGGGGGCGGTGTCGGTGCCGGCGGGCAGCGGGGCGGGCTCGGGGGCGCTCGTCGTCGGGCTCACGGGCCTCAGCGTGACGGGCCCGGGCGCGGCCTCCGCAGCCGGGGTGTCGATCTCCGGGTCGGGGCTGGTCGCGGGCTCAGCGGTGGGCTCAGCGGTGGGCTCAGGAGTGGGCTCAGGTGCAGCGTCGACCGCCCCCTCGACGGTCTCGGCCACCGGCGCCTCGACGACCGGCTCCTCCGCAGCGACCGCCTCCTCGACGACCGGCTCCTCGACAAGCGGCTCCTCGACAAGCGCCTCCTCGACGACCGACTCCTCGACGACCGACTCCTCGGCAGGCGGCTCCTCGACGAGCGGCTCCTCCGCAGCGACCGTCTCGACCACCGGAACGTCGGCGACCGACTCCTCGACCACCGACTCCTCGACCACCGGCTCGGCGACCTGCTCGACCGGGTGTTCCTCGGGTTCCTCGACCACCACCGGCCCGGCCAGCACCGGCTCCGCGAGGGAGGCTGCGGTCGCACCGGCGGTCATCGCGGTGATCGACGGGACCGAGCGCAGCCTGCGGACATCGCGCCCGTCGTCCGCCCCGCCGCGAACGACGGCGAGCATCGGGCGCTGACCGCCGCCGTCGCGCGGAGCGGGTACCCCGGTCTCGTCGGACGGGGCCTCGGGTCCCCTCCGCCTGCGCGACGCCTCGGCCCGCGCCACCGCCTCGGCGACGGCCGGGCTGACGATCCCCCGGGCCATCGGCCGGTCGTCGCGGTTGGGCGTGGGCGGGGCGACCGAGGTGACCCGGGCGACCAGCGCCGGGTCCACCGCGGACCGACGCTGCGGCCGGATGCGCGGCGGCGCCTCGACCGGCACGCCGTCGACGAACCCGCGCGTCCACGGAGGACCGACCGGGCCGGCGTCGATCTCCTCGGCCACCACCCGGCGTTCGGCCGGCGGCTCCTCGGGGCCGTTCTCCGCGGGCGTGTCGGCCGGCGCGGCGGGCGCGTCCTCGGCCGTGGCCGCGTCCTCGGCCGTGACCGGGTCCTCGCCGGCCGGCGCGGCGGCCTCCGCGGGCACGGTGGGCTCGGTGGCCCCGGGGTCGGTGGGCGCACCGGCGTACCGGTCGCGGACCAGGTCGCCCACCGTCCGCCCCGCGGGCCGTTCGGCCTCGGGCGGGGACGGGGTTCCGGCGACGGTCGCCCCGTCCCGGCCGCCGCGGCGCATCGCCACCAGGACGATCCCGGCGGCCAGCAGCACGAGCAGGACCATGACGACCAGGGCCCACGTGCTCATTCGGCTCTCCTCGCGCGATCTCGTCGAGGCCCGACCGGTGCCCTCGCCGCGGCCGCGCGAGACGTGCGGGCCCGCCCGGACTCGTCGCAGGACCGTAGCACCGGGAGGCCCGTTCACCCTGTTCGGCGACCGGTTCGCGGCGTGTCGCCCGGCCGGGTATCGGCCCAGCTCAGCGCGATTCAGTCGGGCCGGGTGGCCCGCCGCGGCGCGGACGGGGGGTCCGACCGGGCGGAGGCGGCCCCGATCCGGGACGATTCCCCCTCGTGGCGATCGATCCGGACCTCTCGGAGTTGGCCGCGGCGCACGGCGTCGCGACGGTCTACAACGACGGCGACCGCAGGCCGGTCACCGTCGACGAGGAGGTGGTCGTCGAGGTCCTGGGCCTGCTCGACGTCGACGCGTCGAGCCCCGCCGCCCGGGCCGCGGCGCTGGCCGAGGCCCGCGAGCAGGCCGCGCGCGGGCTGCTCCCCGGCACGATCGGCCTGCGCGCCGACCGTTCCCGTCCGCTCCCGGTGCCCGGCGTGCTGGTCGACGAGAACGGCACGCGCCGCGAGGTCGAGGGCGAGCTGACGGGCCTGGAGCCCGGCTGGTACCGGCTGGAGACGGCGGAGCAGCAGGTCACGGTCGTCGTCTCGCCGCGGGCGCTGCCGCCGACGCCGCGGTCGTGGGGCTGGATGCTGCAGCTCTACGCGCTGCACTCCGCCGACAGCTGGGGCATCGGCGACCTCGGCGACCTGCGGCGCTTCACCCCGCACGCCGGCGGGCAGGGCGCCTCGGCGGTCCTGCTCAACCCGCTGCACGCGATCACCCCGCTCTCGCCCGTGCAGCCCTCGCCGTACACGCCGTCGAGCCGGCGGTTCGCGACCCCGCTGGCACTGCGGATCACCGACCTCGCGGAGTACGCCGCGGCCGACGCGGCCACCCGCGCCGAGGTCGACGCGCTGCGCCCGGAGACCGTCGGCGACCGCATCGCGCACGACCGGGTGTGGGCGGCGAAGCGGTCGGCGCTGGAGCTGCTGTGGCGGTCGGCGGGGCGGCCCGACCCGAGCGAGCCCGGGCCCGACCTCGTCGACTTCGCGACCTACTGCGCGCTCGCGGAGCGCTACGGCGGCCGGTTCACCCTCTGGCCCGAGGAGCTGCGCCATCCCGGCTCCGACGCCGTCGCCCGGGCCCGACGCGACCTCGCCCCGCGGGTCGCGTTCCACGGCTGGGTGCAGCAGCGGCTCGCGGACCAGCTCTCCGGGGTGCGCACCGCCGCCCGCGAGGCGGGCATGCCGCTCGGCGTCATCCACGACCTCGCCGTGGGGTGCGACCCGGAGGGCGCCGACGCGTGGGCGCTGCAGGACGTCCTGGCCCTCGACGTGACGGTCGGCGCCCCACCCGACGCCTTCAACCAGCGCGGACAGGCCTGGGGCCTGCCGCCGTGGCGCCCCGACCGCCTGGCCGACACGGGGTACGCGGCCTACCGCGACATGCTGCGCGCCCTCCTCGGCCACGCCGACGGGCTGCGGATCGACCACGTCGCCGGGCTGTTCCGGCTCTGGTGGGTGCCGCCGGGCCGCACGCCCGACCGCGGCACCTACGTGCACTACGACGCCGAGGCGATGCTCGCCGTCCTCACCCTCGAGGCCGCCCGGGCCGGCGCGGCCGTGGTCGGCGAGGACCTCGGGACCGTGGAGCCCGAGGTCACCGAGGCCCTGCACAGCCGGAACATGCTCGGCTCGACCGTGCTCTGGTTCGCCCGCGACCCCGAGCGCGAGGACGCGCTCATGCCGCCCGACGAGTGGCCGGAGGAGGCCGTCGCGACCATCTCCACCCACGACCTGCCGACGGCCGCGGGCTTCCTGAGCGGCGAGCACGTCCGGGTCCGCGCCGACCTCGGCCTGCTCGACGACGTGGCCGCCGAGGAGCGCAAGGCCGCCGCCGAGCGGGAGGAGCTGGTCGCCCTGCTGGTCGCCGAGGGGGTGCTCGACTCCCCCGACGCCGCGGACGACCGGATCGTGGTCGCGATGCACGCCCTGCTCGCCCGCAGCCGCAGCCGGCTCGTGCTCGCCTCGCCGTACGACGTCGTCGGCGAGACCCGGCAGCCCAACCTGCCCGGAACCGTCGACGAGTACCCGAACTGGCGGCTGCCGCTGCCGGTCCCGCTCGAGGAACTCGTGGCGGACCCGCGGGTGAAGGAGGTCGTCGCGGCATTGCGTTCCGGGGGCCGGTGAGGCGACGATCACGTCCATGCCCCTCAGTGCCGAGGCCCTGACGACCGCCGACCACGCCGCCGACCTGCTCTGGCGGGCGTGGACGGACGGCGACGTGCTCGACGACCTCCCGGAGGACCTGCGCCCCTACGACCACGCGGCCGGCTGGGCGATCCAGCAACGGATCGGCGAGCGGGCGGGCCCGGGGTACGGCTGGAAGATCGCGGCGACGTCGGCGCCGAGCCAGGCCGTGATCGGCATCGGCACCCCGCTGCCGGGCCGGCTGTTCGACCGGTTCCGCTTCGAGCCCGGCGCCACCCTGCCCTTCGGGGGCCTGCACATGCGCGTGGTCGAGGCGGAGTTCGCGTTCCGGATGGCGTCCGACGTGCCGGCGGGGGCGTCGCGGGAGGAGGTGCTCGCGGCCGTCGCGGCGCTGCACCTGGCGATCGAGGTACCCGACTCCCGGCTGCGTGACTACCCGCGGGCCGGCAGCTCGCTGCTGCTGGCCGACGTCGCGTGCGCCGGGCAGTTCGTGCTCGGCCCGGAGATCCCGGACTGGCAGGGGATCGAGTTGTCCACAGCGGGGACAGCCCTGTGGATCAACGGCGAGAAGGCCGCCGTGGGGAACGGCGCCGAGGTGATGGGCGACCCGCGCACGGCACTGGTGTGGCTCGCCGAGGAGCTCGCGCACCTCGGCACCGGCCTCAGGGCCGGCGAGATCGTGACGACCGGCTCCACCACCCCGGTCCCCGCGATCTCCGCCGGCGACGCCGTCCGCGCCGACTTCGGCCCCCACGGCTCCGTGGAGATCACCTTCTCCTCCTGACCCACGCGAACTCGCGACTCGCGCTGCACGAGGTCCCGACTCGCGGGGAACAGGAGCCTCGGTTCCCGCGAGTCGGGAGATCCGGCAGCGCGAGTCGCGAGTTCTGCGGTCAGACCGTGAAGCCCAGGGTGCTGGGCTGTTCCTTCGCGAGGGCGGCGAGGTGCTCGTCGACCGTGGTCATGGCGTGCAGGTCCCGGCCCGCCGCCATGCCCTCGAGCAGCGCCTTCTCCGCCCGCTCGATCTCCTCGGCGGTGTCGACCGCGGCGGCGAAGCGCTCCCGCGGGCCGACGACGACCCCGTCGTCGTCCCCGACCACGATGTCCCCCGGCGAGACGCGCACCCGACCGAGCAGCACCTCGCGCCCGAAGGTGCCCGGGTCGCGGGTGGTGCCGGACATCGGGTTGGTGCCCCGCGCGTGCACCGGCAGCCCGATCCGCCGCAGGCCGCGGAGGTCCCGGCAGTAGCCGTCGATCACGATCGCCACGATCCCCCGCCGGCGCGCCTCGGTGGCGAACAGCTCGCCGGACACCGCCTTGCGCAACGAGTTCGTGGCCACCACCAGCACCGACCCGGGCTCGGCCTCCCGCAGCGCGACGAGCACGGGCAGGTGGTCGTCGTAGGCGAGCAGCGTGAACGCGGGCCCGGCGAACGAGACGTCCGGGACCATCGCGCGGATCGTCGGGTCGACGACGGCGAGTCCCTTGTCTGCGTCGCAGAGCGAGGAGACCTGCACCGCGCGGAGGCGCTCGATCAGCGTGTCCATGCCACCATCCTGCTCCTGCAAGCCTTGACTTGCACCTCGCGATGGTGCAACCTCGTGCTTGCACATCGACCGAGGAGGACACCGTGGACACCATCACCCGCGAGATCACCGTCAACGCCGCCCGTCCCCGCGTCTGGGAGGTCATCACCCGGGCGCAGCACCTCGGACGCTGGTTCGGCGATGCCGGGGCGGAGATCGACCTGCGCCCGGGCGGCCGGCTCACGCTCAGCTTCGAGGGCCACGGGACCAGCGTCGCCCGGGTCGAACGGGTCGAGGAACCGGAGGTGTTCAGCTTCCGGTGGGCGCGCAGCCGGGGGATCGAGCCCTCGCCGGGGGACGAGACGCTCGTCGAGTTCACCCTGACCGAGACCGCGGACGGGACCCTCGTCCGGGTCAGGGAGAGCGGGTTCGCGAGCCTGACCGGCGACGCCGCCGCCCACCACCGCGGGAACACCGAGGGCTGGGCGATCAAGACCGCCGAGCTGCAGCGGTACCTGGAGACCGTGCCGGCATGAGTGGCCAGGCCCTGTCGGCGCT
>NZ_JAJSOK010000125.1 GCF_021283305.1 Pseudonocardia kujensis
CACCCGGGGGGGCGGGCCCTCTCGACGACGCTCACATGACCGGCGAGGGGAGTCGCCGATCGCCCATCACTCGTGCCTACTCGGCACCCTGCTGGACGTCCACCTCGAGCTCGCGCAGCTTGTCGGCGTGCGCACGCGCGTGGTGTCCGCAGAACAGGAGCTCGCCGCCGGAAGGCAGCACGGCACGAACCTTTGCGGCCGCTCCGCAGCGGTCACAGCGGTCGGCGAGGGTCAACTCGGGCCGGGTCAGGGTTCCAGGCTGCATAGCGGTCTCCCTCCGTCTCGACACCGGTCTCCCGGTGTCGCTTGCTGTGACGACCGCTCGCGCGGTGCGCCCACTCTTGCAGACGTTCACTACCCCTGCATGTGTTCCCGTCCCGTGTCGCGACGACAATCACAGATCGACCTTTCGGGGTCGGGTGACCGTCGAGGCGGTGGCGGTCCGATGACGAACACGGATTCAGTTGACTACGAGTGAATGATGCGGTGCGCGGTGTGACACCGCAAGGTGTGGCGTGTAAACAGTCGGGTCCTCGCGGCTACGGAGCGCAACCGGGGGTGGGGTCGTGACGTCGAGCCCGACCCGCCGGGTCCCGGCGCCCGTGCTCTTCGTCGTCGGGGGCGCCTCGATGTACGTCGGGGCCGCCCTCGCGGTCGGAGTGTTCGACCGGTTGTCGCCCGCGGCCGTCGCAGTGTTACGGATCTTGGGCGCGGGCCTGGTGCTGCTCGCCTGGCGGCGTCCGCACGGGGCGGCCTGGCGGCCCGCGCGGCTGCGCCGGTCGATCCCGTTCGGGCTGGCGACGGCGCTCATGAACGCCGCGTTCTACGAGGCCATCGCGCGGCTGCCGCTCGGCACCGCGGTGGCGCTGGAGTTCTGCGGGCCCGTCGCGGTGGCGGCGGCGCTCTCGCGCCGGCCCCGGGACGTCGGGGCCGTGGTGCTGGCCGCGGGCGGGGTCGCCCTCATCGCGGATGTGCGCTGGTCGGGCAGCCCTTCGGGGGTCCTGTGGGCGCTCGCCGCGGCCGTCATGTGGGCCGCCTACATCCTCCTCGGCAAGCGGGTGGCGACCGCCGGGAACGGGGTCGACGACATGGCCGTCGGCTTCACCGTCGCGGCCGTCCTGTGCTCGCCGGTGCTGTTCCTCGACGGCGCCGCGGGCCTCGCGCCGCTCGCCGACCCGGTGGTGGTGCTGCTGGCCGTCGGCGTCGGCGTGCTGTCCAGCGTGATCCCGTACGGCCTCGACCAGGTGGTGCTGCGGCGGGTCGGGCAGGGCCGGTTCGCGGTGCTCCTGGCCCTGCTCCCGGCGACCGCGACGGTGATCGGCTTCCTGGCGCTGGGGCAGCTCCCGGGCGCGGCCGAGGCCGTCGGGATCGCCGCCGTCATCGCTGCGGTGGCGCTGCGGTCGCGGGACGGGGACCGCGCACCCGAGGTCGTCCAGCTGCCCCGGGAGGCGCCCCCTCGTCACGGAGAGTGACGACCAGGGTCGGTCACCGTCCGTCGTCGCCAGGAGGCCGCCCGAGTGAAGACCACTCGATCCGGTGGTGGTCCCTTCGCGCGACATCGGCCGCGTCGGGAGCGGAGGTGCGGCCGCTCGGGGTGATACGGAGCGTGAACCTTCCCGGACGGAGCACGCCGGTCGGCGAGGTCGGGGGCCGGTCGACCCGTAGTCGTCGGGCCGGAAGCGCTCACCCCGCCGGCCCGCGCCCGAGTGGCGCAACTGGCGGTGCGGGCCTCGACGGTGAGGGCGGGCCGTCCCGTCCGCCACGCGGCCCGCTCGCGCAGCGCGCTTCGTGCCTCACCGAGGGAGACGGACCCGTGACACGGTGCGACGAGAATCGGCACTGCGACAACAAACACCGCCCGGCGAGACCGAATCGTGACGATCCCGAGGAACCTTGACCGATCCAGCATGCTTTGCATCACAGACTTCGGCCGCATACGTTGTCGCCCACAACATTCACCCGATGTCGACAGGCACCGGGCCCACAGTGAGGTGGAGGGCGGATGCGGGTAGGCAGGTCGGCGCTGCGTGGTGCGCCGAAGATGATCGCGGCGCTGGGACTGGGGCTGGTCCTCACCCTCACCGCGTGCGGGGCGAACAGCTCCGGCGGTTCCTCGGGCGGCTCGTCCGGCGGCTCGGCCGCGCCGAGCAGCGGCGGCGTCAAGGTCGGCGTCATCCTCCCGGAGACGGACACGTCGGCGCGCTGGGAGGGCTTCGACAAGCCCATGCTCGACAAGGCCATGCGCGCCGCGGGGCTCGACCCCGACATCCAGAACGCGCAGGGCGACGAGCAGAAGTTCTCGACCCTGGCCGACGGGATGATCTCCAGCGGCGTGAAGGTGCTGGTCATCGCGTCGATCAGCTCCGACGGCGGCTCCGCCGTCGCGGCCAAGGCCAAGGCGCAGGGCATCCCGGTCATCGACTACGACCGGCTCAACCTCGGCGGCACGAGCGACTACTACGTGTCCTTCGACAACGAGAAGGTCGGCGCGCTGCAGGGCCAGGGCCTCGCCCAGGCGCTGCAGGGCAAGCAGGGCGCGCAGGTCATCCAGATCGAGGGCGCGCCCACCGACAACAACGCGACCCTCTTCTACAACGGCCAGCAGACCGTGCTGAAGCCGATGTACGACGCCGGCCAGCTCAAGCTCGTCGCCAACCAGGCCATCGACAAGTGGGACAACCAGGTCGGCGGTCAGACCTTCGAGCAGCTGCTCACCGGCAACGGCGGCAAGGTCGACGGCGTCGTCGCGGCGAACGACGGCCTGGCGGGCGCGATCGTCACCGTGCTGACCAAGTACGGGCTCAACGGCCAGGTGGCCGTCACCGGCCAGGACGCCACGGCGGACGGCCTGCAGGCCATCCTGCGCGGCGACCAGTACATGACGGTGTTCAAGCCGATCCAGGAGGAGGCCGACGCGACCGCCAAGCTCGCCGCGGCCCTCGCCAAGGGCGACACCGCCACCGCGGACCAGACGGCGACCCAGACGGTGGACGACCCGAAGGGCAACCGCGAGGTCAAGTCCGTGCTGCTCACCCCGCAGCTGATCACCAAGGACAACGTGAAGACGGTGACGGACGCGGGCTACGTCAAGGCCGGCGAGATCTGCGTGCAGGCCACGCAGGCCGCCTGCGACGCGGCCGGCATCAAGTAACGGAGCCGGGCGCGCGGCCGCGAAGGGAGCCGACCCTCGGCACCCGTCCCGGCCGCGCGCCCCCGCATGGAGGTCCGCATGTCCGAACCCATCCTGCAGCTGCGGTCCGTGTCGAAGAGCTTCGGCGCGGTGCAGGTGCTCCACGACGTCGACCTGACGGTGCGCGCCGGCGAGGTGACCGCGCTCGTCGGCGACAACGGCGCCGGCAAGTCGACGTTGGTCAAGTGCGTCGCCGGGATCCACCCGATCGACGGCGGCGAGATCCTCTTCGACGGCGACCCCGTCGCGCTGCACAGCCCCTCCGACGCGTCGCGGCTCGGGATCGAGGTCGTCTACCAGGACCTCGCGCTCGCCGACAACCTCGACATCGTCCAGAACATGTTCCTCGGCCGGGAGCGCGGCAGGCCCTGGCTGCTCGACGAGGCCGACATGGAGCAGGCGGCGCGGCGCACCCTGGCCTCGCTGTCCGTCCGCACCGTCACCAGCGTGCGGACCCCGGTGGCCTCCCTCTCCGGCGGCCAGCGGCAGACCGTCGCGATCGCCAAGGCCGTCCTCTGGGACTCCCGGGTCGTGCTGCTCGACGAGCCGACCGCGGCGCTCGGCGTCGCGCAGACCCGGCAGGTGCTCGACCTCGTCCGCCGGCTCGCCGAGCAGGGCATCGGGGTCGTCCTGATCAGCCACAACATGGCCGACGTGTTCGAGGTCGCCGACCGCATCGCCACCCTCTACCTCGGCCGCATGGTGGCCGAGGTGCCCACGCGCGACGTCACGCACGGGCAGGTCGTCGAGCTCATCACCGCAGGCCGGTCCGGGGACCTCGGGCTGGCCCGACCGGAAGGGGTGGTCGGGCAGTGACCGCACCCGAGACGCACAAGTCCGCCGCCGAGAAGGCCGGCCCCGGCAACCGGGCGGCCGACTTCGGCATCGACACCACCGCCCGCACCACGGGCGAGGCGATCCGCGGCTACCTCCGGGGCCTGCGCAACGGCGAGCTCGGCTCGCTGCCCGCGCTGCTCGGCCTCGCCGCGCTGTTCGTCCTGTTCACGATCCTCGACTCCGGCGGCACCTTCCCCAGCCTGCTGAACCTCGCGAACCTCCTCCAGCAGGGTGCCGGCCGGACCATCATCGCGATGGGCCTGGTGTTCGTGCTGCTCACCGGTGAGATCGACCTCGCCGCGGGCACGGCGTCGGGCCTCGCGGCGGCGCTCATGGCGCTGCACCTCGTGAGCGGCGGGAACATGCTCGGCGCGATGGGCGGGTTCGTCTTCGCGGTGCTGATCGTCGCGATGCTCGTCGCCGCGGCGCTGGCGATCTGGGTGCGGGTGTGGGCCGGCGCGGTGGTGAGCGTGCTGACGGCAGCGATCCTGCTGGTCGGCGTGCCGGCCAACCCGTGGATCGAGATGCTGCTCGCGGTGGGCGTCGGCGTGGTCGTCGGGTGCCTGACCGGCTTCCTCGTCGCCCGGGTGGGGATGCCCAGCTTCGTCGTCACCCTCGCCCTGTTCATCACCTGGCAGGGCGTGATCCTGCAGCTCATCGGCGACGGCGGCACCCTGGGCCTGCGCGACCCGGTGATCAACGCCGTGGCCAACGGCAACCTGTCGACGGTCGGCTCGTGGGTGCTGTTCGTCGTCGCGGCGGGCGGGTACGCGGCGGTCAAGCTCCTCCAGCAGCGCGCCCGGCTCCACAAGGGCCTGGTGGCGCAGCCGACGGGGCTGGTCCTGATCAAGGTCGGCGCCGTCGTCGTGCTCGGTGCGGTGGCGACCTTCCTGCTCACCCAGGACCGGTCGCCGGGGGTCATCGCGATCTCCGGTATCCCTTATGTCGTGCCGATCGTCCTGGTCCTCCTCGTGCTGGGGACCTACGTCCTCGACCGCACGCGGTTCGGCCGGCACGTCTACGCCGTCGGCGGCAACCGGGAGGCGGCCCGCCGGGCGGGCATCGACGTCGTCCGGATCCGGGCGGCCGTGTTCGTGATCAGCTCGGCGTTCGCGGCGATCGGCGCGATCGTCTACTCGTCGAAGGTCGGGTCGGTCTCGCCCGCGGCCGGTGGCGGCAACACACTGCTGTTCGCGGTCGGCGCGGCCGTGATCGGCGGGACGTCGCTGTTCGGCGGGCGGGGCCGGGTGTCCAACGCCGTCATCGGCGGTGCGGTGCTGGCGACGGTCGAGAACGGGCTGGGCCTGCTCAAGCAGCCGGCCGCGGTGGTCTTCATCATCACCGGCCTGGTGCTGCTGCTCGCGGCCGGCGTCGACGTCCTGTCCCGGCGGAAGTCGGCGGCCGCCGGGAGGTGACCGAGCGAGCCCGCGAGCGAGAAGTCCGCTCGGTCCCGACCTCCGGCACCCGTCCCGACGACGCGCGCCGGCACAACCGGACCGCGCTGCTGCGGCGCCTGCACGTCGAGGGGCCCTGCACCCGCGCGACACTGGCGAGCGAGCTCGGGCTCAACCGCAGCACGATCAAGGCTGTGGTCGACGGGCTGGCGGAGGCGGGCGTCGTCACGGAGGCCGTCCCGGCGCAGCGCACCGGCGCCGGGCGGCCGTCCCTGCTGGTCCTGCCCGAGGCGCAGGCCGCGGTCGTCCTGGCCGTCGACGTCCGGGTGGACCAGGTCGCGATGGCCATGGTCGGGATCGGCGGGCAGATCCTCGGCCGGCACAGCTGGAACCTGCACCGCACGACCCGGCTGCCCGGCGAGGTGATCACGCACATCGCCGAGTCGGCCCAGCTGCTGCGCGACGAGCTGGGCGTCCGGGAGCAGGGGGTCGGGATCTCCGTGCCCGGCGTGATCCGGCGGGCCGACGGCCTGGTCCACGAGGCCCCCAACCTCGGTTGGCGGGAGATCGCCCTGGGCAGCCGGCTCGCCGCGGTGCTCGGCTCGCCCACCACCGTCGGCAACGACGGCGACCTGGGCGCCCTCGCCGAGCACGTCCGCGGGGCGGCGCGGGACGCCTCCGACCTGCTCTACCTGTCCGCCGACGTCGGTGTGGGCGGCGGGGTCATCGTCGGCGGGGTGCCGCTGCGGGGGTCCGGCGGGTACGTCGGCGAGATCGGGCACATGATCGTCCGGCCCGGTGGGCGGGCGTGCTTCTGCGGCGAGCAGGGCTGCTGGGAGACCGAGGTCGGCGAGCCCGCGCTCTGCCGGGCGCTGGGGCTGCCCGAGGACACCCCCCGCGGCGTCCTGGTGGCCGAGCTGCGGGACCTCGAGTCCCACCCCGGCCGGCTCGACCTGCTCGCCGAGTTCGGGGAGTGGCTGGTCACGGGCCTCGTCACGGCCGTGAACATGCTGGCCCCCGAGCTCGTGGTGCTCGGCGACCTCTTCGCCGCCCTCCCCACCCCGCTCGTCGACCGGATCCGCGACGAGCTCCACCGCCGCAGCCTCGTCAGCCGCGCCGCCGGCCGCACCCGCGTCGCCGTCTCGCCACTGGGGCGGGACGGCAAGCTGGTCGGCGCCGCCGAGCTCGCCTTCGAACCGGTCCTCGGCGCGGTGTAGCAGTACCACACCCGCCCCGACTCCCCGCGACTCGGGAGTTCCTGCAACGCGGGTCGGGCTGGGCTCCCGCAACTCGAGCTCTGAACTCACGCGAGTCGGGCTCCGAGCTTCGGCACGTTGCGCTGCCCCGGGAGTCGGCGGTTCGGGGTGGCCGAGTTGGCCATACCCGTCGTCTCCCGACATGTGCGGTTCGGTGGCCCGGAATCGCCGACTCGCGGGAGGTTGACCGGGGGCCGCCGAGCGCCCACCGTCATCCCGGGCACGTGAGGTGCGGTAACGGCCGGCCGTCGGGGCCGAGCCTCCGGTACGGGCGCGAGGGGACGGGCATGCGGGGGATCGGCGGGGCCGTCGTCCCGCTCCGGCGCGCCCTGCTGCTGATCCTGGCGGTCGTCGGGTTCGGCACGGTCTTCGCCGGTGCCGCGGCCGCCGACGTCACGCTCTCGCCCGACCACAGCGACCCCGGCGCCCGCGACGTCGTCGTGACGTTCCGGGTGACCAACGACGACCCCGCAGACCCGGTCGTCGCGCTGCGGGTGGACCTGCCGACGGCGCGCCCGTTGGAGGACCCGCGGCCGTCGGCGCCACCGGGATGGCAGGCCACGAGCACGGCGACGGGAGTCGAGTGGAAGGGCGGAACGGTCGGGGCCGAGCCCGTGGACCTCGTGCTGCGCGTGGGCCGGATGCCCGAGGGCGCGGGTCCCGTGCGGTTCCGGGCGACGCAGACGAGCCGTTCCGGCGTCGTCGCCGAATGGTCGGACCTGGTCGCGCCCGGGCGGCCCCCGCCCGCCCACGCGGCCCTCGCGCTCCCGTACGGAGCCCCGCTACCGCCGGCCCCGGCAGCCCCGGCCGGCCATCACGACCACGACCAGGCGGCACGGGACGCCGTGGCAGGCCTGCCCGGGACGCGGTCGCCCGCGGCGAACGCGGCGTGGACCGTCGGCGTGGGGCTCGCCCTCGCGGCGTTGGTCGCGTGGGGGATCCGTGAGCTGGGGAAGTGGCAGGCCACCCGGTTCGCCGCGCATCGCGAGAGCGGGAGCGGGGCGGCGGAGGATCGTGAGGAGCTCGGCAGGTCCTCGCGGGCGGTCCCCGGCGCGGCCGAAGGGGCGCGGCTGTCACGCAGCGAGTAGTGCGCGGGCCGTCACGCAGCGAGTAGTGCGCGGCCGGACTCGGTGAGGGCGACGGACCCGTCGGCGTCGGCGATGAGGCCGGCGTCGGTGAGGCGCGGGGCGGCGAAGGGGTCGGCGAGGAACAGCCCGTCGACGAGGAGGGCGGAGCCCCCCGACAACCGGACGCGGCCGGCCTCGACGGCGCGCAGGACGGCGCGGTCCCGGTGGGAGAGCGCCGTGGTGCCGGTGCCGGTGACGAGAGCGAGCTGAGCGGTCTGAGCGGACATCGTGCTTCTCCTTCCGTCCTGGCGCCGGGGCCCTCCCGGTGTCGGTGTCGAACGAGAAGAAGCATCCCGCCGGGCCGACCCGGCGACGAGGACGCTGGCCCCACTCCTACCGGGGCCGACCCGCCGACCGGGGTGGGGGTGACCCCCCGCGCCAGAACCGCTGCAGCGATACCCGCGACCCGAGGGTCTGAACGCAAGCGACCGCGCGGATCGGCGAAACCCCCCGAATCGCGGTACCCGGCGCCGACCCACGGAGTACCGGACGCAAGCGCCGGGATCGACTCCGGGTGCAACTCGGTCGGCCGAGACCGCCGACTCGCGGGAGCCAGCCCACACCCCGACTCGCGACGGCGGAACTCGCGACTCGCGCCGGCGGAACTCGCGACTCGGGCCCGCGGAACTCGCGACTCGCGCCGGCGGAACTCGCGACTCGGGCCCGCGGAACTCGCGACTCGCGCCGGCGGAACTCGCGACTCGCGGGAGAGCGGGCCGGGAGCCCGTCGGAGGGGCCGGTCGGCGGTGGGGCCGTGACGGCGCCGGGGTCAGCCGGTCAGGTTGACCTCGGTGAGGGTGCCGCTGTTGAGGTTGGTGATGTACGCCTTCTTCCCGTCCGGGGTGACCGCGAGGCTGGTCGGGGCGTCCCCGGTCGGCAGGGTGGCGGTGACGCCCCAGCTCTGGGCGTTGATCACCGTGAGGTTGTCGCCCTCCACCCCGGTCACGTAGAGGAACCGGCCGTCGGGCGCCCAGGCGACGTCCTGCGGCTTGTGCCCGACCGGCACCGTCGCGACGACCTGCTGGGTGTTCGTGTCGATGACGGTCGCGGAGTCGCTGTCGTAGTTGACGTTGGCGACCCACCTGCCGTCCGGCGAGACCTCGAGGCTGTGCGGGCTGACCTGCACCTTGACCTCGCCGGTCACGGAGTCGTCCGCCGTGTTGATGATCGAGATGACGCCGGACTCGTGGTTGGCGGTGTACGCCGTCTTCCCGTCGGGCGAGAACGCCACCCAGTGCGGGTTCGGTGCGACCTTGATGTCGTGGATCAGGCTGCTGCTCGCGGTGTCGATCACGCTGACGGTTCCGGAGTCGTGGTTGGGCACGTAGAGCTTGGACCCGTCGGGCGTGACGGCGAGGGCGAACGGCCGGGTGCCGACCGGGATGGTCGAGGTGATCGAGTTGCTGGTCGTGTCGAGCACGCCGACCACGTTGACCGTCTTCTGGTCGTTGAAGATCGAGACGTAGACGCGCTTGCCGTCCGGCGCGAAGGCCAGGTACTGGGGCGGCCCGGCCTCCACCGGGATCGTCGCGATCACCTTGTCGACCGAGGTGTCCACCACGGTGACGACGCCGGCGTTGCGGTTGGCGATGTACGCGAGCCGGCCGTTGGGCGACAGCGCGATGTAGCCGGGGGTCTTGCCCACGGGGATCGTCGAGCCCAGCGACGGGATCGGCACGCTGGTGGCGATCTGGGGCTTGGACGCGTCGGCGGCCGGCGGGATCTCCTCGTTCGAACCGCTCCCGCCCGCGACCGACGTGCTCGTGCCGGCGGTGCTCCCGACCAGTCCGAACTGCTTCGCGGCGAACCAGCCGACCCCGCCGACGGCGGCCAGGAGGACCAGCACCACGAGCCCCACGATCAGGGCCTTGCGTCCGCCGCCGGAGGGCTCGGACGGCTCGGGCGGACCGGGGGGCGGCGCGCCGCCACCGGGGGTCCCGCCCCCGAAGCCGCCGCCCCCACCACCGCCGCTGCCGCCACCGGGACCCCCCGGCCCGGTCGGTCCGTTGGGGCCCCCGGCGTACGGC
>NZ_JAJSOK010000126.1 GCF_021283305.1 Pseudonocardia kujensis
GGGTTTGGGGCGCGGGGGGGCCGGCCCCACCTCTCGCGATTCGGTCAGCCCTCCCTCCGGGCGACGTACATCGTCACCTCGGGGGCGACGCCGATCTCGTCGAACTCCGGTGGCTCCCACTCGATGAGCTGGGACTCCATGGATTCACCTCCCCTCTGCGCCCGATGTGCGGCACAGGAACGGAACGGGACCTATCGGGTCGGGGACTCCTCCGGCAGCGCGAAGGCGATCAGTGCGCTGCCGTGGCCGGCGCCGAGCATGCCGGGCAGGAACCCCTCGGCCCAGCCACCCCACCCGACCGGCACGACGACGTACTGCCGGCCGTCGACCGAGTAGGTGGTCGGGCTGCTGTGGTGGCCACTGCCGCACTGGAACTGCCACAGCAGCTCCCCGGTGCGGGCGTCGAGCGCGTTGAACTCGCCCGAGGGCGTGCCGGCGAACACCAGGCCGCCGGCCGTGGCCAGCACCGACGCACACATCGGCAGGTTGTTGCGCCAGCGCCACTTCTCCTCGCCGTTGGCGTCGAAGGCACTGACGTAGCCCGTCATGTCCTCGATGTCGACCTGAACGCCCGCGCCCCAGTAGGGGATGCTCTCCTTGAACTCGCGGCGGCGCCGGGTGGCCGTGGCGCCCACGTCCTGGATGGGGACGTAGAACAGCTCGGTCTCCGGGCTGTAGGCCGCGTGCGTCCACTCCTTGGCGCCGGCCGGACCCGGGTAGAAGTGGACCGGTTCACCTTCCTTGTCGGGGTACCGCGCGGGCGTCACCTTGCCGTCGCGGGTGATGTTGCCCCAGTCGATCCGGTCCACGAACGGCGTGATCTGGACCAGCTCGCCGTTCGTGCGGTCGACGACGAAGAAGTAGCCGTTCTTGTCGAAGTGCCCGAGCAGCTTGCGCCCGCCCGACTCGAACAGGATGCACTCGGCGATGCTGTCGTAGTCCCAGACGTCGTGCGGGGTGCACTGGTAGTGCCAGCGGATCTGCCCGCTGTCCGCGTCGACGGCCACGATGCTGTCGGTGTAGAGGTTGTCGCCCTCGCGGACCTCGCCGTCGAAGTCCGGTGCCGGGTTGCCCGTGCCGATGTACAGCAGGTTCGTCTCGGGGTCGAAGGTGCCGGTCAGCCAGCAGTTCGCCCCGCCCCGGGCCCACGCCTGGCCGTCGGCGGGCCACGTCTCGGAACCGGGCTCGCCCGGCTTCGGGACCATGTAGCAGCGCCACACGTGCTCGCCGCTGTCGAGGTCGAACGCGTCCAGGTGGCCGCGGACACCGAACTCGCCGCCCGAGCTGCCGACCACGACCATGTTCTTCACGATCAGCGGGGCGACCGTCGCGCTCTCGCCGGCCCGCACGTCGCCGTAGGTCTTGTCCCAGATCTTCTTCCCGGTGGTGGCGTCGAGCGCGATCACGTGCGCGTTCGGGGTGACCGAGAAGACCTTCCCCTTGGCCACGGCGACCCCGCGGTTGACGTTCCCGCAGCACAGCGAGATGTCGAACGGGGTGGCGTGCTTGTACCGCCAGATCTCCGTGCCCGTCTTGGCGTCGAGGGCCCACACCCAGCCGTCCCAGCCGGAGACGAACATGACCCCGTCGACGACGAGCGGGGAGGCCTCGAAGGCGTACGTCGACGCGCCCGCGATCATGCCGCTCGTGCCGGACTGGAAGATCCAGGCCGGGCCGATGCCCTTGACGTTCTCGGTGTTGATCTGGTCCAGCGGGCTGAACCGCTGGCCGTTGTAGGCGCCGTAGTAGGTGAGCCAGTTCTGCGGCTCCGAACGGGCGTCGAGGATGCGCTCGTAGGTCACGTTCTCGACGACCGGCGGCGCCGTGCCGTGCTTGCCGCTCAGATCGCCCTGGTCGATGGCCTCACCGGCGTCGACGTACTCGACGGTCATGGTCTGATCCTTCCTACGGCCGCGGCTGTTCGGGTCGGTCGAGGCGGGCCTCGGGCGGGACGTCGCCGAGGACGACGATGGCCCCGGTCAGCCCGCGGCCCTCGTCGTTTCCGGTGGGCGAGCTGAACCAGTAGTAACCGGGGCCGTCGAGATTGAGCCTCGCCCGCCCGCGGGAATGGTTCACCAACCAGATGAACTTCCGGTCGCCATTGCTGGGGAACAGCGCGCAGTGCGTGTTCAGATCGTCGTTGAAGATCTCGATCTCGAGGTCGCCGCCGTGCGGCATCACGATGACGGCGGGGTCCCAGGCGATCTCGTCCGGGTGGATCCGGAGCCGGATCTGCATGGTGCCGTCTTCGCGCTCCTTGGCCTGTTCGATGTTGCCGGTCGTGATGACACGTCCGATGGGGCCCTTGTTCTGGGCGTCCAGCCCCAGCTTGTGCAGCAGTTCGGCCCGATCCTGGGCGCTACTGGTCGTCATCGGCTTCGCCTCCTGGTTGACGCCTGTCCGCGTGTCGTCCGCCTCGCGCGCCCGGCCGCCCGCCGGCCCGGGTTCGGTGCCGCGCCGCGTCGGACCGGGGCGCGACGACCGGCCCCGTCTCGCGGGCATCGGTCGCTGTCGGTCGTCTCGAAAGCCGTCCGGAATGTGCGCGACGACCGCCGGGAACGGCGTCCCCCAAGCGATCGGAACCCCGCCCCGAATTCGTTCGTCGGAGGGCCGAAACGTTACGCCGGTCACAGCGCGAGCGGCAAGGTCACGTACCGCTTCGCGGTGCCGGGAGCCGTTCGTTCGGCCGGAGCTACCGTTCCCCCGCGATCCGGTGCCGTCGGAAGATCGCCGGTCCGGGCTCAGATTCCGAGCGCCCGCCGCACCGCGGGCGCGTTGCGCCGCGACACCGGCACCCGGACGCCCGAGGAGCCGTCGAGGACCAGCGACAGCTCGCCCTTGTCCCCGCGCTCGACCTCCCGGACGCGCTCGAGGTTGACCACGTACCGGCGGTGGACCCGCAGGAAACCGGCGTCGGCGAGCTCCTCGTCGAGCCGGTCGAGGCCGGCGGAGGCGGCCCGCAGACGCCCCTCGTCGGTCGAGAGCCAGACCTCGTTGCCGTCGGCCTCGGCCAGGCAGACCTCCGCCGGTCGCAGCAGCACCAGGCGGTTCTCGCGCAGGCCGACGAGCCGCCGCCGGGTCCCCCGGGGCGTCCGCGGCCGGGCCGGCGCCTCGAGCTCGCCGACCAGCTCCCCGTCGACCACACCGAAGGACAGCAGGCTCCCCACCAGCCGCCCGGAGACGAACACCGGCCGGACGCTGACCGGTGTCGGCTCCTCGGCGAGGTGGGTGAAGACCTGCGTGGCGCCCACCCAGTCCGGGTTGTGCGCAGCCTGCCGGTCGGCGTAGCGGGCGATGCCGATCAGGTCGGGGAGGCCCGGGTTCCAGCGCACCGTGGGGTCGATCGCCGGCGTGGCGGCGGGAACCCCCATGAGCACACTCGCCGTCTCGTCGGCGATCACCACCTTGCCCGCAGTGTCCATCGCGGCGAGCGCGGCGCCGGGGCGGGCGCGGGCCTGGGTGAAGGCCGCGACCAATGCCGTCCCGCTGTCCCGGGCGCGGCTGCGGAGCGTGCGCCGGGTCGTGGCGACCGCCTGCGAGAGCCACGCACCCGTCGCGTCGGGAAGGGCGGTGCGCCAGCAGGAGATGTTGAGGACCGCGATCGGGGCCCTGGTCACGACGTCGCGCACCGCGATGCCGGCACACACCCAGTTGTGGAAGGCCCGGCACCAGTGCTCGGCACCGCGGACCAGGACCGGGCCGTGGCCCTCCAGCGCCGTGCCCATGCCGTTCGTGCCCGCCGCGCACTCCGACCAGCAGAACCAGGGCGCGAGGTTGGAGTCCGACGCCCGGCCCAGCGTGGTGTGGTTCCCCCACGCCGCGAGGATCCGCCCGGTGGCGTCCGCGACGGTGACGATGCCGCTGAGGTTGTCGACGTCCTGGGCCACGGAGGCCGCCAGGCCGCCCAGCTCGGTGAACACCACGTCGTGCTCGAGCGTGTGGTCGATCTGCTCGACGGCGACCGGCGCGGCCTGCAGGTGCGGGTCGACGCGGTACTGCTCCCGGCAGCGGTGCCACGACACCACCACCTCCGGGCGGACGCCGGGGACGCTGTCCTCGCCCTCCACGAACCTCTCCCACGCGGCGAGCACAGTGTCCCGGTAGGGGGTCGCCGCCGTGGGTCCGAGCCGGTGTACGTCGTTCATCAGGAGACCACTCGTCGTTGAGCGCAGCCAGGGAGGTCCCACTGTAGGCACCGGCACACCCGTGCGTCACCCGACGAAAGGGCCCCCGGGACGATGTCCCGAGGGCCCGTTCGGGTCAGCAGTGCGCGAAACGCCCGCCGGTCCCGGGGATCAGACCAGGTCGTACCGGTCGGCGTTCGCGACCTTCACCCACGCCGCGACGAAGTCCTTCAGGAACTTCTCCCCGGCGTCGTCGCTCGCGTAGACCTCGGCGAGGGCCCGCAGCTCGGAGTTCGACCCGAAGACCAGGTCGACCCGGGTGCCGGTCCAGCGGACCTCGCCGGTGGCGCGGTCGTGGGCCTCGAACAGGTCGTCGTCGCCGGCGACCGACGTCCACTCGACGTCCATGTCGAGCAGGTTCGTGAAGAAGTCGTTGGTCAGCGTGCCCGGCGCGTCGGTGAGCACGCCGGCCTTCGAGCCGCCGGTGTTCGCGCCCAGCACCCGCAGGCCGCCGACCAGGACGGTCATCTCCGGCGCGCTCAGGCCCAGCAGGTTCGCCCGGTCGACGAGCAGGTACTCGCCGGGCAGGCGGTGTCCCTTGCCGCGGTGGTTGCGGAAGCCGTCCGCGGTCGGCTCGAGGTACGCGAAGGACTCGACGTCCGTCTGCTCCTGGGTCGCGTCGGTCCGGCCCGGGGTGAACGGCACCTCGACCGGCGTGCCGGCGTCCTTCGCGGCCTTCTCGATCGCGGCCGCACCGGCCAGCACGACCAGGTCGGCGAAGGAGACCTGCTTGCCGAACGACGCCTGGACGCCCTCGAGGGCCCGGATCACCTGGGCCAGCTCGTCCGGGTCGTTGACCTCCCAGCCGCGCTGCGGCTCGAGGCGGATCCGGCCGCCGTTCGCGCCGCCGCGCTTGTCGCTGCTGCGGAACGACGAGGCCGCGGCCCACGAGGCCGACACCAGCTGGGCCACCGACAGGCCCGTGCCGAGGATCGCCGTCTTGAGGGCGGCGACGTCCTCGTCGGAGAGGGTGTAGTCGCCGCGCGCGGGGACCGGGTCCTGCCAGAGCAGCTCCTCCTGTGGCACCAGCGGGCCGAGGTAGCGCTGGATCGGGCCCATGTCGCGGTGGGTCAGCTTGTACCAGGCGCGGGCGAAGGCGTCGGCGAACTCCGCCGGGTTCTCGTGGAACCGGCGCGAGAGCGGCTCGTAGATCGGGTCGAACCGCAGGGCCAGGTCCGTGGTCAGCATCGTGACCGGTCGGTTGAGCTCACCCGTCTCCGGGTCGGGGATCCTGTTGTCCCCCGAGCCGTCCTTCGCCACCCACTGCCAGGCCCCGGCCGGGCTCTTCGTCACCTCGTACTCGTAGCCGAACAGGTTGTCGAAGAAGCCGTTGCCCCACTGCGTCGGCGTGGAGGTCCAGGTGACCTCCAGTCCGGAGGTGATGACGTCGCGGCCCTTGCCGGTGCCGAAGCCCTGCTTCCAGCCGAGGCCCTGCTGGTCGATCGGGGCGCCCTCGGGCTCGGGGCCGACGTTGCCGTCGACGTCCGGGTTCGCCGCACCGTGGGTCTTGCCGAAGGTGTGGCCGCCGGCGATGAGCGCGACGGTCTCCTCGTCGTTCATCGCCATCCGGCCGAAGGTCTCGCGGATGTCGCGGGCCGCCGCGACCGGGTCGGGATTGCCGTTCGGGCCCTCCGGGTTGACGTAGATCAGTCCCATCTGGACCGCGCCGAGCGGCTTCTCCAGCTCGCGGTCACCGGTGTAGCGCTCGTCGCCGAGCCAGGTGCGCTCCGGGCCCCAGTAGACGTCCTCGTCCGGCTCCCACACGTCCGCGCGGCCGCCGGCGAAGCCGAAGGTCCTCAGCCCCATGGTCTCCAGCGCACGGTTGCCCGTGAAGACCATGAGGTCGGCCCACGAGACCTTCCTGCCCCACTTCTTCTTGACCGGCCAGAGCAGTCGGCGGGCCTTGTCCAGGTTGCCGTTGTCCGGCCAGCTGTTGAGCGGCGCGAAGCGCTGCATGCCCGCGCCCGCCCCGCCGCGGCCGTCGTCCACGCGGTAGGTGCCCGCGCTGTGCCACGCCATGCGGATCATGAAGGGGCCGTAGTTCCCGAAGTCCGCCGGCCACCAGTCCTTCGAGTCGGTGAGGACGGCGTCGACGTCGCGGGCCAGCTCGTCCAGGTCGACGGTCCGGAACTCCGCGGCGTAGTCGAAGTCCGGTCCCATCGGGTTCGCGACGGCCGGGTGCTTGCGCAGGATCTTCAGGTTGAGCTGGTTCGGCCACCAGTCGGTGTTGCTGGCACCCTCGGTCGGGTGCCCGAGGCGACCGGCGTGGACGGGGCAGCCGCCCGCCTGGTCCGTCTGCATCTGCTTCTCGACGGTGGTGTGGTCGTCGGACAGCGACACTGCGATCCTCCTGCGTTCGGGGGAGTGTGGTGGGCTCACGTACTCGGCGCGGTGGAGCAGCGGGGCACGGTACGGGGCCGACGGCGCGGTCGACGTCGGCGATCGCACCGCACGAACGGCGCACCACGTGGTGGTGGTCGCCGACCCGTCACTCGAAGCGGCACGCGGCGGAGTCTGGCGAACTCTCTGGAACGAATCAAGAAGTGTCGCACTCTGAGACCACCGCCTGCCGCGCCCGCCCGGCCCGCCACCCCCCGGCTACGCCATGCCCGACGCCGCCAGCGGGTCGTACCCGGGCGTGCGGAGCAGCGCCTGCAGCTGCCGGCGGCGGACGCCGACGTTGGACCCCTCGATCACCGGGTACGCCAGGGCCTCGTTCAGGTACCGGAGCAGCGGGAACGCCGTGTCGTAGGCCGACACCCCCACGATCTTGACGAGGTCTGTGATCACCGCGACCGCGGTCTCCGACCCGAACACCTTGGCGTGCAGCGCCCACTCCGGGCCGTGCGGGTCCCCGGCGAGCGCGGCGTCGAGGGCGCGCCAGGACAGCAGCCGCACGGCCTCGATCCGGCCCTTCGCGTCGGCGAGGACGTCCGCGACCGCCTGGTGCTCGATGATCGGCACGGCGCCGCCGCGCCGCTCGGTGGTGGCGAACCGCAGCGCCACGTCGAAGGCCCGGCGCATCGCCGCGACGGCGAAGGTCCCGATGGAGGCCCCGCTGCCGACGAAGGCGTTGCGGCACAGCTCCACGCCCTGGCCCTCCCGGCCGAGCAGGTTCGCCCGCGGCACCCGGACGTCGACGAGCCGGACGGTGGCGGTGAGGCAGCCGCGCAGGGCGGGCAGGTCGTGGTACTCCTCCACCTCGACGTGGCCGGCCAGGTGCTCCCGCTCGGCGACGACCAGCGACACCCCGCCCGGCGCCCGGCAGACGATCGTCATGAGGTCGGGGCCGTCGCCGTCCCAGCCGGGCAGGTGCGACGCCCACGCCTTGCGCCCGTCGATCACGTAGTGGTCCCCGTCGGGGACCGCCGTGGTGCGGGTGCCCTCGGCGGGCGGGGGCGCGTCGAAGTTGGCGCTGCCCCCGGGCTCGGAGTAGGCCATCGCGGCCACCGGGGCACCGGAGTCGGCGAGGAACGGTGCCACGAAGCGCGCGACCTGCTCGGGCGTGCCGACCTCGTAGACGGGCGCGAGCGCGATCAGCGGCCCGGCCATCGAGATCACGAAGTCCGGGCTGTGGGCGGCCCACTCCTCGATGAGGACCGCCGCGTCGACACCACCGGCCGCGGCGCCCCCGAAGGGCACCGGGATGAGGCCCTTGAGGAAGCCGGCGGCGACCGCCTTCTCGAAGGCGGGCCGGGCCAGGGCCGCCCGCCGGACCGGGTCGGGCTCGACACGGACGGCGTCGGCCAGGTCGCGCAGGTTCGCCTCGGCGAACTCCCGCGCGGCGTGCTTCAGTGCGACCTGCTCGGCGGAGAGGGAGAAGGAGACGGGCACCGGGACCTCCGTCGTCGGTGCCGGACGGCGTCCGGCAGGGAGCCCCAGGCTCCCGGTGCGGGGTCCGGTGGTCTCGTCAGTCCGTGCGCCGGACCTGTGCAGTCCGTGCAGATCCGCGCAGCGCGCTCGGCGCACAGCCGTGGACGCGGCGGAAGGCGCGGCTGAACGAGGCCGGGTCGAGGAAGCCCACCGAGGCGCCGATCTCGGTGACGGTCCGGGCGTCCGCGGGGTCGGCGAGCAGGGCGGCGGCCCGTTCCAGCCGCAGCCGCCGGACGGTGGCGGCGAACGTCTCGTCGGTACCGGCGAAGGCGGCGTGCAGGGTGCGCGGCGACATCGCGAACCGGCGGCACACGGAAGTCACGGACAACGCCGGGTCGCCCAGCCGGCCGTGGACGTACCGCAGGACCGCGGCCCGCAGCAGCGCGGCGGGCGGCGCCTGGGGATCGGGCGCCGCCGCGGCCGCGATGGCCGAGGCGAGGGCGTGCTCCAGCTCGGCGGCGGCGGGCGGGGCGGCGTCGTCGACCTCCCAGAGGGCGGCGATCATCGCGCTCACCACGCCGCCGGCGCCACGACCGTCCCAGCGGTCGCCGAGCCGGGACCGCAACCCGCGGTCGTCGAGCAGGTCGTGGGGGAGCCGGTAGGAGACCATCCGCCAGGGCGCGTCGAAGTCGAACCGGTACGGCTCGGTGGTGTCGACGACGGTGAACTCGCCCGGCCCGACCACGGTGTCGGCCCCGGCCTGCCGGACCCGGCACCGGCCCGCGACCTGCAGGTTCAGGAAGTAGAAGGCCCCGTCGGTGCGGGCGACCTCGGCCGGGCCGTGCAGGGTCGTCTGTGGTTGCGAGGCGATGTGCGCGCGCATCACCTGCTGCAACGGCCGCGTCTCGACGCGGGCGGCGAAGCCGGGGGTGTCGGAGCGGGCCCGGCGCGGGGTCAGCGGCACGAAGGCGCGGCAGATGACCTCGTGCCAGTACCCGAACTGCTCGCGCTCGGGCCGGGCGGCGACGTCCCAGACGGCCATCCGCCGACCTCCTCGTGCCCGGTGTGGGCGGCGGGGGTCGCCGCCCACACCGAATGCTCGTCCGGGACGTCGGTGCCGGTCAACCGGCCGCGGGGACGGGTCCACGTGGAGCGT
>NZ_JAJSOK010000127.1 GCF_021283305.1 Pseudonocardia kujensis
CGGTGGGGCATGAGGGCCTTCCAGGTCGCCGGTGCAGATGTCGCAATCCACACCGGACCTGGAGGCCCTCACCTACATCAAGATCATCCCAGCCGTGTCGCCGTACTCAACCTCCGTGAGCAGTACATCTAGCGGTCCCGCGGGGCGGCCCCCAAACGCGGGCCGCCCGACCAGGCACTTCCATTCCAGCACCCGAGACAGGAGGTTGATCACGATGCGTTCCACCCTGACGAATGCGGCCAGGGCGAGCCCTTCGGCGCACGCGAAGCCCACGGTCCCTACCTCGAGATAACCACGCTCGGGTCCCCGCTGCATCTCGGGGAGGGCGCCGATCTGATCCGGCGAGGCTGGCACTGGATCGACGTCTACGCCGGCTTCGACGCGCTCAAGGAGCGCTCCCCCGGCCACGGTCACGATCCACGAGGGCGAGAACGGTCGCCGCCTCGCCACGATCCACTGACTGCGCAGGTGGGAGTCGACGGCGCAAGGATCGCGGCGAACGAAAAGGGGGCGGCGACCAGCACAGACTGGTCACCGCCCCTTCTTCATGTCCGGTGTCGCGTGGGTTCGGTCCGGGCACCACCGCCGCGACCGGAACTACACCACCGGCACCCGACCTGGGCTGGTCAGGCCGCCGTCACCGGCACCTGGCCTGCTGAGGACTCCGCAGGCTCCGACGCCACCGCCGCGTCGTGCCCCTGGCCGTCCTGTGCGGGCGGGTCTTCGCTGGTCGCAGCCTGCTCGGCCGGACCCTGCTCACCGGTCGGGCGTGCCCGTCCGGCCCGAAGCATGGCCCGGACCCGCTTGACCGGGATCCCGAACAGCGCGTGCAGCTCGTCGGCGCTGCGGCCCAGCTCGCTGAGTTCGACCAGCACGGCTGTCTGTCGCCGTTCGAGGTCACCCAGCTTGGCCTCGGCCACAGCGATCGCGGCCTGACGTGCCTGTTCTGCCTCGGCCAGCGCGGCGTCGCGAATCGCGGCGATCTGTTCGGCCTCACCGGCCGTGGCCGCGTACGCCGCCAAGGCTTCGTCCTCGCGCCGGCGACGCTCGGCCAGGCGGGCGTCGAGCTGCGCGCGGGCAGCGGTGAGTTCCTCGAGCCGCTGCGCCGCGGCCGCCGAACCCGCAGGTGGTCGGGTGCGGCGGAGCCGCCCCCGGCTGTTGGTGGTTGTCGACATCCGTCCTCCTCCAAGGATGGTGTTGATCGATTCGGACACCGGGAGCGTAGGCAGCGACCAGCGCAAACACCACCACCCGCCGCAGCGCAGAACGAGGCCGTGCGATGGCTGGGGACGCGGTCGTGGCAGGTGCTCGCGTCCTGGCCGCCGCCGGGCGGGAACGCCCGAACGGTCAGCACACCCGGGCGGGGCGGCCCGCGGTGAAGCCGCTCCGAGGCCGTGCCGGTGACCCCGCGCGGGCACCGGGCCCTGGCAGCGGGCACGGAGCAGGAGCACCGGTACGGGCCAACGCGGAACCCCCGCGGCGCCCTCTCGGGAGCCCACACGGTCGCGCCAAGGAGACCGCATCCCCACCACGCCGTCCACCAGGAGGAGAGCCTCATGACCACGCAGCGATCCCCCCGACGCCGATCACCCCCGGCCCTGTCCGCGGCGGAGGCGAGCCGGGCGCTCGAGCGCTACCGGCTCAACCACTACCCCGGTGAGTGGGGCTACCGGCGCCGGGCCCCGTCGCCGGGCCATGACGTCCTGGGGTGAGAAGCCCCGAGCCCTACGACCGGTACACCGCCGGCATCCGCAGGATGTTCCGGCCCGAGGAGCTGCCGGAACTGATCGCCTTCCTCACCGCGCTCTACGCGGCGAGCGAACCGATCTGACCGTCGGCGGGTGAGCCGGCCGGGTGCGCGCACGCGATCGCAGCGGGGACCCAGCCGCGCCCGCGAGCCTCCGACCAGCAGCAAGCCGACAGACGCCGTGCGGGCGACGTCGCGGCGCACGGCTGGTAACCGAGTGCCGCTCATGGCCGCGGCGGGCCAGAACCACAGATGGACCCGCCTTCGGCGGGGCGGTGGGACTGCCGGCCCTGGAGCTTGAGCCCGGCCTCCCTCCACGTAAAGGGCGCTCCGCTGACGCTCTGCGTCGCCTGCGGCGACAGCCCTGCGGGCTGCCCTTGACGTCGAGCCTCCGAGGCCGAGCGACCGCCGCTTCGCGGTTGCGGGGCAGACGCCCGCCACCCAGGACGGGCCGACAGACCTACCGCCACATGCCCCGCGACCAGCGACGAAAGGCCACCACCGATGAGCATCACCACCGAGCCCAGCAACGGCGCCGAGGGCGTGGCCGACCGGCTGCGCGAGGTCGCCGAGCTCGTCGAGCGCGGCGCGCTGCGCCAGGCCCGCCGGCGCACCGAGCGGATCCTCGCCGACGCCGACGAGGCGACCCAGCATCTGCTCACCCGGTGTCTGCAGGCCCTGGAGCGCCACCCGAGCGTGCGGGTCGCCCAGCTGCGCCAGCTGTGGAAGGTCAGCGACGACGACGCCCGCGCCCTGGTCGAGGCCTGCCTGCCGCGAGGCGACCAGCTCACCGCCACGCTTCCCCGCCCCCGGGGCGGAACCACGAGCCGGGACCGCGCCCGGCAGGCCCCGCGCGACCTGCCCATCCGCTGGACGACCCCGAAGCCCCGGCCGAACAAGCGAGCGGTGGAGGCCGGCGCGGCCGCCGGGCGGTACTTCGCCGAGCGCGTGGAGCCCGAGCACGACCGCGACGAGCGCGACGACTCCCGCCCGCTGGACTACGACCTGGCAGCCCTGCCGCCGATGCGCGGCCTGCCGTGCGTGGTCTGCCGCACCGAGCGATCCTCGCGCGACCGGCACCGCCGCACTGACGACGGGCTCTGCGAGGACTGCCGCGAGAGTGGCCACCCGGGCATCGCCGCGCCGGCGGCTCCGGCGTCGCGTGAGGCATCGATCATCGCCCGCTGCAGCTACGTCGCTGCCACCTCCGCGACGCCTGCCGAGTGCCGAGCGCGGCTGCGCGCGGACTGGCGCCACCTCGGGCGAGCCGACCGCATCACCGTGACCCAGTGGGCCGCCGCGCAGGCCACCTGAGCCGACCACCTCACGAAGGGCCCCGCCGTGTCGGCTGGGCCCTTTCGCATCTCCGGCGCACACCGGTCGACACCCACGGTGAGCGCCCAGGCATCAAGATGCTACCCCGGCTATCGAAGGACCAAGCCGGTCAATCCTCGCCCTTCGAATGCGGCCGCCCAGCCGAAGCGCACCCCGCCGAGCCCACCGAGCCCCGTCGCCAGCAGCCCCCCGCCCGCGCCCCTGTCTCTCCCAGCCTCTCCTACCCCTTCTCCTCCACACCGCTCCAACCCGCCTGACCCTGCCTCTGCACCTCCGCGCCAACAACCACTCCCACCTGCACCTGCCTCCGCCTCACCGTCCTCTCGCTTCCTCCTCCTGCCGCACTCCTTCAACCGCACAGACCCATGCATTAGCGTTGTGATCTTGGTAGGATGATCACGTGGGCTTCCTCGGGATCACCGCCGTCTCGGCCGGGGCCGTGGACTATCTCCTGCGAGGAAGCGGCTGCGCGGAGCACGAGCACCAGCCCTCCCCGGCCGAAGTGCGCGACCTCGACCGGGATGGTCCCTCCCCCGCCGGCGGCGCTGCAGCAGGAGCGCAGGCGTCCGGAGCGGGATATCTGCTGGCCGCGGCTGAGAAGGAGCCCCCGGGTGTCTGGTTCGGCTCTGCAACCCAGGAGATGCTCGGGATCGCGCCCGGAACGGCGGCGACTGAGCGTGACGTGCGGCTGGTGTTCGGGAAGCTCCTGCACCCGTCCTCGACGGCGGATGAGCCCAAGTTCCTGGGGCGGCCGCCGCGGAAGTTCAAGAACACCGAGGAGCGCGTCCGGGTCGCGCTGGCGAAGGAGCCGGACGCCGGTGAGGAGCGGCGCCGGGAGATCGAGGCGGTCGCGGCGGCGTCCGGGCGCAAGGCGGTCGCGTACTACGACCTGACTTTTAGCCCGCAGAAGAGCGTGTCGATCCTGCACGCGGCACTGCGGTCGGAGCGGCGCTACGAGGACGCCCAGGCGGTCGTGGACGTACACCGGGCGGCGCTGGCCGAGGCGATGGCGTTCGTGGAGCGGGAGGCCGCCTACACCCGCTCCGGCTACCACGGGAAGACCGCGGGCGGGCAGTCCGTGGGGCGCTTCGACGAGGCCACCGGGCTGGTCTGGACCCGCTGGGACCACTCCACGAACCGCAACCAGGAGCCTCAGCTGCACACCCACGTGGCCGTGTTGAACCGGGTCATCAACCGGCGCGGCGGTGGCATCCAGGCACTGGATGGCAAGGGCTTCAAAGCCATCAAGTTTGGGGCGGTCGCTGTCTTCGACCGAGCGCTGGAGAAGGGCCTGTCCGACCGGCTCGGTGTCGTGATGGCGCTGCGGCCGGACGGGAAGTCGCGGGAGATTATCGGCATAGACCAGCAGCTTTGCGACGCCGCGTCGTCGCGCGCCCGGCAGGTGGAGGGGAACCTCGAGCGGCGGATCGAGGAGTTCCGCGAGCGGCACGGCCGCGAGCCCTCCCCGGCCGAGCGGAAGAACATGTGGGGCCTGTCGAAGCTGGAGGACCGTGCTCACAAGACCGGCGACATCGCCCCGAGCGAGCAGCTGGACAACTGGGCGGCCCCGCGTCGCGACGAGCTCGCCAACATGCTCGCGGCGATGGGTGCCCAGGCCGACCAGGTGCGCCGCCACGGGCACCCCGACCAGCGCAAATATGTGTCCCGCAGCCGCGAGGAAGCGCTGCAGGCCGCGGTCGACGCGGTGCAGACGAGGCACGCCACGTGGGACTTCGGCTTGCTGCAGGCAGCCATCGGCGCCGAGCAGCTCCGTACGCCCTCGTTGGTTGGTGACCTCGCAGACCTCACCTACGAGGTGCTGCGTGACGCGGGGCGCTACGGGGTGGTCACGGTGTCGATGCCGGACCCCGGCGAGGTGCCGGTGGAGCTGCAGCGCGCGGACGGGAAGAGCATCTACCGGCCACACCAGCACGAGCGATACGCCACATTCGCGCAGCTCGCCACCGAGACCGCGCTCGTTGCCGCGGCCCGTCAGCCCGGTGCTCCTGCTCTGACGGGTCCGGAGCTGGAGCTCGCGCGCGTCGAGCTCGTTGCTGCTGGTCTCGGGGCGGATCAGCTCGACGCGGCGCTGGGGATCCTGGGCTCGGGTCGCGCCGGGGATGTGCTGCTCGGCCCGGCTGGGGCCGGGAAGTCGCACACGGTGGGCGCGCTCGCACACGCTTGGGAGCGCGGCGTCGGGGGGCGGGTCATCGGTGTCGCGACGTCGCAACGCGCCGTACAGGTCCTCGAGGACGACGGGCTGTTTGCGCTGAACACCGCGCGTTTCCTCAACCGCTTCGCCCAGAACGCGCAAGGCCACACCTACGACTCACTGCGCGGCGGCGACCTGGTGGTGGTCGACGAAGCAGGTATGTCGGCCACCGGGGAACTGGACCGCATCGCGCGGCTCGTGCGCGAAGCGGGCGGCAAGATCCTCTACACCGGTGACCCGGAGCAGCTGGTCGCAGTGGGTGCGGGCGGCATGCTCGACCTGCTCGTGCGCGACAATGGCGCCTACGAGCTCACCGAGATCCGCCGCTTCCACGAGCCCTGGGAGCGCGCCGCCTCGCTGCAGCTGCGCAACCGCGACGCCAGCGTGCTGCGCCTCTACGAGGACTCTGGACGGCTGCACGGCGGCACCCGCGAGGAGATGGTCGACGAGGCCGTCCGCGGGTACCTCGCCGACACCGTCCGCGGCAAGGACTCGTTGCTGGTCGTGTCGGACAACGCCGCCGCGACGGAGCTGTCCGGGATGATCCGTGCCGAGCTGGTCGCGCGCGGCTACGTCGAGCCCGAGGTGCTCGGCACCCTGCGCGATGGCAACCACATCGGCGTCGGCGACCTGGTCCAGGCCCGCCGCAACGACTACGCCATCCGCGTCGAGGGCGACGGCGCGGTCACCAATCGCGTCGCCTATCGGGTCACCGGCCGCAACCCAGAGGATGGCACGCTGTGGGTGGTCGCGGAGAATGGGCTGGTCGCGCACCTGCCTGCCGACTACGTCAGCCGGCACGTCACGTTGGCGTACGCCTCCACCGTCCACGCCGCGCAGGGCCGCACGGTTGATGTTGCGCGGGCGCTGGTCGACGGGAACCTCGACGCACACGGCCTCTATGTGGCGATGACCCGTGGACGCGAGGCGAACATCGCCTACGTCGAGACCAGGCGGGAGCCTGACGCCCACAACCAGACCGGGCTCGACACCACCCCGCGCGGTGCGCTGGCCGACATCCTCGGCCGCGACCGCGACGTCGAGGCCTCCTCGGCGGAGATGACCCGGCGGTTCAACGAGGAGGAGGGCCGCTCGCTGGCGTTCCTCGGTACCCAGCTCGACCGGCTCGCCGAAGAGTACGGCCGCAACCGCTACGACCAGCTGCTCAGCGCAGCGGTCGGAAAACAGTACGCGGCGATGATGCGCGACGAGGCCGGCCACGGGCGCCTGCTGCGCACTCTGCGGGAAGCCGAGCTCGGCGGCCACGACGTCGCCGCTGTGCTCGACGAGGCCGTCGACATGCGGCGGCTCGCGGACGCCGCCTCGGTGTCGGATGTGCTGCGGTGGCGCATCCGCGAGCATGTTCTCGTCGCGCGGACCGCCGAGCACGATCCCACCGAGGTGCTCGGGGCGAACGCACCGGCTAGCTGGGCCGACCTCGCCGCCCGGCTCGACGGGGCCGCAGGGCGCTACGCCGAGATCCTCGCCGAGGCGTGCCGGTCGCGGGAAGCCGAGCTGGCCGAGGAGGTCGCGACCACCCAGCCTCGCTGGGTGGTCGAGCACCTCGGTCCGCTACCCGAGGGTGGGCCGGAACGAGACGAGTGGATCCACCGGGCCGGGATCGCGGCGGCCTACCGCGACCTGCGCTCGGTGCCCGAGACCAGCGTCGCCCTTGGCGAGGCACCGTCGCGGGAGCAGACCTTCCACCGTGCGCTGTGGCAGCGTGCCTACGCCGCGCTCGGAGAGCCCGCCGACGCGCTGGACTACGCCGCCGCGTCGGAGACCGAGCTGCGCCAGATCCGCGACATCGCCGCCCGGGAACGCACCTTCGCCCCCTACTACGTCGCCAAGGAGCTGCGCGAGACCCGCATCGCGGCTCAGCAGTACCGCAACGACCAGGCGCTGTACTGGGCCGAGACCGGGATCCTGCCGCTGGGGTCGCCCGAGCGGGAACGCGCCGAGGCCGAGATGCGCACCGCGGCCAGTTTGGCCGCCGAGCTGGAGGCCCGAGCCGAGCACCTCGCCGCCGTCCACGCGGCGCGCGAGGCGTGGGCGGTCGACGCCGCCCGTGCCGAGCAGCGCGCCCAGCTCGCCGGCGACGAACTGGAGAAGCGTGGTCTGCCCCGCGACCTGGCCCCGATGCGGAGCGGCGAGCAGACCGCGTTGTTCCGCGTGCTCACCCCGGAGGAAGCCGCCGAGCCCGATCGCGGCCTGGCCCTCGCCGATCGCGCGCAGCTGACACTCGAGGGCAGCGAGCCGGTCCGAGAGCCGTACCTGGTCGCCGAGCCCGCCCACCGGCGCGCGGCCGAGGACTTGGCCATCCTCGAGGAGGACACGGCGAGCATCGACCCCGCTCAGGAGCCCATCTTCGAGGCCACGCCGTCGGCGTCCGACCTGGCCGCAGCCCGCCCGCTGCGTGAAGCCGAGCAGGGACAGCGGCCGGACCGGGAGCCGGTCACGGTGCGGGAGGCTCGACGGCAGGCCGAGATTCTGGCTGATCTCAACGCCCAGCGCGCATCCGCCGGACAAGATCCCGTTGCCGAGTGGCAGCGTGAGCGCGCGCAGCGGGCCGAAACCCTCGAGCAGGACCGCGAGCGCCGCGACCAGGTTCCCGACCGGGATCTCAAAGCCGACCGCGGCATGACGCGGGAACACGAACAGCTGGTCGACGCCGGCCCGGAGATGGGGCTCAACTTCTAAAGGGCGTGTGTTCGGAAGCGTAGCCAGGTTCTGACCACGAGCGGACCGAAGGTGCATCCGTGCGGACTCGACGTCACGGCGAACGGGTGGCCCCGCCTCTGCGGCCCGACGGCGAGCACCGTGTGGCCGGGATCGAGGAGGGCCAGACCGCGGCGCGTGACGGAGTGGTGACGGGCACGTCTTGGGGGTGAAGTCCGCGGGTGCACGCTCCCACGGACTCCGCGGCGCCCGCACCAGGATCTCGGCCACGACGGCCCCGGCCGGGCCCACTCCGCCGCGCAGCAGCACGCCCCCACGATGAGCACCGTGGCGAGCGCGGCCCATATGTCCGGCGGGCATCCTGTTGTGAGCCCGGTCTCGACCGGTGTTTCGGCGGCATGTCGAGACGTAAAGACGCCATTCCGATGGGCAGGAGAGTCTGGCACTCACCCCGATCGGATCCTTACGGTCCTGTTGGTCGGGCCAATCAGACATCCCATGGCGTAGGGGTGTCAAGCGGCGGCGGTGTCGTGGTGGGCCCAGGCGGTGGTCTCGTCGTAGTGGGTGCGGGTCTTGAGGCATCCGTGGAGGATCCCGACGAGCCGGTTGCCGAG
>NZ_JAJSOK010000128.1 GCF_021283305.1 Pseudonocardia kujensis
CCGCGGCCGACGGCAGCTTCCCCGGCATGTCCCTGCGCGACGGGATCCAGGGCGCCCTGCTCGGCGGGGCCGCCGGCGCCGGCGGGCTCGACGCCGGCCAGGGCGCGCCGACCTCCTGGATGACCGTCGCCTTCCCGTCGGCGCTGGTCGACCCGGCCACCGCGGCCGCGCTCGGCGGCGTGCCCGCCCGCACGGCGGCGGGCGGCCCGGGTGCGGCGTCGTTCGTCGGCCCGGTCGCCGCGGCTCCCGTCGCGGGCGGCGGCACCGGTGCGGGTGTCGCGCCGGGCACCGGCGGCACGGGCGGCGCCCCGGGCAACGTCCTCGATCCCGTGCTCGGCGGTGGCGGCACCATCGGCGGCGGGACGTCCGGTGGCGGGTCGGGCTCCGGTTCCGGCGGGTCGGGCGACGGCAGCGTCGTGGGCGGCGTCGTCGGCACGGTCGGCGACGTGGTCGGTCAGGTCGGCGGCGGCGTCACGCAGCCCGTCGGCCAGGTGCTCACCCCGGTGACCGACGCGGTCGGCGGTGGTGTCGTCAAGCCCGTGACCTCGGCGGTCGGCGGCGGGGTCGTCTCGCCCGTGACCGAGGCGGTCGGCGGGATCGTGGGCGGCGTGGACGACGCCGCCGCCCCGCTGGCCCCCGTGACCCGCGGTGTCACCGGGGTCGTCGACACCGTCGGCCGGACCGCGGCGCCCGTGCTCGAGCCGGTCGGCCGGACGGCGCAGCAGGTCGTCGGCACCGTGACGCCCGTGGTTCGGCCCGTCGCGCAGGTCGCGACCGGGACCGTCGGCGCCGTCGGCGGTGCGGTCTCCTCGGCCGCGGCGCCCGTCGTCGCACCGCTCGCCGGTGCGGTGGGACCGCTCACCACGCCGGTCGTCGAGGACGTCGTGGCCCCGGTGACCGAGAACGTCGTCGCCCCCGTGACCGACGCCCTCAAGCCCGCCGTCACGCCCCTCGCCGACGTCCTCGAGCCGGTCACCACGCCGGTGCTGTCCGCCGCGGCGCCGCTCACCGCGCCGCTGCTGAAGGCCACGGCCCCGATCACGGACCCGCTGCTCAAGGCGGCCGCCCCGGTGACCGGGCTGCTCGACACCTCGGCGGCCACGCCGAGCACGCCCGCCCCCGCCGCCCGGGCGGTGCAGGGTGCCGCGGGTCAGGCCGGTTCCGCGGTCGAGCAGACCGCGAAGCTCGCGCCCGTCACGCGGGCGGTCGAGACCGTGACCAGCGCGGCTCCCGCGCCGGTGCAGGACGTGGTCGGCAGCGTCGCGGCGCCGGTGCAGGGTGCGGTCGGCGGACTGCTCGGTGGTGGGTCCGGCGGATCGGGCCCGCAGGGCGGCTCCGCGCACCCGGGATCGAGCGGCCCCGGGGCGAGCGCCCCCGAGTCCCGGTCCGGCTCGCAGACCGGCGGCTCGCGGTCGAGCGGCTCGCAGTCCGCGTCGGGCTCGAGCTCTGACCGCTCGGACACCGGCTCGCGCTCCTCCGGGTCGAGCGGCTCGGGCAGCTCCGCCTCGCAGGGCGAGGACTCCGGGAGCTCCGGCGGGTCGAGCGGCTCGGGCTCGCTCCTGCGGGCGACCTCCGAGGGCGTCGGCAACGCCGCGAAGACGGTCACGGGCGGCCTCGAGGGCACGACCAAGGCCGTCGGCGGTCTCCTCGGCGGCAGGTGACCTCTCGTTCGCCCGAAGGCCCGCTCCGACCGGAGCGGGCCTTCGTCGTTCCGTGGACCGGCGTGGAGCGCCCTCACACCAGCCGGCGGTCCGAGGCCCAGCGGGACAGCTCGTAGCGGTTCGACAGCTGCGTCTTGCGCAGCACGCTCGACACGTGGGTCTCCACCGTCTTCACCGAGATGAAGAGCTCCCCCGCGATCTCCTTGTAGGCGTAGCCGCGGGCGAGGAGCCGCAGCACGTCGCGCTCCCGCCGGGTGAGCAGGTCGAGCTCGGGATCGACGGCGGGGGCGGCCCCGGGGCGGTCGGAGAAGGCGTCGAGCACGAACCCGGCGAGGCGGGGCGAGAACACGGCGTCGCCGGCCCGCACGCGCCGCACCGCGTCGCCCAGCTCCCGCGCGGAGATCGTCTTGGTGACGTAGCCGCGCGCTCCGGCCCGGATCACGGCGATGACGTCCTCGGCGGCGTCCGAGACGCTCAGCGCGAGGAACACCACCTCGGGCTGCACCGGCCGGACCCGGGCCAGCACGGCAGCGCCGCCGCCGTCGGGCATGTGGACGTCGAGGAGCACGACGTCGGGCTTGAGGTGCCCGATCCCGGCGACGGCCTCGTCGACCGACCCGGCCTCGCCGGCCACCTCGATCGGCGGGTCGCCCGCGGCGCCGCGCTCCAGCTCGGCGCGGACACCCGCCCGGAACAGGCCGTGGTCGTCGACCAGGAAGACCTTGATCGGCCCCGTGGTCGGCTCGGTCCCCGCTGGCTCGCTCACGCGTCCTCCCGCTCGGCCTCGATCGTCATCTCCAGGTGCACCTCGGTGCCCTCCCCCGGCGTGCTGCGCAGCCGGACCCGGCCACCGTGCCGGCCCATCCTGCCGTGCACGGAGTCGGCGAGGCCGTGCCGGTCCTCGGGCACGGCGTCGGGGTCGAAGCCCTTGCCACGGTCGCGGACGAACACGTGCACCTCGGTACGTGCCGGGTCCTCGTCCGCGTCCGGCCCGGTCTCCACCTCGGCGTACACGCTCACCTCGTCCACGCCGGCGTGCTTGGCCGCGTTGACCATCGCCTCGCGGGCGGCCAGGACGAGGGCGCGCAGGTCGCCGTCGGCGTCGCCGAGCGGGTGGTCGCCCACGATCACGGGGTTGACGGTGATCGCGTAGGTGTCCTCCACCTCGGCGGCCGCGGCCTGCAGCGCCGACGCGAGGGTCTCCCCGGGGGGCGCCGGCCGGCCACCCCGGCCGTAGCCCGAGGGCCCGTACAGCCAGTTCCGCAGCTCCCGCTCCTGCCCGCGGGCCAGGCGTTGCACCTCGCGCGGGTCGTGGGACTGCTTCTGGATCAGGGCGAGGGTCTGCAGGACCGAGTCGTGCAGGTGCGCGGCGATCTCCGCGCGCTCCGCCGTGACGATCCGCTGCCGCCGCTCCTCGCCGAAGTCGCGGGCGAGCCGCACCCACCACGGCACGGTGAGCACCGCGACGCCGACCAGCGTGGCGAGCACCGCGAGCACGCCGAACTGCAGCTGGCCCAGGTCGAGGTTGCCGAGCAGGAACACCGTGATGCCGGCGGCCACGAAGACCCCGCCCGCACCGACCCGCAGCAGCGCCATGCGGCCGCCGCCGAGGAAGCCGCTGCGGGCGCCGCTGGTCCAGCGCCGCCGTTGGGCCTCGTCGGCCTCGCGCCAGACGACGGCCGCGCCGAGCGCCGCGACACCGAGCGGGCCGACGATCCAGCCCACCACCTGGTTCTGCAGCGCCGCGCCGGCCAGTCCGATGCCCAGCCCGAGCGCGGCGAGCCCCATCGCCTGCTGGCGTTCCTTGACCGACACCTGCCGGGTGACGTCGGCGGCCTCCTGCCGCACGAAGACCCACAGCAGCCCGTAGGCGATCACGCCGGCACCGTTGGCCGCGGCCAGCACCACGAACGCGACCCGCACCCACAGCACGTCGATGCCGAGGTGGTCGGCGACCCCGCCCGCGACGCCCGCGAGGAGCCGGCCGGACCGGCGGCGCGCGAGCGGGGCGGCGCGGGTGGCTGGACTGGTCACCGCTCCATGGTCACACGCGGAGGAACCCCGGACACCGGGGTCGGCCCCGGGGCTTCTCGGGGTCGTCCCCGATACCGTGGGTGCGCGCGGGCGGGGAGGGTCGGCGGTATGAACAGCACCGACGTCGGGACGACGTTGCGGGACATGTGGGAGACCCGCCCGTCGCGGCCGCGACGGGACCGCAAGGTCGCCGGCGTGGCCGCCGCGCTCGCCCGCCGCTACGACATCGACCCGGTCCTCGTGCGTGTCGGCTTCGCCGTCGCCGCCTTCTACGGGATCGGCATCGCCCTCTACCTGGCGGGCTGGGTCCTGCTGCCCGCGGCCGACAGGGACGACCCGCTCGACGGCGCCGCCACCGACACCGCGGCGCGCAGCTCCGGCCGCACCGCGCCCCCGCTGGTGCTCGCCGGGCTGATCCTGGCCCTGCTGCTGACCAGCGGTCTCTTCTGGGGCAACGACGGCAGCGTGATCCTGCCCGTGCTGGCGGTCCTGGTGCTGCTCTTCCTGCTACACCGCAGCCGGGGACAGCGGGGCCTCGAGGTCGCGCAGGAGGCGCCGACCGTGCGCACGTCCGTCGAGGACGGCGTGGTCGACGGGCCCGACGCGCCCCCGGTGAAGGACCCGCTCGGCCCTGATCCGCTGGACCGCGGCACCCCGCCCGCCTGGGACCCGCTGGGCGCCGCGCCGTTCGCCTGGGACCTGCCGGAGCCGTCGGAGCCCGCACCCGAGCCGGCGCCGGTGCGCCGCCGCAGCCGGGTCACCCCGGTCACGCTGGCCCTGGCGCTGCTCGGCGGCGGCATCGCGGGCGCGGTCGTGCTCCTGACCTCCGGCCTGGCCGGGCTGCCGGTGGTGTTCGCGACGGCGCTGGCCATCCTCGGCGTCGGGCTGGTGGTCGGCGCGTTCACCCGCGGCGGCCGCGGCCTCATCCCGTTCGCGCTGCTGCTGGCCGTGCTGACCTGGGCGTCGCTGGCGGTGAAGGTGCCGCTGGCGAACTTCGGCTCCGGCGTGGGCGACCTGCGGGCCGCGCCCACCACGCCCGCCGCGGTGGCGCCGAGCTACGAGCGCGGCGCGGGGTCGATCGAGCTGGACCTGCGCAACCTCGACCTGGGCGTCCCGCCCGGCGAGACCGCCACCCCGGTCCGCACCTCGGCGAGCGTGGGCGTCGGCGACATCCGGGTGTTCGTGCCGCGGGACGCCGACGTGACGGTCGACGGCCACGTCGACCTCGGCGAGATCACCTTCGACGGGACCGGCCACAGCAGCCCGGACGCCCAGCTCACCGTGACGGACGACCTCGGCGCGGACGGGGTCCGCTCCGGGCGCCCGCTCGTCCTCGACCTGACCGGGGGCGCCGCCTCCGTGGAGGTGCAGCGTGTCTGAGCAGGAGCAGGACACCCGGCAGCAGGAGCGGGCCGCGGTCCGCCGGATGCCGGACCCGCTGGCCCTGATCGTGGGGCTGGTCAGCCTGGGGATCGCCGGGTCGGGGTTCCTCGGCCGGGCCCCGGACCTGTCGGCCTTCGACGCGCGCTGGTTGCTCGCCGGCGGGGCCGTGGTGCTCGGCCTGGTGCTGCTGGTCGCGAGCGTGCGCAGGCGCTGACGACGAGACCCGAACGGGGCTCTCGCTCACACGGTGGGCGAGGGCCCCGTTCGCTCACTCCCACTCGATGGTGCCCGGCGGCTTGCTCGTGACGTCCAGGACGACCCGGTTGACCTCGGCGACCTCGTTGGTGATCCGCGTGGAGATCCGTTCGAGGACCTCGTAGGGCAGCCGGGTCCAGTCCGCGGTCATGGCGTCCTCGGAGCTGACCGGGCGCAGGACGATCGGGTGGCCGTAGGTGCGGCCGTCGCCCTGGACCCCGACGGACCGGACGTCGGCCAGCAGGACGACCGGGCACTGCCAGATCGACCGGTCCAGGCCGGCGACGGTGAGCTCCTCGCGGGCGATCGCGTCCGCCTGGCGCAGGGTCTCCAGCCGCTCGGCGTCGACCGCGCCGATGATCCGGATGCCCAGCCCGGGGCCGGGGAACGGCTGGCGCTGGACGATCACCTCGGGCAGCCCCAGCTGGGCCCCGACCGCGCGGACCTCGTCCTTGAACAGCGCCCGCAGCGGCTCGACCAGCGCGAACTCGATGTCGTCGGGCAGGCCGCCGACGTTGTGGTGGCTCTTGATGGTGGCCGTTCCGGAGCCGCCGCCGGACTCGACGACGTCCGGGTAGAGGGTGCCCTGCACGAGGAAGCCGACGGACGGAGCGTCAGCGGAGTCGGCATCGGTACCGCGCGACTCGGCGGCCACCACGTCGGCGGTCGCGGCCTCGAAGACCCGGATGAACTCCCGGCCGATGATCTTGCGCTTCTCCTCGGGGTCGGTGACCCCGGCGAGGGCGTCGAGGAACCGGTCCCGCGCGTCGACGGTGTGCAGGTTGGCGCCCGTCGCGGCGACGAAGTCCTTCTCCACCTGCTCGCGTTCGCCGGCGCGCAGCAGCCCGTGGTCGACGAAGACGCACGTCAGCCGATCGCCGATGGCGCGCTGCACCAGCGCTGCGGCCACGGCCGAGTCGACCCCGCCGGAGAGGCCGCAGATGGCCCGGCCGTCGCCGATCTGGGCGCGGATCGCCTCGACCGTGTCGTCGATGATCGACGCGGTGTTCCACGTCGGGGTGATGCCGGCGATCTCGTGGAGGAACCGGCGCAGCACCTCCTGGCCGTGCGGGGAGTGCCCGACCTCGGGGTGGTACTGCACGCCGGCCAGCCGCCGCTCCCGGTTCTCGAAGCCCGCGACCGCGACCCGGTCGGTCGACGCCGTGACCGTGAAGCCCTCCGGCGCGCGGGTGACGGAGTCCCCGTGGCTCATCCAGACGGGGTGGCTGCTCGGCAGCCCGTCGTGGAGCACCCCGGCGTCGCGCGTGAGGTGCACCTCGGTGCGGCCGTACTCGCGGGTCCCGTCCGGCGCGACCTCGCCGCCGAGCGCCTGCGCCATCGCCTGGAAGCCGTAGCACATGCCGAAGACCGGGATGCCCGCCTCGAACAGCCGCTCGTCGACCCGCGGCGCGCCCTCGGCGTACACGCTGGAGGGGCCGCCGGACAGCACGACGGCAGCGGGGCGGCGCGCGACGATCTCGTCGACCGACGTCTCGGCCGGGACGATCTCGGAGTACACCTGGGCCTCGCGCACGCGGCGGGCGATGAGCTGGGCGTACTGGGCGCCGTAGTCGACGACGAGGACGGTGGGGTTCTCCACGGCGACCAGGGTAATCGGCGACGTGCGTCACCCGGTCCGGCGCCCGGAGCGGCGGGAACCGGACGGACCCTGTGGAAGGCTGGGGGGGTGAACGGCGGGACGTCCCGCGCCCGCCCGGCGCCGCTGACACCGCCGACGACCACCGCTCCCTACGACGAGATGCGGGACGACACCGGGGCCGTCCGCCCGGCGTGGACCGGGCTCGCCGGGGTCCTCGACGCCGCCGGCCCCGCCGGGCTGCACGCCCGCCGCGCCGACACCCTGCGCCTGCTCGCCGACGACGGCGTGGCCTACCACCCGCCCGGCGCCGAGTCCGAGCAGCTCTGGGAGCTCGACCCGCTCCCCCTGGTGCTCGACGGCGCGGAGTGGGCGGGCCTCGAACGCGGCGTCGCGCAGCGGGCCGAGCTGCTCGACCGGCTGCTGGCCGACCTCTACGGCCGCCGCGCCACGATCACCCGCGGGCTCCTGCCGGTCGAGGTCGTCGACGGGCACCCCGGCTACCTGCACGGCTGGCGCCGACCCGCCGGCTCCCCGCCGCGCCGCGAGCTGTTCCTCTCCGGCGTCGACCTCGGCCGCTCGCCCCCCGGCTGGACCGTGCTCGGCGACCGGGTCCAGGCGCCGTCGGGCGCGGGGTACGCGGTGGCGAACCGCCGGGTGGTAGCGCGGGTG
>NZ_JAJSOK010000129.1 GCF_021283305.1 Pseudonocardia kujensis
GCTCACCCAGAGCGACCCGGTCGAGCTGTTCCGCACCACGGGGCTCCCGCGCCCGACCTACCTGCGCGCGCTGACCCTCTCCGACTACCGCGCCAACTCCGGCTGGCAGGCCGCCCAGCCCCGCCCGGCGCCGACCAGCCGGCCGCGCCGCAGCAGGACGTCCCGCGGCCCGAGCCGCAGGCCGAGGCGCCCCTGCCGACGCCGGAGCCCGCGCCGGTCGACGTGCCCCAGCCGGGCCCCGCTGCCGCGGACCAGGGCGAGGGCGTCCCGGTGCTGGTCCCGCTCGTGCTGCTGCTGATGGTGGCGCTGTTGACCGGGCCCGCGGTCGGCCGGCGGGTGCTGCGGAAGCGCCGGCTCGCCGCCGCCGCGGCGGGGGGTCCGGGCGCCGGCCGCGCGGCGTGGGACGAGATCCTCGCGACCTCGCGGGACCGCGGCTCGGCCGTGTCCGACGGCGACACCGTCCGCGGCACCGCCCGGGGGGTCGTGGGGGCGCACGAGCTCGACGGCCCCACGAACGCCGCCGCGCAGGACGCGCTGCGCGAGATCGTGCGGCTGGTCGAGGCGGAGTGGTACGGCGACGACCCGCCCGCCGAGGGCGCCCTCACCGGTCCCCTGCAGACCGTGCTCGGCGCGATCGACGGCTCCGGTCGCGGGGGGTGGAGGTCGTGGGTGCGGACCCTCGTCCCCCGCTCGCTCCTGCTCGCGGGCAAGGAGCGCATCCCCAGCAAGATCGGGTGAGGATCCGACGCGTCATGGTTCCATAACGCTCACCCGAGGCCCCTGCGAACGCATTATGGCTCCATAGCGCTCACCCGAGGCCCCGGCGAACGCACTATGGCTCCATAACGCTCACCCGAAGCCCCGACGAACGCGCTATGGTTCCATAACGCTCACTCGAAGCCTCCCGGGACCCATTATGGTTCCATAACGCTCACCCGAGGCCCCAACGACGCGTTATGGATCCATAACGCTCACCCGAGGCCTCGACGAACGCGTCATGGTTCCATAACGCTCGTCCGCGGACTCTCGGGACGCGTTATGGATCCATGACGCGTCGCTCCGGGCGCGCGAACGACGAGAGCCGCGGCCCCTCGGGCCGCGGCTCTGCGCGTGGTCGATTCAGTCCTGTTCGAAGCGGCGCCGGAAGCGCTCTTCCATCCGGCCGGTGAACCGGTTCTTGTCCGGCTCGGCCTGCTTGCCGTCCGTACCGCCGCCGGACTTGCCGGCTCCGCGGGCGCTGAGCGCCAGCATCGTGCCGCCGAGCATGGCCAGGAACCCGACCACGCTGACGACGGGGACCGCGCCGACGAGGTCGCGGAGCGGGGCGACCGCCACGCCGACGACGAGCAGCACCAGACCCACCGCGAAGAGCGCGATGCCCTGGAGCCGCCGGCGCCGGCTCGGTTTGCGCAGCTTGGAGCCGCGCACGGTCGAGGCGAACTTGGGGTCCTCGGCGTAGAGAGCACGCTCGATCTGTTCGAGCAGGCGCTGCTCGTGCTCGGAGAGGGGCATGACGTCCTCCGGCACAACGGTCACGGGATGTCCCGCCAACCCTGGTGCGGCGGGTGGCGGAACGAGCGCCCGGGATGGGCGTCTGACCAAGAGGATACGAGGCAAAGCGCTGGTCCACTACCCGGAGGTCACAACCCGGGCAGACCGATCTTCGAACGGCCGCCCGGCCCGGGCGGGTGGTGATCGACGTCGCCTCGGGCGTCCAGGTCGGACGGCGTCCGAGCACCGGCTCCGGCCCGGGCCCGCGCTCGGGTCAGGGCGTGACGGCGCGCGCCAGGACGTGCAGCCGGGCAGCGACCTCGCGCAGCGCCGGAACCCCTGCGGCGAGGTCCTCGAGCTCCGCGGCGCCCCGCAGGTCCGCGGGACCGCCGTCCCGGACGGAGTGGGGCAACCAGGCCTCGAGCAGCCCGTCGCCCTGGACGAGCTCGACGCGAAGCCGCCGGGTCTCCTCCAGCAGTGCGGTGACCGTGGGCCCGTCGAGGCGGCGGCGGAGGGTGTCGTCCGGCCCGTAGCGCCCGTCCGGGTCGGCGAGGACGGCGCGCGCCTCCTCGAGCCGCCCGCCCAGCACGTGCCAGAGCACTGCGGCATGGCGGCTGGTGGCCAGCACCGACACGGCCGCGCCCGGTGCCGCGACGGCGGCGAGCGAGGCCGCGGCCCGCGCCGGGTCGTCGACCACCTCGAGCAGCCCGTGCCCGAGCACGAGATCGGCGCCGCTGGAGTCGATCAGGTCGGCGACGACCTCGGGAAGCTGGTCGGCGTCGCCCTGCACCGGCGTGACGAGCGCGTGCACCTCGGCCTCGCGGGCGCGGCGCTCGAGCGCCGCCAGGGCGTTGGGGCTGACGTCGACGACGGTCACCGCGCACCCCGCGGCGGCCAGGGGCACCGCCCAGGTGCCGCTGCCCCCGCCGACGTCGACCACCCGGGGCCGGCCGTCGGGTCGGGCGGAGCGCGCCCGTTCGACCTCCGCGTCGAGGACGCGGCGGACCGCCCCGCCGCTCACGGTTCCCGGACGCTCGCCTGCCACCGCGTTCACACGGGCAGCCTAGTGGCGCGCGCACGTGCCGGGGCGGCGAGACGGTAGGTTGATCGCCGTGCAGGTCGTCGCCACGCTGAGCCTGAAGGGTGGGGTCGGCAAGACCACCGTCGCCCTCGGTCTGGCCGGTGCCGCGCTGCACCACGGCATCCCCACCCTCCTCGTGGACCTGGATCCCCAGGCCAACGCCACCATCGCGCTCGACGTCGAGCCCACCACGGGCACGGTCGCCGACGTGCTGGACGAGCCGAGCCGCTCCGTGCTGCGCCGCGCCATCGCGACGAGCGCCTGGGGCGAGGGGCTGGACGTCCTGGTGGGTTCGGAGCAGAACGAGCGGCACAACCACCCGGACCCGAGCACCAAGCAGCTCGAGCGGCTGGCCCGCGCGCTCTCCCGGCTCGACGATCCCGACCTGGGCTCCAGCCTCGGCCGCACGGACGAGAAGCCCGGCGAGCCGTACCAGCTGGTGATCATCGACTGCCCGCCTTCGTTGGGGCAGCTGACCCGCAGCGCCCTCGCGGCCTCGGACCGAGCCATCCTGGTCACCGACCCGACGATGTTCGCGGTGTCCGGCGTGCAGCGGGCCTTCGACGCCGTGCAGGCCGAGCGCGAGCGCGGCAACCCGGACCTGCAGCCGCTGGGCGTTCTGATCAACCGGGTGCGCCCACGCAACGCCGAGCACGACTACCGCATCGCGGAGCTGCGGGAGCTGTTCGGGCCGCTGGTGTTCGGCGGCGTGCTCCCGGACCGCTCCGCCGTGCAGCAGGCACAGGGCGCGTGCCTGCCCATCCAGTCCTGGGACACGCCCGGGGCCCGCGAGGTGGCGGCGGTGTTCACCGCCCTGCTCGGTCGGTTGCTGCGCTCCCGCTCCCGGACCTGACGCCGCACCCGGCCCCGAACCCGGCGCCGACGGGCCGGTCGCGGGCTCAGCGGTCGATCAGCAGCTCCCGCACGATCCTCACGAACTGCTCGGCCTGCCGCAGCAGGTCATCGGCCTCGCGCCGGTCGACCAGCCGGGAGATGCCTGCCTCGGCGGCCGCCCGGGTGTCCGAGCAGGACGCGAAGAACGCGGCCCACTCCCCCAGCTCCGGGGCGATGTCGCCGAGCAGCTGCCAGACGCTGCGCGGCCGCCCGCGCCGCTGCTCCGGGACCGCGCGCGCCGCCAGCACCGCGGCGCCCGCCCGCAGCGCGGCGAGGTAGGCCGCCGGGTAGCGCAGCAGCGGCTCCGGGGAGCGGTAGCCGTCCGCCACGCACTCCGACGCCTGCCGCAGCAGGCCCAGTGCCGCCTTCGACACGGGCGCGGCCGGCGCCCGCTCGCTCGTCGTGATCGTCATGTCCGCTCCTCCGGTCCTCACGCTCGCCCTGCACACCCGCACCGCAGCGGGCCCCCGTGCCGTCCCCCGTGCCCAGCCCCCTGCCACACGCGGCCCCGCGGCCGGCCGGCACCCCCGGGCGCCACCCCGGCCCGCGCTCATCCCGCGTCCGGCACGCGCACGAGGTCCCAGACCCCGGGCCCCGCGCGCATCCGCAGCACGAACTCCCGGGCCGGCTCCTGCGGCGACTCCGCGGACCTCGCCTCCACCCGCCAGCAACGCAGTTGGTCGCCACCGATCGGCATCGGCGACGGGAACGGCCACGGCGACTCCTCGATCCACCGCTCGCGGACGTCCGTGACCAGGTACCGGGACCCGCGCCGGGCGGGCCTGCGTTCGAACTCCACCGGCTCGCCCTCGAGCCAGCGGACCTGGACCGGTGCGGGCTCGCGGGGCCCGAACACCCGGGAGAAGGTGCTCACGGAGATCACTCCCCTTCCGGCCGGCTGGGACCCGGCTGGACACGAGCACCGGCCCGCGCCGGTACGGGCCGGCGGGGTCGGTACGGACAGCGCAGACCGACCCGGGGAGGGAGTGCTTCCCCCACCCCGCCCCCGGGACCGACCTGGATCGAACATGTGTTCGACTCGTCCAGTGAAGCGTGTCCGGCGCGGGCCGTCAAGTCGGGCCCGCACCACCGTGGAGGGCTCCCGCCCCGCGTGCGCACGCCCTTCTCCTACCGGGCACCACCGACGAAACCGGCGCCGTCGGCCGGGACCGGGCCGTCGGCACCCGCCCTCGGTTGCGTCGCGTGGTGAGATGGCGGCATGACCCGCCCGCGCCCCGCCCGTCGCGCGACCGTCCGCGTCCGCGAGACCCCCGGGGCCGCAGTGGCCGCAGCAGCCGCGCCGGCCACAACGGCAGTGACGACACCGCGACCGGGCCCTCGCCCGGGGCCGCGGCGATGACCGCCGCGCCCGCCCGGCCGCGCCTGGTCGCCCTGTCGTCGGTCGAGCTGGCCGACCACCTCGGCGAGGCGCTCGACGTCTACGTCGCCGCCATGGGCTACCCGCCCGGCACGGCGCGCCAGCGCCGCAACCTCTGGCTCGAGCACACCCGCCGCGCCGGGTGGCGTTGCGTCGGCTGGATGGCCCCGGGCGGCCACCTGATCGGGATCGCCTACGGCTACACGGGCGGGCCCGGGCAGTGGTGGTTCGAGGAGGTCCGCCGCGGGCTGGCCGCGCGCGGCGCCGCCCGGGACCCCGCCCAGCCGGACTGGCTGCACGACTACTTCGAGCTGACCGAGCTGCACGTCCGGCCCGACGCGCAGGGCGCCCGGCTCGGCGAAGGCATGCTGCGCGGGCTGCTCGACGGCGTCCGGCACCGGATGGTCCTGCTGTCCACACCGGAGTACGCGCCGCGCGCCCCCGGCCGGGCCTGGCGGCTGTACCGCAGGCTCGGCTTCGACGACGTGCTCCGGGACCACCGCTTCACCGGCGACAGCCGGCCCTTCGCGGTGCTCGGCCGGACCCTCCCGCTGCCGCCACCGCCCGAGCGCGGGTGACCCCGGCCCGTCGCTGCAGCCTCGCGGCACCGGGCGATGGCACGATGACCGCCGTGCAGTCGCCGCCCGCTCCCCACCGTGACCAGCCCCGTCCCGACCGGCCCCGCCCCGAGGGCCACCGCCCCGTCCGCACGTCCCGGTTCCGCCGGGTCGTCTCGGTGCTCCTGCTCGTGGCGACCGCGGTCGCGCTGCTGGGCGGCTGCGCCCGTGTCCGGGCGGCCCTCGCCGTGCAGCCGGACGACACGGTGACCGGCGAGATCGTGATCGCCACCCCCGAGAAGGGCCCGGACGACAAGGGACCCGCGATCTCGGTGCCGCCCGCGCTGGCGTCCGACGTGGACGTGTCCGAGTACCGGCAGGACGGCTACACCGGATCGGTGCTGCGCTTCTCCGGCCTGACGTTCGACCAGGTCGGGCAGCTGAGCGCGGCCGGCGGCCAGGCCGGCGAGCGCGCGCACCTGACGCTGCGTCGGGCCGGCAACCGGATCGTGCTGGAGGGCGCGGCCGACCTGACCACCGTCCCGGTGGACCGCGCGGACTTCCAGCTCAAGGTCAGCTTCCCCGGCGAGGTCCTCGACACCAACGGCGACTCCGAGGCCGGCACGGTGAGCTGGACCTTCACCCCGGGAGAGGTCGGCGACGTCAACGCCGTCGTGGCCTACGACGACCCGCAGGCCCCCTCGGCCACGGCCTGGACGCTCGCCCTCGCCGTGATCGTGCTCGGCGCCGTCGCGGCCGTGGTCGTGCTGGCCCGGCGCACCCGCAACCCGCCGGTGCGCCGCTAGCCCAGCGCCGCCGGCCCCGGGAGCGCCGGCCCCGGGACCGCCGGCCCAGCACCGCCGGCTCAGCACCGCCGGCTCAGCACCGCCGGCTCAGCACCGCCGGCTCAGGACAGGGCGGGCCGGCGGGCCAGGCCCAGCCGCTCGACCAGCTCCGTCGTGGCCAGGGACCGGTTCAGCGTGTAGAAGTGCAGCCCCCGCACGCCCTCGCCGAGCAGCTTGCGGCAGAGCTCCTCGGTGAGGTCGAGCCCGGCAGCGCGGAACGCCGCCGGGTCGTCCGCGTAGGGCTCGAGCCGCTCGGCCAGTCCCGGCGGCAGCGGCGCGCCGGACAGCTCCGGCCCGCGGCGCAGCGTCTTGACGCTGAGCAGGGGCATGATCCCCGGCAGCAGCGGCACCTCGCAGCCCGACGCGGCCAGCCGGTCCCGCAGCCGGAGGAACCCGTCCGGCTCCCAGAACAGCTGCGTGATCGCGAAGTCGGCGCCCGCCCGGATCTTCGCCAGCAGCCGCTGCAGGTCGGCGTCGAGATCGGCCGAGCGCGGGTGGCCGTACGGGAAGGCCGCGACGCCCACGCAGAACGAGCCGGAGCGCTTGACCAGCCGGACCAGCTCGTCGGCGTAGGTGAGGCCCTCGGGGTGGGCCGTCCACTCGCCCAGCGGGTCCCCGGGCGGGTCGCCCCGGACCGCGAGGACGTTGCGGATGCCGGCGGCCGCGTACGAGCCGACGACGTGCCGCAGCTCCGCCACCGAGTGCGAGACGGCCGTGAGGTGCGCCATCGCGACCAGCGTGGTGTCCGTGGCGATGCGGGCCGTGGTCCGGATCGTCCGGTCCCGGCTGGAGCCGCCGGCGCCGTACGTGACCGACACGAACGCCGGGTCGAGGGGCTCGAGGCGGCGGATCGCCTTCCAGAGCTCCGCCTCCCCCTGCTCGTCCTTGGGCGGGAAGAACTCGACCGAGAAGACCGGGCTCTCCGCCCCGATCCGGTCGATCACCGAGGTGCGCGGCTGCGCGGTTCGCGTGGTCACCTGTTCAGCCTACGGTCGTGCGTCGGCGCGCCCAAGGTGCGTCCCGCCGATACGCTCGCCGGGTGGTTCATCCCTCCCCGCCCACGAACGTCCTGCCGGGCCCGGCACCCGAGTCCGCGGGGGCCGCCGCGCTC
>NZ_JAJSOK010000012.1 GCF_021283305.1 Pseudonocardia kujensis
GGCCAGGTCGTCGAGCACGAGGCTCGCCCCGGTCGGGCCGAGCCCGAGGAACCAGACGCTGTCGTCGACCTGCTGGGCGTGGCCGGCCTGCACCGCGGGGATGCGGGACCACAGGTCGCCGTTGACCACGGCGTTCTCGCCGGTCGTCTCCGGGTCGCCGTAGCTGGAGTAGAAGATCCGGTCGCCCGCCGCCTGGTCGATCCGCTCCTCCGAGATCTCCGTGGCGAGCTCGTCGATGTCCTGCACCGGGGGCCGCGGGAGGCCGACGTCGTGCAGGATCACGCCGATGAACGACAGGTTCCCGTAGAGCCGGAGCCGGCCGGGCATGAACCGGACCAGCGAGATCGTCGGCGGGTCGCCGGCCAGCGCGGCGCGCACCTCGTCGGCGCGGCCCTGGTAGGCGTTGAGCAGGTCGACCGCCTTCTGCTCCTCGCCGAGGGCCGCCGCAGCCAGGCGCAGGTTCTCCTTCCACGGGAAGCCGGGCCGGATGCTCAGCACGGTGGGCGCGATGGCCGCGAGCCGGTCGTAGAGCTGGTCGACGCGCAGCTGGCTGCCGAGGATCAGGTCCGGCTTCAGCGCCGCGACCGCCTCCAGGTTCAGCGGGTCGAGCGTGCCGAGCCGGGCGGCGTCGCGCACCCTCGGCTCGAGGTACGACGGGACCTTGCCGTCGGGGCCGGCCAGGCCGACCGGCGTCACGCCGAGGGCGAGGACGTCGTCGAGCTCCCCGGTGTCCAGGACGACCACCCGGGCCGGCCGGGCCTCGATCCGGGTGGTCCCGCGGGCGTGCGTGACGGTGCGGGGGAACACGCCGGGGCCGACGTCGGCGCCCAGGGCCGCGGTGGCGGCGTCGGCGGTGGAGAACCGGGCGCCGCCGGTGGCGACGTCGACGTTGCCGGAGCTCGTCGGCGACGGCGCGGGCGCGGCGCACGCCGCGACGAGCCCGAACAGGAGCAGGAGCAGCAGCGCGCGGCGCAGGGCGTAGCAGGACATGGGACCTCTCCGTGGTGCGGGGGAGGTGGTGGGTGGTGGGCTGGGCCCGTGCGCGTCGGTCCCGGCCGTCGTCAGTTCGTGAACACTACAGTGAGCCTTGCCTATGCTGAAGTGAGCACGACAGAAGGCGGTGCGATGCCGGACTCGCTCGAGGCCCGGGTGCGGGCGGTGCGACTGACCGAGGCGGAGCAGCGCGTCGTCGACTACGTGCTTGCCCATCCGCGCCAGGCGATCCTGGCGACCGCCGGACAGATCGCGGCGGGCGCCGGCACCAGCGACGCGACGGTCGTGCGGACCGCCCGGGCGCTCGGCTTCGCGGGCCTACCGGAGCTGCGGCAGAGCCTCACCGACCGGGTCGTCGGCGCGACCGGGCCGGCGGCGCAGGTCCGGCGGGTGGCGGCGGACTCCTCGGCGGGGCTGCTCGAACGCGTCTTCGCCGAGGCCGCGGACCGCCTGGCGCGCACGGCCGCGGCGGTGGACGGGGCGGCGTTCGACGCGGCGGTGGCGCTGCTCGCCGGGGGGCCGGCAAGGCCGCCGCCGGCCGGGCAGCCGACGAGGCCACCGCTGGCCGGGCGGCCGACAACGCCGCCGCCGGCCGGGCCGCCGATCGAGCCGTAGACCCGGCTGCTCACTCCTCCGGCCGGTGCAGCACCTGGACGTCGGCGGACAGCCCGCCCGTCGCGGCGACCGAGCCGATGTAGGTCAGCAGGGTGTCGATGAAGGCCTGGGCGGCGTGGGTCGGGGCGATGTCGGTGCGCCGGGCGAGGGCGACCGTGCGGTACAGCGGCGGCGTGAGCACCGTCCGGCGCAGCCGCGGGCGGCCCGCGAACACCAGGTCCGGCACCACGGCGACGCCGGTACCGGCCTCGACGAGCCGGAGAACGGCGTCCATCTCGCCCCCTTCGACGGCGAACTTGGGGGTGACGCCGGCGGCACGGTAGGCGTCGAGCGTGACCTCGCGCAGGTCGTAGCCCTGCCGCACCATGACCAACGAGCGCCGGGACAGCTCGGCGACCGTCATCGACCCGCGGGACGAGGGCGGCCGACCGGAGCGGGGCGAGGCGACGGACAGCCGTTCGCGCAGGAGGGGCAGGGTGTGCAGCGCCGGATCGACACCGGAGGGCGGCACGATCACGAGGGCCACGTCCAGCGCGCCCCGCGCCAGGTCGCGCACCAGCGACTGCGAGCCGTTCTCGGCCAGCTCGAGGTGGATCTCCGGGTGCCGCTCGTGGAAGAGCCGCAGCACGTCGGCGAGCAGGCCGATGCACATCGAGGGCGTGGCGCCGACCCGCACGCGGCCCGTCCGCAACCCGACGAGCTCGGCGACCGAGGTGCGCGCCAGGTCCATGTCGGCGAGCATCCGACGGGCCAGCGGGAGCACCGCCTCGCCCGCGGGGGTCAGCGTGACGAGCTTCCCGCGGTTGACCAGCGGCGCCCCCAGATCGTCCTCCAGCGCCCTGAGCTGGCGGGAGAGTGTGGGCTGGGCTACACCGACGACATCGGCCGCCCGAGTGAAGCTGCGCACGTCGGCGACCGCCACGAAGTACGCAAGCTGCTGAAGTGTCACGTGTATAGCGTACGTGCATAGATCATGCCGATCTCATGCATTGGACGGCCCCCCTCCTGAGTAGTGCACTGGCCGCGTGGCGACACAGGTGTCTGACAGGGGCTCGGCGAAGGCCCCGGCAAGTTCCGCGGCGGCGCCCGCGCGGCCCAAGAGGCCGCGCATCCCCGCCGTCCTCCTCAAGTTCGTGATCGCGGTCAGCTCGGTCCTGCTGGTGCTGTACCTCGTCGTGCACATGCTCGGCAACCTGCAGATCTTCTTCGGGCCCGAGAACATCGACGGCTACGCGGTCTGGATCCGGACGATCCTCGAGCCGTTGCTGGGCAACGAGGGCTTCGTCTGGGTGATCCGGGTCGTCCTCACGGCGGCGGTCGTCGGGCACATCTGGGCCGCGACCGTGCTGGCGCTGCGGGCGAAGAGGGCGCGCCCCGTGAAGTACGCCGCCGGCAACAAGGTGAAGGGCAACTACACGACCCGCACCATGCGCTGGGGCGGCGTGATCGTGCTGCTGTTCATCATCTACCACATCCTCGACCTCACGACCGGGACGCTGAACCCCAACGGCGAGCACCTCGCGGTGTGGGACAACGTCCACGCGGACTTCGCCCCCGGCCGCTGGTACGTGACCATCTGGTACGTGATCGCGCTGCTGGCGATCTTCTTCCACCTGCGCCACGGGTTGTGGAGCGCCGTCCAGACCTTCGGTTGGAACAGCAACAAGCGCGAGCCGATCCTGAAGGCGATCGCCACGGGCTTCTCGGGCCTGCTGATCCTGGGCTTCCTGATCGTCCCGATCTCCGTCACCTTCGGATGGATCTGATATGAGCTACTCCGACTACAGCGTCGGCGCGCCGGTCGTCGACAAGGCCGCCCCCGACGGCCCGATCGAGACGCGGTGGGAGCGCCGCAAGTTCGGCGTCAAGCTGGTCAACCCGGCCAACAAGCGCAAGGTCAAGATCATCGTGGTGGGCACCGGCCTGGCCGGCGGCGCCGCGGCGGCGACCCTGGGCGAGGCCGGCTACCAGGTCACCTCGTTCTGCTACCAGGACAGCCCGCGGCGGGCGCACTCGATCGCCGCGCAGGGCGGCATCAACGCGGCGAAGAACTACCGCAACGACGGGGACAGCGTCTACCGGCTCTTCTACGACACCGTGAAGGGCGGCGACTTCCGTGCCCGGGAGTCGAACGTCCACCGGCTCGCCGAGATCAGCCGCCAGATCATCGACCAGTGCGTGGCGCAGGGCGTGCCGTTCGCCCGCGAGTACGGCGGCCTGCTCGACACCCGCTCGTTCGGCGGCGTGCAGGTCTCCCGCACCTTCTACGCCCGTGGCCAGACGGGCCAGCAGCTGCTGCTGGGCGCCTACCAGGCGCTCGAGCGCCAGGTCAACGCCGGCACCGTCACCATGTACCCGCGCCACGAGATGCTCGAGCTCGTCGTGGTCGAGGGCCGGGCGCGCGGCGTGGTCGTCCGGGACATGGTCACCGGCGAGATCGAGACGCACCTCGCCGACGCGGTGGTGCTCGCGACCGGCGGCTACGGCAACGTCTTCTACCTGTCGACGAACGCCAAGGGCTGCAACGTCACCGCCGCGTGGCGGGCGCACCGCAAGGGCGCGCTGTTCGCCAACCCGTGCTTCACCCAGATCCACCCGACGTGCATCCCGGTCTCCGGCGACCACCAGTCGAAGCTGACCCTGATGTCGGAGTCGCTGCGCAACGACGGCCGGGTGTGGGTGCCGAAGCAGATCGGCGACACCCGCGACCCGCGCGAGATCCCGCACGAGGAGCGCGACTACTTCCTCGAGCGCAAGTACCCGAGCTTCGGCAACCTGGTCCCGCGCGACATCGCGTCCCGCGCGGCCAAGGAGGTCTGCGACGAGAAGCGCGGGGTCGGCCCGTCGGGCCTGGGGGTCTACCTGGACTTCGACGACGCCATCCAGCGGCTCGGCCGCAAGGCCGTCGAGGCCAAGTACGGCAACCTCTTCGAGATGTACGAGCGGATCACCGGGGAGAACCCCTACGAGGTCCCGATGCGCATCTTCCCCGCCGTGCACTACACGATGGGCGGGCTGTGGGTCGACTACGACCTGCAGAGCACCATCCCGGGCCTGTACGTGGCCGGCGAGGCGAACTTCTCCGACCACGGCGCCAACCGGCTCGGCGCGTCCGCGCTGATGCAGGGCCTGTCCGACGGCTACTTCGTCCTCCCGGTCACGATCGGCGACTACCTGGCGTCGAACAAGCTGCCGGAGGTCACGCCCGACGCCCCCGAGGTCGTCGAGGCGGAGAAGGCGGTCCGGGACCGGATCGAGACGCTGCTGTCGATCAACGGCACCCGCACCGTCGACTCGTTCCACCGCGAGCTGGGCCACATCATGTGGGACTACTGCGGCATGGAGCGCACCGAGGACGGCCTGCGCAAGGCGCTGGAGCTGATCCCGGAGCTGCGGCGCGAGTTCTGGAACAACGTGAAGATCCCCGGTACCGGGGCGGAGCTCAACCAGAGCCTGGAGAAGGCCGGCCGCGTGGCCGACTTCCTCGAGCTCGGCGAGCTGATGTGCCTCGACGCCCTGCACCGCAGGGAGTCCTGCGGCGGTCACTTCCGCGGCGAGAGCCAGACCGAGGACGGCGAGGCCCAGCGTGACGACGAGAACTTCTCGTACGCCGCCGCCTGGGAGTACACGGGGCGCGGCTCGGCCCCGGTGCTGCACAAGGAAGAGCTCCTGTTCGAGTACGTCCACCCGACCCAGCGGAGCTACAAGTGAAGGTCAACCTGCGTGTCTGGCGGCAGCGCGACGCCGTCGACAAGGGCCGCATGGTCTCCTACGTCGTCGAGGACGCGAGCGAGGACATGTCGTTCCTCGAGCTGCTCGACGTGCTGAACGAGAAGCTGATCCTCTCGGGCGACGAGCCCGTCGCGTTCGACCACGACTGCCGCGAGGGCATCTGCGGCTCGTGCAGCATGGTCGTCGACGGGCACCCGCACGGGCCGGAGAAGGCCACCACGGTCTGCCAGCTGCACATGCGGAAGTTCAGCGACGGCGCCACCATCACCGTCGAGCCCTTCCGCGCCGGCGCGTTCCCGGTGATCAAGGACCTGGTCGTCGACCGGGGCGCCTTCGACAAGATCATCCAGGCCGGCGGCTACATCTCCGCCAACACCGGCTCGGCCCCGGAGGCGCACTCCACCCCGGTGCCGAAGTCCAACGCCGACCGCTCGTTCGCCGCGGCGAACTGCATCGGCTGCGGCGCCTGCGTGGCGGCCTGCCCGAACGGCTCGGCCTCGCTGTTCCTCGGCGCCAAGCTGACCCACCTCGGCGAGATGCCGCAGGGCCAGCCGGAGCGCTGGGAGCGCGTGGTCAACATGGTCGAGACGCACGACGACGCCGGCTTCGGCGGCTGCACCAACACCGGTGCCTGCGCCACGGCCTGCCCGAAGGAGATCCCGCTCGACGTGATCTCCCAGCTGAACCACGACTACCTCAAGGCGACGGTCGGCGGGCGGCGCAAGAAGGCCTGACACCCGCCCCGGAGCGGTTGGACAACTCCACACGCCGAGCCCGATTCCCCTGGTGGGGGTCGGGCTCGTCGTGCTGCGTGACGAACCCGACACGGACTGTGACGTCCGTCTCGGCTACCCATTTGTTCCCGACCTGACACCCCTCTGCTGTGACCTACGTCGTACGCTCCGCGTGATCCGCACTACAGGCAATGACGCCGGAGAAGACGGGGACTACGACGACGTGTCATCCACCACTGACATCGCCGATCAGCGGGCCGCTGGCCGGGCCCGGATCGCGGCACGGACGCTCCGCACGGACCGCTGGTGGCTCCCACCGTTGCTCAACCTGGTGGGGCTCGGCGCGTGGGTCATCTACGCGACCGTCCGGGCCTTCATGCAGGCGTGGTACTTCGTGCCGGAGTACAACTACCTGACGCCGTTCTACTCACCGTGCGTGTCGTACGGGTGCGTGGAGCAGGCGGCGCACTTCGGCCGCTTCGTGCCGGACGTGCCGTGGCTGCCGTTCGCGCTGGTCTCGCTGCCGTTCCTGCTGCTGTTCCGGCTGACCTGCTACTACTACCGCAAGGCCTACTACCGGGCCTTCTGGGGCAGCCCGCCGGCCTGCGCCGTGGCCGAGCCGCACGGCAAGTACACCGGCGAGACCCGCTTCCCGCTGATCCTGCAGAACCTGCACCGCTACTTCTTCTACATCGCGGCGATCATCTCGATCATCAACACCTACGACGCGATCCGGGCGTTCGTCAAGGCCGACGGCAGCTTCGGGCTGGGCCTGGGCAACATCATCCTGGTCGCGAACGTGGTGCTGCTCTGGGCCTACACGGTGTCGTGCCACTCGTGCCGCAGCATCGTCGGCGGCCGGCTCAACCATTTCTCCCGGCACCCGTTGCGCTACAAGGCCTGGACCTTCGTCACCAGGCTCAACGGCAAGCACATGCAGCTGGCGTGGACCACGCTGGCCAGCCTCGCGATCACGGACGCCTACATCATGTGCGTCTCCGCGGGCTGGATTCCCGACCTGCGGATCGTGGGGTGAACCGGATGACCGACCAGACCGACCGGACCGTCGAGCAGCACAGCTACGACGTCGTCGTCATCGGGGCCGGGGGCGCGGGCCTGCGCGCGGCGATCGAGGCGAGACTCCAGGGCAAGCGGGTCGCGATCATCTCGAAGTCGCTGTTCGGCAAGGCGCACACCGTGATGGCCGAGGGCGGGTGCGCGGCCGCGATGGGCAACGCGAACCCGAACGACAACTGGCAGGTCCACTACCGCGACACCATGCGCGGCGGGAAGTTCCTCAACAACTGGCGGATGGCCGAGCTGCACGCCAAGGAGGCGCCGGACCGCGTCTGGGAGCTCGAGACCTACGGCGCGCTGTTCGACCGCACCAAGGACGGCAAGATCAGCCAGCGCAACTTCGGCGGGCACACCTACCCGCGGCTGGCGCACGTCGGCGACCGGACCGGCCTGGAGCTGATCCGCACGCTGCAGCAGAAGATCGTGTCCCTGCAGCAGGACGACCACAAGGTCACCGGCGACTACCAGGCGAACCTGCGGGTCTTCCACGAGTGCACGATCACCGAGCTGTTCACCACGAGCTCGGGTCCGGGTGCCCCCGAGGAGGACCGTCGGATCGCGGGCTGCTTCGGCTACTTCCGCAACGACGGCCGCTTCGTGCGGTTCGACGCGCCGGCGATCGTGATGGCGACGGGCGGGGTCGGCAAGAGCTACCAGGTCACGTCGAACTCCTGGGAGTACACCGGCGACGGGCACGCCCTGGCCCTGCGCGCCGGCGCGACGCTGATCAACATGGAGTTCCTGCAGTTCCACCCGACGGGCATGGTCTGGCCGCCGTCGGTCAAGGGCATCCTCGTCACCGAGTCGGTCCGCGGCGACGGCGGCGTGCTCCGGAACTCCGAGGGCAAGCGGTTCATGTTCGACTACATCCCGGACGTGTTCAAGGAGCAGTACGCCACCTCCGAGGAGGAGGGCGACCGCTGGTACACCGATCCGGACAACAACCGCCGCCCGCCGGAGCTGCTCCCGCGCGACGAGGTCGCCCGGGCGATCAACTCCGAGGTGAAGGCCGGGCGGGGGAGCCCGCACGGCGGGGTGTTCCTGGACATCGCCTCGCGGCTCAAGCCCGAGGAGATCCTCAAGCGGCTGCCGTCGATGCACCACCAGTTCAAGGAGCTGGCCGACGTCGACATCACCAAGGAGCCGATGGAGGTCGGCCCGACCTGCCACTACGTGATGGGCGGGATCGAGGTCGACCCGGACAGCGGGATGAGCTCGGTGCCGGGCCTGTTCGCGGCCGGGGAGTGCTCGGGCGGCATGCACGGGTCGAACCGGCTGGGCGGCAACTCGCTGTCCGACCTGCTCGTCTTCGGGCGACGGTGCGGGCTGGGCGCGGCGGAGTACGTCGACACCCTGGGCGCGCCGCCGCAGGTCGCGTCCGGCGACGTCGAGGCGGCGATCGAGCGGGCCCTGCTGCCCTTCTCCAGCGCCACCGACGGCGGGGAGAACCCGTTCGTCGTGCAGCTGGAGCTGCAGAAGACCATGCACGAGCTCGTCGGGATCATCCGCAAGGCCGACGAGATGGAGATGGCGCTCAAGAAGCTCGAGGACATCGCGGCCCGCACCCGCACCGTCAGCGTGGAGGGCCACCGGGAGTTCAACCCGGGCTGGCACCTCGCCCTGGACCTGCGGAACATGCTGCTGGTCTCGCTGTGCGTGGGGAAGGCGGCGCTCGAGCGGCAGGAGAGCCGCGGCGGGCACACCCGGGACGACTTCCCGGTGATGGACTCCGACTGGCGGCACGTCCTGCTGGTCTGCCGGGGGCTCGGCGAGGACGACGTGGAGCTGACCCGCAAGGAGCAGGTACCCATGCGGCCGGAGCTGTTCGACCTCTTCGAGCTCGACGAACTGAAGAAGTACTACACCGGCGAGGAGCTCGGCGGCCACCGGGCCGGCCAGGGGGAGACCGCATGAGCCACTGGCACCACTTCAGGGTCTGGCGGGGCGACGCCGACGGCGGCGAGCTCGTCGACTACCCGGTGGAGGTCAACGAGGGCGAGGTCGTCCTCGACATCATCCACCGGCTGCAGCAGACCGAGGCGGGCGATCTCGCCGTGCGGTGGAACTGCAAGGCGGGCAAGTGCGGCTCGTGTTCGGCGGAGATCAACGGCCGGCCGCGGCTGATGTGCATGACGCGCATGTCGACCTTCGCCGACGACGAGGTCGTCACCGTGACGCCGCTGCGCACGTTCCCGGTGATCCGGGACCTGGTCACGGACGTCGAGTACAACTACGTCAAGGCCCGCGAGGTGCCCGCCTTCGCCCCGCCGGCCGGCGTGGCGCCCGGCGAGTACCGGATGCAGCAGGTCGACGTGGAGCGGAGCCAGGAGTTCCGCAAGTGCATCGAGTGCTACCTGTGCCAGAACACCTGCCACGCGGTGCGCGACCACGAGGAGAACAAGGCGGCCTTCTCCGGGCCGCGCTACCTCATGCGGATCGCCGAGCTGGACATGCACCCGCTCGACGCCGCCGACCGCCGCGACCTCGCGCAGGAGGAGCACGGCCTCGGCTACTGCAACATCACCAAGTGCTGCACCGAGGTCTGCCCCGAGCACATCAAGATCACCGACAACGCGATCATCCCGCTGAAGGAGCGGGTGGTGGACCGCAAGTACGACCCGGTGGTCTGGCTGGGCAACAAGCTGTTCCGCCGCTGACCGTCCCGTGGGCCGGCGGCTCCCCGCCGGCTCACGGCCGGGCGCCGCGCGGGTCCGGGTCGGTCGCCATGGTGAAGGCGTCGCCGTAGACCGACCACGAGAACGGGGTGGTCAAGCCGAGGTTCCCGGAGTCGAGGAGCCGGCCGAACATCGCGACCCGCCCGTCCGGTGGGTTGTCGCCCCACTCGGTCAGCACGGCGGAACGGCGGCCGAGGAAGGCGGCCAACCACACCGCCTCCGCGCCGCCGTCGACGGGCCGGGCGCCGGGTGTGCGGGACCGGATGTCGGTGAACGAGCCGTCGCCGGATCCGGCCTCGCCCGGTCCGTGATTGACGAGCGTGTCGTAGTAGAGCGCCCGGCCGAGCGGGCCGAGCCCGTCGGCGACCGCGGCCTCGAGGGCCGGGCGCCAGTAGACCTCGTCGCGGAGGTCCCGCTGGCACCGGCGGAACACCGGGTCGGTGCGCGCCGCCTGCACCCATGCGGTCAGGAAGGCCGGCCCGAGATGCCGGTCGGCGGCGACCGACGCGCCGGCGCCGTCGCGGCCGTAGGCGGCCTGGTCGACGGTCTCCCCGAACTCCGCGCACGCGCGCAGCCCGGGCAGGTACGGCGCCAGCGGGTTGCCGGTGGGCCGCGCGCCGGCGTAGCGCTCGACGAGCTCGAGCATGTCCGATGTCGCGGTGGTGAAGCCGACGAGGCCGCCGGTGTAGCCGCGACCGTCCCGGATGTCCTCGACGTACTCGTACTGGTCCCACCAGGCGACCGTCGAGTTCTCCGCGGTGGACGTCAGCCGGAAGGCCTTCTCGCGGACGACCGCGTCCCCGGCGGCCGGCTGCCCGGCGGCCGGGTCGCCGCCGCGCCCGAAGAGCCGTGACCAGCGCACGACCGCGTCCCGCCGCCCTACAGGCCCACCGAGCGGCGGATCTCCTCGAGCCTGTCCTTGGCCTTCTGCTCCCGCTCGGCGAACCGTTCGTCGGCCGTGCGGACGGCCTCGCTGTCGCCGGTGAGCTCCTGCCAGCCCGCGGCGGTCGCGGCGCGGCCCTCGATCTTGTCCCGGACGTAGTCGAGCGTGGGCACGCCCTGGTCGGTGTAGCCCGTGGCGGGCGGGGTGCCGGGTGCGGGCGGGGCGACGGGCACCGGCGCGGACCCGGTCTCCTCGGTCTCGACGATCTCCGCGTCGATCGGCTCGTCGGCCGCCTGCGGGGCGGCGGATCCGGCGGGTCCGGCGGGTTGGGCGGGGCGTGGGTCGTCGGGCCGGGTCATGTCGGTGCCTCCTGTCCGCGTCGTCCGTCCGCGGTGGAGCCCACGCTACGCGGCCCGCCGGCCCGTCGGATCCGGGTCGACCCCGATCCCGGGCCGGGGGCGGGGGAGGACATCCTTCGGGGGTGACGCGTGCGGTGCGGGAACTGGTGGTGGTCTACGACGTCGCCTGCCCGCACTGCTCCCGCATCGCCCGCGAGCTGCCGGACTGCGTGACCGTGAGGGTCAGGGTGCGGCCCTGCAGCGAGCCGCGGCTGGCGGAGATCTACCCCAACCTGCCCGCGGCGGTCGCGGGCTGTCGCACCCCGGCCGTCGGGGTGCTGCGCACCGACGGGCAGGTGCGCTGGTGGACCGGCATGTCCGGGGCCGTCGGGATCCTGCCCGTCCTGCGACCGGGCGAGCTGCGCCGCGCCGTGGGGCTGCTGCGCACGGCGCTGCGGACGCGGCGCCGTGCCCGGGAGCCCGACGGGCCCGGCGAACCGTGACGGAACGGCACCCCCACGACGGGACACCACCGCGGCCCAGGGGCGCCGCGACACCCCCGCCCCGTTCGCCGCGGGTGATCGCGAACCGTGGGTGCCGGGCACTAGCGTGGTCGACGTGACCTCCGCGCCCGCCGCCTCGCCGACCCCGGGCCACGACGGCCCGCCCGCCGTCCTGCCCTTCGGCTCCTGGCCGACCCCGATCACGTCCGAGCTCGTCGTCGAGGCCTCGGTGCGGCTGTCGGGCGCGCGGACGGACGGCGACGCGGTGATCTGGGCGGAGTCGCGGCCCACCGAGGGCGGTCGCACCCAGCTGGTCCGTCGCGCCCCCGACGGGAGCACCACCGACCTGCTGCCCGAGGGGTTCGACGCGCGCACCGGCGTCCACGAGTACGGCGGCGGCGCCTGGTGGGTGCGGGACGGGGTCGTCTGGTTCGCCAACTGGACCGACCAGCGGCTGTACCGGCTCGCCCCCGGCGGCGCGCCGGAACCGCTCACCCCCGAGCCGGCCTTCCCGCGGGCCGACCGCTACGCGGACGGGTTCGTCACGCGGGACGGCGCCGCGATCCTGGCGATCCGCGAGCGTCACGCGCCGGAGGGCGGCGCCGCGGCGGTCCGCAACGAGATCGTCCGGCTGGCGGCGGACCGGCCGTCGGAGCCCGAGGTCCTGGTCACCGGGCCGGACTTCGTGACCAGCCCGCGCCTGTCGCCCGACGGCGTGCGCCTGGTGTGGATCCAGTGGGACCACCCGTCCATGCCGTGGGACGACACGGTCCTGATGGGGCGCAACCTCGAGACCGGCGACGAGGCGGTCATCGCCGGCGGGCCGGGGGAGTCGGTCTCCGAGCCGCGCTGGCAGGCCGACGGCTCGCTGTGGTTCCTCTCCGACCGCACCGGCTGGTGGAACCTCTACCGCTGGCTGCCCGGGCACGACATCGAGCCGGTCGTGGTGCTCGACGCCGAGATCGGCGTCCCCGGCTGGCAGCTCGGCACCGCGCGCTACGCCGTGCTGCCGGGCGGGCGGGTCGTGTTCGCACGCTGGAGCAAGGGCTACGACGGGTTGGCCGTCCGGGAGCCGGACGGGGAGTTCACCGAGCTCGACCTGCCCTTCTCGGCCGTCGCCTCGGTGGTGCCGTACGGGGTCGGGAGCGTGCTCGTCGTCGCCGGGACGCCCACCGAGGAGCCCGGAGTGCACGTCGTGAGCATCGACGGCGACCTGGAGGCGCTGCACGCGCCTCGCGAGCTCGGCGTCGACGACGGCTTCCTCTCCGTCCCCGAGTCGATCTCCTTCCCGTCGGTGGACGGCGAGGGGGCACCGCGGACCGCGCACGCGCTCTACTACCCACCGGCCAACCCCGACGTCGCCGCGCCGGAGGGTGCCCTGCCCCCGCTGCTCGTCGTGATCCACGGCGGGCCGACCGCCGCGGCCGTGCCGGTGCTGTCGGTGGGCGTGCAGTACTGGACCAGCCGCGGGTTCGGCGTGGTCGACGTCAACTACGGCGGCTCCACCGGCTTCGGCCGCGCCTACCGGGAGCAGCTCAAGGGCGCGTGGGGGATCGTCGACGTCGCGGACTGCCTGGCCGCCGCGCGGTACCTCGCCGCGACGGGGCGGGTCGACGGCGACCGGCTGGCGATCCGCGGCGGCTCGGCCGGCGGGTACACCACCCTTGCCGCGCTCGCCCGCGAGGACACCCCCTTCTCCGCGGGGGCGGACCATTTCGGCGTCGCCGACCTGGAGGCGCTTGCGGCGGACACGCACAAGTTCGAGAGCCGCTACCTCGACGGGCTGGTGGGGCCGTACCCCGCGGCCCGGGAGGTGTACGTGGAGCGCTCGCCGATCCGGCACGTCGAGCTGTTCCACACCCCGCTGATCGTGCTGCAGGGCGCGGAGGACGCGATCGTCCCGCCGAACCAGTCGGAGGCGATCGTCGACGCCCTCCGCGCGCGCCACGTGCCCGTGGCCTACCTGCTGTTCCCGGGGGAGCAGCACGGCTTCCGGCGCTCGGAGAACATCCGCCGCGCCCTCGACGCCGAGCTGAGCTTCTACGCGCAGGTGTTCGGCTTCCCGCTGCCCGAGGCCGAGGGGATCGAGCCGGTGCGGGTGGAGAACCTCTGACGGGTCCTGACGCGGCGGCCTCACAGTGTCGCCGCGTACTCCTCCTCGCGCTCCGCCTCGTCGGCCGCCGCCGCACCGCCCCGCGGGCTCCTGCGCAGCCGCTTCTCCAGCAGCTTGGACAGCCCCGACAGGATCAGGCACATCGCGATGTAGATGACCGCGACCACCATCGCGACCTGCAGGATCGGGGCCCCGAGCTGGCCCTGGCTGCCGAGGAAGCGCGCCTGGTAGAGCAGCTCCTGGTACAGGATGATGAAGCCGAGCGCGGTGTCCTTGAGGACCACGACGAGCTGGCTGAGGATCGTCGGCAGCATCGCGCGCAGCGCCTGCGGCAGCAGCACGTTCGTCATGACCTGCGTCTTGCGCATGCCCAGCGCGTAGGCCGCCTCCGACTGCCCGCGCGGCAGCGCGCGCACGCCCGCCCGGAACACCTCGGCGAGCACCGAGCCGTTGTAGAGCATCAGGCCGAGCACCACGGCCCAGTAGGCCGAGATGTTCACGCCGAGACCGCGCGAGACGCCGAAGAACAGGATGAAGATCAGCACCAGCAGCGGGACGGCGCGGAAGAACTCCACGATCGTCGTCGAGAGCCGGCTGACCCACCGGTGGTCGGACATCCGGCCGGCCGCGAAGACCGCCCCGAACAGCAGTGACAGCACCGCGGCCGCGGCGAACGCCTTCAGCGTGTTCCCCAGCGCGCCGAGCAGCAGGTACTGGATGTTGACGTAGGTGATCCAGCTCCACAGGCGCGCGTCGAACTGCCCGGTGACCGCGAAGCGGTAGACCACGAACCCGATGATCCCCAGCACGACGACGGTGCCGACGACGCCGAGCAGCATGTTGCGGGCCCGGGCCCGGGGCCCGGGGATGTCGTAGAGGACGGCGGCGGTCACGAGGCGCTCCCGGTGTGCGGCGCGGACGGGGCGGGGCGGGGTCGGCTCATCGCGCGGGGACGCGGCGCGCTCGTCGCGCGGGGTCGCGGCGCGCTCGTCGCGCTGGGTCGACGCGCGCTCATCGCGCGGTGCTCCAGCGCCGGTCCAGGTTCCGCTGCAGCAGCGTCAGCGGCACGACCAGGATGAGGAAGCCGACGGCGACCCACAGCAGGCCGACGAAGACGTTGGCACCGCGCTCCGACAGCGCCTGGTAGATCCCGCCGGCCTCGGTGACCGAGAAGCCCGCGGCGATCGTGGTGTTCTTGAGCAGCGCGATCTGGATGTTGGCCAGCGGCGGGACGACGTTGCGCACCGCCTGCGGCAGCACGACCTGCGACAGCGTCTGGTTGAAGGTGAAGCCCAGGGCGCGGGAGGCCTCGGCCTGCCCGACCGGCACCGTGTTGACGCCGGACCGGATGACCTCGCAGACGAAGGCGGCCGTGTAGAGGATCAGGCCGATGCAGGCGCGGGTGAAGTAGGAGAGGTCGTAGATCTCCAGCCTCGGGTACGCGAAGGCGAAGAAGAAGATCACCAGCGTGAGCGGGGTGTTGCGCAGGATGTTGACGTACACCGTGCCGAACGCCCGCAGGATCGGCACGGGACTGACGCGCATCGCCGCCAGGATCGCCCCGAGGATCAGCGAGCCGATCGCCGACACGACGAACAGCTCGATGGTGCCGAGGAAGCCCCGGGCGTAGAGGTCGATGTTGTCCAGCAGGACGTTCACGGGGCCCACCCCTTTCCGGCGGAGCTCTCGGACGGAAGCCGCCGGCCGGGGCGGGCCTGGTCAGGTCCCGCCCCGGCCGGATCGGGTCAGTACCGCTGCAGCGCGGGCGGCGAGGCCGGCGAGCCGGACTTGCCGAGGGTGTTGTCGTAGATCTTCTGCCAGGTGCCGTCGTCGTAGGCGGTCTGCAGGATGTCGTTGATCTTGTTGCGCAGGGCGGCGTCGTCGTGGTTCAGCCCGATGCCGTACGGCTCGGTCGAGAAGGTCTCACCGACGACCTTGAGCTTGTCGGGCTGCTGCGCGGCGTAGCCCTTGAGGATCGCGTCGTCCGTGGTGACGGCGTCGACCTGCTTGGACAGCAGCTGGTCCACGCACTGCGTGTAGGTCTGGAACTCGACGATGTTCTCCGGCTCGGTCAGGCCCTGGTCCCGGACCCGCTGGATCGGCGTCGAGCCGGTCACCGAGCAGACCTTCTTGCCCTTGAGGGTGTCCTTGCCGGTGATCGCGGTCTCGTCGGCGCGGACGAGCAGGCCCTGCCCGGCGACGAAGTACGGGCCGGCGAACGACACGCGCTTCTTGCGGGCGTCGTTGATCGTGTAGGTGCCGACGTAGTAGTCGACCTCGCCGCGGGAGATCGCGTCCTCGCGGGCCGCGGACGGCACCGTCTTGTAGTCGATCTTGTCCGTGCCGAAGCCGAGCTTCGCGGCGACGAGCCGGGCGATCTCGATGTCGAAGCCGGAGTACTCGCCCGTGGTGGCGTCCTTGAAGCCCAGGCCGGGCTGGTCGTCCTTCACGCCGATGACGACGCGGCCACGCTGCTGCATGGCGGCGAACGTCGCCGAGTCGGGGACCTGGACTCCTGCCGCCGGGGCCTCGGAGACCACGGGACCGCCGGAGGAGCCGCCGGGGCTCCCCGACTGTCCGCAGGCGGTCAGGGTGAGGGCGGCCGCGGCCAGCCCCACCACGAGGGCACGCAACTTCATCGGAACTCCTGTCGTTCGAGGGGAGCGGCGTCAGTGGGTGAGGATCTTCCCGAGGAAGTCCTTGGCGCGGTCGCTCGACGGGTTGGTGAAGAAGTCGTCGGGGGTGGAGTCCTCGACGATCTCGCCGTCGGCCATGAAGACCACGCGGTGCGCGGCGCGGCGGGCGAAGCCCATCTCGTGGGTGACCACGAGCATCGTCATGCCGTCCTTGGCGAGACCGGTCATGACGTCGAGGACCTCCTGGACCATCTCGGGGTCCAGCGCGGAGGTCGGCTCGTCGAACAGCATGACCTTCGGGTCCATCGCGAGCGCGCGGGCGATCGCCACGCGCTGCTGCTGGCCGCCGGAGAGCTGCGCCGGGTACTTGTCCTTCTGGTTCGCGATGCCGACGCGCTCGAGCAGCCGGACCGCGTTCTTCTCGGCGGCCGCCTTGTCCTGCTTGCGCACCTTCAGCGGCGCGAGCATGACGTTCTCGAGCACGGTCTTGTGCGCGAACAGGTTGAAGCTCTGGAACACCATCCCGACGTCGGCCCGCAGGCCGGCGAGCGCCTTGCCCTCGGCGGGCAGCGCGCGGCCGTCGAGCTCGATGGTGCCGGAGTCGACCGGCTCCAGCCGGTTGATCGTGCGGCACAGTGTGGACTTGCCGGAGCCCGAGGGGCCCAGCACGACCACCACCTGACCGCGCTCGACCTCCAGGTTGATGTCCTTGAGCACGTGCAGCTCGCCGAAGTGCTTGTCCACCGCGGCCATGCGGATCATGGGGGTGTCGGTCACGGTCGGCCTCCAGGCATGGCGGGACGCTAGGACGATTCGGACAGGCGAGTCCACCACCTTGGGCAACCTTTAGGGTCTCTATCCAGTAACGACCCTCGGAGGGGAACCGCGTGCACATTCTGCTCGTGGAGGACGATGATCGCGTGGCGGCGGCGCTGCGCCCCGCCCTGCACCGGCACGGGATGACCACCACGCGGCTCGAACGCGGCCGTGGGGCGGTCGACCACCTGGCCGGTGTCGACGTCGTTCTCCTCGACCTCGGCCTGCCCGACGCCGACGGGGTCGACGTCTGCCGGGCGATCCGGCAGGCGAGTGACGTCCCCGTCATCGTGGTGACTGCACGGGGGGACGTCGAGGACAGGATCGTCGGCCTGCACTCCGGCGCCGACGACTACGTGGTCAAGCCCTACGACGTCGGCGAGCTGGTGGCGCGGATCCACGCCGTGCAGCGCCGCCGCGGCCCGAGCGAGGCCGAGCCCGCCGACCGGGTCGTCACGACGGACGACGGCGTGGCGATCGACCTCGGCCGGCACACCGTGACCGTCGACGGCACCGAGGTCACGTTGACCCGCAAGGAGTTCCAGGTGCTCGCGCTGCTCGCGGCCGCGCGCGGCACCGTCTGCACCCGCACCCGGATCGTCGCCGAGGTGTGGGGGCGGAGCTGGCCGGGCGCGAACCGGACCCTCGACGTGCACGTGGCGACCCTGCGCACCAAGCTCGGCCGGCCCGAGCTGGTCCAGACGGTGCGCGGCGTCGGGTACCGGCTCGGCGGCTGAGCGGGCCGGGGAGCGGGGGGCCGAGACGTGCGCACCCGGCTGCTCGTCATCGTCTGCGTGCTGGTCGGGCTGCTGGCGCTGGGGCTCGGCGTGCCGCTGGCCGTGTCGAACTCGCGCGCGGCGCAGCAGGAGCTGTTCATCGACCGGCTCACCGACACCATCTACTTCGCCTCGCGCGCGCAGCGCCCGATCACCGAGGACAGCGCGACCGGGCTGGCCGAGGAGCTCGCCCGCTACGACGAGGTCTACGGCGTGGCGGTCACCGTCGTCGACCGGGCCGGGCGGGTCGTCGCGGCCTCCCGGGCGGTGCCGCCGGTCCTCGATGCCGACGGCCAGCAGCGCGTCCAGGTCGCCCTGGCCAGCCGCCGCTCGGCCGCCCCGCCGCTGATCATGCCGTGGGACACCCGCCCGCTGGTGCTGGCCGAACCCGTCCTGGTCGACGGCGAGGTGCGCGGCGCGGCGGTCACGGTGTCCCCGACGGACGCCCTGCGCGCCGCCGAGATCCGGGTCTGGTCGCTGGTCGCGGCGCTGGTGCTGGCGGCGCTCGGGCTCGGTGTGCTGGTCGCGGTGCCGGTGACCCGGTGGATCCTGCGGCCGGTGCGCCGCCTCGACGAGGGCACCGGGCGCGTGACCCGCGCGGTGCTGGCCGGGCGGCCCGCCGCACCGGTGTCCGACGGGTCCGGCCCGCCCGAGCTGCGCCGGCTCACCCTGTCCTTCGACCGCATGGCGGAGTCGGTCGGCCAGGCGCTGTCCACCCAGCGCGCCTTCGTCGCGGACGCGAGTCACCAGCTGCGCAACCCGCTGACCGCGCTGCGCCTGCGGCTGTCCAACCTCGACGGACACGTCGGACGTGAGGCGGCGGAGGAGCACGTCGCCGCGCTGGAGGAGGCCGAGCGGCTCTCCGGGGTGCTCGACGGGCTGCTGGCCCTGGCCCGCGCCGAACGCGACGCCGGGGTCGACCGGGAGGCGGACACCCCGGTCGACGCGGCCGTCGAGGACCGGCTCGACGCCTGGCGCCCGCTCGCCGAGCACACCGGGCTGCGGCTGCTGCGCGGGGGCGTGCGCGGGCTGCGGGTGCGGATGGCGCCCGGCGGCATCGAGACCGTGCTCGACGCGCTGCTCGACAACGCCGTCAAGTTCACCCCGCCCGGCGGCACGGTCACCGTCACGGTGCGGCCCGTGCGCGGCGCGGACCCGCCCCTGGTCGACGTCGCGGTGCTGGACACCGGCCCCGGGATCCCGCCGGAGGAGCTCGAGCGGGCGACCGACCGGTTCTGGCGCTCGCCCGGCCAGAACAACGTCGACGGCTCCGGCCTGGGGCTCGCGATCGCCGCGCGGACCGTCGAGCTCGCAGGCGGGTCGCTCGTGCTGGAGCTGCCGCCGAACGGCGGGCTGAGGGTGGCCGCGCGGCTGCGGCGGGTCCTTCCGCCTGCGCTGTGACGAGGTCCGTCCGTCCGGTGTATTGCCAAGGGCAGGCTCACCACATCTGATGGAAGTATGACCGAAACGCCGGGGTTCGCCCGGGCCCTCGCGCGCCACGGCGGGCGCCCGGCCCTGCTCGTGCCCGGCGGGGAGTGCCTGAGCTACCGGGAGCTGGCGGCGCGGGCCGACGCCCGGGCCGCCGAGCTCGGGACCGGACGCCGGCTCGTCGCGGTGGTGGCCGGCCCCGGCGTCGAGCCGGTCGTCACCTACCTGGCGGCGCTGCGGACCGGTCACGTGCCGCTGCTGGTCGGCGACGACCCCGCGCGCTCCGAGCCGCTGCTCGCGGCGCACGACCCCGCCGTCGTCGTGCGGCCGGAAGGCGACGGCGTGCGGATCGAGGAGCGCGGGACGGGCCCGGAGCTGCACCCGGACCTCGCCCTGCTGCTGCCCACCTCGGGCACCACCGGCTCGCCGAAGCTCGTCCGGTTGTCCGCGCGCAACCTCGCGGCCAACGCCGAATCGATCGCCGGGTACCTGCCGATCCGGCCGGACGACCGGGCGCCGCTCACCCTGCCGCTGCAGTACTGCTACGGGCTCTCGGTCGTCAACAGCAACCTCGCGCGCGGCGCAGCGGTGGTGCTGCCGAGCCGATCGGTCGCCGAACCCGCGTTCTGGACCGAGTTCGCAGAGCTCGGCCTGACCAGCCTGCACGGCGTCCCGTACACGTTCGACCTGCTCGACGCGACGGGCTTCGCCGACCGCCCGCTCCCGTCGCTGCGGTACGTCACGCAGGCCGGCGGGCGGTGGGACCCGGCAGCGGTCGAGCGGTACGCGGCGCTCGGGGCGGAGCGCGGGTGGTCGCTCTACGTCATGTACGGGCAGACCGAGGCCACGGCCCGGATGGCCTACCTTCCGCCGGAGCGGGCGGCGACGGCGCCCTCGGCAGTGGGTGTGGCCGTGCCCGGGGGCACGCTCAGCATCGAGCGGCCGGGCCCGGACGGCGTCGGCGACCTGGTCTACCGCGGCGAGAACGTCATGCTCGGCTATGCGCGCAGCGGCGCCGACCTCGCCCTCGGCCGGACCGTCGATCGGCTCGAGACGGGCGACCGTGCCCGGCTGCGGCCCGACGGCCTGCTCGAGATCACCGGGCGCGCGGCGCGGTTCGTCAAGCCGTTCGGGCTGCGGGTCGACCTCGACGAGGTCGAGCGGATCCTCGCGGCGGCGGCCGTGGCGGGCGCGGCGACCGGCGACGACACCGGCCTGGCCGTCGCGGTGGTCCGCGGCGGCGACGCGACGGCAGTGGCCGACCTGCTCGCGCAGCGGCTCGGGCTGCCGCCGACCGCCGTCCGGGTCACCGAGGTCGACGCGCTCCCTCGGCTGCCCAACGGCAAGGTCGACCTCGCCGCGGTCGCCGCCGCGGCCGCCCCGAAGCAGGCGTCCGAGGGCACCGATCCGGTACGCCGGGCCTTCGCGGCGGTCTTCCCGGGCCGCACGATCGCCGACGGGGACACCTTCGTCGGGCTCGGTGGCGACTCGCTGCGGTACGTCCAGACGGCGCTGCGGCTGCAACGCGCGGTCGGTGCGCTGCCCCCGGACTGGCCGGAGCGCACGGTGGCGGACCTCGTCGCGCTCGCCGCGCCCGGTCGCGCGTCGCGGCGGTGGCTGCCGGTGGAGACCCCGGTCGTCCTGCGGGCGGTGGCGATCGTGCTGATCGTGGGCTCGCACGTGGGGCTGTTCCGGCTGCTGGGCGGCTCGCACGTGCTGCTGGCCGCGGCGGGGTGGGCGTTCGCGCGGTTCGCCCTGGCCCCGCCCCGGCCGTCGCGGACGATCCTGCGCACCGCCGGCCGGATCGCCGGACCGAGCGCGCTGTGGGTGGCCTGGCGCGCGACCGTCGCCGACGACGTCGACTGGTACAACACGCTGCTGCTCAACTACGTGGTCGACCCGGAGGCGTGGGGGTACTGGTTCGTCGAGACGCTGCCGCAGATCCTGCTGCTGATGGCGCTGCTGTTCGCGGTCCCCGCGGTACGGACGCTCGACCGGAGCCGGCCGTTCGCCCTGCCCGCGGCCGTGTACCTCGCCGGGTTGCTCGGCCGGTTCGTCGACGACGGCGCCAACGCCTTCTCCCTGCGCCAGATGAGCGTGCACACCGTGATCTGGCTGTTCGCGCTGGGCTGGGCCGCGCAGCGTGCCGCGACCGTGCGGCAGCGCGCCGCGGTGCTCGCCGGGCTCGCGGTCGCCGTGCCGATGATGTTCGCCCACGAGCCGCACCGGGCGGCCGTGGTGGCCGTCGGCACGGCGCTGCTGCTGGTGCCGACGCTGCCGGTGCCGCGGCCGCTCGTGCGGCTGTGCGGACTGCTCGCCGGAGCGTCGCTGGCGATCTACCTGACCCACTACGCGGTCATGACGGCGGTGACCGGGCTGCCGACGGCGCTCGTCGTGCTCGCCTGCCTGGTCGTCGGCGTCGTCGTGCAGGAGGCCCTCGGTCGGGCGGCCGCGTCAGTCCGGGTAGAAGCGCACCGGTCCGCGGACCTGCAGGCTCACCTCGCTGCCCGGCTCCGGGGTCTCCGGTTCGGCCGTGCGGCAGCGCAGCGTGGTGCCGCCGAGCTCGACGAGCACGGTGGCGTCGTGCCCGTGGAAGATCACCTCCCGGACGCGCGCCGGCCCGCCGGGGCGTAGCCGCAGCTGCTCGGGCCGGACCAGGAGCCGGCCGGGGCCGTCCGCGGCCGCCACCGGCAGCGCGCCCAGCACCGTCTCCGCGCAGCCGGCACGGGCGACCGCCGGCAGGACCACCGCCTCGCCGACGAAGGTGCCCACGCCGACGTCGGCCGGCGTGCCGTAGATCTCCCGCGGCGGGGCGACCTGCACGATCCGGCCGTCGCGCAGCAGCGCGACGAGGTCGGCGACGCCGAGCGCCTCCTGCTGGTCGTGCGTGACCAGGACCGCGGTGGTGCCGGCGGCCCGCAGCGCGGCGCGGACCTGCTCGCGGACCTCGGCCCGCAGCCCGGCGTCGAGGGCGCTGAAGGGCTCGTCGAGCAGCACCAGGGCGGGGTCCGGGGCGAGGGCCCGGGCCAGCGCGACCCGCTGCTGTTGGCCCCCGGAGAGCTCCTGCGGCATGCGGTCGGCGAGGTCGGCGAGCCCGACCAGGTCCAGCAGCTCGCGCACCCGGGGGCCGCGGCGGGCGGCCCGGTCGAGCCCGAACCCGACGTTCGCGGCCACCGACAGGTGCGCGAACAGCGACCCGTCCTGGGGGACCAGTCCGACGCGACGGCGCTCCGGCGGAACCTCGACGCCCGGCCCGGCGACGACGCGGTCCCCGAGCCGGATCTCGCCGGCGTCGAGCGGGTGGAAGCCGGCCACACAGCGCAGCAGGGTCGTCTTGCCGCTGCCGGAGCCGCCGAGCACCGCCACCAGCGCGCCCGCGGGGACCGCCAGGTCCACCCCGTGCAGGACCCGCACGCCGGGATGGCCCGCGTGCACGCCCGCGACCGCGAGCCCGGCGCTCACCGGTGCACCGCCCGGTCGAGCAGCGCCGCCGCGACCGCCGAGACCAGCACGAGCACCACGGCGTACGGCGCCGCGGCCGCGAACGCGCCCGCCCCGGTGTGGCTCCACAGCTGCACCGCGAGGGTGTCCGTGCCGGTCGGCCGCAGCATCAGGGTCACCGGCAGCTCCTTGACCACGGTGAGGAACACGAGCGCCGCGCCGGCGACCGTGCCGGGCAGCGCCCGGGGGAGGGTGACGCGCGCGAACGCCGTTGCGCGGCCGCAGCCGAGCGAGCGGGCGACCTCCTCGTGACCCACGGGCGCGGCCGCGACCGCGGTCCGGACGGCGCCGACCGCCAGTGGGAGGAACAGCACGGCGTACCCGACGACGAGCAGCGGCAGTTCCTGGTAGATCTCCGGGACCAGCCGGATCCCGACGAAGACCAGGGCGAGCCCGACCGTCACGCCGGGCAGCGCGTGCCCGGCGTAGGCCGCGGTCTCGACGGCGGTGACCATGCGGCCGCGGTGCCGGGCGGCGAGGATCCCCACCGGCAGCGCGAGCAGGGTGGTCAGGGCCGCGCCGAGCCCGGCGACCTGCAGGGTCGCCCCCGCGGCGCTCCCGAGCGCGGGCCAGTCGACCCCGGCCGACGTGCCCGCCACGGTCCAGCGCAGCAGGCTCACCGCGGGCACCCCGAGCGCCGCGGCGGCGACGGCCACCACCGCCAGCAGCGCGACCGGCCGCCAGGCGCCCAGTCGCACCGGCACCGGCGGGCGCGGGGTGCCGCGGCCGACCCAGCCGGCGGCGCGACCGCGGGCGCGGAACTCACCCCAGGTCAACAGCGCGGCGAGGACCACGAGGACGCAGCCGAGCACCGCCGCGGGCGTGCGGTCGAAGGTGGCCCGGTAGCTCGTGTAGATGCCGAGCGTGAAGGTCTCGTAGCGCATCAGCGAGACCGCGCCGAAGTCGCTGAGCACGTAGAGCGCGACGAGCAGCCCGGCCGCCGCCGCCGTCGGGCGGACCCGGCGCAGCGTGACCGCCAGCAGGACCCGGCCCGGGCCGCGGCCGAGCGAGCGGGCGACCTCCTCCAGGCCGCCGTCGGACACGAGCAGCGCGGCCGCGACCGGCAGCAGCACGTACGGGTAGCTGACCAGGGTGAGCACCAGGAACGCGCCGGGGAAGCCCGCCAGCCCGGGCCACTCCGCGATCCACGTGAATCCGGCGACGTACGACGGGACGGCCAGCGGCAGCGCCAGGACCGCGGCCCACACCCGGCGGCCGGGCAGGTCGGTGCGGGCCACCAGCCAGGCCAGCCCGCAGCCGAGGACGAGGCAGGCCGCCGTGACCGAGCCCGCGAGCAGCACGCTGCGGGTCAGCAGCTCGCCGGTCCGCGGCCGGGCCAGGATCCCGGCAACCGTGCCGGGACCCGCCTCCAGGGCACGGACGCCGAGATAGAGCAGCGGGACGCAGGCCAGTACGCCGGTGACCGCGGCGCCGGCGAGCAGGGCCCGGGGCGCGGCCCCCGCCCGGGGGGCGGACCGCGTCGGCGGGGGCGCGGTCACGCCAGACCGGTCTCCTGCAGCAGCGTCAGCGACTGCTGCAGCGACGCGAGATCGGACAGGTCGATGTCCGGCGGCTGCAGCTGGTCGAGCGGCCGCAGCGTGTGCCGGGCGGACGTGACCCCCGCGCGGACCGGGTACTCGGCCGTCTCGTCGGCGAAGTACTGCTGGGCCTCGGGGGAGACCAGGAACTCGACGGCGCGACGGGCCATCTCCTGCTGCGCGGTCCCGGCGACCACCCCGGCGCCGGCCACGTTGACCAGGCCGAGCGGGTCCCCGCCCGGGACGTAGTGGACACGGGCCGGGACGGCCTGCTCGCCCACCTCGGCCACGCGCTCGTACCAGTAGTAGTGGTTGGACAGACCGAGGGCGATCTGCCCGGCGTTCACGGCGTCGAGGATCTGGATGTTGTTGTCGAACCGGACCGGCTGGTTCGCCGCGAAGGCCTGCAGCCAGGCCCGGGCACCCTCCTCGCCGCGCAGCACCCGGACCCCTGTCACGAAGGCCTGCCAGGAGGCGTTGGTCGGGGCGTAGCCGATCTTCCCGCGCCACCGCGGGTCGGTCACGTCGTCGAGCGTGGCGGGGAGGTCCGCCTCGGGGACCTGCCGCGGGTCGTAGAACAGCACGCGGGAGCGGGCCGAGGTCGCGACCCAGCTGCCGTCGTCCGCGCGGTAGGCCGCCGGGACGGCGTCGAGGGCCGCGGGCGGCAGCGGCTCCAGGCGGTTCGCGTCGTCGAGCGCGCCGAGGGCGCCCGCGTCCTGGGAGAAGAACACGTCCGCCTCGGTGCCGGCGCCCTCCTCCAGCAGCTGGGCGGCGAGCTCGGCGCTCCCGCCGTAGCGCACCTCGACGGTCCCGCCGACCCGCTCCTCCAGCTTGTCGAGCAGCCCGCCCACGAGCTGCTCGTTGCGGCCCGAGTAGATCGTCAGGTCCGGGGAGCTCCCGCAGGCGGTCAGCGGGGCGACGACGACGACCGCGGCGAGTGCGGCGACGGCGACTCGGACGCAGCGGGGAACGCGGGGGCGCGGCACGGGCGGCTCCTCTGTCGGCGGGCGGTGCCGCCCGGGTGAAAGGGAGCATAGCCTTGTTTGGGACGAACTTTGCCTTCCCTTTACGGGCTGGTTGCCGACGTCACGCGCCCTTGGCGTCGCGGTAGAAGCGCTCGGCGCCGGGGTGGAGCGGGACGGGTTGGGTGCCGATCGCCGCGCGGGCGTCGATGGTCAGGGCGGCCGGGCTCGTCGCGGCGAGCCGGGCCTGCTCGGCGAAGATCGTCCCGACGAGGGCGCCGGCGAGGTCGTCGTCGAGCGAGGCGGGGACCAGGAGCAGGTTCCGCACGAGCAGGGTGGCCACCGGCTCGCCGATGTCGTACGCGGAGGCCGGCACCGTGCCCGAGGAGTACACGGGATAGCGCGCCCGGACCGCCTCGAGCACGTCGGTCAGATCCAGCAACCGGATCGGGGTGGTCGCGGCGAGGTCCGAGACGCCCGCCGTCGGCACGCCGCCGAACCAGAAGAAGGCCTCGATCGTCCCGTCTCGCAGCGCCGCAGTGGAGTCCGACAGGCCGAGTTGGCGGGCGTCGACGTCGCGGTCCGGGTCCACGCCCGCGCTCTCCAGCAGCCGGCGGGACGCGGCGTAGTAGCCCGAGGTCGGCGGCCCGATCGACACCGCGCGTCCGCGCAGGTCCGCGACCCGCCGGGCGGGCGAGTCGCGGCGCACGACGACGTGCAGCGCGTCGTCGTAGATCCGGGCCAGGGCGCGCGGCGCCCGGGGATCGCCGGGGGCGAGGCCGGCCAGCCGTTCCGCGGCCGTGTCGACCTGGCTGAACACGACGTCGGCGGTGCCGCCCGCCAGGCGGTCGAGGTTGTCGACCGAGCCCGCCGTCGTGAGGACCGTCGGTGCGGCGGCGAGGCCGAGATGTTCGCGCCAGACCTCGGCGAGCGTGCCGGCGAGCCGGAAGTACACGCCCGAGGCCACGCCCGCGGCGATCGACAACCGGCGCCCGGAGAAGTCGGAGCCGCAGGCGCCCAGGCCGGGCAGCACGGCGAGGGCGGCGAGCACGCGCAGCACCGTCCGTCGGTCGAACCGGCCCGCGGGCTCCATCGCCGCATCGTGCCGGACCGGCGCCGGTGCTGTCGTCCCGGGCCGCTGCTGTCGTCCCCGGGGCCGGTGCGCCGGCCGGACAGGCATACCCTCGTGGCGTGACCCGCAGCTACACCATCCGCACCTACGGGTGCCAGATGAACGTGCACGACTCCGAGCGGATGGCCGGTCTGCTGGAGTCCGCGGGGTATGCGCGCGCCGAGGACCCGGCGCGGGCCGACGTCGTCGTGTTCAACACGTGCGCCGTCCGCGAGAACGCGGACAACAAGCTCTACGGCAACCTCGGCCACCTGCGCCCGGCCAAGACGGCCAACCCCGACATGCAGATCGCCGTCGGCGGCTGCCTCGCGCAGAAGGACCGGGACACGATCACGAAGAAGGCCCCGTGGGTCGACGTCGTGTTCGGCACGCACAACGTCGGGTCCCTGCCCGCGCTGCTCGAGCGCGCCCGGCACAACCGCGCGGCCGAGGTGGAGATCCTCGAGTCGCTCGAGGTCTTCCCGTCGACGCTGCCCGCGCGCCGCGAGTCCGCCTACGCCGGCTGGGTCTCGATCTCCGTGGGCTGCAACAACACCTGCACCTTCTGCATCGTCCCGTCCCTGCGCGGCAAGGAGCGCGACCGGCGGCCGGGGGACATCCTCGCCGAGGTGCAGGCGCTCGCCGCCGACGGCGTGCTCGAGGTGACCCTGCTGGGGCAGAACGTCAACGCCTACGGCTCGGAGTTCGGCGACCGCGGCGCGTTCGCGAAGCTGCTGCGTTCCTGTGGGACCGTCGAAGGGCTCGAGCGGGTGCGCTTCACCTCGCCGCACCCGCGGGACTTCACCTCGGACGTCATCGCCGCCATGGCCGAGACGCCCAACGTCTGCCCGCAGCTGCACATGCCGCTGCAGTCCGGCTCGGACCGCGTGCTGCGCGCGATGCGGCGGTCCTACCGCTCCGAGCGGTTCCTCGGGATCCTCGACGAGGTGCGGGCCTCGATCCCCGACGCCGCGGTGTCCACCGACATCATCGTCGGCTTCCCGGGCGAGACCGAGGAGGACTTCGCGCAGACCCTCGAGGTGGTGCGCCGCGCCCGGTTCGCGCAGGCCTTCACGTTCCAGTACTCGCAGCGCCCCGGCACCCCGGCGGCCGAGCTGCCCGACCAGCTGCCCAAGGCCGTCGTCCAGGAGCGGTACGAGCGGCTGGTGGCCCTGCAGGAGCAGATCTCCTGGGAGGAGAACCGCGCGCTCGAGGGCCGCGAGGTCGAGGTGCTCGTCAGCACCGGCGAGGGCCGCAAGGACGGCGCCACCCGACGGATGAGCGGGCGGGCCCGGGACGGCCGCCTGGTGCACTTCGCGCCGGGGCGGGACGGCATCCGGGCGGGGGACCTGGTCACCGTGCGGGTCGGCTACGGGGCGCCGCACCACCTCGTCGCCGACGACGGGGTGGTGGACCACCGCCGCACGCGCGCGGGCGACGCGCACGAGGCCGGGCAGCGTCCGGGTTCCTCGCCCGCCCGCCCGGCGCCCACCGGGCTGGGCCTGCCGGGCTTCGGGAAGCCTGCGGCCGAGCCGGTCGCGGTCGGGTGCGGGGCGCAGCAGTCGTGAGCGAGGGAGCGCGGGCGACCGCGCCCGAGGGACGGACGGAGCGGACGATGAGCGACGAGCGGGCCTCGGGCGGGGACCGGCAGGGACCGGGCGCCGGCCGGGCGCCGTGGGACCGGGAGGCCGATCCCCGGCTGTCGGCCCTGGAGACCGAGCTCGCCGGGGTGGCCCGGCGGGTGGAGCGGAAGATCGACCCGGGGGTGGCCGCGCTGGTCGCCGCGATCGGCACGCTCGCCGTCGTCGGGGCGCTGCTGCTGCCCTGGGTGGCCGGCGCCACGGGTTGGCAGCTGTTGGTCGGTGCGGAGTCGGCCGGCCCGCTGCCGCGGCTGTTCACCTTCACCGCCACCGCGTTCGGCCTGGTCACCTCGGCACTCGCGCTGACCACCCGCTACTGGGCCTTGGCCTGGGTCTCCGCGGTCGGCTGCGGGATCTCGCTGGTCAACGGCGTGTGGGCGGTGTGGAGCCGGCAGACCGTCGCGCCCGAGGGAGTGCAGGGCCCGGGCCCCGGCCTGATCCTCGCGGTGCTCGGGGTGGCGCTGCTGACCTTCACCTGGGCCCGCATCTCCCTCCAGCGCCGCTGAGCGAGCCGAGATCACGCTCCCGGCGGACGGAGCTCCGCAGACCGAGGCCGAGTCCGCCGAGATCGTGATCACGCCCGGCGAAGCGCCTGGCGAACCTCGCCGATCACAGCCTGAGGGCGGCGGGTCGGGTCGTGCCGGGTTCACGGCCCGCACGTAGCCGTCACACCGGAGAACGCTCCGACTGCGTCGCGAGCGCGAAGCATGATCACGGTCGGGGCGGACCTGGTCTCGCCAGGCGATGCTCGGCCCGCCGGGTCGTGATCAGCGGTCCTGGACCGACTGCTCCGCGGTCTCCAACCACTCCCGCCACTGCGCCGCCTGGGACTCCGCCTGCTCCGCCCGGCGCCTGTCGCCGGAGGCGCGGGCCTTCTCGGCCTGGGCCTCGAACTGGGCCACGCGGTCGCGGAACTGCGCGACGCGCGCCTCGGCCTCGGGGTCGGTGCGCCGCCACTGCCGGTCGGCCGCCTCGCGGACGGACTCCTCGACGGCCCGCAGGCGCTGCTCCAGCGGCCGCATGTCGTCGCGCGGGACCTTGCCGATCTCCTCCCAGCGCTCCTGGATGTGGCGCAGCGCGATCCGGGCGGCGTCGGGGTCCGAGGTGTCGATCTTCTCGGCCTCGTCGAGCAGCGAACGCTTGGCGTCGGCGTTCGCCGCGAACTCCGAGTCGCGCTCGGCGAAGACGGCCGAGCGGCGCGAGAAGAAGGTGTCCTGGGCGCTGCGGAAGCGATGCCAGAGGGCGTCGTCGGCGTCCTTCTGGGCGCGGCCGGCCGCCTTCCACTCCGTCATCAGGTCGCGGTAGCGGGCGGCGGTGGGGCCCCAGTCCTCGGACTCCGAGAGCGCCTCGGCCTCCGCGACCAGCTCCTCCTTGCGCGCCTTGGCCCCGGCCCGCTGCCGGTCGAGGTCGGCGAAGTGCGAGCCGCGGCGCCGGTTGAAGGCCTCCCGGGCGCGGGAGAAGCGCTTCCAGAGCGCCTCGTCCGTCTTGCGGTCGATGCCCTTGATCGTGCGCCACTCGTCGAGGATCGCCTTGTAGCGGTCCCCGGCCTGCTTCCACTGGGTGGACTCGGCGGCCATGCTCTCGGCCTCGGCGACCAGGTCCTCCTTGCGGGCGATCGCGGCGTGCCGCTGCTCGTCGCGCGCGGTGCGGGCGCTGGCGACCGCGTCCTCGGCCATCCCGACGAGCTCGTCGAGTCGCTTGCGCAGCCCGTCGAGGTCACCGACGACGGCGGCCTCGTCGAGCCCGTCCCGCAGGGCCTTCGCGCTGGTCAGGGCGTGCTTCGGATCCCCGCCGCCGGTGGCGAGCCGGGAGACGAGCAGCTCGGCCTCGGCGAGCAGGTCGTCGAAGCGGCGGGCGAAGTGGGCGAGGCCCTCGTCGGGGGCGCCGGCCTGCCAGGACCCGACCCGGCGCTCGCCCTCGGCGGTGCGGACGAAGACCGCACCCTCGGCGTCCACCCGGCCCCAGCGGGACGGGTGGTCCGAAGCCGTGGCGACGGGCGAGGGCTCGACGGGCGGGGCGGCGGGCCGGGCCACCGGTGCGGGCTGCGCCGGGCGGGCACCGGGGGGCGGGCCCGGCCGCGGGCCGGGCTTCGCGCCGGGCGGCGGCCCGGGCTTGGGCGGGCCGGGCTTCGGGGGTGCGGGCTTGGGAGCGGCGGGCGGTGCCGCCGCGGGCGGGGCGGGAGGCGGCGGCTCCACCGACCGCGGCTGTGCGGGCTCCGGTGCCGTGTCCGGGGTGGGGGACGTGGGCTCGGCCGCCTCTGCGGCGGCCGCTGCTGCGGCCGTCTCCGAGGCGGATCGCTCCGTCGGCTCCGGCTGCTCCGCCTGTTCGGCCGCCGCTTCCGGGCCCGGTCGGGACGTGTCCTGGGTGTCCGAAGCGGGAGTGCTCGCGGCGGTACCGGGCAGACCCTCCCGCTGCGTCTCGTCCGTGTGCTCGTCCGACACCGTCGTCCTCCCTCGTTCGGGCCCGCCACGAAGCGGGCGCCCCGCCGTCGAACGCCGGGGCCGTGCACGAACCGGCCGGTCGCGACGCGCGACCACCGGTCGGCGGAATTCAAACAGGTCGGGCGGGCGCACGGAACCGCCGCGACCCGGACGAGACCGCGGACGGCCGCCTGAGCGCGCCGAGTCGCGGAGCGCGCCACTCTGCGGTCCCCAGCGGGCACGCAGGGTGACCGGAGGGTGGCGGCGGGGCCGCCGGGCCCGCACTACTGTCGGTCGCGTGCTCTCGCTGGTCGTCGTGCTCCCGCACCCCCCGCTCCTCGTCCCGGAACTGGCCGCCGGGGCGGCGGGGGAGACCGCGGAGCTGCGCGCGGCGGTGCGCTCGGCCGCGAGCCGGCTCGCGGAGGCGGCGCCGGAGTGGATCGCCGTGGGAGCCGACGCGGGCGGCCGCCGGACCGTCCCGCCCGCGACCGCCGGGACGTTCGCGGGCTTCGGCCGGGACGTCCGGGTCGTGCTCGGTCCCGGGGCGGGCGCGCCGGATCCGGAGCTCCCGCTTCCCCTCCTCGTCGCCGGCTGGGTCGCCGGCGGGACCGGACGCGCCCTGCACGTCCGCGGCGAGCTGGTCGCCGACGACGCCCCCACCGCCGACTGCCTCCGGCTCGGGCGGGAGCTGGCCGCCGAGGCCGACGCCGTCGACGGCCCGGTCGGGCTGCTGATCGTCGGCGACGGCGCGGCCACCCACACGGAGAAGGCCCCCGGCCATCTCGACGAGCGGGCCGGCCCGTTCGACGCCGGCGTCGCGAAGGCCCTCGAGCACGGCGACCCCGCCCCCCTGGCCGCCCTCGACCCCGGGCTCGCCGCCGAGCTGTGGGCCGCCGGCCGGGCCCCGTGGCAGGTCCTGGCCGGGGCCGCGGAGGACCGGGACTGGCGCGGCGAGCTGCTGTACTCCGCGGCGCCCTACGGCGTGGCCTACCACGTGGCGGTCTGGACACCGGCATGACGAGGCTCGTCGCCGTCGTCGGGCCGACCGCGACGGGCAAGTCCGACCTGGGGCTGGACCTGGCCGAGGCGCTGGGCGGCGAGGTCGTCAACGCCGACGCGATGCAGCTCTACCGGGGGCTCGACATCGGCACCGCGAAGCTCCCGGTCGGCGAGCGTCGCGGCGTCCCGCACCACCTCCTCGACGTCCTCGACGTCACCGAGGCCGCCTCGGTCGCCGTCTACCAGCGGGAGGCGCGCGCCACGATCGAGGGGCTGCTCGCCGCCGGCCGCACGCCGGTCCTGGTCGGCGGGTCCGGGCTGTACGTCCAGGCCGTGGTCGACGAGCTGGAGTTCCCGGGCACCGACCCCGCGGTCCGCCGCCGCTGGGAGGCCGAGCTCGCCGCCGTCGGGGCGCCGGCCCTGCACCGCAGGCTGGCCGAGGTCGATCCCACCGCCGCACAGAACGTCCTCCCGAGCAACGGCCGCCGGATCGTCCGGGCGCTGGAGGTCATCGAGCTGACCGGGCACCCCTTCCGGGCCACGCTCCCGGGGCAGCGCACGCCCCGGTACGACGCCGTGCTGATCGGGGTCGACCGGGAGACCGCGGAGCTCGACGAGCGGGTCGCCCGCCGCGTGGAGCTGATGATGGCCGCCGGGCTGGTCGAGGAGACCCGCGGGCTGCTGGAGAAGGGCCTGCGGGAGGGCCGGACGGCATCCCGGGCCCTCGGTTACCAGCAGGTCGTCGCCGCCCTCGACGGCGAGTACGACCTGGCGACGGCCGCCGAGGAGACCGTCCGCGCCACCCGTCGGTTCGTGCGCCGGCAGCGCTCCTGGTTCCGCCGCGACCCCCGCATCCACTGGCTCGACGGCGCGGACCCGGAACTGTCGGCGCTGGCTCGTAGGCTGGTCACGTGAGCGAGCGCCGGCGAGCGAACCACGGACACCGCAGTGACGCGAGCGGCCGAGCGTCTGCGAGGACGAGCGGTGAGTGACGGCATCCCCTTCTCGAAGGGCCACGGCACGCAGAACGACTTCGTCGTGCTGCCCGACCCCGAGGGCGCCCTCGACCTCACGCCGGAGCGGGTCGCCGCGCTGTGCGACCGGCGGCGCGGGCTCGGGGCGGACGGGGTGCTGCGCGTGGTCCGGTCGGCCGCGTTGGGCGTCGACGGGCCCGAGTGGTTCATGGACTACCGCAACGCGGACGGGTCGGTGGCCGAGATGTGCGGCAACGGCGTGCGCGTCTTCGCCCGGTACCTGCAGCACGCGGGCTGGTTCCGCGGCGGGGAGCTGCCGCTGGGCACGCGGGCGGGCGTCAAGGTCGTCACGCTCGAGGGGGACCGGGTCGCCGTGGAGATGGGCCGGGCGCTGGTCGGCCCCGAGAGCGCCGCGACGGTCGGCGGGCGGGAGTTCCCGGGCGTGGCGGTCGACGTCGGGAACCCGCACCTCGCGTGCGTCACCGACACCGACCTCGCCGCCCTGGACCTGACCGTGCCGCCGGGGCGGGACGAGGCGCTGTTCCCGAACGGGGCCAACGTCGAGTTCGTCGCGCCCGCACGCGGCGACGCGCCGGTGGCGATGCGCGTGCACGAGCGCGGGGTGGGGGAGACCCGGTCCTGCGGCACCGGCACGGTGGCGGCCGTCGTGGCCTCGCTGCGCGCGGCCGGGCGCGGGGAGGGCCGGTTGCCCGTCGACACCCCCGGCGGTCGGCTGGAGGTCACGGTCCGCGAGGGCGGGGCGTCGACCGTCCTGCACGGTCCGGCGGTCCTGGTCGCGCACGGTGAACTGGATCGATCGTGGTGGGAGACCGCCGGGTGACGCGCGGGAAACGGTCCGACGCGACGACCCGAAACGTGGGACACTCGACCTCACGATGACTCAATCCCCCCTGCGCTACACGCCTGCCGACGATGCTCTCGACCCCTCGCGGGGTGAGATGGAGCTGGAGGAACGGTCCTCGCTCCGGCGGGTCGCGGGTCTGTCGACCGAACTCACCGACATCACCGAGGTCGAGTACCGGCAGCTGCGGCTCGAGCGGGTCGTGCTGGTCGGGGTCTGGACCGAGGGCAGCTCCGAGCAGGCCAACGCCTCGCTCGTCGAGCTGGCCCGGCTCGCCGAGACCGCCGGCTCCCAGGTCATGGACGGCCTGGTGCAGCGGCGGAGCAAGCCCGATCCCGCGACCTTCATCGGCTCCGGCAAGGTCGACGAGCTGTCCGTCGCCGTGCAGGCCGCCGGCGCCGACACCGTGATCTGCGACGGCGAGCTCTCGCCCGGCCAGCTGCGCCAGCTGGAGGACAAGCTCAAGGTCAAGGTGATCGACCGGACCGCCCTGATCCTCGACATCTTCGCCCAACACGCCCGCTCGCGCGACGGCAAGGCCCAGGTCGAGCTGGCCCAGCTGTCCTACCTCCTGCCGCGCCTGCGCGGCTGGGGTGAGGCGCTGTCCCGGCAGGTCGGTGGCCGCGCCGCCGGCGGTGTGGGTATCGGTGGCCGTGGTCCCGGTGAGACCAAGATCGAGCTGGACCGCAGGCGCATCCGCCACCGCATGTCCAAGCTGCGCCGCGAGATCGCCGCGATGAGCCGGGTGCGCGACACCCAGCGCGGCTCCCGCCGCCGCAGCGACGTGCCGAGCGTCGCGATCGTCGGCTACACCAACGCCGGCAAGTCCTCGCTGCTCAACGCGCTGACCGATGCCGGTGTCCTGGTCGAGGACGCGCTGTTCGCCACCCTGGACCCCACCACCCGCCGCGCGGAGACGCCGGACGGGCGCACCTACACCCTCACCGACACGGTCGGGTTCGTCCGGCACCTGCCACACCAGCTCGTGGAGGCCTTCCGCTCCACGCTGGAGGAGGCCGGCCAGGCCGACCTGCTGGTCCACGTCGTCGACGCCTCGGACCCGCTGCCCGAGGACCAGATCGCCGCGGTGCGCAAGGTCCTGGTCGAGATCGGCGAGGAGCAGGGCGGGACCATGCCGCCGGAACTGCTCGTCGTCAACAAGACCGATGCGGCCGGCGACCTCGCGCTCGCCCGGCTGCGGCACCTGCTGCCCGACGCGGTGTTCGTCTCGGCCCACCGGGGCGACGGGGTGGCCCGGCTCAAGGCCTGCATCGCCGAGCGGCTCCCGCGGCCCGAGGTCGACCTCGAGCTGCTCGTGCCCTACACCGAGGGCGGGCTGGTCGCGCGGCTGCACTCGGACGGCGAGGTGCTCGCCTCCGAGCACACCCCGGAGGGCACGCGCCTGCACGTCCGGGTCCGGCCCGAGCTCGCCGTCGCGGCCGTGCCGTTCGCGATCGGGGGGACCGGGCCGTCCTCCGCAGAGGGCGAGGCGGCCGGTCCGCGGAGTGCGAACGACGCCGTGCCGGCCGGAGCGCGCGTCGCTACGCGCGGCTGAACGCACCGGCGTTCTCGGCGCCGTCCTCCTGCTGACGCTGCTGCTCGCCACCCCGGCGGGCGCGGCGCCGGCCGCACCCGAGGACCGCTGCACGGTCACCGACCGCCGCCTCCTCGAGCTCTCGGGGCTGGCCGTCGACGCCGGCGGCGGGATCTGGGCGATGAGCGACGGCGGCAGCCGGGTCGCGATCCACCGGCTCGACCCGGGCACCTGCGCGGTCCTCGGGACCCGCACCGCGGCCCTGGACCCGTACGACGCCGAGGACCTCGCGATCGCGCCCGACGGCGCGTTCTGGGTCGCCGACACCGGGGACAACGACCGGGCCCGGGACACGGTGGCCCTCCTCGTGCTGCCGCCCGACGGCGCGGCCCGGCTGCACCGGCTGACCTACCCCGACGGCCCGCACGACGCCGAGGCCGTGCTGATCGGCGCCGACGGCGTGCCCGTGCTCGTCACCAAGGAGGTCACCGGCACCGCCGGGGTCTACCGGCCCGCGGGCCCGCTCGCCGAGCCCGGCCCCACGCCGTTGATGCGCGCCGGCTCGGCCGGCTTCCCGCGGTCCGAGACCCGCGGCGGCCCCATCGGCGCCCTCGGTGCCTTCACCGTGACCAGTGGGGCGACGAGCGCCGATCGCGAGGTCGTCGCCCTCCGCACCTACACCGACGCCTGGCTCTACCGCGTGCCGCCGTCCGGCGACCTGGTGGCCGCGCTGCAGGGCACGCCCCTGCAGGTTCCGCTGCCGGACGAGCCCCAGGGCGAGGCGCTCGCGTTCCTCCCCGACGGCACGTTGCTCTCCGGGTCCGAGACCCGCGGTCTGGACCGCGGCCGGCTCCGCGCGGTGCCCGGCGCCGTCGAGGCGACCCTCGCCGCCGCACCGCCGGAGCCCACGGCCGCACCGCCCCCTCCGGCGACCCCGCCGGAACCCGCCCCGGACTGGCTGCCCGCGGCGATCGGGGGTGGGATCGCGGTCTTGCTGCTGGGCCTTGCCGCGGGCGCGATGGCCCTGCACGGGCGGCGCCGCTCTCGCGTGTGACGAGCCCGTCGAGGCTGCCTGACGGGCCGCCCGTCAGAGCCGGCGGAGCACCGCGACGACGCGGCCCAGGATGGTCGCCTCGTTACCGTCGATCGGCTCGTAGGCCGGGTTGGCCGGCATCAGCCAGACCTGCCCGTCGGCGCGCTTGAAGGTCTTGACCGTGGCCTCGCCGTCGATCATCGCCGCGACGATCTCGCCCTGCTCGGCCACCGGCTGCTGGCGCACGACGACCCAGTCGCCGTCCGTGATCGCGGCCTCGACCATCGAGTCACCCTTGACGTTGAGCAGGAACAGCGTGCCCTCGCCGACGATCTCGCGCGGCAGCGGGAACACGCTCTCCACCGCCTGCTCGGCCAGGATCGGGCCACCGGCGGCGATGTTGCCCAGCAGGGGCACGAACGCCGGCGCCGGCCGCTCGGCGCGGACCTCGGAGGCGTCGGAGCCGTCCGAGTCCTCCTCCGGGCTGCGCACGTCGACCGCGCGGGTCCGGTTGGGGTCGCGCCGCAGGTACCCCTTGCGCTCCAGCGTGCGGAGCTGGTGGTGCACCGACGACGTGGAGGTCAGCCCCACCGCGTCGCCGATCTCCCGGACACTCGGCGGGTAGCCGAAGCGCTCCACCCAGTCCCGGATCACCTCGAGCACCTTGCGCTGCCGAGGGGTGAGGCCCACCGGGTCCGCCGGCGGGTCCGGGAAGGCGCGCACCTGTCCGGGCTCCCGGCCGGTTCCGCCGGCTCCGCCGGACTCGTCCCGTGCCATCTGCCTGCCGCCTCCTCGTGTGCCTGTCTCGTGCTCCGTCCCCGGGCCCGTCCCGGCCGCGGGGCCTGATCCGCTGCCCGGCTCCCGCGCGTCGCCGGTGCCCTCGGCCGGTCGCCCCGGAGTCCGTGCCCGTTCCGCCGGGCCGTACTCCCGGGGAGCCGGACCGGGCGCCGGGCGGGCCGGTGCCGGTCGGTGACCCGGACGGCCCGTCCGGCGAAGCCGGCCGGTCCGTCGGGAACGGACGGTAGCCCGGATCCGGCCGATCGCCAAACACATGTTCGAACGACACGCCGATCGTGTCGGCGCGGACTCGTGACGCGGGGTCGCGGCGGTGGTAGAACCTCGCACGGTTGTTCGAATCGAACATGTGTGCGAGAGTCGGCCGCTGAGCGGCGCGGACGAGGCGGAAGGGGTCTGCCGTGAACGGCGCGGGGATCGCGGAGGACGTGGTGGACGGACCGGCGGCGGCCGCGGGCGCGAGCGGGCGGGGCGGCGGGGGCGGCGTCGGCGTGTCGCGCGGGCGCGACTCGGTCGACGAGCGCCGGGCCGCCGCCGGCCGGGCCGGCCGGGTCCCGCCGGCGCGCGAACGGGGGACCGGCATGGACGGGGAACGCGAGGCAGGGCCGTCCCGGGGGCCGCGGCCGGTGCGACCCGCTCGCACCTCCCGCCGCGCCCGGCGTCCGGCGCAAGCTCCGGGCAGTGGCGTGGAGGCGGCTCGGGAGCCGGTCGTGCGGACGGGACGGGCGTCGTCGTGGGCCGTCGACCCGGCGCCCTGCTCCCACGGGCACGCCGCGCCCGTGCGGGGTGGCTCGCTCCGAGGAGTCGAGGCGGGAGAGTCCGCTTCTGCCGTGAGGGTGCCAGGGAGCGCTCTGCGGGCGCTGCGGATCGGCGGTTCCGCCATGCGGACCCCGGAGGCCGAGGCGCTGCGCGGGTCCGACGCCGCCGTGCGGGCCCGTGGAGCCCACGTGGGCGCCTGGCGGGTGTCCGGCCCTGCCATGGTGGTGGGCGGCGCGCCTCGGACGTTCCGCACGCCCGTGCGCGTGCCGACCGGCAGGATCTCGGCGGCGCGGCACCGGATGCGGCGCGCCGTGGCGGTCGTCGCCCTCGCCCTGGCCTCCGCCGCCGTCGTGGTCGGGCTCGGGCTCGTGGCCGGGGCAGCGGGGGACGCCCACGTCCGCGCGGCCGTGCCGGCGGGGGCCGTCCAGGTGGCCGTCGAGCCGGGGGAGTCGATCTGGGACGTTGCACGGCGGACGGTCCCCGGCGCCGGCCCGGCCGGCGCCGGCGGTACCGCCGCCGTCGTCGAGCGCATCGCGGCGGACAACGCGCTGCCCGTGGACGCGGCGCCGCTGCCCACCGGGCTCGTGCTGCGCGTCCCGGCCTGACGCCCGGGGCTCGTCGTCCGATCGGTGACGCCGGTCACGGCGGGCACCGGTTCTTGTCGGTGGTGGTTGATAGGAATCGCACACGCGTTCGACCGGTGGTCCGGGCATCCGGCTCGGGTGGGGTCGGCGCAGTGGTGGGAGGTCGTCATGGATCCCAGGAGTGCAGTACTGGTCGGGGAGCCGAGGGAAGTGTCGGGCGAGGTGCCGACCGGCGCGGTGCCCGCCGGGCCGTCCGGGCTGCCCGCCGGCTCGTCGAGCGGCGCGCGAGCCGGCGTGCCGGGCGAGCGGCGGGCCGGCACGCACCCGGGGGTCCGTCCGCGTCCCCGCCCGGCGGGCCGCGCCGCGGCCGCTCGGGAGCCCGGCGGCCGGACCGCCGCCGGCCGCGACTGTGCGGACCGCGACCTCGCGGGCCGTCATTCCGGTGGCCGCGACTCCGCCGTCCGTCCGTACGGTGGCCGCAACCTCGGCCGTGACGCCGGTGACCGCGAGGTCGGCCGGGGACCCGGCGGTCCCGCTTTCGGTGAGGCAGCCGACCGCGGGCACGCTCTCCGGGGTCGCCCCACCGGTTCGCCGGCGCGCGTCGTCGGAGCCTACGTGTCGGGGGCCCGGGCCCGCCTGGTCCGTCCGGCCGACGGCCCCGCCGTGGTCCCGGGCTGCCACCCCGTCGTCCGGCCCCGGCCCGCCGTGGCCGACTCGCGGTGCGTCCCGGCGCCCCGCCTGCGCCCGTCCCGGCTCTCGCGCTACGAGCGGACCGGTGGGGCCCGCAGGCTCGCCGGCGAGGCCCGCACCGGCCTGCTCGACCGGGTTCTGGCGGTCGCCGCGGTGGCGCTGGCGTCGGCCACGGTCGTCGTCGGTCTCGGTCTGCTCGCCGACCTCGTCGCGCGATGAGCTCGCCGCCCGGCGAGGGCGGCCGGGGAGCCCGGACGGCGCCACCGGCAGGCCGGAGGACCGAGGGTGACGAAGTCCCCGCGGCGTCCGGAGTGGAGTCGCCGGTGGATCCGCCGGGGTCGGTGATGCGTCCTGTGGGTGGCGTGCGTCTCCTCTCGGGCACGGTGAGTGCCGGTGCCGTCGACACGCCGAGGAGGTCGACACGCCGGGCCACGACCGTCGACGCGTTCCCCGCAGTTCACCGGCGTGTCGCCGATGCGGCGAACGGTCGCGGTCCCGTACTCCGTCCGATCGGCACCCACGCAGGCGTGCAGGAACCGGGCGTGACCTGCGGGCCGTCACGGGGTGTCGCCACCCGGCCACCGGGGCACCCGGGGACGGGCCGGCCACGGCGCTCGTGAGAGGTTCCTTCCCGATCGGGGGAAGTCCGCACGACCCACCGCACGGAGATGGCGCGACCCCTACATGTTGTGGTTACATCCGTGTTGTTCGCCCACAGATTGGGTTCGGCGCAGGCCGAGTCGTCGGGCGCGTCGAGGTCGGGGGAGGTCCGGATGCGGTGCCCGTTCTGCCGTCACACGGACTGCAAGGTGATCGACTCCCGTGAGGTCGACGAGGGCGCGGCGACCCGTCGCCGGCGCTCCTGCCAGGCCTGTGGGAAGCGCTTCACCACCGTCGAGGAGCCGGTGCTCGCGGTGTTGAAGCGCAGTGGCGTCACGGAGCCGTTCAGCCGCGACAAGGTCGTGAGCGGCGTGCGCCGGGCCTGCCAGGGCCGACCGGTCGACGAGGACGCGTTGCAGAAGCTCGCGCACCGCGTCGAGGAGGCCGTCCGGGCGGGCGGGACCGCAGAGATCCCCAGCCACGAGGTGGGGCTGGCGATCCTCGGTCCGTTGAAGGAGCTCGACGAGGTGGCGTACCTGCGCTTCGCGAGCGTCTACCGCTCCTTCTCGTCCATCGAGGACTTCGAGAAGGAGATCGCCGATCTGCGCAGGGCGGCTGCCGGGGAAGCAGTCGACCGGCGGGACCGGGCCGGGAGGAACGCGGGACCGACCGGGTAGGGGGTCCGAGGGACCCGTGGGGCCGACCCGGACTACGGAAGTCGAGCCGACCCCGATCTCGCAGGCAGGACACCCGCCGTCGCCCCAGCCGGCGGAGGGTGCAGCACATGGTCGGATGCGAATGAGGGAGAGCATGACGGAGACCGTCGGGGCGGAGTCCGCCGGAAGCACCGCGAGCACGCCCGGTGCCGGTGCCAAGGGCTCCGCGGGGGGAACGGGCCGCGGCCGGCCCGCGAAGGCCGGCAAGCAGGGTGTCAGGCGGGGCCTGACCGTCGAGCGGCTCCACACGACTCCCGGGGTCCACCCGTACGACGAGGTGACCTGGGAGCGTCGCGACGTCGTCATGACGAACTGGCGCGACGGCAGTGTGAACTTCGAGCAGCGGGGCGTCGAGTTCCCCGACTTCTGGTCGATGAACGCCACCAACATCGTGACCAGCAAGTACTTCCGCGGCGCGGTCGGCTCCCCGCAGCGCGAGTCCAGCCTGCGCACCCTGATCGACCGGGTCGTCGGCAGCTACCACCGCGCCGGCGTGGAGCACGGCTACTTCGCCACGGACTCCGACGCCGAGATCTTCGCCGAGGAGCTGACCTGGATGCTTCTGCACCAGGTGTTCAGCTTCAACTCGCCGGTGTGGTTCAACGTCGGCACCGCCTCGCCGCAGCAGGTCAGCGCCTGCTTCATCCTCGCGGTCGACGACACCATGGAGTCGATCCTGAACTGGTACCGCGAGGAGGGCCTGATCTTCAAGGGCGGCTCCGGCGCGGGCCTCAACCTCTCGCGCATCCGGTCGTCGAAGGAGCTGCTGTCCTCCGGCGGCACCGCCTCCGGCCCGGTCTCCTTCATGCGCGGCGCGGACGCCTCGGCCGGCACCATCAAGTCCGGCGGCGCCACCCGGCGGGCCGCGAAGATGGTCGTGCTCGACGTCGACCACCCCGACATCGAGGAGTTCGTCCAGACCAAGGCCAAGGAGGAGGCGAAGATCCGCGTCCTGCGCGACGCGGGCTTCGACATGGACCTGGGCGGCTCCGACATCACGTCGGTGCAGTACCAGAACGCCAACAACTCCGTCCGCGTCACGGACGAGTTCATGCACGCGGTCGAGGGCGGCACCGACTTCGGGCTCCGCTCCCGCACCACCGGCGAGATCATCGAGCGTACGGACGCCCGGACGCTGTTCCGCGGCATCGCCCAGGCCGCCTGGGAGTGCGCCGACCCGGGCCTGCAGTACGACGACACCATCAACGACTGGCACACCTGCCCCGAGTCGGGCCGGATCAGCGCGTCGAACCCGTGCTCGGAGTACATGCACCTGGACAACTCCAGCTGCAACCTGGCCTCGCTGAACCTGCTCAAGTTCCTCGGCGAGGACGGCCGGTTCGACGCGCCGCGCTTCGCCAAGGCCGTCGAGCTGATCATCACGGCCATGGACATCTCGATCTGCTTCGCGGACTTCCCGACGGAGCCGATCGCGGACACCACGCGCAAGTTCCGGCAGCTGGGCATCGGCTACGCCAACCTCGGCGCGCTGCTCATGGCGACCGGGCACGCGTACGACTCCGAGGGCGGCCGCTCGCTCGCCGCGTCGATCACCTCGCTGATGACCGGCGCCGCCTACAAACGGTCCGCCGAGCTCGCCGGTGTCGTCGGTCCGTACGAGGGCTACGCCCGCAACGCGGAGTCGCACCAGCGCGTCATGCGCAAGCACGCCGCCGCCAACGACGGCTACCGCACCTTCCCGGCCAGCACCGCCATCCAGAAGCTGGCCACCCTCACCTGGAAGGACGCGCTGGCCACCGGCGAGAAGAACGGCTGGCGCAACGCCCAGGCCTCCGTGCTGGCCCCGACCGGCACCATCGGTCTGATGATGGACTGCGACACGACCGGCATCGAGCCGGACCTGGCGCTGGTCAAGTTCAAGAAGCTGGTCGGCGGCGGCTCCATGCAGATCGTCAACCAGACCGTGCGGCGGGCGCTCGACCAGCTCGGCTACCAGGCCGAGCAGGCCGAGGCGATCGTCGAGTACGTGGCCGAGCACGGGCACGTCGTCGACGCGCCGGGCATGAAGCCGGAGCACTACGAGGTCTTCGACTGCGCCATGGGCGAGCGCTCGATCGCGCCGATGGGGCACGTCCGGATGATGGCCGCGGTGCAGCCGTTCCTCTCGGGCGCCATCTCGAAGACGGTCAACATGCCCGAGGCCGCGTCGGTCGACGACGTGGAGAAGATCTACCTCGAGGGCTGGCGGCTCGGCCTCAAGGCGCTCGCGATCTACCGCGACAACTGCAAGGTCGGCCAGCCGCTCTCCGCCGGCAAGAAGGCGAGGTCGTCCTCGGAGAGCGAGAAGGCCGAGGCCGAGCCGCAGGTGGTCGTCGAGCAGCGGCCGATCCGCAAGCGGCTGCCGAAGAAGCGCCCGAGCCAGACCGTGTCCTTCACGGTCGCCGGGGCCGAGGGCTACCTGACCGCCGGCTCCTACCCGGACGACGGGCTGGGCGAGATCTTCGTCAAGCTCGGCAAGCAGGGCTCGACCCTGGCCGGTGTCATGGACGCCTTCTCCATGTCGATCTCGGTCGGCCTGCAGTACGGCATCCCGCTGGAGTTCTACGTCTCGAAGTTCTCCAACCTGCGCTTCGAGCCGGCGGGCATGACGGACGACCCGGACGTCCGGATCGCCACCTCGGTGCTGGACTACCTGTTCCGCCGCCTGGCGCTGGACTACCTGCCCTACGAGAAGCGCGCCCAGCTGGGCATCTTCTCCGCGGCGGAGCGGGCGTCGCAGGTGGAGCAGGACTACGGCTCGGGCCCGATCGACACCGATGTGGACCTCGACGCCGTTCGGTCCAGCGTGGACATCACGCCGCCGTCGACCGAACCGGCCGGTGTGGACCCGGCGCCGGTCGAGGTCGGCAGCTCCACCGAGCTGCTCGAGCTGCGGCTGGGCAAGGCGGCCGACGCGCCGCTCTGCCTCACCTGCGGCACCAAGATGCGCCCGGCGGGCTCCTGCTACCTCTGCGAGGGCTGCGGCTCCACCAGCGGCTGCAGCTGAGCCGCCGCTGACGGACGGCCCCGCCCCCGCGCTCCGGGAGCGGGGCCGTCCGCATCTCCCGCACCATGGAACCAACGTGCGATTCCTCGGGCGTCGGACACGCATTATGGAACCATAACGCGAAATCTCGGGCATTCTTATCGCACTATGGAACCATAATGCGCAATCCGGCGCCCTCTGGACGCGTTATGGAGCCATAATGCGCTATCTGAACTCTTCCGAGCGCGTCAGGGATCCGTACTGAGCTTTCAGGTGGCGGATCGCTGGGCCGAGGGTTCGGCGGAGGCGACGGTGTCCGGGGTGGCGCGTAGGAGCTGGCGCCACTGCTCCGGGCTCCAACGCGCGGGTTCGGTGCCGGCGAGGAACTCCTCGAGCAGGCCGACGAACCGGCGCGGGTCGGTGTGGAACGGGAAGTGTCCGGCGTCGGGGAAGATCTCCAGTCGGCTGCCGGGCATGGCCTCGTGGGCGCGCCGCCCGTGCGCGACCGGCACGATCGCGTCGCGCGCGCCCCAGATCAGCAGCGTGGGCATGCCGCGGGTGAGGTAGCAGCGGTCGAGCATGGTCACGACCTGGCCGCGCCAGTCGACGACCGCGCGCAGGGTCCGGATGAACGCCGCGCGGGCGGTCGCGTCGGGCAGGGCGTCGATCACCCGCAGCATGTCGGGCGCGTCGGTTCCCAGCCCCGTGCCGAGTACCCGCAGGGCCTCGACGACCGCCCCCACCTGCCAGCGCATGGTCGGCAGCCGCAGCGCGTGGAGAGCGGCGGTCGCGCCGGGCAAGGTCATGGCCCGCAGCACCGGGTTGACCTCGGGTCCGGCGCCGCCGCTGCCGACCAGCACGAGCCGCTCGGTGCGGTCGGGGAACTGGTAGGCGAACTGCATCGCGACGCCGCCGCCGAGCGAGTGCCCGACGAGCGTCGCGCGGCGGATCCCGAGCACGCCGAGCAGGTCGCGGACGCCGTTGGCGTAGGCGGCGACCGAGTAGTCCGCCCGCGGCTTGTCCGAACGGCCGTGGCCGAGCAGGTCGGGCGCGATCACGAGATGACGCCGCGCCAGCGCCGGGACGACGGTCTCCCAGGTCGTCGAGCTGTCACCGATCCCGTGGATCAGCACGACGGCCGGACCCGACCCCGCGACGCGGAAGGCGCGCCGGTAGCCGTGGACGGTGCGGAAGCGCAGGTCGGCGTCGCGCGGCGGGACGGCCCCGAGGCGGCCACCGCTGGTGCGGAGGCCTGGGCGAGCCGTTCCGGCCATGGCGTCACCTCCCGCGAGCTCGCGTCGGTGCGTGACGCTAGGCGCGCGGCATTGCCACCGTGTTGCACCCGTGTGCCGCGTCCGGATCTACGGTGAGGTGGTGAGTCCGCGCTACCAGCTCGTGCCCGCCGCCTACGTCGTGCTGTGCCGTGAGCCGAACGAGATCCTGCTCCAGCTCCGGCAGAACACCGGGTTCCGCGACGGCTTCTGGGCGACGGCCGCGGCCGGGCACGTCGAGAAGGGCGAGTCGGTGCTGGAGGCGGCGGTGCGGGAGGCCCGGGAGGAGTTGGGCGTCGAGATCGCGCCTGTGGACCTCCAGCCGTTGACCGCGATGCACCGCACCGAGGCCACGGGTGACCCGATCGACGAGCGCGTCGACTTCTTCTTCACCTGCCGCCGGTGGACCGGCACGCCGCGGCTGGTCGAGCGCGCCAAGGCCGCTGACCTCCGCTGGTTCCCGCTCGACGCCCTACCCGATCCCGTCGTCGCCCACGAGCGCGAGGTGTTCGAGGCCCTCCGCGCCGGGGGACCGCCGACGATCACGACGCACGGGTTCTGACGGGTCCCACGCCTCCGCAGCGCCGCGGCCCGCTCGCCGACCCGGACCTCCAGAACCCGGGTGAGCTCGTCGAGCCCCGGCCGGCGGATCAGCGGCCCGGGCCCGCGGCGTGGTCGCCCCGCGCCGCACGAGGGCGACCGACTCGGTGATCCCGTGCACGCCCCAGGCGTCGAGGAGGCCGTCGTGTCCGATGGCCGCGACGAACCGCCGGGGGAGACCCGCGTGGCGTCGAGCTCCACGACGGGACGGCGGGCCGACGCGGTGAGCGCCGCGTACTCGGCCGCGCGCAGGGTGCAGCCGCGCAGGGCGAGCAGGCCGGATCCGGGGACGGGTTCGCGCCGGACGTCGGCCCGGCGCGGGTAGCGGCCTCTTGGTGACGACGTCGACGAGCGTCGGGCACAGCCGGCGCACCTGTTCGGGGTCGGTGATCTCGGGTCCGGTGAGCTCGCGGCCCGCGGCGGACACGGACAGGACGGCGTCGGCGCCCGCGACGAGCGGTAGTGCCGCGGGGGCACGGCCGTCCACACCGGACACACCGAGGGTGTCGACGAGCACGAGCCGGCCTCGTCGCCCTGCGGCGGCTGGCCGACTCCTGCCGGGAGGGCCGCCGTCGGCTCGTCGGGGCTGCCGGCACCGTCGTCGACATGGCCCTCTCGGCCTCCCGTGAACCGGTGCGGGTCACCGCCGCCGACGGTCGATGCCGCCGCACTCGACGCGGTGTCCGGTTCTCGCCACCATGCGGGAAACGGACGCGGAATCGTTCGACTTCGTCGTCGGCGACGCCGCTAGCCCACCGAGCGTTGTCGGAGGCGTTCGGCCGTCCGATCGTGGTGCCGTCGGAGCCCGGGCGCCGCGGCCGCCCGCGCGGCCCCCGGGATCGCGGCCCGGCGGGCCGAGTCGCTCCTCTCCCCGCAGCCGCTCTCTCCGCGCAGCCCCACTCTCCCCACGCCGCAGCTCCCGACTTGCGTGTCCCTTCGTCCCGACTCGCGGGGTCGGAGACCGGGTAGCTGTGGCCGGCGGCCGCCCGGTGGAACGGTTCCCGCGCGCCGGCACACGCACGAGGACGGCGGCCACCTCGGACGCAGGGACGACCGGGGGCGCACCGCCGGCCACGCCGTCCGATCGGGACGTTGGTCCCGGCGCGCGCCACCGCGGTCGTCGTCGCCCTCGGTGGTGGTCACGCCGTCGCCGGGCTCGGCGACGGCGGGAACGGCCCCGCTGCAGCCGCCCTCACTCCGAGCCACGGACCCCGCTGGAGAGCGCGGCCGACGGACGCGGTGCACGAACGGCGCAGGAGCGATCCGTGTAGGCCCTTCCGCATGCGCAACCATGGTCACGCATCGTGGAGTGGGACGGTCGATGAACGACCCCTCCGTCCAGACTCGACGATCATGCCACGGCGTGGCCTCGCAGACGGTGACCCCATACGACGGCCTCGTGCGCGCCCCGGACCTGGCGAACCCGGTCCGCCTCGGCCTCCACGACGCCGGTCTCGGCTCGCGCCGTTCATGATCATCGGTCGGCTGCGTCCGCGGTGGTCACGACGGCCGTAGCGGCGCCGCACCACCGACCACCCGGCTCCGCCGCGGGCACGATCGCCACCTCCGCGCATCCGCATCTCACCCCGCACCCCGGCGGGACCGGCCCTCACCCCAGCTCCAGCACCGCGGCGGGGTCCTCCTTCGGCAGCTCGTCGACCACCGCCATGACCTGCATCGACGTCAACGTGACGGCGCCGTGGTGCGTGGTGAGGAAGGCGGTGTCGGCGGCGTCGCGCCCGGTGTGGATCCGCAGCATCGACGCCCGCGGGGCGAGGCCGGTCGCGTCGACCACGACCCACCGCGACCCCGTCCACGCCTCGACGACCGCGTGGAAGTCCATCGGGAACAGGCCCGGGGCGTACACGGCGACGAGCCGCGCGGGAACGTCGAGTGCCCGCAGCAGCGCGACGACGAGATGGGCGTAGTCCCGGCAGACGCCCTCGCCGAGCAGGAGGGTGTCGACGGCGTCGTCCGTCGGCTTGCTCGAACCGCCCACGTAGGCGAGCCGCTCCCGCACCCACGCGGTCACGGCGGCGATCCGCGCCTCGGCGCCCTCGACCGTGCCGAACTCGCGGGTGGCGGTGGCCAGCAGCCGGTCCGACGGGCAGTACCGGCTCGGCCGCAACGCCAGCAGCCGGTCCATCTCCGGGGCCAGCGGCGGCACCAGCACCTCCCGCCGCCCCTCGACCTGCGCGACGTACTCCACCACCAGCTCGCCGGGCGCGCAGTCGAGCACGTGCGTGCGGCCGCCGTGGCCGGCGTCGAGCTCCCGCGGCGGGTCGAGGACGGTGTCGTCGAGCGTGAGGGTGAGGCGCTCGGAGGTCGCGCCGCCGGCGACGGCGATCTGCAACGCCATCAGCGCGGGCTCGGAGACGGTCAGCTGGAGCCGGGCGGTCACGTCGCGTCGCACCGCGGGAGTCTGTCAGGCCGGTGTGACGCGGGCATGTCGGTGCGTGCCCGTATCGTCACGTTCGGGGGGTGGTCGGATGAGCGACGTGACAGCCGATCCGCGGGTCACGGTGTGCGAGTCGCGGGCGACCGGCGGGCCGGTGAGCGAGCTGCTGGAGCCGCGCCGGGTGCAGCTGGGGGAGAGCACCGAGGTCCGCCGGCTGCTGCCCGGCCTGGGTCGGCGGATGGTCGGGGCGTGGTGCTTCGTCGACCACTACGGGCCGGACGAGATCGCGGCCGAGCCGGGCATGCAGGTCGCCCCGCACCCGCACATCGGCCTGCAGACGGTGAGCTGGTTGCTCGAGGGCGAGGTGCACCACCGGGACTCCCTGGGCAGCGACGTGCTGGTCCGGCCCGGCGAGCTCGGGCTGATGACGGCGGGTCGCGGCATCGCGCACTCCGAGCAGTCCCCGGACCCGCACTCCCCGTTCCTGCACGGTGCGCAGCTCTGGGTGGCGCTGCCGGGGGAGGAGCGCACGGTCGCGCCGCGCTTCGAGCACCATGCCGATCTGCCGCAGGTCACCACGCACGGCCTGCGCGCCACCGTCCTGCTCGGCGAGCTCGGTGGAGCGCGGTCCCCGGGCCGGGTGCACAGCCCGATCGTGGGGGTCGACGTCCGGCTGGCGGCCGGGGCGACCACCGCGCTGCCGTTGGAGCCGGACTTCGAGCACGCGGTGCTCACCGTGTCGGGCGCCCCCGAGGTCGACGGCCGCGTCCTGGGTCCCGGCACCCTGCTCTACCTGGGCACCGGTCGCCGGGAGGTCCCGTTGCGGGCCGAGCCGGAGAGCCGGTTCCTGCTGCTCGGGGGCGAGCCGTTCGCCGAGCAGCTGGTCATGTGGTGGAACTTCGTGGGGCGCAGCGGCGAGGAGGTCGCCGCGGCGCGGGCCCAGTGGCAGGCGGAGATCGTCGGGGGCGCCGACCACCGCTTCGGCGCCGTCCCCGGGTACGAGGGCCTGCCCCTCGCCGCGCCCGCGCTCCCGTCGACCCCGCTGAAGCCGCGGGGCCGCGAGCGCTGAGGCGGGTCAGCCCGCCTCGTACCGCGCCGCGGCGATGAGCTCCTCCACCGCGCCCTTCTGCACGCGGAAGGACCGGCCGAAGCGCACCGCGGGCAGCTCGCCGCTGTGCACGAGGCGGTAGACGGTCATCTTCGACACGCGCATCCGCTCCGCCACCTCGGCCACGGTGAGGAACGGAGCGCCGATCACGTCCGGGTGGTCCCGATCCTCTGTAGCCATGCCGTGCGCCCCTCCGCCCTGTCGGCGCCGGCCCACGTCCGGGCCTGCGCGCTCACCTGTGGTGTTCCTGTGCGGAACCCTAGACGACCCAGCGTCACCGTCCGGGTGGTTACGGGTGTCCCGAACGAGTGGAAACGGTCGATCCGGGCACTCGTCGTCACTGTTGATCGACGCAGCGTGCGCAGCGGCCGTCGTCACACGAGGCGACCGGGGTCGAGCGCCTACGCTGCGAGGGGTGAGCGCCAGTGTTGATGCCGCCCCGGACCCCGTCCTCGCCGAACACCTCGCGCCCGCGGGCTTCGTCGACTCCGACTCGCCCGAGGTCCGTGCCTTCGCCGCCCGGGCCGCGACGGATCCCGTCGAGGTCGCGGCGCGGCTGTTCGAGGCCGTCCGCGACGAGATCTGGTACGACCCGCACCACCTCTCCACCGATCCCGCCGACTACCGGGCGAGCGCGGTGGCCGTCGCGCCGAGCAGCTGGTGCGTGCCCAAGGCGGTCCTGCTGACGGCCGCGGCGCGGGCCTGCGGGATCCCGGCCCGGCTGGGGTTCGCCGACGTCCGCAACCACCTCACGACGCCGCGGCTGCGTGCGCGGATGGGCTCGGACGTCTTCGTCTTCCACGGCTACACGGACCTGCACGTCGAGGGCCGCTGGGTGAAGGCCACCCCGGCGTTCAACGCCGAGCTGTGCGCCCGCTTCGGCGTCTCGCCCATCCCGTTCGACGGCCGCACGGACGCGCTCATGCACGAGTTCTCCGGCGACGGCAGCCGCTACATGGAGTACGTGCACCACCGCGGCGTGTTCACCGACCTGCCGCTCGACCTCATCCTCACCACCTTCGACGAGTTCTACGGGCGGGGACGGATGACCGGTGGCGCGCAAGGTGCGGAACCCGACACCTTCGTCCGGTGAGAGATGAACGATCGTTCGACTAGTATTCGGCGGGTGGTAGCTCCGACCGTCACCGACGACGACCCGAGCCTCTCCGGCGGCGACTGGACCGAGTCCGGCGTGTTCCGCGTGGCGGAGGGCGTACCGGATCCCCCTCCCGCTCCCGAACGACGGCCTGCGCGCGGTCAACGTCCACGCCGTCGCCGACGAGCGCGGGGGCGACCCCGGCTGGACGCTCGTCGACGCCGGGTGGGCGCTCGAGGAGTCCCGCGAGCTGCTCGGGCAGGCCCTGCGGGCCCTGGGCTCGGACCTGCGCGAGGTGCGCCGGTTCCTGGTCACGCACTCGCACCGCGACCACTACACGCAGGCCGTCACCGTCCGGCGCGAGTTCGGCGCCGAGGTCCTGATCGGGGCCGGTGAGCGGGTCAACCTGGAACGGGTGATCGATCCCGACCACGCGGAGTCGCAGAACTCCGTGCCGCGGCTGCGCCGGGCCGGGGCGGCGGAGCTCGCCGCCGCGATGGAGCGCGCCGGCCGCGACCACGTCCGCGACATGAACGGCTGGCTCCTGCCGGACGGGTACCTCGAGGACCGGTCGAAGGTCGTCGTCGGGGAGTCCCGGACCCTCGAGGTGATCGAGACGCCCGGACACACCCGTGGGCACGTCGTGTTCGCCGACGAGGCGAACGACCTTCTCTTCGCCGGCGACCACGTCCTGCCGCGGATCACCCCGTCGATCGGCCTGGAGCCGGTGCCGACGGCCAGCCCGCTGTCGGCCTTCCTCGCGTCCCTGCAGCTCGTCCGGGAGCGTCCGGACGCGGCGCTGCTGCCGGCGCACGGACCGGTCGGACGGCGGGTGCACGAGCGCGTCGACGAGCTGCTGGCGCATCACGGAGCCCGGCTCGACGCCTCGCTCGCGGCCGTGCGCGAGGGCCGACACACCCCGTACCTGGTGGCGCAGGCGCTGCCGTGGACGCGGCGCAACCACGCGCTCGCCGACCTCGACCGGTGGAACGCGATGCTCGCGATCCTCGAGACCCAGCACCATCTCGAGGTGCTGGTGGAACGCGGTGCACTCACTCGGACGGAGCAGGAGGGCGTGCTGCACTACTCGCTCGCCTGAGCCGAAAGGGGTAGGACACGCCGGACCCGTTGGGCCACTCGGCGTAACTCACGTCGTACGCTCCGTGCATGCTCTCGATGCGGGGCGTGCTCGGCGGCCTGGTGACGACCTCGCTCGCCGCGAGCCTCGCCGTCGGCGCGGGCGCGGGGAGCGACACCGCCGCGCCGGTGGCCGGGCCCGTGCCGATCTGCGCCGAGGTGGGGCCGTACGTGCCGCCGCCGCCGGAGAGCGTCGGCACCCCGGCCGGCGTGCGGCTCTGCCCGGTCCGTGCCGCGCTCGTGATCCGGACGCCCGGCGCCGTGCTCGACGGGCTCGACCTCGTCGGCAGCGTGGTGGTCGCGGCGCCGGACGTGGTCGTCCGGCGCAGCCGCATCACCGGCGACGGCACCGGTGCGGCCGGGATCCGGACCCTCGACGGCGGCTCGGTGCGGATCGAGGACACCACGCTGACCGGTGCGTTCACCGACGCCGCCGTCGACGGGCCGGACTGGGTCGCCGAGCGCATCGAGATGACCGCGGTCCGCGCCGACGGCGCCCGGCTCGGCCCGGGTGCCACCCTGCGGAACAGCTGGCTGCACGATTTCGCCCCCCGGCCCGACCGCCCGGTCGACGCGATCGCCCTCGCCGCCCCGGAGGGCGACGTCCTGGTCGAGGCCAACCGGATCCGGCTCGGTACCGGGCCCGGTCTCGGCAGTGCCGTGCTGGTCGACCCCGCCGAGCCGGCGCGGCACGAGAGCGCCGGCGACCACGAGCGTCGGGTCGAGCGGGCGGGGCCGGTGGTCATCCGCGACAACGAGCTGGGCGGCGGCCGGTACACGCTGCGGCGCGACGCGGCCGCCGCGCCGCTCGCCGTCCTGCGCATCACGGGCAACCGCTTCCACCGCGACGCCGGAGCCGCGCCACTGCGGGTCCGAGGGGCCGCGGAGCTGCGGGACAACGTCTTCGTCGACGGGGGAGAGGTGCGGCGATGATCGCGGGGACTGCGAGGTCGCCCCTAGTCGATCGACACTCCCGGATGTGTGCGACACGCCGCAGCCACCGATCGGTGCTGGCAGACGCGAGCGGGATCGGGCAGAGTGATCACGCACAGTTCCATCCCGTCCGGGCCGAAGGACCCGGAACGCCGGCCGACGCCGACGACCGTGGACGTAGGGGAAGACGATCCACGTCTGTCAGAAGCGGAGGTCTGCAGTGAGCACACGCGGCGTGGTCCACGTCCACTCGTCGCCGACTGCGGTCTGCCCGCACGTCGAGTGGGCGGTGTCGGGCGTCCTCGGAACACGGGTGACGCTCCAGTGGAGCGCGCAGCCGGCCGTACCCGGTCAGCTGCGCGCGGAGTTCAGCTGGACGGGACCCGTGGGGAGCGGCGGCGCGCTCGCCGGTGCCCTCCGGGCGTGGCCGATGCTGCGCTTCGAGGTCACCGAGGAGCCCAGCACGGGCGTCGACGGCCAGCGGTTCTGCCACGTCCCGGGGCTGGGGTTGTGGACGGGCCGGATGAGCGCCAACGGCGACGTGCTCCTGGGCGAGGACCAGCTCCGCACGATCATCGCGGACGGGCCGGCGTCGATGCTCCCCGCACGGATCTCCGACGCCCTGGGTGAAGCCTGGGACGCCGAGCTCGAGGCCTGCCGTTTCGCCGGCGACGGCGCTCCGGTCACCTGGTTGCACCAGGTCGGCTGACCGTTCCGGCCGTCGTGTCTGCTCCGTCCGGAGCAGCGCACTGGGGCAGACTGTCCCCGTGCGGAATGCGGTGGCGGTCGCGACGGCGGGAGCGCTCGCGCTGGTAGTGGTCGCGGCGGCGGCCGCGGCCTGGCTGATCGGGGGACGGGCGTTCGAGGCGGGGGCGCCCACGGACGCACCCGAACCGGTCCCGGGGACGGGGGCCGGCCCCTCGAGCGTCGAGCTGAGCCTCGACGCCCTCGGTCATCCCCAGCACCTCGCCGTGCGCGAGCGGCTGCAGGCCTACTTCGACGCCGTCAACGCCCACGACCACGCCGCGTGGGCGCTCACCGTGACCCCCGAGCGGCTCGCCGCGCAGCCGGCGGAGACGTGGTTGGCGGGCGTGCGCAGCACGCAGGACGGCACCATTCGCGTGGACCGGATCGAGGACGCCCCGGACGGGGTGCGGGCGCTGGTGCGCTTCACGAGCACCCAGGACGTCGCCGACGCGCCGGCGGACCTGAGGGTGGGCCGGATCTGTTGGCGCAGCACGCTGCCGATGACGGGGGCCGGCCTCGCGATCGGGGCCGGCACCCCGGGCAGCACACTCTCCCAGCCCTGCTGACGACCGATTCTGTCGGTGGCGGCTGCCAAGGTGTACGCATGAGCCGCCACATCCAGGTGACCTTCGACGCGCACGACCCGCGCGCGCTCTCGTCGTTCTGGCGCGAGGTGCTGGGCTACGTCCATCCCGGCCCGCCCGGGATCGAGCTGCCGGAGGGCGCCGACCCGCTGGCGGCGTGGGAGGAGTTCCTCGCGCGGATCGGGGTGCCGGAGGACCAGCGCAACTCGAGATCGGCGATCGAGGACCCGGCCGGGCAGGGTCCGCGGCTGTTCTTCCAGCAGGTGCCGGAGGACAAGGCCGCCAAGAACCGCGTGCACCTCGACGTCCGGGCCGCTCCCGGTCTGCAGGGCGAGGAGCGAATGGCGGCGCTGGAGGCCGAGTGCGACCGGTTGGTCGCACTCGGCGCCACGCGACTGCGCCGCTCGGAGCCCGCGCCCCCGATGAGCGCGGGCTTCCTCGTGCTGGCCGATCCCGAGGGCAACGAGTTCTGCCTCGACTGAGGTAGCCGCCCGGAGCCCGCCCGTCTACTTCGTGAACAGGAGGCTGGCGTTGTGTCCGCCGAACCCGAAGGAGTTGTTGACCGCCGCGGTGAGCTCCATCTTCCGCGGCTCGCCCGCCACGACGTCGAGGTCCACCTTCGGGTCCTTGTCCTCCAGGTTCAGCGTGGCCGGGATGATCCCGTCCCGCACCGAGAGCAGGGCGATCAGGCCCTCGACCGCGCCGGCCCCGCCGACCAGGTGCCCCATGGACGCCTTCGGTGCGGTGAGCACCGGGTGGTCGCCGAGCGCCTTCTTGATCGCGTTCGCCTCGCCCACGTCGCCGACCACGGTGGAGGTCGCGTGGCAGTTCACGTGCCCGACGTCCGAGGGCTCCAGGCCCGCGGTCCGCACCGCGTTGAGCATCGCCCGGCCCTGCCCGCCGCCCTCGGGGTCCGGCCCCGTGATGTGGTAGGCGTCCGAGGTCAGGCCGATGCCGGCCAGGGTGCCGTGGACCGTGGCACCCCGGGCCTCGGCGAACTCGCGCCGCTCGAGGACCAGCACGCCCGCGCCCTCGCCGAGCACGAACCCGTCCCGGCCGGTGTCGAAGGGCCGGGACGCCTCCTGCGGTGCGTCGTTGCGCTGCGAGAGGGTGCGCGCCTGGACGAACCCGGCCACGGTGATCGGCGCGATGCAGGCCTCCGCACCGCCCGCCACCACGACGTCGACCTCGCCCGCCTTGAGCAGTCGCCACGCCCACGCCATCGCCTCGGCGCCGGTCGCGCAGGCGGACGCGGGCGAGTGGACCCCGCCCTTCGCGCCGATCTCCAGCGAGATCAGCGCGGCGGGCCCGTTCGGCATCAGCATCGGCACGACCAGCGGCGAGACCTTGCGCAGGCCGTCGGACTCCAGCAGGTCGTCCTGGTCCAGCAGGGTGGTCACGCCACCGATGCCGGTGCCGACGATCACCGCCAACCGGGTCGGGTCGACCTTCGGGTCCTCGCCCTTCTCGACGGCGAGGCCCGCGTGCGCCCACGCCTCCCGCGCCGCCACCATCGCGACCTGCTCGGCGCGGTCCATCCGGCGGGCCTGCACACGCGGCAGGACCTCGGTGGGTTCCACGGCGAGCTGCGCGGAGATCTTCACGGGCAGGTCGTGCTTCTCCACCCACTCACCGGTGGTGTGCCCCACGCCGGACTTGCCGGCGAGCAGGGCGTCCCAGGTGGAGGCGGCGTCCCCGCCGAGCGGGGTCGTCGCGCCGTAGCCGGTGACGACGACGTCGGTCATGGAAGGCCTTTCTGGCGAGCGGGCGGTGCGGCGGGAGGACCGCCGGGCTTACTGGTTCTTCTCGATGTACGAGACGGCGTCGCCGACGGTCTTGAGCTCGGCGAGCTGGTCGTCCGGGATCTTCACGCCGAACTTGTCCTCCGCCTGCACGGCGATCTCGACCATGGACAGCGAGTCGATGTCGAGGTCGTCGACGAAGGACTTCTCGGCGGTCACCTCGGCGGTGTCGATGCCGGCGACCTCCTCGACGATCTCGGCGAGGCCGGACAGGATCTCGGCGGTGTCAGCCACGGGCGTGCTCCTCATTCTGTGGGGTGGAACTCGGGTGGATCTCGGTCAGGGGACAGCTCACGGGACGCGCACGACCTGGCCGGCGTACGACAGTCCCGCGCCGAAGCCTACGAGGAGGGCGATCTCGCCGGAACGGATCCTCCCCGCGGCGCGCATGTGGTCGAGCGCCATCGGGATCGACGCGGACGAGGTGTTGCCCGAGTGGACGATGTCGTCGGCCACGCGCATGTCCTCGCGGGCGCCCTCCTTGCGGAGCTTCTTGGCCACCGCCTCGACGATCCGCAAGTTCGCCTGGTGGGGCACCAGCACGTCGATGTCGGCGGGGGTCAGACCGGCCTTGGCGATCGCGTCGAGCGCCACCGGGGCGATCCGGGTGGTGGCCCACCGGAAGACCGTCTGGCCCTCCTGGTGCAGCTTGTTCGTGCTCTCCTCGAGGATCCGGATCACGGTGGCCATGTCGCCGGCGGAGCCCCACGACACCGGGCCCACGCCGATCTCGTCCTCGTCGCGTGCGCCGGTGACCACGGCCGCGCCGGCTGCGTCGGCGAAGATGATGCAGGTCGAGCGGTCGTCCCAGTCGACCCAGTCGGAGAGCTTCTCCGCGCCGATCACCAGGACGTTGCGTGCCGAGCCGGCCCGGATCAGGTCGGCGGCGGCGGCCAGGCCGTAGCAGAACCCGGCGCAGGCGGCGTTGAGGTCGAAGGCGGCGGGCGCGCTGATCCCGATCCGCTCCGCGGTCTGCGCCGCGGCGTTGGGGATCGGCGCTGTCATCGTGCAGGTGGCCACGATGACCGTGTCGATGTCGGCGGTGGTCAGGCCGGAGTCCTTCAGCGCCCGCGAGCCGGCCTCCACGGCCATGTCGACCAGCGACTCGTCCTGGGCCACACGGCGCTCCACGATGCCCACGCGGTCGCGGATCCACTGGTCGTCGGTCTCCACGCGCCGGGCGAGGTCGTCGTTGGTCACGACGTGCTCGGGCTGGGAGCTGCCGAGCCCGACGATGCGCGCCCCCGGGACGGACGGCGGGAGCCGGAACGTCGTCATGCGTGCTCCTCGATGAGCGCGACGGCCTTGTCCAGGTCGTCGGGGGTCTTCAGCGCCAGGGTCTTGACGCCCTTGAGGTCACGGCGGACCAACCCCACCAGGGTGCCCGCCGGTGGCAGTTCCAACACCGCCGTCACGCCCAGTTCGCCGAGCGTCGCCATGCAGGAGTCCCAGCGGACCGGCCGGGTAACCTGCGCGACGAGCAGGTCGAGGGCGGCGGCGCCGCCCTTGACCACCGAGCCGTCGGAGTTGGTCAGCAGCGGGCGCGCCGGGTCCCCGGGGCTGAGCTCGGCCGCGGCGGCGCGCACGGCGTCCTCGGCCGGGGCCATGAAACGGGTGTGGAACGCACCGGCGACCGGCAGCACCGCGGCGCGGCGGGCGCCCTCCGGTGGCTCCTTCTCCAGCGCCTCGATCGCGGCCTGCGGGCCGGCGGCCACGATCTGCCCGGCGCCGTTGCGGTTCGCGGGGTCCAGGCCCAGGGCCTCGAGCCGCGCCAGCACCACGGATTCCTCGCCGCCGAGGACGGCGGCCATGCCCGTCGGCTCCAACGCGCAGGCGTCGGCCATGGCGCGGCCCCGGATCGCGGCCAGGCGCACGGCCTCGTCGGAGGTGAGCACGCCGGCGATCGCGGCGGCGGCGAGCTCGCCGACCGAGTGGCCCGCAGTGGGCGCGGAGGCGGGGAGGGAGGTGGGGACCGCATCGGCGAGCCGGGCGGCGGCGAGCAGCGCGTTCACGACGACCAGCGGCTGGGTCACCGCGGTGTCCTTGATCTCGTCGGCGTCGGCGGTGGTGCCGAGGCGGGCGAGGTCGAGTCCGGTGGCCTCGGACCAGGCGGCCACCGTCTCCGCGGCCGCGGGGTCCTCCAGCCAGGGCGCGAGCATGCCGGGGGACTGCGACCCCTGACCGGGCGCGAGCAAGGCGATCACAGCGCTACAGCCAACACTGCGCCGCCCGGGAACGGAACACCGGCACCCACCACGTTGACCGCCGCGATTTGTGGGGTTCCTCCAATGCGCGGCACGCTACCCGCCGGTCACCTCCGTGCGCGTCCGACGCGGTGTGGAGGGTCCGGCCAGGTCAGGGCATGATCGCGGGCGCGGGGACGTCCGCGAGCCGGCCCGCCAGCAGGGCGGTGCGGAGCACCAGGGCGTCCCGCGGGTCCGCGGGGGCGCGTCCGGTGAGTTCACTCACGCGCCGGAGCCGGTACCGGACCGTGTTGGGGTGCACGAACAGCGCGCGGGCGCACGCCTCGAGGGCGCCGCCACCCTCCAGATAGGCCGCGAGCGTGCGCAGGAGCTCCCCGCCGGCCGCCTCGAGCGGCGTCACGACGGACTCGACGAGCAGCCGCAGCGCCGCCGGGTCCCCGGACACCGCGCGCTCGGGGAGGAGGTCGTCGGCGTCGACGGGCCGGGGCGCGGCGGGCCAGCCGGGGGCGGCGCGCAGCCCGGCGAGGGCGTCGCGGGCGGAGACGTGCGCCGCCGCGAGGTTCGGCGCCCGCGGCCCGACGACGACCGGCCCCGGCCCGAAGTCCGCCACCAGCGAGGCGATCGGGTGGGCGCCGCCGCGCGGCCGGTCGTCGGGCGCGATGCGGCCGCGCGGCTCGGTGAGCAGCAGGACCAACCGGCTGCCCTGCACCCCGACCAGCACGGAGCGCCCCAGGCGGGTGGCGTGCCGGCGGATCCCGGACAGGCTCTCGGCCGGGTCGCCGCCGTCGGCGGCGGGTGGGCTGCCCACCAGCACGCGGACCGCCGCGGCCGGGTCCCAGCCGAGCGCGGCCGCCCGCGAGACCAGGGCGTCGTCGGCGTCGCCGCGGACCACGCCGTCGACGACGAGCGCCTCCTGCCGCGCGTCCCACGCCCCACGGGTCTCCGCGGCGTTGGCGTAGACGGTGGCGGCGGCGAAGGCGATCTCGCGGCCGAAACGGAGCACGGCCTCGACGAGGATCCGGTACTCGGTCTCGTCGGCGGCCAGCGGCGGCAGCCGCTCCTCGAACACGTCGGTGGCGATCCGCACCAGATCGACGGTCTGGCGCAGCGAGAGCCGCCGGGCGAGGTCGCGCGGGGCGATCCGGAAGGCCTCGGCGGTGAGCCGGATCGTCTCGTCCGGCTCGCCGAGCCAGGCGACGAAGTTGCTGACCCCGGTCTGCGTGACGAGCAGGACGCCGGCGCGCTGGTCGGCCGGCAGGCGGGCGAACCACGGCTGGCCGTCCTCCATCGCGGACAGACAGGCCGCGGCGAGGTCGCCCGTGGCGAGCTCGAGGCGGCGCAGGGTGGCCGCGGAGACCGCCCGCACGTCGGACAGGGTCACATGGGGAAGCATGGCACGCCGGCGCGGGTCGGACGCGCCGGGAGGAGGACCCCGTGAGCAGCGGCGTGACCGGTGGGGACGGGCGGGTGGAGCTGCGCCGCGGCGCGGACCGGGCGCGGACGGTGCACGCGGGCTGCGAGGCCCGGCACGGCTTCTCCTTCGGCGCCCACTACGACCCCGCGAACACGTTCTTCGGGGCCCTGCTGGCCCACAACGACGAGCGGGTCGCGCCGGGCGCCGGCTACGACACCCACGCGCACGACGAGGTCGACCTGGTGACCTGGGTGGTGGCCGGCGAGCTCGCGCACACGGACTCGCTGGGGAACGAGGTCCGGGTACGCCCGGGGACGGTGCAGGTGCTCTCCACGGGCACCGGCGTGGAGCACGCCGAGCGGTGCGGCGGCCCCGGCCCGGTGCGGTTCGTGCAGGCCTGGCTCGTCCCGGACGGGCCGCTGCGCGCGCCGGCGCTCACCCGCCGGGACGTGGGGGACGAGCTGGCGGCGGGCCGACCGTTCCTCGTGGCGTCCGGCCGGCCCGGCGACGGCCCGCTGCCGCTCCCGTTGCGCCGCGCCGACGGCGAGCTGTACGCCGCCCGGCTCCCCGCCGGCGCGGCCTGGTCGCTCCCCGAGGCTCCCTACCTGCACGTCTTCCTGGTGGCGGGCAGCACGGACACCCCCGCCGGAGAGCTGGGCGAGGGTGACGAGCTGCGGGTGACCGCGCCGCCGGCCGGCTCCGCGAGCGCGGCGTCCGCGGGCAGCACGACGCTCACCGCGGGCCCGGAGGGCGCCGAGGTGCTGGTCTGGTCGATGGGGAGCGACCTGCGACCGGGATGAGCTCAGGACCGACCGGCCCCGGACGTCGACGACCGGGGTGACCGTAGGAGGTCACCCCGGCCTCGACGACGTACGGATCGTTCGCTGACACGTGCCGTGCGGGGCTCGCGCCGAGACGGGCGAGGAAAGCGGAACGGATTGTGCGCCGGTTGGTGGGTGGCGCCCCGACCGGACGGACGGGACGGGTGGATCAGCCGATCGGCGTCACCTGCGTGGCCTGCGGCCCCTTCTGGCCCTGCTCGATGTCGAAGGACACGCGCTGTCCCTCGTCGAGGCTCTTGTAGCCGTTGACCTGGATCGCGGAGTAGTGCACGAACACGTCCGCGCCACCACCGTCGGGAGCGAGGAAGCCGTAGCCCTTCTCGCTGTTGAACCACTTGACGGTGCCCTCTGCCATTCTTGCTCTCCTCGTACGTGCTCGAGGCTCTCGCCCCGGGAAACGCCGGCCGGCCGCTACTGTCCGCGCCCTGGTCGGGACCCCGATCCACCATCGGAGGGTCGGCGTCGGGCGGAGCCTAGCGTGATTCTCGTCGCTTGCCGAGGGGTCGTGAGCTGTGTATTCGTCCCGGAACGGGACCGAAACACGGCAACGGGCACCTGATCGTCCGGAGGGGGCCGTCCGGGCGAGGTGCCCGCGGCCCCCTCCACCGATCAGGCGACGCCGGAGTCCGACGTCTGCGGGCCGGCGGCCTGCGGGTCGTCGATCCGGTACTTCGCGGCGGCCTCGCCGGGTGCACCCTTCTCGACCTCGCCCCGCGCGGCCAGTGACTGCAGCGCCCCGACCACGATGGACTCGGCGTCGACCGCGAAGTGCCGGCGCGCCGCGGGCCGGGTGTCGGAGAGACCGAAGCCGTCCGTGCCGAGGACGACGAACGGCGCCGGCACCCACTGCCGGATCTGGTCCGGGACCGCCCGCATCCAGTCCGAGGACGCGATCACCGGCGTGTCCGTGCCGCCCAGTGCCCGGGTCACGTACGGGACCCGCGGCTCGGCGTCGGGGTGGAGGAGGTTGTGGTGCTCGGCCTCGACGCCGTCGCGGCGCAGCTCGCCCCACGACGTCACCGACCACACCTCGGCGCCGACACCCCACTGCTCGGCCAGCAGCTCGCGCGCCCGGATCGCCCACGGCAGTGCGACGCCCGAGGAGATCAGCCGGACCTGCGGCCCGTCCTCGGAGTTCGTGCCCAGGTAGCGGTAGATGCCCTTGAGCACGCCCTCGGTGTCGAGGCCCTCCGGCTCGGCCGGCTGCGGGTACGGCTCGTTGTAGACCGTCAGGTAGTAGATGACGTTCTCCGGGTCGTCGCCGACCATGCGGCGCAGCCCGTCCTTGACGATGTGGGCGATCTCGAAGCCGAACGCCGGGTCGTACGACACGATCGCCGGGTTCGTCGCCGCCAGCAGCAGCGAGTGCCCGTCGTTGTGCTGCAGGCCCTCGCCGGTCAGCGTGGTGCGGCCCGCCGTGGCGCCGACGAGGAAGCCGCGCGCCATCTGGTCCGACGCCGCCCAGATCGAGTCGCCGGTCCGCTGGAACCCGAACATCGAGTAGAAGACGTAGACCGGGATCATCGGCTCGTCGTGGGTGGCGTACGAGGTGCCCGCCGCGGTGAACGACCCGACCGACCCGGCCTCGTTGATGCCCTCGTGCAGCAGCTGGCCCTGCTCGGACTCCTTGTAGGCCAGCATCAGCGACGCGTCGACGGACGTGTAGTGCTGCCCGTGCGGGTTGTAGATCTTCTGCGTCGGGAACATGGAGTCCATGCCGAACGTGCGGGCCTCGTCCGGGATGATCGGCACGAAGCGGCCGCCGATCTCCTTGTCCTTCACCAGCTCGCGCAGCAGTCGGACGAACGCCATCGTGGTGGCGACCTCCTGCTTGCCGGAGCCCTTCCGGACCGCCTCGTAGACCTTGTCGCCCGGCAGCACGAGCGGCTTCGAGGTGGTGCGCCGCGAGGGCAGCGCCCCGCCGAGCAGGCGGCGACGCTCCTTCATGTACTGGATCTCCGGCGAGTCGTCGCCCGGGTGGTAGTACGGCGGCAGGTACGGGTCCTGCTCGAGCTGGGCGTCGGAGATCGGGATGCGCTGCTCGTCCCGGAACTGCTTGAGGTCGTCCAGGGAGAGCTTCTTCATCTGGTGGGTCGCGTTGCGGCCGGCGAAGTGCGAGCCCAGGCCGTAGCCCTTGATCGTCTTCGCCAGGATCACGGTCGGCTGGCCGTGGTGCTCGGTCGCGGCCTTGTACGCCGCGTGGACCTTGCGGTAGTCGTGGCCGCCGCGCTTGAGGCCCCAGATCTGGTCGTCCGTGAGCGGCTCGACCATGGCCTTGGTGCGCGGGTCCCGGCCGAAGAAGTGGTCGCGGACGTACGCCCCGTCGTTGGCCTTGTAGGTCTGGTAGTCGCCGTCGGGGGTGACGTTCATCAGGTTGATCAGGGCGCCGTCGCGGTCCTGGTGGAGCAGGGCGTCCCACTCGCGGCCCCAGATGACCTTGATGACGTTCCAGCCGGCGCCGCGGAAGAAGGACTCCAGCTCCTGGATGATCTTTCCGTTGCCGCGCACCGGGCCGTCGAGCCGCTGCAGGTTGCAGTTGATGACGAAGGTCAGGTTGTCGAGCTGGTCGGTCGCGGCCACCTGGAGCAGGCCGCGCGACTCGGGCTCGTCCATCTCGCCGTCGCCGAGGAAGGCCCAGACGTGCTGCTGGGTGGTGTCCTTGATGCCGCGGTCGTTGAGGTAGCGGTTGAACCGCGCCTGCATGATCGCGTTCATCGGGCCGATGCCCATGGAGACCGTGGGGAACTCCCAGAAGTCCGGCATCAGCCGCGGGTGCGGGTAGCTCGGCAGCCCGTGGCCGGGCCCGCCGTGGCTGACCTCCTGGCGGAAGCCGTCGAGGCGGTCCTCGGTCAGCCGGCCCTCGAGGTACGCGCGGGCGTAGATGCCGGGGGAGGCGTGGCCCTGGATGTAGACCTGGTCGCCGCCACCGGGGTGGTCCTTGCCACGGAAGAAGTGGTTGAAGCCGACCTCGTAGAGCGTGGCCGACGACGCATAGGACGAGATGTGCCCCCCGACGCCGATCCCCGGCCGCTGCGCGCGGTGCACCGTCATCGCCGCGTTCCACCGGATCCAGCGGCGGTAGGCGCGCTCGGCGTCCTCGTCGCCCGGGAACCACGGCTCGCGATCGGTGGGGATGGTGTTGACGTAGTCCGTGCTGGTCAGCGCCGGGACGCCGACGTGGCGCTCACGGGCGCGCTGGAGCAGCCTGAGCATCAGGTAGCGGGCGCGCTGCTGGCCCGCGTTGTCCAGCGCGGCGTCGAACGAGTCCAGCCACTCGGCGGTCTCCTCGGGATCGATGTCCGGGAGGTGGGCCGCGAGGCCGTCACGGATGACGTGGACGCGCCGCGGGCCGTCGCTGCCGTCGCGGGCCGGGTTGTCGCCGCCGGTGGTGCTCTGGCCGGTCAAGGGGTCTCCCTGGGTGGCTCGTACAGGTGTTCGTGCAGTGTGTCGCGTTCCCCGGGGTCGTGCCGTGCGGTGCCCCCGAGCGGTGCCCCCTATCGTGCCCCTCGCCGCATGATCACGGAACGGCGGTTGCGCGGGGCCGCATGGTCGTGTTCGGATTCCGCATCCGAACCGACTCTCGGTGGCCGCATCGGCGTGCCGCCGTACTCGAGGAAAGAGGTGTACGCGTGGTCGCCGCGGAAGATGCCGGACGATCGTCCGACATCGCGGGCAAGCTCGGCATCGAGCCGGGCATGGTCGTCCAGGAACTGGGTTATGACTCCGACGTCGACGAGGCGGTCCGCGAGGCCGTCGAGGACGTCACCGGCGAGGAGCTCCTGGACGAGGACGCCCAGGAGGTCATCGACGTCGTGCTCCTGTGGTTCCGGGAGGGCGACGGCGATCTCGTCGACACCCTCGTGGACGCCAGGGGCATGATCGCCGAGAACGGCATGATCTGGGTGCTCACCCCGAAGACGGGGCGGAGCGGTCATCTCGAGCCCAGCGAGATCGCGGAGGCCGCGCCCACCGCGGGCCTGGCGCAGACGTCGAACATCAGTGTCGGCGAGGACTGGGCCGGGGCCCGGCTGATGTCCCCGAAGGCGGGCAAGAAGCGCACCTAGGACGTCGTCGGGTCGAGGCGGGCCTCGGCCTGCCTCGGCGCGAACAGGTCGACCGGGTTGCCCGACGGGTCCTCGACGAGCACCTGGTCGCCGCCGACCCCCTCCACCAGGCCGCTGCGGAAGGTCACCCCGGCCGCGCGCAGCTGTTCGGCGACGGTCGGCAGGTCGGTGACCTCGAGCGCGAAGCGGTTCCAGCCGCCCGGCTCGGGGACCCGGCCGTCGGCGGTCGTACTGCCTCCGCCCCCGGGTGCGCTGAGGGCCAGTCGCAGGTCCCGCGGCCCGGCATGGCGAAGGTCGGGGCCGGGTGCATGATCTCGGCGAACCCGAGGTGATGGGTGGAGAAGTCGATCGCGGCCTCGACGTCGTGGACGATGTCCCGGACGCCGACGGTGGCCATGGCGCACCCCCGGTTGCTCCGCGGCCAGGGACCCGGCGTCCCGCCCGCGCCCGCCACCGTAGGCCCCCTAGTAGGCTCGCCTCGACGTCTGCCCGCGCCGCGGGCATCCGCATGCCTTCGAGGAGAACGACGCATGGCACCCGAGGTGGGCAGCAAGGCCCCGGACTTCACGCTCAAGGACCAGGACAAGCAGGAGGTCTCGCTGTCGTCCTTCCAGGGCGACAAGGCCGTCCTGGTGGTCTTCTACCCGTTCGCGTTCTCGGGGATCTGCACCGGCGAGCTCTGCACGGTGCGCGACGACCTCTCGTCCTTCCAGAACGACGACGTGCAGATCCTCGCGATCTCCACCGACCCCACCTTCTCGCTCAAGGCGTGGGCCACCGCGGAGAACTACACGTTCCCGCTGCTGTCGGACTTCTGGCCGCACGGCGAGGTCGCCAAGGCCTACGGGGTCTTCAACGACGGCGCGGGCATGGCCGTCCGCGGCACCTTCCTCGTCGACAAGGAGGGTGTCGTCCGCTTCGCCGAGGTCAACCAGCCCGGCGAGGCCCGCGACCAGGAGGGCTGGAAGAAGGCCCTCGCGGCGCTGTAGTCACTTCCCGGGCCGCCCGCCGGCCCGGGACCGGGGCGCGTAGCTCAGCGGGAGAGCACTCGGTTTACACCCGAGCGGTCGCAGGTTCGATCCCTGCCGCGCCCACCCTCCCTGACCAGGTCAGGAGCCTCTGCGACACGCTCAGCGGTCGCGTGTCGCGACATCAAACGTGACATCAACGCTCCTAGCGTCGGTCCCATGGCGAGCAGGAAGGCCGGTCGGACACGGCCCCGCGGGAGTTCGACGAGCTGCCCAGCGGCGGCCTCCGCGTGCGCGTGTACGCGGGCTGGGACACCGTCACCGGCCGTCGCCACTACCTGACGGAGATCACCAAGCCCGGTCCTCGAGCCCGCGCTCAGGCTGAGGCGGCGCGCACCCGGATGCTCAACGAAGTCGACGAGCGGCGGAGCCCGCGGACGTCGGCCACGGTCAACCAGCTGCTCGACCGGTACCTTGAGATGATCGACGTCAGCTCCAGCACGCCTGTCATGTACACGCGGTACCTCGAGAACCACGTCCGCCCGTTCATCGGCGAGCTGAAGGCCGGCGCCGTCGACCCCGACGCACTCGACTCGCTCTACGCGGAGCTACGTCGCTGCCGCATCCACTGCCGGCCGCGAAGCCGGCAGATCGACCACCGCACGCCGCGGCCGCACGAGTGCGACGAGCGCTGCGGGCCGCACGTCTGCAAGCCGCTGTCGAACACCACGATCCGCCACATCCACCACCTGCTGAGCGGCGCCTACAAGCGCGCTGTGCGCTGGCGGTGGGTGGCGACGAGTCCAGTCGCGCAAGCGGAGGCGCCGGCCCCCAAGCCGCCGGACCCGCGGCCTCCGACTCCCGCGGAGGCGGCGAAGCTGATCGAGGAGGCCTCGCTGGACCCCGACTGGGGCGCCTTGGTGTGGTTCACCATGACGACCGGCGCTCGTCGCGGCGAGGTTTGCGCACTACGCTGGCGGAACGTCGATCTTGAGCAGGGCCTGGTGGAGATCCGCCGCGCCCTCGCCACCGACGGCCATCGCAACCTGGTGGAGAAGGACACGAAGACCCACCAGCAGCGCCGCGTGACGATCGACGACGAGACGCGGGCGGTCCTGACCGAGCATCGGGCCCGCGCAGAGGAGGCCGCGGCGCAGGTCGGCAAGCTGCTGACCGGGCAGGCGTACGTCTTCTCGCAGGCACCGGATAGCAGCGAGTCACTGGTGCCGTCGTCGGTAGGGCAGCGCTACACGCGCATGGCGAAGCGCCTCGGGATCGAGACGCACTTTCACGCGCTTCGGCACTACTCGGCGACGGAGTTGATCGCCGCCGGCATGGACGTCCGGACTGTCGCCCGGGCGGCTGGGACACAGCGGCGGCCGCATCACCACGTTGTGGGTCTACAGCGCATGGCTGGCAGAGGCCGACCAGCGCGCCGCCGCCGGGATCGCGGCGCGACTGCCGGAGCGACCGAAGATGGCGGCATCCGCGAGCGAGCGCGCGAAGACGGCGCCACGCCTCCCGTTCGAGAAGGTCGCGTCACCGTCTACAAAGCGCTGCACCTTCTCGAGGAGTGGGGCCTGGTTCTACTGAAGAGCGGAGGCCGCCCGATCGTCCTCGAGACCGCGGAGATCGACGACTCGGAGACGCCGACCCCTCATCGGCCATCCCAGTTGCGCAGGAGCCCGAGCCGGAGATCGCCGAGTTCGAGCCGGCGCAGCCTGCCCCACCCGCTCCTGCTTCGGCGAGGCTCCTCGACTTCGTGGTCCGCCGCCGCGGTTATGTCATCGCCGACTTCTCGGCCGAGGCCGACCCGAACAATGCCGCCCAGCTGCGTCAGCTGCTCGTCGACGCCGTCCGCCGTGACGGCCGCGACCCGAGCGACCTTGGTGACTTCACCATGGAGGTCGCCGATCCCGAGCTGAAGGAGCGCATCCGCACTTTCGTCGCGCCGAGCAGTCCTTCCTGACGCTGCCCGATCTTGCGCGTTGTGGAGTGGCGTGCCGCGGCTGGAGACGACAGCGGTGGCGCGGAGCCGTACGATTCGAACATGCGTTCGAGTAGGAGGCGGTGCCCATGCGCAGGATGGCCAAGCCCGTCTACGTCGACCTGCGGTGCATCTACGGCCCGCAGGAACGACGAAACATCGACATCAGCAAGCCCGGAGTGCTCGACGTCGCCGGCGTCGCGAACGGCGAGCTCCACTCGTGGTTCCGCGGGCTCGACGCGCGCTGGTACGGGCTTGTCACATTCCCCATCATGTGGGCGACGCGGAACCCCTCGTCGGGCCTGACTCTCGCTGACCAGCTCGTACCGGCCGAGGCGTTGAAGCTCCGCCGCTACAACGGCCAGACCTACCGGAGCTGACCGATAAGCCCCGAAGAGGTGAGCCAGCCGACGGCATCCGCCGACGTACCGAAGAAGTTGATCCTGACGTGAGCGACGCAGAGCAGGCTGAGGAGATCCCGACGGTCCGGACCCGCCTCGAGGCGATGCTGTCGGAAGACCGGATCGCCGCCCATCTCGAGCGGAAGGTGATCAAGCTCGACGGGATGGTCGTCGACGACCTGGACACTCCGGCCCCGACGGGAACAAGGATCGTCTTCGGCGGGTCCTGACCGCAACTGAACCGAGCTCTGCGCGGCAGCTGCGGAGTGCCCCTCCGCGCGGCGACACGGTCGGCAAACTCCGGCGCTGGTCCGACGTGCGCGGACCAGCGCTCGGGAGTGGCTGAGACCTTCAGACAATTGCGCTGCTTGATCAGCCGAGCAAGCCGTTGAAGAAGACGGGCTCGTTCAGTTCGGCGGCCACGGCGATCTGCAGTGAGCCCTTGGTGCCCTTGGGCGTCTTGAACTGGAACGGCACGGCGAGGGACTGGCCGGGCGCGATCTGCTGGGTCGGCAGCCCGTTGCCGTCGCCCCAGTACTGCTGGGTGGGTGCGCCGTTGGCGGTAGCGCTCATCGTCACGAGCGACGCGCCGATGGGCTTGGTGCTGCCGTTGGTGATGGTGACTGTGGACTCCCAGCCCTGCTCGTTCTTGGCCACGATGAACTGGTTCTTCGGGTTGTGCGGCTTGGGGGCGCTGGCCGACAGGGCGATGCCGGAGGCGTAGGTGTAGGTCTCGCCCAGGTTCACGGTGCCGCCCTGGCGAGCGTCGTCGACAGCCTTGACCGCGCCACCGACGAGAGCGGTGCAGCCGGCGAAGCCGAGGATCGGAATCAGAATGAGGGCGCCGATGATCCACGGCCATTTCTTCCGCTTCTTCGGCGGCGTCGGCTCGGCGCGGCGCTGCGTGGGGATCTGCGGCGGCTGCTGGTGGCTGCCGGTGAAGCCGAACTGTTGCGGTCGTGGTTGCTGCGGCGGCGCCCACTGCTGGCCGTACGGCTGCGGCATCGGCTGCGGCTGCCGAGGTGGGGGCGGGTAGGGACCGGGCCGACCGTTCTGGGGGCCGTAGTACGGCTGACCAGGACGTGGCGGATGAGGCTGAGACATGGGGGAGCGTCTCCGTTCGTGCATTTCGTCCCCCGACGTCACTTCACGGATCGCAGTGCGTGGGCGGCTCGTTACCGCTGGCGGATCGCGAGTTGGTAACAGCCGAATTGAGGCGGCAGTTCACGTTTGGCCAGACCTCAAGCACGCCGCCGCGACGAGTACCACGGCCGTGGGCGCGGCCGAAAGTCCGACGGCGACGACACGCGTGCCGTGCAGTTTCGAGCCAAGTGCAGACGACCGGCCTCTCGGCCCGGGCTGCGTCTTCGGTGGTGGGCCGCTTACTCCGCCCGGTCTCACGGGCAAGGGTGCTGCGCATCGGCTTCGCCGACGACCTGACGGTCGCCCCTGCCCGCGAGCCTCGCCAGGCGGAGTCGGGCGCGGACGGCAAGGGCGGGCGCTTCGCACCGCGCCCCGCAGCCAGCCCCACCACAACTAGAAGAACTGACCTGCTGCTCGGGCTGGTTGCCGAATCTCCAGGAGGCCGCCATGTCCCAGACCCTCGACCACAAGGAGACGCCCCACGACGACACCCTTCGCCGGGTGCTCGGGCTCCGCCCGGTCCGCACGGTGGTGTTCGACGGTGAGGGCTTCCTCGACCCGTGCCCCACCTGTGGGCACCGCGCCCCGGCCGACCCCCTGCCCGAGCTTCCGCCGGGCGACCCGGTCACCGACGTCCCGCTCGACCGCGCCGCGATCTTGCAAGCGCACCGGACGGTAGCGATGCTGGTGGAGGTGCTCGACCAGCGCCGTCCGGCCAAGCAGCTAACCGACCTGGTCGCCCCGCGGGTGCTGCGCTACCTGCGCGCAATGCCGGTCGAGACCAGCGGGCTGCGCGGCGGAGCCCGGCTGCTGAGTTTCCCACCCGTCCCAGCCGCACGAGGGCGCGGTGGAGGTCTCCGGGGCGATCCGGCTCCGGGGACGGCGCCGGGCGCTGGCCGCGTCGTTCACGCTGGTCGGCGTGGACCGGTGGGTGTGCTCCACGGTTCGGATCCTATGAGGCCCGCGGGGCCGGGCGAGATCTTCTCGCCCGGCCCCGCCAGCCGTCGCGACGTGCTGGCGCGCTGTGCTGGTCGGCCGCGGCGCGCAGTCGAGGCCTTCGGAGATCGCGGCGGGTCAAGCCCGCTGGCGTGGTGTGTGAGACGACTACCGCGTGATCTTCTGTTCTGTGAGAGGTGTCGCCGGATCCTGAAATCTGACCCCCTGGCGTTCCGGGAATCTTGACCCCTCCCAACGCTAGGGAGGTGCTGAACGTGGAGGACTGGGCGGAGATCCGTCGCCTGCATCGGGCTGAGGGTGTGCCGATCAAGGAGATCGCCCGGCGGCTCGGGGTCGCCCGCAACACGGTGCGGGCGGCGTTGCGCTCGGATGGCCCGCCGAAGTATGAGCGGGTGTCGCGGGGTTCGGTCGCCGACGCCTACGAGCCGCAGGTGCGGGCGCTGCTAATGGAGTGGCCGCGGATGCCCGGGCCGGTGATCGCGCAGCGGATCGGCTGGCCCTACTCCGAAGGCCCGCTCAAGAAGCTGCTGGCGCGGATCCGACCTGAGTACGTGGGGATCGACCCGGCCGACAGGGTCGTCTATGAGCCCGGCGAGATCGCCCAGTGCGACCTGTGGTTCCCCGAGACTCCGGTGCCGGTCGCGGAGCGGCAGGCCCGGATCGTGCCAGTGCTGGTGGTGACGTTGGCGTTCTCCCGGTTCCTGTCCGCGACGATGATCCCGTCACGGCAGGCCGGGGACATCCTGGCCGGGATGTGGCTGCTGATTTCCCAGCTCGGGCGGGTGCCCAAGACGCTGGTGTGGGACCGAGAGTCCGCGATCGGCGGCACCGGGCGGGTGTCGGTCCCGGCCGCCGCGTTCGCCGGCACGTTGGCCACCAGGATCCGACTCGCGCCGCCGCGGGACCCGGAGTTCAAGGGCATGGTCGAGCGCAACAACGGGTTCTTCGAGACCTCGTTCCTGCCCGGCCGCGCGTTCGCCGATCCGCAGGACTTCAACGACCAGCTCGGGGCCTGGCTGCCCCGGGCGAACTCCCGCATCATCCGGGCGTTGCAGGCACGGCCGGTGGACCTGCTCGAGACCGACCGCCAAGCGATGACCCCGCTGCCACCAGAGCCTCCCGCGGTCGGGCTGACCCACCGGATCCGGCTCGCCCGCGACTACTACGTCCGCGTCGACACCTGCGACTACTCCGTCGACCCGCGAGCGATCGGGCGGTTCGTCGACATCGTCGCCTCCCCGACGCGGGTGCTGGTGTTCTGCGACGGCGCACCGGTCGCCGAGCACGAGCGCAACTGGGCCAAACACGCCGTGATCACCGACCCCGGCCACGTCGCCACCGCCCACCAGATGCGCCTGGCGTTGGCCGAGCAGCGCCGCGCCCAGCAGCAGGCTCAACAGAGCGGGACACGCCGCCACAGCGACGGCCACGCGGTCGCGATCCGCGCCCTGCCCGACTACGACGCCCTGTTCGGCGTCGACTTCAACCCCACCAGCCCCACCAGCCCCACCGCCCCAACGGACCCGACAGCCGCCCCGGCGGCGGAAGCGAGCAACCCATGACCGCGACGACCACCAACTCGACGGCACCGGCGGACGGGCTCCCGTCGATGCTGGCCTACCTGGCTCGAGTGTTGAAGACCCCGACGATCGGGCGCTGCTGGGAAGAGCTCGCCGCCCAGGCCCGCGACGAGAACTGGTCGCACGAGGAGTATCTGGCCGCGGTCCTGCAGCGCCAGGTCGCCGAACGCGAGTCCGCCGGCACGATGATGCGCATCCGCACCGCGCACTTCCCGGCGGTCAAGACCATCGAGGACTTCAACCTCGACCACCTGCCCTCGCTGCGCCGGGATGTGTTGGCGCACTTGGCCACCGGACTGTTCGTCGCGAAGGCGGAGAACGTGATCCTGCTCGGCCCACCCGGGCTCGGGAAGACCCACCTGGCGATCGGGCTCGGGGTCAAAGCCGCCCACGCCGGCTACTCGGTCTTGTTCGACACCGCGAACAACTGGATCACCCGCCTCGCCGACGCCCACCAGGCCGGACGCCTCGAGGCCGAGCTGAAGAAGATCCGCCGCTACAAACTGATCATCATCGATGAGGTCGGCTACATCCCCTTCGACCAGGACGCGGCGAACCTGTTCTTCCAGCTCATCGCCTCCCGCTACGAGGTCGGCTCGGTCATGGTCACCTCGAACCTGCCCTTCGGGCGCTGGGGCGAGACCTTCTCCGACGACGTCGTCGCCGCGGCCATGATCGACCGCCTCGTCCACCACGCCGAGGTCCTCACCCTCACCGGCGACTCCTACCGCACCCGCCAACGCCGCGAACTCCTCGCCAAACAGAACCGCGCTGACCGAGACTGACAACCACCGAGGGGTCAAGATTCAGAGTCCCCAGAGGGGTCAGTTTTCAAGATCCGTTGACAAGAGGCGGCTGAGCGCCTGGAGGATGTCGGTGGAGGTCACCTCCTCGCTGTGTGCGGTGCTGTCCGGGACGGCGCTGACGCGGGCTCGGGCGAGGGCGTCGAGGCCGGGGTGCGGCGTCCTTCGGACCATAGGTCGTGCGGGCCTTAGCGTGTGCCACCGAGGGCCTCCGGTGTTTCGAGGTGCGTGCGTCAGACACACCCACTTCGCCCGGAGGTCCTTTCTTCGATCAACCCGACACGCCTGCAGCCCTGTCAACAACATCCCTGGTCGCCACAGCTCGCTGGGACGTAGTTGAGAAGTCGTGGCGACGACGAGCGGTGACCATGCCTATTATTATTATGTCTCCTTGGTACGCGGCGTATGACGGACGGAGCCTGTGGTGTCAGGTGTTGTTGTTGTGATCGGCCTGGGCGGAATCGGAATCGCAACCGCGCGTCGGCTCGGCGCGGGGCGCCATCTGGTCCTCGCCGACAACTCTTCGGCACGACACGACCAGGTCGCGCAGATGCTCGCTGACGAGGGCCACGATGTAGATGTCGCGACGCTGGACATCACCGACCGTTCGGCAGTCGGATCGCTGGCTCACCATGCGAGCGGTGTCGGGCCGATCGCGGCCGTCGTACACACGGCGGGCATCTCGGCGACGATGGCCAACAGCCGCGACATCTATCGGGTCGATCTCGTCGGTGCGGCGCACGTCATCGAGGAGTTCTGCGCTGTCGCCGTTGCCGGGACGAGCATGACCTGCATCGCCAGCCGGTTTGGCTATCGCCACCCCGTCGACACGGCCCTAGAGGACCTGCTCGCGATGACGCCAGCAGATCGACTGCTGCTTCTTCCCGAGCTCGACGTCGACGGCAACGACCTTCGGAAGGCCTATCACCTCGCCAAGCGGGGCGTTCAGCTCCGGGTGCGCGCAGCTGCGTCCGCTTGGGGCAAGGTCGGAGCCAGGATCAACTCGGTGAGCCCCGGCATCACCTTGACTCCGATGAGCAGGCAGGAGCTCGAGGGGCCGAGCGGCGCTCGCATGCGAGCGAGCCTTGAGTCCGCACCGGTGCCGCGAGCCGGCACGCCGGATGAGATCGCTGCGGCTGTCGCCTTCTTGAGTGGTCCTGAGGCGGCATTCATCACCGGCACAGACCTCCTCGTCGACGGCGGCGGCTCGGTGCTGGACCGCTGGGCGCTCTAGATGTCGACCCGGCCGCTGTCTACGCGGATCGTGGCGCCCGTGACGTCGGCGGAGGCATCGCTCGCGAGGTACAGCGCGGCAGGCAGGAGTTCGGCCCCGCGGTTGAGGCGGCCCAGCGGGGTTCGGTCGGATGCTGCTCTGCTTGCGGCGTTGCCTGGCGGCCTCCCATGCCCTCTTCCATCGAGCGCTGCAAGGGTGTTGGCGCACACCTTCCTGGCCCAGCCCTTCGCCAGCGCCATCGTGGCGGCATACAGTGCTATCCCGGTGAAGTGATACAGAGTCGACCCCCCACCGCCTGTCCGTAGGCCGCTTGTCGTTGGTCGTTGGTCGGATGGACGATCTTCTCGCCGTGCCCACCACGAACGCCGGCATGCCAACGTCGACCGAGGCCACGTCGACGGCGGCGAACACGCCCTCGTCCTGGAGGTCTGCGACCAGGTCGATCATCGGCAATACCGTCCCGACCCCCGGCGCGAGGCGGAAGAATGTGTCCCACGTGCGTCTGCCAGCCGATGATGATCGCTCCGAAGGACGTCGGCGCCGGAACTGCCGTGCTGCTCGGCCACCGCGTAGGCAGCGGGTACGACGCTCGAGCCGGCATGCCACGCGTCAGGTGGCAGTCGCCGAACTCCATGCTGTGGCCCGTACGAGCTGTTCACATGCGCCGCCTTGGGTGGCCGAGGTGCGAAGCGCGCTGTCAGCGACCGTCGCGGGACCGGTTGCGCCAAGGTCCTCGGCGAGGAGGCGGGTCGGTCGCGTCTGAACCACGGGTCGATCCCCGCAGCGCGAGGCTCAGCTGATCGACCAGAAGCAATTTGGCGAGTGCGACCACGTCCTCCGGAACCTCGTGCATGGTCACGTTGAGAGCCCAGGCGGCGAGCTCCTGGACCGCGGTCTTACGCGTCTCGACGGAGGAAATACGCAGGAACCCGTGTTCAGTCGCCAAAAATAGTAACTACTATAGTAATGTTCACCTGTTGTGCACGAGGCGAGCGCGCTATTGAGCCCCGCGCCAGGCCACTGCCGTGACATCCTTGAAGGAGAGCGCATGTCCAGTTCAGTCTTCGGCATCACCATCGATGCCCACGACGCCAAGGCGATCGCGACCTTCTGGTCTGCGGCGCTGGGCCGTCCGCTCGCGGAAGGAGCCGATGAGAACGGTGCCGAGATCGAGGCCGATCCGGCCGTTCCCGGGTCGCGGATCGGCTTCAGGAGGGTGCCAGAGGTCAAGACGGTCAAGAACCGCATGCACCTCGATCTCGTCGCTCACGGCGATCTGGACAGCGAGGTCGAGCGGCTGATCGGGCTGGGCGCGACCAAGCTCAACGAGATCAACAACCGCATCCGTTTCGTAACGATGGCCGACATCGAAGGGAACGAGTTCGACGTCGCGGCCGTCTGACCGACGGCGGCTCACTGCTGGTTCTGAATGCCGGCGTGCGGTCCTGCACCTCAGCAGGCCGCACGCGCCGGGCGCCGGACGGGCTTGCGGTAGCGACCGCGAAGCCGGCGACCCACCAAGGGGACGGCCGCGTAGAAGCGCGAGGTCACCTCGTGGCCACCGCCGGAGGCGAAGGCGGAGAACGCCGCGATCCACGTTCGCCCCTCGTGCGAGGAATGTCCACTCTCGGCCTACATCCACTCGTCGGCTCCCGGTTCTTCCCGATCGCGGGAGTGTGGAAAGAAGGCCTCGTGGGTGCGCTCGAGGAACAGCGGTCCGGCTTCCGAGGATCTCGCCCGCCCTTGCATCGATCGCACACCTGGCGCGCGTCAGCCCTGGTCGATCCCGAGGAACTCCCAGGCGTTGGTGGTCTCGACAGCGGCGGCCTCCTGCGAGCTCAGTGCGCCAACGGCCACCGCCTCTTTCGTGATGCCGAGGAGCTCGACGAGCGGGCTGGGGTAGAACGGGTCGTCCGTGCCGAGCAGCAGGTGGTCGGCGCCGAAGGACCGGGCGAGAACGGCGAGGTGGGTCGGCTCGAACACCAGGGTGTCGCACCAGATCCTGCGCAGCAGCGCATCGGCCTGGGCGGTGGCGGCGTCGTCGAGCAGGTAAGTCATCCGCGGGAAGGTCCAGGGCAGGGACCCGCAGCCGTGCGAAAGGGCGACCCGCAGCCTCGGAAACTTCTCCAGCACGCCCCCGAACACCAATGCCGCGCCCACCAGGGCGGTGTCGGTGTGCATTCCGATCCCGAAGGTGTAGGGGGCCCCCCGGCGCCGGATCGCCCCGTCCTGCCCAGTCGGGTGCACGAACAGCGGCAGGTCGTGCTCCTGGGCCGCCGCGAGAACGGGCTCGAGCTCGGGGGCGTCGAACTCCAGCCCGTCGGTGGTCGTTCCGGTCTCGATCCCGACGAGGCCGGGGGTCGCCGCGAGCACCTCGATCTCGGCGACCGCGGCGTCTGTGTCCCACAGCGGAACCGCCCCGAACGCCAGCAACCGCCCGTCGCTGCGGGCGACCTCATCGGCAAGAAGGATGTTCTGTTCGTGCAGGTACCCGGCGTCCTGCACGGTCAGGGTGATCGGCACCGGCGACACCACCTGTACGTCGAGGCCTGCCTCGTCGAGCCGGGCCACGCGGGCCTCGACGTCCCACAACGGGCGGTGCACTCGCCGGAACGTCGAGTCCCCCATCATGATCCGCCCGGTGTCCTCGGTGTCCAGCTCGAGGCGCGGCAACGGGCTCTCGGCGGACGGCTGCAACCCGCGTGGCAGGAAGTGAGCGTGGACGTCGACCCTCTTCTGGTCAGTCGTACTGGACACAGCGCTCCTCGGGATGCTCGATCTGCTGGACGGGTGACGCAGCGGTCCACGGTGGTGCTCGACCCGCGCCCCACCGCTGTCCAGGGGGCGCGGCAAAGTAGGGCACCGCCTGTCGGATGCTGTTCACCCCGGCGACCCTGCAGGCCGGCCAGCAGGTACTCGTTCAGGATGCCAGTGGTGGCGTCGCCTCAGCCGCGATCAGGCTCGCCGTCGCTGCTGACGCAGGGTGTCTGTGACCTCCCGCTCGGAGAGCAGGCGCTCGTCGTCGCCGGCACCACCAGCGGCTACGGTCCTCGGGCCGACGTCGGTCGGGTCCTCTGCCAGCAGCAGCGCCTCCTCCGCTCGACCGGCTGCACGCCGACCGAGTTCCAGACGGCTGACCCGGATGAGGGAGGCGACCGGAGTTCGTCCCGTGGTGGATCGTGCATTACCGCGGCACGGACGCGATGCACCGACCCCGTGACGCTCGCGGGTCCAGCTCGCGTCTGCCGGGGCGCTCAGCTCCGGAGCGCGCAAGGGTCGCCGCCGATGACCAGTTCCCACAGGAGGCGGGCACGCCCGGGCTGGAACCTCACGACCTCAGTGGAGCACCGCCGTCAGCCGCCGCCACGGGTGGTTGAGGAGGAACGAGGTCTCGTCGAGCTCGGACTCCTCGGCCACCACCTCGACTCCTCCGAACCGCGCCGCGAACTCCTCGACGACCACGCGCACGACGGTGCGGGTGAGCACTGCGCCGATGCAGGCGTGCTGGCCGTAGCCGAAGGACATGGCGGGCTTGGCGAACTCACGGTCGACGTCGAACGCGTCGGGGTTCGGGAAGACTTCGGGATCCCGGTTGGCTGCCATGTAGAGGTTGAGCACGCTCTGCCCGCTCCTCATCGGCACCCCGAACATGTCGGTGTCTGCGACGATCGTGCGGCCGAAGGCGCGGATGGGGCTCAGCCAGCGCAGCAGCTCCTCCGCGGCGTTGCGGGCGCGGCCGGGGTCCTCACGCACCCGGGCCAGTTGCTCCGGGTTCTCTGCGAACGCCACCATGGCGCCGTTGATGGTGCTGACCGTGTTGCCGTTGCCCGCGGTCATCACGCCGGTGACGAACATGTGCGCCGTCTCGATCGAGATCCGCCCGTCCTGGACGGCGGCGGCGACCGCACCGATCACGTCGTCCGACGGGTTCGCGAACCGCTCCTCGAGCTTGGCCTGGAAGTAGGCGCCCATGGGGCCGAGATCACCCGCGGCAGCCAGAAGCTCGTCGGCGGAGATCGCTTCCGACATCCGGTTGACCAGCTTGGCCCACTCCGCGACCTTCGCCCGGTCCTCGAACGGCACCCCCAGCAGCGCACAGAACAACTGCACGGTCAGGAACTCGGCGACCCGGCCGGACCAGTCGACCGCGGTCCCGTGCTCGAGCCCGTCCAACACGGCGGCGCAACGGGCCCGGATTTCGTCCTCGATCGTCTTCACCCGGCGGGCGGAGAAGGACGGGACGAGGATCCGCCGCAGGTCGTCGTGCCGCGGCGGGTCGGCGAGGGCGAAGTTCTCGGCGCCCTTGGGGAAGAACTGGGCGGTGATGTTGCCGAAGCGGAAGTCGTTCAGCACCAGACCGTGGGCGTTGGAGAAGATCGCAGGGTTCTTCCCGACCCGCTGAATATGTTCATATTTCGTGAGGATCCACATCGACAGCGGTTCGTAGAAGTACACCGGCAGCTCGGCGTGCAGCCGGGCGATCGTGGCGTACGCGTCGTGGTTGTACCAGGTCGGGTCCTCGATCCGGACCTCGGCGGTGAGGCTGGACGTCATCGCGTCTCCTGTGGTGAGAGGGGACGGAAACCATAACTATGGTTTCGATCATGCGTCAATGCACCCGTTCAGGGACGCAGCAGGAAGCCTCCGTCGACCACGACTTCCTGACCGGTGATGTACGCGGCTTCGTCCGACAGTAGGAACGCCGCGGCCTGGGCCATCTCGATCGGCTCGGCCACCCGCTTCATCGGCACCTCGCCCGCGATCATGTCGGCGGTGGCCCCACCCGCCCGCAGCATAGGAGTGTCGGTGATTCCGGGGGAGACGGCGTTGACCCGGATGTCTCGATCCGCATAGTCCTTCGCCACCGTCTTCGTCAGGCCGATCACGCCGAACTTCGACGACGTGTACGCCGCCCGCCGACCGAGCGGGTTCGTGGCCTGCACCGAGGCGATGTTGACGATCCGACCGGAGCGACCGCCGGCGATCATGGCGCTGATCTCCGCCCGCACCGAGTGGAAGACGCCAAAGAGGTTAACCCGCAGCACCCTGTCCCAGTCCTCGACGGACTGCTCGTGCAGCAGCGACTCGACGCCGGCGATGCCCGCCGCGTTGACGGCGAGGTCGAGGCCGCCGAACTCCGCGACGGTCCGGTCGACGGCCTCCTGCACCTGGGCTGCGTCGGCCACGTCGGCCGTCGCCGCGAGCGCGGTCCCACCGTCCTTGCGGATCCGGTCCACGGTGTCCTGCAGCGGGTCCGTCGGCAGCCCGACGACGGCGACGCGGGCACCCCGCGCCGCCATCAGCTCGGCCACCGCCGCCCCGATCCCGGTGCCTGCACCGGTCACCAGGCACACCTGTCCGTCGAACGGAGGAGTCATCGTCGATTCCCTTCGGGTGGGGCCGTGGCCCCGGATCAGTCGGAGAGGCCGCCGCCGACGCTGACAGCCGTGCCGTTCACGTACTCGCCCGCCTCGCTCGCGAGGAAGGCGACCATGTTGGCGACCTCCTCGGGCAGCGAGAATCGGCCCGCGGTGAGCTTGTCGTAGGAGCTGCCGAGGACCGCGATGGAGGCCTCCGAGCCCTCACCCGAGAAGCGGGCGAGGGCGTGGGGGCCGACCATGACACCCGGGCAGACCGCGACCGCGCCGATGCGGGTCTCCTTGAGCTCGCGCGCCAGGTTGCGGGTGAAGCCGATGGCCGCCGACTTGCAGGAGTTGTAGACGGCGAGGCCGTCGAGGCTGATCTTGCCGCCCTCTGAGGCGATGTTGATGATCCGGCCCCGGTCCTGCGGCAGCATGTGGTCGAGCGCCGCGCGGGTGGAGAACAGCACGCCGAACAGGTTGAGGTCGACGATCCTTCGCATGTCCTCGGGGCGGATGTCTACGAACGGCCCGTGCAGCTTGAGGCCGCCGCCTGCATTATTTACCAGGATGTCGATCCCGCCCATCGACTCGGCGGCCTGGTTGACCGCGGAGTGGACGTCGTTCCAGTCGGTGACGTCGGCCTTGACGGCGAAGACCTGGGCGTCCCAACTCTTGCTCGCCTCGTCCGCGACGCGCTGCGCGGACTCGAGGTCCAGGTCCAGCGCCGCGACATGGGCGCCCAGCGCGGCGAAGCGGTGCACGATGGCCTGGCCGAGATCGGCGCCGCCGCCGCCGGTCACCACGACCCGGGCCCCGCGAAGGCGCATGAGCTCGTCCGGGGCGGTCGCGGCCTGGTGGAAGGGCAGCCGGTCGAGGTGGTAGCGCTCTACCACCTCGGGTGCGATGCCGTCGAGCTTCGACACATCCGTCTCCTCATCGTGACTGGTGCCGCCGGGGGTGCCGAGCACCGAACATGCACATCGTTATCAGGCCCACAGCCGCTGTCAACCTCGCCGGTGACCGGTGAACTCGCCGTGGGCTCTGCGGAGTAATCGCGCAACAAGGCTTGTCAGGGTAATCAGGCTCTCTACACTGTTACGGGTTGTCCACCCGAAGCGCCGACGCACTGGGGGAGGTCCTTCACTATGTCCCAGGTCGACCACCCCCTGGCCTTCGATGGCAGCGCGGCGCCGATCTCGGCCGGGTGGACGGCGCAGAGGAGGTCTGGCCCACCGCGGCGACACGGCGACCCGCGGTGTCGGGGTGCGAGCCACCCCCCGAGAACGCGGCGGCCGCGTCGCTCGGGCAGCTGGTGTCGGCGTGGCCGGCTACCGGGAGATGACCGGGTGAAGAGCATCCAGGCCAGGCTGCGCCCGCAGCGCTGACCTCCGACCCCGCGTGGCGGCCGCGAGGACCGGCCGCCGCCTGGTCGCAGTACCCCCTGCCCGTGACCCGCCAACGAAGAGGAGGTCATCATGGCGACGAGCGCACCGCTGCACTCCCTCCAGGTCGGCGAGACGAAGCTGACCTGGATCCCCGATGGGATCCACCACGTCCGCGCCCTGGAGCACTATCCGAAGAGCACCCCCGAGTTCTGGGAGGTGCACTCGCAGTACATCGACGAGAACGACTGGCTCGTCATGAGCATCGGTGGCCTGCTGGTCCAGACGGGCGGCAGGAACGTCGTCATCGACACCGGTTTCGGGCCGCGTTCGGTCGCCGACATCAGCGTGATGTCTGGCGGCTCGCACCACGGGGACATGTTCGGCGGCGAGCTGCTGCAGGGCCTTGCGTCCGCCGGGGTGCCGGCGAACAACGTAGACATGGTCGTCCTGTCGCACCTCCACCCGGACCACATCGGCTGGACGTCCACCGTGGACGCCGACGGCAACCACACGCCGACGTTCGTCAACGCGGACTATCTCGTCGGCGACGTCGAGTGGGACTACTGGTCCAGTGGGCCGGTCGCGGGCAGGCCCGGGGCGCCCACGAAGCTCGAGCTGGACTCGATCTCCTCGCGGCTGACCCTGCTCGACGGAGCGTCGACGCCCGCGCCGGGCCTGACCGTCATGCCGACCCCGGGCCACACCCCGGGTCACCTGAGCTTCGTCGTCTCCTCAGGCGAGGAGCGCGTGATCGTCCTCGGCGACGCCGTGCACTGCCCCGCTGAGATCAGCGACACCGAGATGGACTTCGTCTTCGACATCGACTACGACTTGGCCCGGCGCAGCAAGGAGGCGCTGATCCGGGAGCTCGAGCAGCCTGGCACGCACATGGCCGGCGGCCACTTCCCGGACGCGGTCTTCGGCCGTCTCCTCGAGGGCACGGTCACCCGCAAGCTGTTCACCTGATCCGCTGCCCGTCCGGCGTCGGGGCCGGGACGAGCAGCGCTCTCAGGCGCTCGACCAGCCGCCGTCGGCAGACACAATCGCGCCGTTGACGTGCGAGGCCTCGTCGCTGCCGAGCCACGAGACGACGGCGGCGATCTCGTCCGCGTGCGCCTTCGGCGCCATCGTGGCCTTGGCCAGGCCGGCGCGCTCGAACGCCCAGCCGCTGCGGTTCGACTTGGTGTGCATCTCGGAGTGCACGCCGCCGGGCAGCACCGCGTTGGAGCGGACCTGCTGGGGGCCGTAGTAGTACGCGATGCTCTTGACCAGGCCGAGGAGGCCGTGCTTGGTGGTGGCGTAGGCCAAACCCGCGGGTCCGGCACCGAGTGAGGCGCGCGAGCCGACGGTGACCATTGCCCCGCCGCCGTTCTGCAGCATCGACGGGAGCACCGCGCGACAGACCCGCATGAGGCCGGTCAGGTTGACGTCGACGACACGGTGCCAGGTGTCGTCGTCGAGATCGCCGAGAGGCAGGTAGTTGTCCATCGCTCCGGCCACGTTGGCCAGCAGGTCGATCCGTGGGCCGGCCTCGGCGACGAGCGTGTCCACCTCCTCCTGGACGGTGATGTCGCAGCGGACGAGCCGCACGTCGAGTTGCTCGGCCGCGAAGAACTCCTCGGCCTTGGCGCGCGAGCCCTCGCTGACGTTGCAGCCGATCACCTTCGCGCCCTCCCGCGCGAGCCGGGCGGCGAGCGCGCGGCCGATCCCGTTGGCCGCTCCCGTGACGACGGCGACCTTGCCGGCGTGCCGTTGGCTGTCCATCAGCGTGGCTCCTGTCCTCTTGGCCTGCGAGCCGCGCACCGCAGGTGGGGGTTCGCGGACGCCCACGTCCCCGGGGCCGGATTCGGGCCGGCGGCGACGGAGACTCTGAGGCTTTCACTGGTTATCGTAGGCAGAGTAACGTCTGCGGCGCCGTAGTCCAGAGTGTCGAGGGCGGCAGTGTGCATCGACGAGGTCTCGAAGAGGAGCGCAACGATGGGCCAGGAGATCGCCAGGGTCGCCGTCGGGACCGGAGGCGGTGGGCTCGACATCGTCGAGCTGCCCCTCCCGGAGATCGGCAAGGACGACGGGCTACTGCTCGTCGAGACCAATGGCGTCTGCGGCTCGGATTGGGAGCTCCTGCACGGCGAGGTCGAGGGATACGAGATGCCCATGGTCCTCGGTCACGAGCCTACCGGGCGAATCTTGAAGGTGGGGCCGGTCGCGGCGCAGCGGTGGGGCATCACGGAAGGCGACCGGGTCGCGGTCAGCTCCCAGCTGCGCTGTGGGACCTGTGAGGGCTGCCGCGGCGGCGGCCGATGCGTCACGTACCCGGGCACCTACGGCACCATGCCCGCCCGGGTCCTCCCCGGACTGTGGGGTGGCTTCGCCACCCACATGTACCTGGCGCCGGCGACGTCGCTCGTGCGGGTCGAGGAGTCGGTGAGCACCGAGGCCCTCGCCTTCCACAACCCGCTGGCCAACGGCTTCCAGTGGGCCGTCGAGGCCGGCGGCGCCTCCCCGGACACCGACGTGCTGATCCTCGGCTCCGGGCCGCGGGGCATCGCCTGCGCCATGGCCGCGCTCTACGTCGGCGCCCGCAGCGTCACCATCACCGGGCTGGCGCACGACCAGTCGCGGCTCGATCTCGCCCAGGCGCTCGGCGTGCACCGGACCGTCGTGGTGAAGACCGCGGAGCCGGACGAGCTGCGGGACGCGGTCGGCTCGCACCAGGTCGTCATCGACACGACCCCGGTGTCCGGGATCGCGACCCGGCAGGGGATCGCCGCGGCCACCACCGGCGCGCGCATCGTGCTGTGCGGCCTCAAGGGCAAGGGCGTGAAGCTCGACGTCGACATCGACGACCTCGTCTACCGTCGTCTGACGATCACGGCGCCCCCGAGCAAGACGCCGGCCTCTTTCCGACGGGCCGTCGAGGCGCTCAACAGCGGCCGGATCTCATTGGGCCCGATGGTCACCGCGAGCTATCCGCTGGCCCGGGCGCTCGACGCGATCGGTACCCTGACCTCGAAGGACCCAGATCGCGCCTTCCACGTCCGAGTGGACCCCCAGACCTGAGGGTGCTCCACTCTGCGGGCGTGGCCGCCGATCCGCCCGCGCACCCGGCCCCTGCCCGCGCGAGATGGTGGACGAGGCTCGCGGGGGTGCCGATGTGGGTGCGGGCGACACTGTTCCCCCCACTGACGCCGGCCTTGCTCCCCGTCGAGCCGACGACGCCACCCGAGTCGGGCGAGCACGCTGCCCTTCGAGCGCGGTCGGGTCCGACCGCACCGCCTGCACCGGTCGACCCGACCGCGCGGTCGGTGCAGTCCGACTCGCCGGCGACGCCCGCGGCTGTCTTCGCCGCCTCGGCCCGTCTCGTCACCCGCCGCCTGCCGGCCGGATCGCTCCGGTGGTGGGGACGGGGGTCGACGTCGCAGCGGCATTCGCGGCGGAGGGCGCGTGCGTGCTGTTCGGAGGTGACGTCGCGGAGCCCCCCCGGGCCGTCATCGACCGCGGCTGTGTCCCTCGACCCCGCCGATCCTGAGACTTGGCGGACGGCGGTGCGTACTTGCGCCGACCGGTTCGGCGCCCCGCCGGACCTCCTCGTCACGGGCACGCCGCCCACGTCCGTGCACGCCTTGACCGCCGAGCAGCTGTGGGCCGCCTACGCCGGGGGAGCCGTCGGTCTCCTGCACGGCATCCAGGCGGTCGCCCCCGGCATGCGCGCCGCGGAGCGCGGCGCCGTCGTCGCGATTACGGCTCCCGCGGGCGGCCCCTGTTCCGCTCGCGTCGCCACCGCCGCGACCGTCGCCCTCGTCAGGTGCGCCGCCCTGGACCTGGGGCGACACCGCATCAGGGTGAACGCCGTCGAGCCGGGCTCGGCGCCGCTCGAGTCCGTCGCGTGTACCGCCTTGTTTCTCGCTTCGGATGAAAGTTCGTGGATCACCGGGACCGCGGTGTCGGCGGGCCGTGCCTTCGCCTGAATCGGACGTCCGATCCGAGGTTCGAAAAGTGTTGTCATGATTGTCAGGGCAACGTAAGTTGTCGGGTGCCGCCGATCACAGCGTCGTCCGTTCGCGGAGGGGCGCGGGGCCGTCGGCCACATCCCGCACCGTCACTCGGGAGTCGACGATGATGAAGAGCCCTTCCGTCGCGCTCGGCGCGATCGGTGCGGTCGTGTCGGACGGGTTCCGCCTCGCGTCGCCGGCTCTCCTCGACCACTCGCTGGCACCTCACCCGCAGGCGCCCACCAACCGCTGAGTTCCGTGCGTCGCGACGTCGTCGTCAGGCGCGGCCGATCTTCCGGAGGCATCGTGACCAGTGTCACCACCCCGTTCGTAGCGATCGAGAACCCGCAGTTCTACCTCGACGACCCCTGGCCCACCTTCGCCTGGATGCGGGAGAACGAGCCGTTCTACTACTACGAGCCGCTCGACACCTTCGTGATCACCCGGCACGCGCACATCAAGGAGATCGCCGCCCGGCCGAGGGAGTTCGTCAGCTCCCGCGGGATCTTTCTGAACGACTGGAAGTACGCCGCCATGCAGGCCGCGAGCGGCGCCGCGGACGACGGCGAGAACCTCACCGACATGTTCTTCCCGAAGGGCGGCGAGCAGGTCGGCACCACCGATCCGCCGCGGCACACCGAGCTGCGCCGGGTCATCGCCCCCGCGTTCGCACCACGGGCACTGCGCCGCATCTCCGACGAGCTCACGTCGTCGATCGACGATCTCCTGGGGCGGATCACCCCCGGCAAGGTCGTCGACTGGATGGAGATCGCCGGCCTGGTGCCGATCAAGGCGGCGACGACCCTGCTCGGGCTGCCGGACACCGACATCAAGAAGGTCGAGTTCTGGAGCGACGAGCTCGAGAAGCTCGGTGGCGACCTCACGATGGAGCAGCTCGAGGCCGCCGCGCGCGAATTCCAGAGCCTGCAGAAGTTCATCATCGAGAAGGCGGCGGAGAAGCGGAAGAACCCGGGCGGGGTGGACCTGTTGTCGGTGTTGCTCGACTCGGAGCTGGACAACGACAGGCTCTCCGAGGCCAATGTCATCATGTTCGCGATGACCGTCATGGCTGCGGGAAGCGACACGACCCGGGCCCTGCTCGCCGGGTTCGCCCACCTCTTCGCCATGCACCCCGATCAGTGGGATCTCCTGCGCGCGGACCGGTCGCTGGTGCCCCTGGCGGTCGAGGAGGTCATGCGCTGGGTCACCCCGGCCCGGGCGTTCGGGCGCACGGCCGTCGTCGACACTGTCGTCGACGGACACGAGATCAAGGCGGGTCAGCGCGCCTACCTGATGTACATGGCCGCGAACCGGGACGAGGCCGTCTTCCCGAACGCCGATCGGTTCGACGTCACCCGCAAGGAGAGCGCGCAGCAGCTGGCGATGGCGACCGGCGCGCACGTCTGTGCGGGCGCCGCGCTCGTCCGCCTCGAGGCCCCAATGCTGCTCAACGCCATGCTGGATCGGTTCTCCGTGATCGAGGCCGCTGGCGAGGCGAAGCCCGTGATCCACGTGATCCGCAACAGCTGGTCGACGATGCCGATGCGGTTCCACGCCTGAGAGGTGCAGCCTTGAGGCGACGCCTGACTGCGAGGTGGCACTCCGACCGGAGTGCCGCCTCGTCGTCGTTCAAGCCTCGCGGGAGGCGGGTAGCCGTCAGTTGAGGCGCGAAGCGTAGCCGGCGGGGAGCTCGGAGGGGGGGACGCTGATCACCGTCTCATCGTCGATGTCCAGCCACTCCATGAAGGTGATTCGCGCGAACTCGGAGACGACGAAAACCGGGTATGTCGGACCGGCGTCGCGCAACGTGCGCATCTCGTCGAGGTGTGCATTCTGGTAGGTGACGGTCTTGTGCGGCGACTCCTGAACCCAACGGGGAAAGAAGATGACGCCGTGGAGCGAGCGTTTGCCTGGTACGACCGTGACGACGACGGATGTGCCCGTGGGCTCGGCCCACGACAGCTTGAAGGTGTCGTCGTCGATGCGGACGATGTCTACGGCCTGGTCTTTGACCCAGCGCCCGCCGACCATCCCTGAGTGGATGCGATAGTCGATGGTTTCGGAGTTCTTGACGTATAAATCGTATTGCCACCCATTGGCGTAGATGTAGATGAGATGGGCGCCGAGTAGGCCGACCAAGTCTTGGTTCGGTGTCGGGTTTTCTGTCGTCAGACTGTCGAGAATGGTCACGTTGGTGTTGCCTCTCAGAGATGTGAGTCGCGGCTACTTCGCCTGAGTCGTCGGCAGTGCGAGGCGAGTGGTCGCGTGATTGATGCGATGGGTGGTGGAGACGAGGGTCGTGCCGGTCGCCGACGGCTCGCCCGAGCCGAGGTTGCGGTCGTACTCGGGGAAAGAGCCTCCGGAGATCTGGAGGCGGATTCGTTCCCCGTGATTGATCTTGCGGGCGACGAAGTCGAGCGTGAGGTCGATGGATCGTTCCGCTCCGGGCTCGTCGACCACCGGCAGTCGGAGCATGGCGTCGGAGAAGTTGGTCGAACGGCCGTTCTGGTCGACGACGCACAGTCGAGCGTGCAGGTCGGCGTGCGCGTTGTTCGAGCTCAGTCCAACGGTCAGCTTCGGGTTGCCATGGATCTCGACCGCTTCCGGCAGGGGGTCAGTGGTGAACACCAGGACGTCGTCGCGCTCCTCGCGGGGGGCGTTGTCCCGGGCGCCGCCGTCCGGCGCGACCCGCCGTCCTCCCACGGTCGGCGTCGGGTCGGCCGGGTCATAGGTGAAGACGCTGGTGCTCTCGTCTCCGGCCTCGCTCAGGGTGCCCGACGCAGTCAGCCGCAGGTCCCACTCATCGTCGGCCTTGGGAAGCTCCGAGAGCTCGCGCCACTCCTCGGCACCGTGGACGTACAGTCGCACCGTTGGGCGTGGCTCTGGTGCGGCGTCGGCACGCAGGTGGCCGTTGAGCCAAGCCTCGGTCTCCTCCACCATGGCCGCGGCGCCGGGTCCGACTACGTCGGTATGCACCCACGGCCCCAGAGTGAGCGCGGATTCGACGCCGCGGGTCTGCAGCGCTTGGAATGCGCCCACCGTCTGCGGAAGGAACGCGTCGTACGTCCCCCCGATGAGCAAGGTCGGCACCGTCAATCGGGCCAGTACCGCGTGGTGGTCGTAGTCGTGCCAGTACGGATCGGTGGGCTCGGGGTGGCTGATCCACTCCGCGTACCACGGTGCCGTGGGGCCGAGGAGCTCGGCGCCCGCGGTCAACGGCAGTCGCTGGGCGGCGTCCGGGGGCAGCGGGTCTTCGTGCCCTGGGGAGCGGCGCCGCACCAGGTCGCTCCAGCTGAGCGTCTCCTCGAGCGTGAAGGCGCCGTTGCGCATGAAGTTGAACTCGTAGGGCGGGACGACCAGAACCGCGGCCTTGACTTCCGCTGGCGGCTCCTCGAGCAACGCGTACACAGAGTGCGCGAGGTAGGACATGCCGACCAGGCCGAGTCGCCCGTCGAACCAGGTCTGGCTTCGCAGCCACTCGACGGTGTCCTGGCCATCATTGGCCTCCTGGACCATCGGCCGCAGCTCGCCCTGAGAGTCGGCGGTGCCGCGGCAGCTCTGCAGCAGAACGTGGTAGCCGGCGCCGGCGAGGACGCGTGCGACGATGAGGTCGTAGGGAAAGCCGCGCCCGTACGGCGAGCGGACGAGGATGGTGGGGGCGGAATCGCCCGTGACTGGCGCATAGTGGTCCGCGGCCAGCCTGATGCCGTCCCGCATGGGTACCTGCACAGGCGTGACGTGTGCTTCGGTGCTGCGCGGAGCGACGCCGAGGGCCGCAAGGACCTGGTCGGGCTTGGAGAAGTCCAGCGACGCGAAGGTCGCGAAGTCGAAGTGTGCCTCGCTCATGAGCTCAATGCCTCCGTGACAGCGCCCCAGATCGGGGCGAGGTTCTCTGCTCTCATCTCGTCACTCCTTTCGTCGTGACGTCAGGTTCGTCGGATCTCGACACGCCGCTGTCGCATCGCTGCCTTGCCGGTCTCAGCTGCGGCCGCGGGTGACGTCGCGGACCGCCTCGAGATCGGTCGTGGGTGATGCCTCGGGTGCGCTGAGGCTGACCTCGCGCGAGGCGGCGTCGAATTCTGCGAGTTCGCGTGCATGCTGCCGGCAGGTGCACCGCGTCGGCGTCGAGCAACAGCTCGAGCGGAAGGTCATCGCGCCCGACGAGACCGCGGACGATCTCCGCCACCCCAGCCGGCTTGTCGACGCGTCGCCAGCGCTCCACGCAGCAAACGAACTGAACGCGCCGGTCATCCCCTGATAGGACTCGCCTGGGCTCCGGATCGCCATCGACGACCCGGCTCAGTCGGTCACCATTCCACCCGGCTCGAGAACTGTCACCTTCGTGCCGAACGAGGCCACCTCTTGCGCGAGGACCGTGCTGAATCACCGCCCACTTCGTCGACTGGTAAGCGCCACGAGATCCGGGTATATCTGCGCCAGATCGTCGACATGCTCAGGCTTGCGGGCCGTAACGATGACACGGTCCCCGGCGGCAAGCGTGCCTTCCGCGAAAGCGCGCCCTAGGCCGCGTGAGCTGCCGGTGATGAACCAGACACGAGTCATGTTTCCTTCGCTAGCAAGGTGGGCCGTTACCACGACTATAACGTACCGTCGGTATCTTAACAAGGCATCGATCGTGTAGAAGCGGCCGACGGGCCGTGTGATGGGGTGGCGCGCTGGGACTCGCCGTCGCTGAGCGAGCCGGTTCCGGCTGGCTAGGGCGTAGAGGTGGACGTCCCCGTCAGCTTTTCGGCGAGGGCCCAAAGTCGGGCGGCGTCGACCTTGGTGGCCCTGCGTGGGAGTCGGGCGTGATGGGTGTCGCCGACGAGGAACCATCGGGGGCCGAAGTAGTGGACGGATCCGCTCGCGGGTTCTGCAGCCGCGTGAAGCAGCGGCTCGGTGCCCTGGGTGACGTCCATCGAGGGGAAGAACCGGTACATGAACGGACGTTCGGTCTTGCTCGAGCCCATGTTGGGGCCCGCGAGCAGCAGGTTCGTGCGCGTGTAGCCGGGGTGGGCCAGGTTGCTGACGAGCCCCCAGCCGTTGGCCTTGGACAAGTCGGCGAGATGGATTCCCATCACCGCGTCGGCGAGCTTTGACTGTCCGTAGGCGCGCAGCGCGTTGTAACCGTGCTCCCAGTTGGGGTCCTCCCAATTGATGCGCCCACCGTTCGCCGCACTGCTTGACATCGTGACGATGCGGGGCGTCCGGCTTTTCAGGATGGTCGGCAGGAGCTGGTTGGTGAGCGCGAACGGGCCGAGGAAGTTGCTGCCGAACTGGAGCTCGAAGCCGTCGGCGGTTACTTCGCGCCGTGGTGGCGCCATGACTCCTGCGTTGTTCACGAGGGTGTCGACCGGTCGACCACCGGAGGTGACTCGAGACACGAAGTCGGAGACACTGGTGAGGTCGGCCAGGTCGAGACGCTCGAGCTCGAGCTCGGCGTTCGGTACCTCGCGCAGGATCTCATCGCGTGCGGCCTCGCCCTTGCTGAGCGTTCGTACGGCCATGACGACTGTCGCGCCGGCGGCGGCGAGGCGCCTGGTGGCCTCCTTCCCGGTGCCGCTGTTTGCTCCCGTGACGATGATGCGTCGGCCGTGTTGATCCGGAACGCTGTACATGAATTTTCCCTTTGGTCAGTTGCGGCGGCGCTGTTGGCCAGGCGAGGAATCCGCCGTCCACGCCAGGTGGGCGCCGATGATGTAGGAGGCGTCGTCGGAGAGCAGGAATGCGGTGGCGGTGGCGATCGCGCGAGGCTGTGCGTACCGGCGGGTGGGGATGAGGAGCTTCGTCTGTTCCATCTCCTGCTCGGAGGTGTCGCCCGGCATGGGCGTGTCGAGGACGCCGGGTTGAAGTTCGTTGATGCGGATTCCGCGAGCCGCCTAGTCGTACGCAGTCGAGCGCACGAGCCCGCGCAGGCCGTGCTTGCTGGCCGTACAGGCGGCGCGCGTGGAGAGGCGGTCGGCGTAGACACCGGAGACCGCGACGGCTGCACAGCCGCCGGCGGCTTGCTTTGCCGGCAGTTGCGCCTTCATGGCGTAGTGGTGCGCATTCAGGTTCACGTCGATCGTCTGTTGCCACACCTCGGCCGGCAGGTCGACGATGTCGTGGCTCTCGCTCGGAACCTCGGCATCGTTGACGGCGTAGTGCAGCGCCCCGAACCGAGCCACCGTGCTGACGACCCGTCGAACTCGTTGTGCCGAGTCATTGCGATCTCCCCTTCGTGTATGCATTCGCCCATCGCGTGGATGACGCGTGTGGCGAGCCCCCGAATGACGTCCCGCGCCGAGTAGCCAGCTGGGGGCACCCTCGCGACGAGCCGTCGCCTGTCGGACATGCACCAGGATAACAGACCAGTGGTCCTTAATCAAGAGACCGGGCGTAGTATTATCGGAGGATGACGGACTTCCAGCGCGCCCGAACGCCTGAGCAGCGGCAAGTGAGGCGCTCGACGATCCTGGCAACCGCTCGCGAGATGTTGAGCGAGATGGGCGTATCGGAGCTCTCGTTCAACAGGCTGAGCGAGCGGGCCGGCCTGGCGAAGTCGAACATCCTTCGCTACTTCGACTCACGCGAAGCGATCCTCCTCGAACTGCTCGACGATGAGCAAAAGGCCTGGCTCGCAGACCTTGGTCCTGTCTTGGCTCAGCGGACAGAACCAAACGCGCCCGTACGAGAACGCGTCGCAGCGCTAGCCGAATCTGTCGCCGAGTCCTTGACCGCCAGGCCCCTGCTGAACGAGCTTGTCAGCGCCCAAGCCAGTGTGCTCGAGCACAACGTGTCGCCGGACGGGGCCGCGCGCTACAAACGAGCGGCGCTCGACAACGTCCGGACCTTCGCGACCCTCATCGGTCGCTCGCTACCGGAACTCCCCGAGTCGGGAGCTGTCGAAGTGGCCGGCGCCCTCGTCATGCTGGCCTCCTCGGCATGGACATATTCGCAACCGTCGGCGGCCATGCGTGCCGCATACGAGGCAGATCCGGACCTCGCCGCACACTGCATCGTGTTCCGCGACGCGATTGAGCACCTCGCAACGCTACTCATCTCCGGCGCGCTGGCGTCCAGAACGCGGTAGGACACCGCAGTGGGCGTCCCTGACTGTGAGCTCGTTTCAGAATGATCTCTGTCTGCCGCAGACCGCTGACGGACTCGGCCAGGCTGCAGTCGTGGTCGAGGATCTTGTTCCGGACTCGTTGTGAGGCCGGGGTCGCGCCGCTGCTGCCCGCGCGGGCGTCGGGGCGGCGCCGGTTTCCCGGGCGGCTGCCGGTGGGCGGCAGGGTCGCGCTGGCCGGGATCGTCTACGTGCTGCGGACCGGGAGCACCTGGAGCCACTTGCCGGCTGCGATGCTCGGCTGTTCCGGGGTCACCTGCTGGCGTCGGGTACGGGACTGGACCGAGGCCGGGGTGCGGACGGCTCTGCACGAGCTGCTGCTCGCCGGGCTGCTCGACCTGGACCGGATGGCGATCGATGCCTCGCACGTGCACGCGGTCAAAGGGGGAACCACGTCGGGCCGTCCCCGGACAATCGCGGCCACCCCGGTTCCAAGCGCCACTGATCGTCGACGGGTACGGCCTCCCCCTCGCCGTCACGCTGACCGGCGGCAACCGCCAGGACGTCACTCAACTGCTGCCCCTGCTCGACGCAATCCCTCCGATCCGGGGCGCACGCAGGGCGCCCCCGGCGCAAGCCTCGAGTGCTCGGCGCCAACCGCGGCTACGACTTCGACAAGTACCGCGGGTTGCTGCGCGAGCGAGATCATCCCGCGGATGGCGCGGCGTGGGGCCGCGCACGGCTCCGGACCAGGCAAGGTCCGCCGGGGCCGTCGAGTGGAGCGTCCCGGCTTCTGTGGAGGCGGGTTCTCCCGAGAATGGTCTTCTTGGGCTGGGTGGCGAGCGTGCTAGTTCTGCTCGTACTCGATGGCGAAGGGCTCTGCGCTCGCACCGCGCACCAGCACCGGCCCGGTCACGCCGGCGCGGCGGGCTGTGGCGAGGGTGTCGGCGAGCAGCTTCACCGCGCTACGCACCGAGTTCATCGCGCCCTTGCACAGTCGGGTCCCGGCGATCAGCGGTGCCGAGCGCGGCGTGGACATGGTCGCCAGGAGCGCGTTGAGCCCGTTCACGTCGGTATAGCCGCGCCCGACGCCTTGCTCGGTGTAGCCCGAGGTTTGGCGCACGGTGTCGTCGAGATCGACGAACGCCACCTGGGGCGCCGCCCAGGACGAGCGTGGTCGTGGCGAGGCGGCAGGACCCTCAGCAAATCCTGTCGCCTCAGATCAGAAGGGCATTCGTGACGCTACGGCCCACCCTCTCCAGCAGCTTCTAGCGATGGATTCAGGCTTAGACCTCGTCCCAGAGCGCGGTCGGCAGGTTCAGGCCCTGCAGGTCGGTTTTGCTCAGCTTCGCGGCGGGCTCGTAGCCCAGGAACGTGACGACGGCCTGGAGCTGGCGGGTGTGCTGGACGATCGAGTAGGCGTTGCTCTCGATGATCTGCGACAGCGGCACGGTGCCGTAGTAGATCTCGACCGGTCGGCTCGCATCCTCGCCGCTTGCGAGCCAGGCGTTGGCGCGGGCTCTGAGATCGCGGCAGCGCTCGGCCACGTCCTCCGGGGTGCGGTTCGGCTCGGGGATGTCCTCGGTCCCGGACTGGTAGCCGGCCTGCGCGTAGTCCTCGACGACCGCCCAGCTCTCACCCGGGTTCTCGCAGACCAGCACGAGCCGGCGCAGGTGGCCGATGACGTGGTTGGCGAGGCCGCCGTAGGTGCGCAGCGGGCGACCGGGCAGGCCGTCCTCGGCGCGCTCCTTCGGGACCTGGAAGCCCAGCTCGACCGCTTTAGTGGCAACCGAGGTGGCCCGCTCCACGAGCTGGGCGACCGTGAGGGCCTGCCGGTGGGTCTTGATGCCGAGGATCTCGTCGACCATGGCGAGGTCCATGCCGAAGACGTACCGGTCACCCCGGGTGAGCACCGGTAGCCCCTTTGCCCCGAGCTTCTCCAGCACCTCGAAGCCCGCAGGGTCTGCCGCGACGTTCACCGGGGTGAATGCAAAGCCATGCTTGCTCACGTACTCCTTGAGCCGGACGCAGTTGGAGCATCCGGGCTTCCAGTAGACGCGGATCTCCTCGTCCTGCACCGCGGTGCTGATCATCCGGCGACTCCCTCTGTCGATCAGGCGGATCAGTCGGGTCGGCGGCGCCCGGGCGGCCGCGCAAACTATAGTTATGATTATAAGGCAGCGATACCTTCGGTCAAGGGTCGAACGCCCCGCCAGAGACTGCTATCCTTCGGAGCTTCGCTGCTGATCCGCCTGCTCCTTTCACGAATATGATCAGATTATCGTGTGGCTCGGTAGGGGTGCTCTACCGACGACGAGGCGCGGAATGACGGTCACCGGCCCACCGAGCCCATCATGGGGCCGGAGCGGATGCGAGGGCGGGCCGAGCGGTTCGGGGGCGGCCCTGCGAGGCGAGGGTGTCACCGCTGACGGGGCGGTCAAGAGGTCTTGGCCGGCTGTACCGACAAGGCAGGTGCCGTCATCCTGGCGATGGGGTCCACGGCGCGCGATCTCGCCGTGCCGGGGGAGCGGAGCTTCTGGGTCGCGGGGTCTCCGCCTGCACGCCACCTGCGACGGGTCCTTCTTCTAGGACCAGGACATAGCGATGGTCGACGGCGGGGGACATCGCGATTGAGGAGACGCTGTTCCTGACCCGGTTCGGGCGAACGGTGACGATCGTGCGCGGCCCGAGGAGTTCCGGCCTCGCGGATCATCCTGAGGAGGGCGAAGGCCGAGTCGAGGATCGTATGTTGCTGAAGTCGACGTCTTCGAGGTACTCGGGGACGACTCCGCGGACGGGCTGCGGGTGTGGGACGTGTGGTCCGGCGAGGAGCGGCCCTCGACGTCAGCAGCGTGTCCGTGGCTTCTCCTTGTTCTGCGGGTCTCACTTGATGTCGTCGTCCTGGCCGCCGCCGATCTCGCTCCACGCTGCGGGAACAGAATTTTCGTCAAAACCCTGGTTTCGATAGTCAGCTTTCTTTAGGGTGACCGCGGGCGTGTGGAGGGCCGACGGGGGCGTTCCGAGATCCGCATGGCCCCCAGGACGGTATCTCGATGAGGAGAACACCAGTGAGACTCAAGCCGATGCGGTGGAGCGGACGGCTGGCCGTCGGTCTCGCCGCGAGCTCAGCGCTGCTGTTGTCGGCGTGCGGCGGTTCGGGCGACTCGTTGGCCCCCGCGATGTCGCCCGAACAGACCCAGGCCTGCATGGCCAAGGCCGCCGCCGGCCTGGCGGACTACGAGAAGTTCCCGACTACGCTGCCCGCCTCGCCACCCGCCCGGTACACCACGCTCAACCAGCGCCCACCAGCGGGCAAGCGCATCATCATGGTCCGGCAGAACTTCCCGGCGACCGCCAACGCCTTCGCTGGGGTCCAGGAGGCCGCGGCCTCGCTCGGGTGGACCGCCGAGGCCATCGTCTACGACACCACGGTTCCCGACTTCGTCGCCAAGATGGACCAGGCGATCGCGAGCAAGCCGGACTTCATCATGGAGACCGGCCTGCCCGTGGGTTCGTTCCAGAAGCAGGTCGACGCGGCCAAGGCCGCTGGCATCACGGTGCTGACGGCGTCGACGTCCGACGCCCCGGTGTCGGTCCCGGGTTACGGCGGTTCCGCCGACGGTGCCGACACAGCCAAGTTGATCGGGCGTGTCCAGGCGTTCAAGGCGATGCAGGACTCCCACTGCACCGGGAACACAGCCGTGTTCAGCATGGACTACCCGGTGCTGAAGCTCTGCGAGGACGCCTACGTCTCGACTGTGGCCGACCTGTGCCCCACCTGCCGGGTGGACGTGCAGAAGTTGCAGGCCAAGGACCTGGGGACGCCCGCGGCGACCGCGCAGATGGTGTCGAAGCTGCAGAGCGACCCGTCGGTCGGCTACGCCTACACGATCATCGGCTCAGGCCTGGCCCAGGCACTCAAGCCCGCCGGCCTCGAGAACGTGAAGATCTTCGGCCAGGTGCCGAACGAGACCTCGATCGCCGACCTGCGCAAGGGGACCAACGCCTGGTGGATCAACCAGTCCTCGACGATCGAGGGCTACGACCTCGTCGACATGGCGGCGCGGATCACCGTGACCGGTCAGCTGCAGAGCGACCCGGGTGGATTCCCGCTCGCGCTGCTCACCCCGCAAAACGTACCGGCGGGCCAAGGTTCCCCGGTCGTCTCGGCCAACATCCTGGACCTGTACAAGGCGACCTGGAAGGTTGGCTCGTCGAGCTGACTCATGCCCGGAACCGGTCCTTCCGCGCACGCCGGGTTCTGGGCCGGAGTCACGTGCCCTCTCGTCGACCAGCGGGGCCCCCCATACCCTCCTCCGATCCCGAGGTGTCTCATGACCTCTGACCCCTATGTCCACGTCTAACCGCATGCTGACCGAGGGCGTCCTTGCTGGTCCCCGCCACGCTGCCGACGAGCCCGCTGTGCCCGCGGGCGCTCCGGTGCTCGAGATCCGGAACCTGTCGAAGACCTTCCCCGGTGTTCGGGCCCTGCTCGACGCGAGCGTGACGATCGCGGCGGGGGAGATCCACTCCCTCGTCGGGCAGAACGGATCGGGCAAGTCGACGCTGATCAAGGTCCTCGCGGGGGTGTACGAGCCGGACGCCGGCGCGACCGCATCGGTGCGCGGCGAGGCGCTGGCCCTCGGAGACGGAAAGGCTGCCCACGACCTGGGCATTCGTTTCGTGCACCAGGACCTCGGCCTGATCGACAATCTGACCGCAGTGGACAACATCGCGCTCGGCTTCGGCTACGACACCGCTGCGGGCGGCCGGATACGGTGGCGGGCCCAGCGTGAGCGAGCAGCCCTGGCACTGAGCCTCGTGGTGGACGACTTCCCGCTGGACCGCCCGGCGGGCACGCTGACGGTCTTCCAGCGGACCGCGCTGGCGATCGCCCGGGCCCTGCAGGACTTCGGCGAGAATGGCTCGCTCCTGGTGCTGGACGAGCCGACGGCGACGATGCCGCGGGACCAGGTGGAGCACCTGTTCACACTCCTGCGGCGGATTCGCGAGCGGGGGACCCCAGTACTGCTGGTGACCCACCACATGGAGGAGGTCTTCGCGGTCTCGGACCGGGTGACCGTGCTGCGGGACGGATCGATCGTCTCCGTCGAGCAGACCGCTGATCTGGACACGCCGCGGCTGGTCTCGCTGATGACCGGCGGCGTGCACCGCAAGCTCGAGCGCGGGGCGGGTCCCGACCTCGAGCAGGTCGCGCTGTCCGTGCGCGGGCTGACCGGTGACACGCTCAAGGGCCTCGACCTGGACGTACACCGCGGCGAGATCGTCGGGGTCGCCGGCCTGGGTGGCTCAGGCCGCGAGGAGATCTGTGCGCTGCTCTTCGGAGCGGAGAAGCGCACCGGCGGCGAGATCGCGGTCGACGGCAAGACCCTGCCTCCGAACGACCCTGGGGAGGCCGTGACACGGCGGATCGGCATGGTCCCCGCCCACCGCCACACCCAGGGGCTGATCCTGAGCGAGTCGGTCCGGCGGAACATGACGCTGGCGACGCTCACGGACTTCGTGAAGGGCGGCCGGGTCCAGCGCAAGCGCGAGGCGGCTGCCGTCGCCGAGCACATCACGGCCTTCGGTGTGAAGACTGCGTCGGCCGAGGTGCCGGTGAACACGCTCTCCGGCGGCAACCAGCAGAAGGTCGTGCTGGCCAAGTGGCTGCGGCTGAAGCCCACGGTCCTGCTGCTCGACGAGCCCACCCAGGGGGTCGACATCGCCGCCCAGGCGGACCTGCACCAACTGATCTTCGAGGCGGCCGCCGCCGGCACCGCGGTGCTGGTCTGCAGCTCCGACGAGATGGAGCTGGCCCGGATCTCCGACCGGGTCCTCGTGGTGCGGGACGGCACCGTGCACGCGGAGCTCGACTCGGGGCGGGCGACTCCGCACAACATCTTCGCCGCCACGCTGGGCACCGCCCCGGACGACGGTGCGGCGGGCCACCTTGACGAGGACCTCGGCTCGGACGACCGGACCGCGGCGTCGCCCACCCTGTCCTCTTCCCCTGTTTCCTCCTCTGATCCTGTGGATGGTGAGTGATGACGGCTCCGGCTACCACGGCTGCCCGGTCGAAGGGATCCGGACCGGCCTCGGGGGTCGCGGGCAAGGCTTCGGCCGGCTCGCGCATCCTCCAGAAGCTGGCGATCGACCGGTTCTCCGGCGTGTACATCATCGTGGTGCTGGTGGTGACGTTCTGTCTGTGGATCCCGCAGACCTTCGCCACGCAGGCCAACCTGCGGGTGCTGCTGGCCAGCCAGGCAATCACCGGAATCATCGCGCTCGCCGCGACGGTGTGTCTGATCTCCGGAGTGTTCGACCTGTCCATCGGCGCGACGATGTCGTTGTCGATCTCTATGGTCGGTGTCCTGCAGGCGACCGGCGGGGTGAACCCGATCGTCGCAGTGTTGATCTCGCTGGCGGCGGGGGCGGCGGTCGGCTGCATCAACGCCCTGGTCGTGACGAGATTCAACATCGATCCCGTCATCGGCACACTCGCCATGTCGGCGGTGTTGGCGGCGGTCTCCTGGTGGGTGGCCAACGGCGAGACCGTCCTCTATGGCCTGTCGCCCACCTTCGTGTCGTTCGGTGACATCGTCCTCGGCGTCCCGGCGCCGATCATCTACCTGGCCGTCATCGCCGTGATCGCCTGGTACGTCCTCGAGCACACCCCGGCGGGCCGGTACCTCTACGCGGCGGGGGCCAACCCGGTCGCGGCGCGGCTGAGCGGCGTCAACGTCACCAAGCTGACCTGGGGTGCGCTCATCTCCTCTGGCGTGCTCGCCTCGGCGGCCGGCGTCGCACTGACCCTGCAGCTGGGCACCGCCCCGTTCGCCGGCGGCGTGTCCTACCTGCTGCCGGCCTATGCCGCGGCGTTCCTGGGCTCGACCCAGATCGAGCCGGGTCGGTTCAACGTGGCGGGCACCGTCGTGTCGATGTTCATCGTTGCCGTCGCCGTGCGCGGCCTGCAGTTGCGGCTGCCGGACGCGCCGTGGATCGCCGACCTGGTCCAGGGCGTCATCCTGCTGCTGGCCGTCGGCTTCGCCGTCTGGGCTCGACGCCGGCGCATCGCCCGAGGTTGACCCCGCTCCCCGGCCACCACCGCCCGGCCCTGTACGACGGGGCCGGGCGGTGGCGTGTCCGCAGTCAGCTTTGCTCGGCGAGGGCCAGCAGTACCGCGACGAGGATTTCGAGCCTTCTGGGGATGCTCGTGCCGCGGAGGATGGGCGTCGCCGCCTTCCGGGGTGCAGCCAGGTCGTGGCGACAGCCTCCCCGTGTAGCGGGGCGGATCGCCTTCAGGTAGCCCTAAACGATGGTTAGTATGTGCATTGGTGATTCGATGAGGAGAAGGGTCGTCACGCCATGACCGCAGGGGACACCGCGCCACGCATCATTTGGCACGCCGGCTTCATCGTCGACGACCTCGGCGCCGCCATGGACGAGCTGACCGCGGGCCTCGGTGTCGGCTGGGCGAACCCGCACAGCATCGCGGGCCAGAAGCTCCAGGGGCCGAAGGACCAGTCCTGGACCCTCGGCGGTCGGGTCGTGTTCTCCACCGACCTCCCGCTGGCCCTGGAGCTCATCGAGCCCACCCCGGGCACCCCGAACACCAGGATCGGGGAGTCGGCCTTCCACCACCTCGGTTACTGGGACACCGACCTGATCGCCGAGGAGGAGCGGCTCGCCGACCTCGGCTACGGCTGCGTGATGGTCCGGGAGGACCCGGAGACCGCGCTGCGCCGCGTCATGGTCAACGAGGGTCCGTTCGGCATCCTGCTGGAGGCCACCAACGCGTTGACCTCCCGTCCGGGCCTGGAGGGCTTCTACCCCGAAGGACTCCGCTAGAACGACGGACGCCGCGTCGCACGGAAGGTGCGACGCGGCGTCCGGGCTCGTGCGGGGCCGATCAGCCAGACTGGCGCGGGATGTTGAGCTCCTTATAGGCGGCCTCGACGAACGAGTTGTCGAACAGCGAGATGACCTGGGGCGACCGCTGCTGCTCGGGGGACAGGTCGGTGTTCTTGAGTGTGTCCGCGATCGCCTTCGCGCTGTAGGTGCCGTCGGTGTTCGCGAAGGCCGGCTGGCACAGCGCCCACTCGTCGGCGAACTGGACGTCGTTCGGGTGGGCCTTCTGGTACTCCGGCGACATCAGGGCGTAGGCGGCGTTCGGGTCGGTCACGTTCTTGACCTTGTTGAGGCCCGCGATAAACGCGGTGATGACGGCCTGGGTGAACTCCGGGTACTGCGCGCGGAACTCGTCGGTCACCACGATCGAGTTGCCCAGGATGGTGCCGCTGACCGGCTCGAAGAGCGCCGCGTCGTTCGTGTTCATCACGACGTAGCCGTTGCCGTTCGCGACGGTCTTGGCCGCCGACGTCGGGTCCATGGCGGCGATGTCGACGCGGCCGGTCTGCAGGGCGGGTTCGGAGGCGGCGATCGAGCCGAGCGCGATGCCCTTCTGGTCGGTCCACTTCAGTCCGGCGTGCTCGGCGATGGCGACGGTGCCGACCATGCTGGATGATCCCTCGGCGGTGTAGCCCCACGTTCCGCCGCCGTACTTGGCGACGTCAGCGCCGCGCTCGGCCTCGTACTTCTTGGCCCCGACGAGGACGAACCCGCCGCCGGTGAACATGTTGGCCGCGGCGACCAGCGGCTGCGCCTTGGCGGCGGCTTCAGCGGTGTCCGACGAGCTGGTGCCCGCGTTGACCTGGGCCGATCCGCCGAGCAGGGCGGTCTGCGCGTCCCCGCCCTTGCCGAAGGGAGTGAAGCTGATCGTGGTGCCGTACTCCTGGGCCACCTTGTCCAGCTCGGGCTGCGCGGCCCAAAGCGGCGCGAAGATCGTGATGAACGTGCCGGAGGTCGCGATGGCAACCGACGGCGGCGCCTTGGGCCGGGAGGTGGAGTCCCCGGCTCCGGACGACCCGCCGCCGCACCCGGCGAGCGCGACGGCACCGACGGCGATCGAGGCGAGGATCTTGATGATGGACGACTTGCGGTACACGGCGGCTCCTGAGGCCTTCGACGGTGAAGGGATGGACGGTCGGTCCGTGACGTAACCCCGACGGCGAGCTGTGTCGTAGCTGAAGGGCTGACAGCCCCGATGATCAGGTGGAACCCCGGTGTCCTTCGATGCAGTGCGCAGGAAGGCACGCGCAGGGATGACCCAGCGCAGCATCTCCTCCACTGTGTTGGGGACCAGCGAGCGGTCGTGACGCGGGAGGTCCTACTGGTCGGGGTTGCGGGCGAGCTCGATGACCATCCCGGCGAGCAGCGAGCGGGTGGTGCCCCGCCCGCGGCGAGCATCGTCATCGCAACATGATGATGTCGGCCTCGGAGACGGGGTTGCCGTCCAGCTCCTCCTGCAGCAGGGAGGTGGTCAGGTCGGTGTCGCCCGGGACGCCGCGCTTCTCGGCGATGATCTCCCGCATGTAGGCCTGCAGGGACGAGAACTCCTTCGCCGCGGCCCGCAGCTCCCCGAAGGTGAGGTCGCCGCCCAGCTTCTCCAGTTCGTCGCTCCAGGAGTGGACGTGGTCCTCGTCCACCGAGCGCAGGCCGATCAGGCCGCTCGTGGCCTTGATCGGAACGAGGGTGGCGTACCGGATCCAGTCGACGGTCTCGCCGGGGACGATCTCGTCGAGCAGGGTCGCGGTGTCCTCGGCGAGCGGGCCCTCGAGCTTGCGGATGGTCGCGGTGTTGGAGGCGGGCGCGAGCACCCGGCGCAGCTCGGGGTGGCGCAGCTCGGGGTGGCGCGGCGCGTCCGTGGTGCCGACCTGTTCCCCGCCGGGCGGAAAGAAGCTGTCGGTCATCGAGGTGTCGCCCCGCAAGGTCGGCGTAGTTGACGTCGTTGAGGAACAGCCCGCGCGAGCTGACGAAGTCCGCACGCCTGCTGGTGATCTCGCTGATGTGGGAGTAGCGCGTGACCAGGGACGTGTCCAGCGGAGCGTAGTGGTGGAAGGGGTCCGGCCGACGCAGTCGGGCAAAGGTCGGCCAGGGGGCGTCGAGGTAGAACCGGGGGTCCTCGATCGGAACGAGCTCCGCGGCGGTGGTCAAGCAGCCCCTCCTCATTAAGGTGCATACGCTGATCACCTTTAGGGCTGAACGGTAATCACGGTCACAGCCCACGTCAACGGCCGTACGGGCGCCGCGCGAGGGATCGCGATAAGAGCTCCTCGTGCGCCAGAATCCACCACGCACGGCCTCGATGCGTACCCGGCCCGTCCCTTGTACTCTGATCATGGTTTGGGTCGTCGTCGACCGTCGAAGGAGATCGAGGTAATGCGTTTCGAGGGAAGGACAGTGCTGGTGACCGGGGGTGCCCGGGGGATCGGGCTCGCCGTCGTGGAGCGGCTGCGGGCGGAGGGCGCCGAGGTTCACGTCGCGGACCTACTGTCGTGTTCACCCCTCGACGTGACCGACGCCGCGGCGGTCGCCGAGTTCGTCGATTCGCTGCCGACCTGCCCCTACCTGGCGGTCAATGCGGTCGGCAACGCCAACCTGCAGCTGATCCTGGAGCAGGATGTCGAGCAGTTCCGGCGCATCCTCGACATCGAGCTGGCCGGGGCCTACAACGTGCTGCAGGCCGCCGCGCGCCGGATGGTGAGTGAGTCGGTGGCCGGGTGCATCGTGAACATCTCCTCGGAGAACGAGGAGTACCCGAGCCGCGGGCTGTCGGGGCACTGCGCCGCCAAGGCCGGCCTGGCGATGTTGACCAAGGTCGCGGCCGTCGAGCTCGGGGTGCACGGGATCCGGGTCAACGCTGTTGCGCCCGGCTGCACGGCCACGCCGCTGACCGCGGCGTTCACGGAGGTGCCCAGTTACGTCGAGGGCGTCCGGGTGACCACCCCGCTCGGCGGCCGGATGGGCGAGCCGGCGGAGATCGCGGCGGCCGTCGCGTTCCTCGGCTCAGAGGACGCCCGTTGGATCACAGGCCGGTCGCTGCGGGTCGACGGCGGGCAGAGCCTGGTCTACGTCCCGGACCCGCTCGACGCCGTCGCGGCCGCGGGCGAGACCTTCTCGTCCCAGGTCGTCAACGGATGACGGGCGTGAGCGGCCGGCTCGACGTGGCCCCGGCGCCCGTCGTCCGCACCACCGGGGGCGCCGTCCGCGGCCGGCGTCTCGGTGCGGGCTACCTCTACGCCGGGATTCCGTTCGCGACGCCGCCGGTCGGGGCGCGACGGTTCCTGCCGCCCGCGCCGCCGGAGCCGTGGGAGGGTGTGCGGGAGGTGACGGTCCCGGGCAACGCGTGCCCTCAGCCGCAGACGGGCGGGGAGGCGTTCCCGCACTGGGCCCGCCCCGCGGCCCTGCAGGCGCCGACGGACGAGGACTGCCTGTACCTCAACGTCGTGACGCCGGGGGTCGGGGCGGAGGGACGCCCGTCATGGTGTGGCTGCACGGCGGCGGGCTGCAGACCGGCCCGGCGACGGCTGGCCGTTCCTGGAGGGCACCTTCCTGCCCGACGACGTCCTGCTGGTCACCGTGAACTACCGGCTCAACGTCTTCGGCTTCCTCCACCTCGACGGGACTTCGACGGGGTCGAGGGCAGTGGCAGCCTCGGGCACCTCGACCAGGTCGCCGCCCTGGAGTGGGTCGCGGCGAACATCGCGGCGTTCGGCGGCGATCCCGCCGAGGTCACGGTGTTCGGCGAGTCCGCGGGCGGCTGGAGCGTCGGCCACCTGCTCGCCATGCCGGCCGCGCGGGGGCTGTTCCGCTCCGCGATCGTGCAGTCCGGCGGGGTGGACATGATCGCGGATGTCGAGACTGCGCGGCGGACCGCACACGGCGTGCTCCGCGCCCTCGAGGTGAAGCCGGGGGACTGGGACGCGCTGCGCGCGGCACAGACCGAGCGGCTCCTGGCACAGAGCGCGCCGGGCGCGCACCCGGGGGAGCCGCGCGGTTTCTCCGCGTTCCGCACCACTGTCGGCAACGGCGTGAACCCGGCCGATCCCCTCGCCGAGCTGGCGGACGGGGCCGCGGCGGGGGTCTGCGTGATCGTCGGAGCCACCCGGGACGAGTGGACCGACATGCGGGTTGCCCTGCCCCCGAGGCAGGTGCCCCGGCCGGACTACGCGACCGCCGCCCGTCAGGCGGGCACGGGGCCCCGGTCGGCTGGGCGCGTTCCACGCGCGCGACCTTCCGTTCGTGTTCCTGACCCCCGACGCCCCGTCGATGGTCGGCGACGAGCCGCCGCACGCCCTCGCGGTGGCAGTGCACGCCGCGTGGGCGGAGCTGGCCCGCACCGGCGAGGTCACCCGGCACGGGTCGGTGCCGTGGAAGCGCTACGCCACGGCGACCCGTACGGTGCTGGCGATCGACCGCGAGCCCGTGGTCCTGCGGGACCCCGACGCCGAGCTCGCCGAGGCCTGGGGCCGGGTGCTGCGGTACCGCTGAGCGTTGCCGGACAACGCTGACCATAGTAGGAAGTGTCAATACCTCGCTGACCAACGGAGGTCCTCCATGCTTGAGTCCGCCCGCACCGGGCCGATCGTTTCGCGGTGGCTTGCCGAGCGAGCGCTGGACCTGCGCTACTCCGACATCCCTGCGGACGTCGTCGACCTGGCGAAGACACTGCTGGTCGACCAGCTGGGCCTGCAGGTCAAGGGGGCCACGCTGGCGAACACCCGGCCGGAGCGGCTGCTCGTCGAGCAGATGGGGGCGCGGCCGGAGGCGACCGTCACGAACACCGCACTGCGGTCGACGGCGGCGCAGGCCGCCTACCTCAACGGCACGTTCGGCCACAGCATGGAGTACGACGACTGCCACACCGCCAACTGGCACGCGGGCTCCGTCGTGGTGCCCGCGGCCGTCGCCATCGCGGAGCGGGACGGCCGCTCCGGCCGGGACCTGCTGGCAGCGGTCGTCGCGGGCCACCAGGTGATGTCCGTGCTGGGCGCGGACCGGGTGGACACGATGACAGCGCGCGGCTGGCACGGGCCGAAGTTCCTCGGCGTCTTCGCCGCGGCGGCGGTCGCGGCCCGGCTCACGGGCTCGTCGGTGGAGACGCTGCAGAACGCGTTCGGCATCGCGGGCAGCGAGGCGTCCGGGATCATGGAGTACGACCAGAGCGGCGGCGAGGTGAAGCGCCTGCACGCCGGGTCCGGGGCCCGCTCGGGGATCGAGGCGCTCGAGCTCGCTCGCTTTGGCCTCACCGGCCCGACCACGGTGTTCGAGGGGAAGCGCGGCGTCCTGCAGATACTCGGCGGGCACGCCGATCTCGCGCGGTTCGAGGAGCTCTGGGGGATCTGGCACCTGCGGGACGTCATGTTCCGGCTCACCCCGGGGGTCGGCACGATCCTCGCCGCGGTCGACATCGTCGGCGACCTGCAGACCGAGCACGGGCTGGACTGGCGGGACATCACGGCGGTGAACGTGGGCCTACGGCCCTTCGCCGTGGGCCACGGCGGCGAGATCACCCATCCCACGGACGCGGTGACCGCGCATTTCAGCCTGGCTTTCTCGGTGGCGCTGCGGCTGACCACCGGCGCCTCGGCACCTGAGCACTACATCGACCCGGCGATGTGGGCGGACCCAGACGTGCTGGCGGCCACCGAGCTCGTCAAGGCCTACCCGCACGAGTTCGGCGACCACGTCCCGCTGCTGGGCGCCAAGGTCGACATCGAGATGAACGACGGCCGGGTCCTCTCCGGGGAGCAGGACGGCTTTCGGGGATCCCCGCAGGTACCGGCCTCACCCGAGCGGATCGTCGGGAAGTTCCGGGCCAACGTGGCCGGTCAGCTGTCGGACGTCGACGCGAACGCGCTGCTGGACATCATCGGTCGGCTGGAGACCGTCGAGCACATCGGCGACCTCACCCGGCTGCTGGTCGCGGCAGCCGACGCCGAGGGGTAGTCAGCGCGGCCGGGCGAGCACGTCCGCCGCGAGCACCGCGACGAGGTCCTCGACCGTCGCCGTGAAATCCAACTTGAGAAACGTGAGGTCGGGGTGCTGCTCGTAGGCGGTGAGCATCGCGGCCGACGGGTGGGCGTGGTTCCACACGGCTCCGGCGGTGAGCATGATCGCTGCGCTGAGCCGCTGGGCGTCGGCCTCGCCGAGCTCCGGGAGGTGCCGCAGCAGGACGGCGGACAGCCCGCCCAGGTCCTCCTCTGCGGTGCGCTTGAAGCGGGCCGCGACCTCCGGGGAGACGTTGCGCTCGAGCACCCCGGCCTGCGCGCTGAGCAGATCGCACAGCGTGGGTCGCGCTGTCAGCGTGGTGGCCAGCACGTGCGCCAGCACGCTCGCGCGTCGGGCGACGTCCGCCCCCGGGGGCTCGGTCGGTTCCGGCAGGTTCGCGACCCAGTCCGCCCACTTGCGGTGCAGCAGTTCGAGGAGGATCGCCTCGCGGGAGTCGAAATAGCGGAGCACGTTGGACTTCGCGAGTCCGACGCGCCTGCTCAGCTCGTTGAGCGACACCTGGGAGACCGGGCTCTCCGCCAGCATCGCGTCCGCGGTGTCGAGGATTGCCTGACGGCGGAGTTCGCGCTGCTCCTCGTTGCGCGCGTGCTGGAAGGTCGTCACGGTCGAAGATTACAGACCGACGGTGTGTTGACAAGGGACCGCTGGTCTCTTACTGTGAGAGGACACAGCAGACCGAGGGTCTTTTATATGGGAGTGCGTGATGGCGAAGGTGTGGTTCGTGACCGGCAGCTCGCGAGGGCTGGGACGGGCGATCGTCGAGGGCGCGCTGGAGGCCGGTGACCAGGTGGTCGCCACGGCCCGGCGACCCGAGCAGTTGAAGGACCTGGGGGAGAAGTACGGCGACGCGCTGTACCCGCTCGCCCTGGACGTGACGGACGCGGCGGCCGTCGAGGCGACCGTCGCGAAGGCGGTCGAGCATTTCGGCCGGCTGGACGTGGTGGTGAACAACGCCGGCTACGGCGACCTGGCGTCGGTGGAGGACGTGTCCCTGGAGGACTTCCGTGCGCAGATCGACACCAACTTCTACGGAGTGGTGTACGTGAGCAAGGCCGTCACCCCGATCATGCGGCGGCAGGGCTCCGGGCACATCTTCCAGGTGTCCTCGATCGGTGGGCGGATCGGCTCGGTTGGCCTGACCGCCTACCAGGCCGCCAAGTGGGCCGTCGGCGGGTTCTCCGTGGGGCTGGCACAGGAGGTTGCTCCGTTCGGGGTGCAGGTCACGGTGCTGGAGCCGGGCGGCATGGCCACCGACTGGGCCGGGTCCTCGATGACGATCCCGCCGATCAGTGAGCCCTACGAGCAGACCGTCGGGGAGTTCGCGAAGATGCTCCGCGCCGCGTCGGGCGGTGAGCCGTCGAAGACCCCGCGGGTCGCGAAGGTCATACGGGACCTGGCCAACCGGCCGGACGCCCCGGTCCGGCTGCTGATCGGCAAGGACGCGGTGCAGTACGCCGCCGCCGGCGCCGCCGTCCAGGCCGAGTCGGACGAGAAGTGGCGGAGCGTCTCGGAGTCCACCGCGGACTGACGCCCGGTTCGTCGGGTGGGCTCCGTGCGAACTCCGGGGCCCGTCCGGCTCCACAACCCAGCACCCGCCCCGCTCTCCGGGGCGGGTGCCGCGGCTTCAGCCGAGCTCGGTGCGGATGCCGCGCGTTCGGTGATCTCCTCGTCCGCCTCAACCGAGGTCCCTTGGCCGTGATCGGGCGCAGGGCGGGATCGAGTAACCGACCTTCGGTGTAGCTCAACGGAGTTGCAGAACCCGATGAACCACATCTCATTATTGCTATATTCTTTCGCGCAAGGGGCGAACGCCCGGCCCCGAGAGGGGACCGGGCGTTCAGGCCGGGGAGCGGGGGGCTCTAGCTCGCGGGTAGTGGCCGGTTCGCCAGGCTCGAGTCGGCCAATCGGACGAGCAGGGTGAGCGCGTCCGCCAGCGTCTGGCGCTCCTCGGCCGTGAATTCCTCCGCGAGGACGGTGACGATCCACTGGTCCCGCGTCCTGCGGTCCTCGACCAACTCCTGATGACCGAGCCCCGTGAGGCAGGCTCGGACGCGCCTGCGATCGCTGGCGTCCCGTTCCCGGACGACGAGTCCGCGCTGCTCCATGGTCTCAAGGCTGGCCCACACGGTCTGCACCCGAAGGCCCTGGTCGTCCGCGAGCTCACTCGCAGTCGCCCTGCCCCGCCGGAACAGCTCGCTCAGCAGCGCGCTCTGTGACCACGTGAGCGGACTCCCGCTCTCGTAGCGGACCCGCCGAATGACCATGCCCGCCGCCTCTCGCACCGCGGCGGCGAGGGCGGGCAGGTCGTCCGAGTCGCTCATGGGATCCCACGATGCCGGCTCGCCCGGGAGGAACATCGACGACGTGCCTCCCGGACGGGCCCGGCGGGCCGTGGTCACCAGTTGAGGGATTCGAGGACCAGCCGGCGCAGGGTGCGCGGGTTGTGGTCGATCTGGCCGGTGCGGGCGTGCTGGACGGCCCAGTTGTTGAACAGCACCAGGTCGTCGTTGGCGTAGTGGTGGGTGTAGATGTTGTCCTCGGCGTAGGCGTAGGAGAACAGGGTCTGGATGAGCTCCTCGCCGCGCTGCGAGTCCACGCCGTACTCCACGATGTGGCTGGTGTTGAACTCGTTGACGAACAGCGCCTTCTCACCGGTGTGCGGCACGGTGATCACCAACGGGTGCTCGTAGGACTGGATGCCGGACAGGTCGGCACCCTCGGGGTAGTCCGCCAGGCGCACCCGCTTCTGCTCGGCCTCGGTCTCGTACATGTCGAAGGCGTTGCAGGCGTGCAGGTTCTCGATCTCGTCCTTGATCTCCTGCGGCAGGTTCTTGTAGGCGCGCACGGTGTTGGCGAACGCGGTCGGCGGCGAGGTCGGCGAGACGTCCTGGGCGTAGAGACAGGTACCGGAGGCCACCTTCTCCCGGTACGCACCGTCGTTGTGGAACAACAGCCGCCGCGACCCGGCCAGCGACGGGTTGTCCTTGATCACGTTCGACAGGTACTCCACCTGCGTGCCCCAGCGGAAGGTGTGCAGGTTGCCCAAGGTCTTCACGAACCGGTCCTGGTCCTCGTCGCGCAGCTTCTGCCCACGCACCAGCACCACACCGCCCCGGTCGAACGCCTCCCGCAGCACCTCGACCTCGTCGTCGTCGAACGGCTTCGACATGTCCAGATCCTGCAACTCGACGCCGAGGCTGTCGGTGATGGGAACCGCCTTCATTGGAATCTCCCGTCCTGGGGCCCGGCCGCTGCGCCGGACCGTCCTGAGTGCTGAGGTTCAGTGTCTCTGACGTTCAGTACTACTGAACGATGGAGCGACCGTAGCGCAACGGAGTGGTTGGCGCAAGCATCACAGGAGGGCTGTGTAGGGCGGCTGTGTAGAGGTCGGGGAGAGTTGGGCGGGCCATTGCCCGTGCCCCCAACCGTAGTTAGTATGCGCAGATATTCGATCCCATTCCGGTGGGTGTCGATGGCCGATGAAGCCCAGAAGGAGTCCAGATGCTGTCTGCCACCGAGACGGCGGACCTCGTAGCCATGGTCACGAGCTTCGCCCAGGACGTCGTGGCACCTCGAGTGGCCGAGTACGACGCCGCCGAGCACCTTCCGAAGGACCTCCTCGAGCAGATGCGCGATCTGGGGCTGTTCGGCGGGACGGTGCCGGAGGACCTGGGCGGTGCGGGCCTCGACCACGTGACCTACGCGGCGATCATCGAGGCGATGTCCACGGTCGACCACTGTCTGGGCGTGCTGATGAGCATGCCGTCGGCTCTGGTCGGGTCGGGGCTGCTCGCCTACGGCACCCCGGAGCAGCAGAAGACCTGGCTGGCGCCGTTGGCGGCGGGTGAGATCTTCGGCGCGGCCGGAGTCACCGAGCCGCAGTCCGGAAGCAACGTCGCCGCGATGGAGACGACCTACCGCCGCGACGGCGAGGGTTTCGTGATCAACGGGGCGAAGACCTGGATCACCAACATCGACATCGCGAGCTTCGTCATCACCTTCGCCACCTCGGACCGGTCGCTCGGCCGGAAGGGCGTGAGTGCCTTCGTCATCCCGATCGACACCCCGGGCCTCACCACCGCTCCCTTCAAGAACAAGCTGGGTTTCCGTCCCCTGTGCAGCGGCGAGGTGTCGCTGAATGAGGTGCGGCTCGGTCCGGAGGCCTTGCTGGGCACGGAGGGGGACGGGTACCGGATCGCGATGGGCGCTGTGGAGCGGGGCCGGCTCTCGGTCGCCTCCCGCGCGGTCGGCCTCGCGCAGGGCTGCCTGGACGACTGCGTGCGCTACGCGCAGGAGCGGGTCATCGGCGGCACCGCGATTGCCGACCACCAGATGACGCAGGCCAAGCTTGCACAGATGGCCGTCGAGATTCATGCGGCCCGACTGCTCGTGCGGGACTGCGCTCGGGCGATGGACGGCGGCTCGCGAGCCCGCACCGAGGCGAGCATGGCCAAGATGTATGCCGCCGACGTCGCCCAGCGTGTCGCGACCGAGGCGGTGCAGATCCATGGGGCCTACGGTGTGTCCCCGGAGTTCCGGGTCGGCCGCGCCTACCGGGATGCCAAGGTCTTCCAACTCGTGGAGGGCACGAACGAGATCCACCGCTTGCTGATCGCCCGTTCCCTGCTCCACCCCCGTCGCTGACGTCTGCGCTCGATCCACGGGCCGACGCCGGCCCGCGGCAACGGAAGGAACTCGTTATGGCACCACGCGACACAGTTTGGCTCGACCTGCTCGACCAGCCCTTCGAGCAGAAGTTCTACGACGTCAGCGGCGTCCGCACCCGCAGCATCGAGGCGGGCGAGGGGCCGGCCATCGTCTTCCTGCACGGCGGCGGCGGGCACGCGGAGACCTGGGTGCGCAATCTGGGCCCGCACGCCCCCTACCGCCGGTCGTACGCGATCGACATGCTCGGGCACGGCTTCACCGACGCACCCGAGAACCTCGGCTACACGACCGACGACATCATCGATCACGTCGTCCGCTTCCTCGACGCCGCAGGCATCGACAAGGCGGACTTCTGCGGCGAGAGCTTCGGCGGTCGCGTCTCGGGCTGGATGGCCATCCGCTACCCGGACCGGGTGAACAAGCTCATCCTCAACACCTCCGGCGGGCTGCCCGCGACCGGCGACCGCCACCAGGGCGACGTCAAGGACCTGCTGGCCCGTACCACCGCCTCGCTGCGCACCGGCGAGTACGAGGCCGTGAAGTCCCGGATGGGGTGGCTGTTCGCGGACCCGACCCAGGTGCCCGAGGAGTTCATCCACATCCGCCAGGCCATCTACAAGCGCCCCGGCATCCAGAACTCGCTGACCAAGCTGTTCAGCCAGCTCTTCGACCCGGAGGAGGCCAAGAAGTACTGGCTGACCCCGGAGCGCCTCGCCGGTATCAAGGCGCCGTCGCTGGTGATCTGGAGCGACCACAACCCGATCCACTCGTGGCAGGACGCGCGCGAGGGCTTCTCGCACATCCCGGACGTGAGGTTCCACCTGATCAAGGATGCGGCGCACTGGCCCCAGTTCGAGCAGCCTGAGGAGTACAACAAGGTGCAGGTCGACTTCCTCAACGGGATCGACAGCACCGTCGATCCGGGGCTGGGTGCCTGATGGCCGAGATCTTCCGCCACGTCGCGCTCCAGAAGTACAAGGCGCCGGTCGACGACGTCACGGCCAAGCGCATCAAGGAGGTCCATGACGACCTCGGTGCGCAGGCCCCGACCGTGCGGGCGATCAGCCACGGCCCGGACCTCGGTGTTCGGCCGAACGGCTACGACTACGGCCTCGTCGCGGACTTCGACGACGCCGAGGGCTGGAAGGCCTACAGCGCACACCCCGCACACGATGTCGTCCGCTCGGTCATGAAGGACATCGTCGAGAGCGCGGTCGTCTGCCAGTTCACCGTGACCGTCCCGGACGTCGATGAGTCGGGCAGGGGCGCATGAGCCCGGTCGACCGAGCCGGGCAGCAGTTCATCGGCGGGGCCTGGGTCCCCTCGACCTCGTCGGAGACCCTCCCGGTCGAGAACCCGACCACCACGGAGGTACTGGCGCGGGTCGCGCGGGGCACCAAGGAGGACGCCGACGCCGCGGTGGCTGCCGCGGCCGAGGCCTTCGAGGGCTGGTCGACCACCCCGATGGCCGAGCGGGTCGCCGTGCTCCGGCGCGCCGCGGAGCTGCTGAAGGAGCGGGCGGACGACCTCGCCCGCACCATCACCGAAGAGGTCGGCATGCCGCTGGCCATGTCGAAGGCGGTGCAGGTCGGCCGCCCGATCGAGGTACTGACCTCGCTGTGCGACGCGGCCGAGGCGCTGCCGTGGGTCGAGCAGGTCGACTCCACGCTGGTCGTGCGCGAGCCGCTCGGCGTCGTCGTCGCGATCACCCCGTGGAACGTCCCGCTGCACCAGACCATCGCGAAGGTCGGCGCGGCGCTGCTCGCCGGCTGCGCGGTCGTGCACAAGCCGTCCGAGGTCGCACCGCTGAGCGCCTACGCCTTGGCGGGCGTCTTCGCCGAGGCGGGCCTGCCCGCGGGCGTGTACAACGTCGTCACCGGGGTGGGGGAGACCGTCGGGGAGGCCTTGATCGGGCACTCGAAGGTCGACGGCATCTCGTTCACCGGCTCCACCGCCGTCGGGCGGCACATCGGCGCGGTGGCGGCGCAGACGGTCAAGAAGGTCGCGCTGGAGCTGGGCGGCAAGGGCCCTGCCGTGGTCCTGCGCGGCGGGGACGTCGCGAAGGCTGCCGCCGCGGCCGCGGCGCGCTGCTTCACCAACTCCGGGCAGGTCTGCGCGGCGCTCTCGCGGCTGATCGTGCCGCGCGAGGAGCTGGCGACGGCCGAGAAGGCGCTGGTCGACTACGTGAACGAGCAGGTCCTGGGCGACCCGCTCGACGAGGCCACCACCCTGGGCCCGCTCGTGTCCGAGACCCAGCGCAGCCGCGTGCTGAGGCTGGTCGAAGCCGGGGCGGCCGAGGGGGCGCGGGTCGTCGTCGGTGGGCCTGGAGCCGCGGCGCCGGACAAGGGCTACTTCGTGGCGCCGACGGTCTTCTCGGACGTCGAGACCTCGATGACGATTGCGCAGACCGAGGTCTTCGGGCCCGTGCTCTGCATCCTCCCGTACGACACCGAGGAGGAGGCCGTCGCCATCGCCAACGACAGCGAGTACGGCCTGGTCGGAGCGGTCTTCGGGCCGGACGACGAGCAGTCGACCAAGGTCGCGTCGAAGCTGCGCGTGGGCATGGTCGGCGTCAACGGCGGCCGGATCAACGTCCGCGCGCCGTTCGGCGGGTACCGCCAGTCGGGCAACGGCCGGGAGTTCGGTGTGCTGGGCATCGAGGAGTTCCTCGAGGTCAAGTCCATGAACTTCCCGGGCGTCGACCGGATCGTCCGTCCCGCTGTCTGACATCTCCTCACAGGAAGGGCGAGACGACTCATGACCTCACCGGAAAAGTCGCCCCGGATCATCTGGCACGCGGGCTTCATCGTGGACGACCTCGAGAAGGCCATGTCGGAGCTCTCCGCGGGGCTGGGCCTGACCTGGGCGCCGATCCACGACATCCGCGGCGCTACGCTCGACGGCCCGGAGGGCAAGAGCTGGACCCTGAACTCCCGGGTCTGCTTCTCCACAGACCTCCCGCTGTCGCTCGAGCTGATCGAGCAGGACCCGGGCACCCCGAATGTCCGCCGCGGCGAGACGGCGTTCCACCACCTCGGGTACTGGGACGAGGACCTCTTCGCCGAGGAAGAGCGCCTCGCCAACCTGGGCTACGGCTGCGTGATGTTCCGCAACGACCCGGATATGGACCTGCGCCGGATCCTGGTGACCGAGGGGCCGTACGACATCCTGCTCGAGGCCACCAGTGCGCTGGTCCCGCGCGTCGGCCTCGAGCCGTTCTACCCGAAGAAGGGGAACTGATGATCTGGCACATCGCCTTCGCGGTCCCGAACCTCGAGGAGGGGATGGAGAAGTTCGGCCAGGCGCTGAACCTCGACTGGAACCCGATCAAGGAGTTCGAGGGGGAGAACGCCCACGCGGGCGGCAAGCCCTTCACGCTCAAGACCCGGCTCGTGTTCGCAACGGCCGGGCCGTGCGCGCTGGAGCTGTTCGAGTCGGTCCCGGGCACCCCGAACGAGCCCGCCAAGGGCACGGTCTTCCACCACATGGGGTACTGGACCGACAACGTCGTGACCGAGCAGCAGCGGCTCGAACAGTGCGGGTGGTTCCACGCCGGTGGCCCCGTCACCGACGACTCGCGGGCGGCGTTCTTCTCGAGCAGTCTCGGGATCTTCTTCGAGGCGTGCAACGCCTCGGCCCAGCGCAAGGGTCTGGAGAAGTACTACCCGGGTGTCGCACCGGGAATGAAGCAGCCCGACATGCTGGGCTGATCCTGCTCCCGGTAGCGGGCCAGGGACGTCGCGCCACGAAGCCCTCGGGGTCCGCGGCGCGGCGTCGCCGTTTGGGTGGCGGGGCCATTGACCTCGGTCAATACTATGATTATGGTACACATCACTGAAGTGACGGGTTGTCCGAGTAGCTCTGCCGATCGCGTTCGTCTCACCTCAAGGAAGAGGTCGCGAGCATGTCCCGTTCCCGTCTCACCCGCTGGTCCGCCGCCTCCGTGGCGGCGGCCGCCCTGCTCGTGCTCGCCGGCTGCGGTGGCTCGTCCGCGGGCGATGCGGCAGCGCCCGCCACCTCCGACGCCGACCGTGCGGCCTGCGTCGACGCTGCCAACCAGTTCCTCACGCACTGGAACACGCTGCCCACCACGCTGCCCGCCTCCCCACCCGCGCGCTACGCGAACGTCACCGTGCCGGTACCGCCCGGAAAGAAGATCGCCTATCTCGCGCAGGGCTACCCCGCGGACAAGACCGTGTCCGAGGCCGTCGCCGCCGCGGTGGCGAAGGTGGGGTGGACCTCGCAGACCTACATCTACGACTCCACTGTCCCGGACCTGCAGGCCAAGTTCCAGACGGCGATCGAGGCCAAGCCGGACTACATCGGGCTCTCCGGCTTCCCGGCTGCGGCCATCCAGAAGCAGATCGACGCGGCCAAGGAGGCCGGCATCGGCGTCATCCTCGCGTCCGTCACCGACCACCCAACCGGCCCTACCGGCCTCGCCGCGACCGTCAACGGGACCGACACGGCCCAGCTGATCGGGCGGATCCACGCGAACAAGGTCCTGTCGGACTCCGGGTGCAACGCCAAGGTCGCGCTGTTCACGATGGACTACCCGATCCTCAAGGTCACCGATGACGCGTTCCGGACCGCGATCAGCGAGAAGTGCCCGGACTGCACGGTCAAGATCACCGCGCTGCAGCCGCAGGACCTCGGGACCCCGAGAGTGGCCGCCCAGATGGTCGCCCAACTCGAGTCCGACCCGTCGATCAAGTACGCCTACACCGAGATCGGCAACATCGCGAACGGCCTGGCTCAGGCCGTGAAGACGGCGGGTCTGGAGGACGTCCGGATCTTCGGTGAGGTCCCGGACGAGGCGAGCTACGCCGCGCTGCGCAACCGCACCAACGCCTGGTGGGTCGACCAGTCTTCGCTGACCCAGGGCTACGAGATCACCGACGCAGCCATCCGCATCGCCACGACAGGGCAGCCGCAGGCCGACATCGGTGGCTACCCGCTGGCCCTGCTCACCCCGGAGAACGTCCCCGGGGGCACCGGCATCCCGACGATCCCCACGAACCTGCTCGACCTCTACGCCGCCACTTGGCGCCCCTCCTCGTGACCGTCCTCCACCTCACCCGACACCGTCCGGAGGCATAACCGTGACCGACGCAGCCAGCCTCTCCTCGCCGATCTTCACCGGTCCCGACCGGCTCAAGCTCGGGGTCTTTCACATGAACTGCACCGGCGGCGCCACGCCGTCGACCGCCGAGGGCGGGATCAACCCGCTCGAGTGGAGCCAGCAGGTCCGGATCGCGCAGCTCGCCGACCGGGCCGGCTTCGACGCGTTCATCCCGATCGCGCGCTGGCGCGGCTACGGTGGCCCGTCGAAGTTCAACGACGAGCAGTACGAGGCGATCCCGTGGGCCGCGGCGATCAGCGCCCTGACCGAGCGGATCGCGGTGTTCGCCACCGCGCACGTCCCGCTGATCCACCCGGTCCGGCTCGCCAAGGAGGTCGCGACGCTCGACCACATCTCGGGCGGCCGCTTCTGCCTCAACGTGGTGGCCGGCTGGAACCAGCGTGAGCTGGACATGTTCGGCGTCGACCTCATCCCGCACGACGAGCGCTACACCGTGGCGGGGGAGTGGATCCGGTTCCTGGAGAAGCTCTGGGTCGAGACCGAGGAGTTCGACTTCGACGGCACGTACTTCCGGTCGAAGGGCGCGCTGAGCGACCCGAAGCCGATCCAGCGCCCTCGAGTGCCGATCATGAGCGCCGGGTCTAGCCCGGCCGGTGTCGCGTTCGCGGCGGAGTACGCGGACATCTGCTTCGCGGTGGCGGACTCGCCGGAGACCCTGCAGCCGCTGGTCGCGCGGATCAAGGACGCCGCCGCCGAGCGCGGGCGGACCGTCGAGGTGTGGACCCAGGTCGGCGTGATCTGCGGCGACACCGAGGACGACGTCTCCCGCCAGTACAACCACATCGTCCGCGAGCACGGCGACGTCGAGGCCGTCACCAACCAGATGACCATGCTGATGGGCGGTGGTGGGAAGACGCTGGATTTCAAGCTCGACCCCGCCATGCTCGAGCGCATGATGGCGATGCAGCACTCCTATCAGCTGTTCGGCACGCCGGAACAGATCGTCAAGAAGATGCAGCAGCTGGCGGACCTCGGCGTCGACGGCATGAGCATGATCTGGCCGGACTACGAGACGGGCATCGCGAGGTTCCGCGACGCGGTGATCCCGCTGGCCGTGCAGGCCGGCCTGCGCTCCGCGGGCTGACGGCTCCCCCACCGAAAGGCAGTGCGATGACGCAGAACCCCACCGAGATCGTCGAGGGCTTCTTCGCCGACGTGAACGCCGGCGAGTTCGAGTCCGCGTTCGGCCGGATGGCCGACGACGCGGAGTTCTGGATCGCCGGCCGCGAATGGTCGGTCGGCGGCACCTACGACCGCGACGGCGTCATGGCGGTGACCGCCGAGAAGATCGTTCCGGCGCTGGCGGGCCCGCTGAAGATCGCCGTCCTGGGCATCACGGCCCAGGGCGAGCGGGTCGCCGTCGAGACCGAGACAACGGCACCGACGAAGTCCGGCGTGCCGTACCAGAACCAGTACCACTTCCTGTTCGTGGTGCGGGACGGCGCGATCGTGCAGGTCAAGGAGTACCAGGACACGTTGCACGCCAGCCGCGTCATCGGTCCCTGACCCGCTCGGGAGGACCACTTCCCGCGGTGCTCGGCGTCTTCATCCCCTCGGCTGACCCGGCCCCGGCGGTTCGGGATCACCACCGTCACCGGCTGGCAGGGGCCGCGTTCGAGCAGACGGGCGTCTCCCCAAGGGAGTAGCACGACCGGGACCAAGGATGTCCTGGGCCTGCCAGCAAGGCCGCCAACACCTACCTCGCCAGGGCGCTGTCCAGCGAGCCGACGGAGCGGGATCCGGTTCTGCGACATCGCCCCGCGCCCGGTCGACACGGCGCAGCCACGCAGCGCGATGCTGCGGGTGTTGACGCGGAGGGGGCGCTCGCCGCGGCGGTCGGGCGCAGCCAACTGATCGGACGGATGGCGGATCCCGACGAGATCGCTGCGGCGATCTCCTCCCGCTCGGCGACCACGTGTCGGTCGGCACCCGGACGACGTTGGCGGTCGCCGGCGGGGGGCACTGTGCCGGGGTGAGAACGCGGGATAGTCGTGGCTGACGAAGGTTCCGGTGATCGAGAAGGAGGTGCAGGGTGGCGAACGAGGCGAAGAGCCTCTACGGGCCGGGTGAAGCGGCCGACGACGTCGACTTCAACGAGGAGGTGATCCGGCTGCGCCGCGCCCGCGCGGAACGGGACCGCTTCGGGTTCGGCGAGCGACCGGTCGTCGTGGTCATCGACTACCAGGTCGCGTTCACCGAGCCTTCCGGCGCGCGCGTCGAACCGGCCCTGGCCGCGACGAGAAGGTTGATCGAGGTTGCCCGGGACCGGGCCATCCCGGTCATCTACACGGCCCAGGGATGGGACTCGCTAGAGTCGGCCAGCCCCCGCTGGCAGGCCACCCAGGACCTGAACGGGTTCGTGGGGGATTCCCCGCTGGTGGCGGTCGACGATCGGATTGCACCCCTGGCGGGTGAACGCCTGATCGTCAAGCCGCACGCGTCCGCGTTCTTCGGAACCGATGTCCACGAGCATCTCTCGGAGCTGGGCGTCGACACCGTCCTGCTGGCGGGTACCTCGACCAGCGGGTGCGTGCGGGCGACAGCGGTCGACGCCGCGGCCCTCGGCTACCGCGCCGTGCTCGTCGAAGAGTGCACCTACGATCCCCGCACCTTCTCGCGGGAGGCCGCCCTGTGGGACCTGGCTGACCGCTACGCCGATGTCGTCGCGCTGGCGGAGGCACTCGCGTACCTGAGCGAACTGCAGTCCCGTCCGTCGAGGACCTGACCTCCGGCACACTTCTTGCTGAAAGGTGAGACGAGATGGATCTCGGTGTCTTCCTGCCCGTTGCCAACAACGGCTGGCTGGTGTCGGAGACAGCGCCGCAGTACTTGCCGACCTATGAGCTGAACCGCGAGATCGTTCAGCTCGCCGAGCGGCATCGGCTCGACTTCGCCCTCTCCATGGTGAAGTACCGCGGATACGGAGGCCCGACGAAGTACTGGGACCACTCGCTGGAGTCGTTCGCCCTCAACGCCGCCCTCGCGGCGGTGACGGACCGCATCAGGCTCTACGCCTCGGCCCCGATCCTCGCGATCCCCCCGGCGGTCACGGCTCGGCTGGCCACGACGATCGACTCGGTGGCGCCCGGCCGTTTCGGGATCAACATCGTGACGGGGTGGCAGGCGGCCGAGTACGAGCAGATGGGCCTGTGGCCCGGTGACGACCACTACCGGCGGCGCTACGACCACGCAGGTGAGTACGTGAGCATCCTCAGGGAGCTCTTCGAGAGGGGGGTGTCGTCCTTCCGGGGCGACTTCTACTCCTACGACGACTGCCGGTTGCTTCCCCGACCCAGCGCGGCTGTTCCCGTCGTCGGCGCGGGCCAGAGCGAGCGCGGCATCCGGTTCTGTGCCGAGCACTGCGACTTCAACTTCATCGCGAGCACCGGGCGCAACGATCCGATGTCCCCGGCGGGCCAGGTCGCCGCGTTGCGGTCCGCCGCGGAGCGAAGCGGTCGCGACGTCGGTGCCTACGCGCTCGTGATGGTCATCGCCGCGGAGACGGACGACGAGGCGTGGGCGCGCTGGCGGCACTACGAGGAGGGCGTCGACGTCGAAGCCCTGACCTGGCTGACCTCGCAGTCCTCCCTCGATCAGATCCACAAGGTGGCGAACGGGTCCTCGGTGGACCTGATGAACCGGGCCGCCGCGACGAAGGCGGTCAACCAGGGCCTGGGCGCTCTGATCGGCTCCTACGAGAACGTAGCCGGGATGCTCGACCAGCTGGCCGCAGTGGAGGGGATCTCGGGGATCATGCTGGTCTTCGACGATTTCATCCGGGGGCTCGGCGACTTCGGCGAGCGGATCCAGCCCCTGCTGGACTGCCGCAAGGACCGGGTTCCCGCGACCCCGGACACCGGGCAGCGGTAGTGCGCGGCGGAGCCGCATCTGTGCCCCGGTGCCCCGCGGAGCGGGTGGACCGCTTGCGACTGCCGCAGCTGACCGCGGAGCGAAATCAAGGTGTGGCCCCGCGACGCCGAGGCAAGGCTGGGGCTTCGGTCACCCGCCCTCTGGCCGGTCGCGCAAGTCCGCTTCCGCGACGCGGCCAACACCATCCTGCGCGAGGCCGCGATGTGGTGGACCTACACCTCACGCTCACCGGAACTCCTCGACGAAGACCTTCCCCGGGAGCGAGCCGCCAGTGCCCTCGACGAGGCCGTTCACGATGCCCTACCGGGGATCCACCGTCACGTTCGACGACGTCGGAGCTGGTAGAGCCCGTTGGCGCGCAACTCGTCCGCCCGCGCGGCCAGCCCCTCGAGGTCCTCGTCCGCGTCGATCCAGAGCCCGGTGAGCGCGTCCCCGCGGCCCCCGGCCAGGAAAAGCGTGGCCTCGACGGCCCGTTCCGGCGTTCTCGCCTGCATCGCTGCGACCTCGTCCCCCATGTATCTCTGGGTCGCAGGCGAGGCGCTGAACCGGGCCACCATGTCGGTGGCGATCGTGCCCGGGCGCAACGCGAAGACCGCGATCCCGTGCTCGCCGACCTCCGCCGCCAGCGAGTCCGACAGCCGGACGACCGCGGCCTTGGCGCTCGCATAGGCGCTGTTGTACGGGGTCGCGCGCCCCGCGGTGCCGGAGACCATCGAGATGATGCGCCCGCGGCCGCGGGCGATCATCGAAGGTAGGACGGCGGCCGAGCAGACGGCCACACCCAGGACGTTCACGCTGACGTCTCGCCACCACCCGCCGAGGTCGCAATCGTGCAGCGGGCCCTGCGACGTGTTCAGGCCGGCGTTGTTGACCAGCACGTCCACCGGGCCGAGCCGCGCCTCGAGGGCTGCGACGGCCGCGCGCACCGCGGCCTCGTCGACCACGTCCGCCGCGACCCCGGCGACCTGCCCGGCGTCGATCAGCAGCTTCTCAACCTCGACCACTGCAGTGGCGTCCCGGCCGAGGAACGACACGCGGGCCCCACGCCTGACGGCGCCGTCCACGATGGCCCGTCCGATGCCGCGCGTTCCGCCGGTGACCAGGATGTGTCGACCGGCCAGAGGGTCCTGCTCCGGCACCTCAGGACTCGCCGAGCACATCGTCCGTGTGCTGGCCGAGGGTGGGGGCCGGGGAGGGGTCGGGAAGTGTGTGCCCGTCGAACAGGAACGGAGCGCGCACGCGGCGGACCCGGCCCTCGGTCGGGTGGTCCTCGATCACGATGCTGCCCGACTTCTGCAGGTGCGGGTCCTCGAGCAGGTCGTGGAACGAGTGCACCCGGCTGGCCGGGACGTCCAGCTCCTCCATGATCTCGAGCCACTCGTCGGTGGTCCGGGCCTTGAGCTGCTCGGTGAGGAAGTCGTAGACCTCGTCGATGCGCAGCGACCGTCCGGAGACGGTGGTGTACATCGGGTCGGCGGCGAGATCGTCTCGCCCCAGCCACTTCAGGAACGAGATCCAGTGCCTGTCCGTGTACAGCATCACGCCGATGTAGCCGTCGGCAGTGGGGTAGGGCCGCCGCGACGGCGACATGGTGCGGGGATACAGTGGCGGCCCCTCCGGCGGGTCGAAGGTCAAGCCGCCCAGCTGCTCCACCATGGTGTAGGCGACCATCGTCTCGAACATCGGGATGCGGACCGCGCGGGTCTTCTGCCCGTTCGTGCGGCCGAGTAGCGCGGCGCAGATCGCCACCGCGGCGTACAGGCCGGCGGTCTTGTCCGCGACGGCGGCGCGGACGTACTCCGGCTGCTCGCCGCGACCCTGCACCCATGCCATGCCGGAGATCGACTGGGTGGTGTCGTCGTAGGCAGGGCGGTCCTCGTAGGGGCCTGGCCCGTAGCCCACGATCTCGCAGAGCAGCGCGGAGGACCCGGCCGCGGTCAGGCCCTCCTCGGTGAGCCCGATGCGGCCCGCGGCAGCGGGCCGCATGTTGTGCACGACGGCGTCGTAACGGGGGAGGAGGTCGGTGAACCGCTTCCGGTCCTCCGCGTCCTTGAGGTTCAGCAGCACACTGCGCTTGCCGACGTTCAAGCCCAGGAAGATCGGCGTCATGCCTTCGTTGCGGCCGCGCATCAGCGAGCGCGTGATGTCGCCCGCGGGGGGCTCCACCTTGTCGACCGTGGCACCTAGCTGCGCCAGCAGGAGCGTGCAGTACGGGCCCGACATGGTGCCGGTGAGGTCAAGGATGCGCAGCCCCGTGAGGGGCCCGGAGGCGGTGTCACTCATCAGTTCCTGCTCAGTTCGAGATCTGGGGCCGTCCTCAGTAGTCGGCCGGGGGCTGCCAGACGTCCTTGGCCTGCAGGACGCGCGCGAAGCGGCCGGGCTTGTGGTCGGGCTCGACGATGGCGTGGCCGTGGCAGAACTCGATGCCCAGGCCTTCGGGCAGCCCGTGGAAGTAGAAGCCGATGGATCCGGACGGTGCGTGCTTGAGCAGGTCGTCTCGCAGTTCGAAGCCCGATCGTTGGATGATGGCGCGGGCGCGCATGACGTCGTCGAAGGTCTCGGTCTGGAAGCAGAGGTGGTCGACGCGGGGCGGGCCGGGGCGCTGTTGCAGGACCAGGGAGTGGTGATAGCGGTCGGTGGCGTGGAGGAACACGGAGGTCTCCTCGATCCAGTCCGACTCCCGCAGGCCGAGGACTGCGGTGTAGAAGTGCAGTGACTTCTTGAAGTCGCCGACCGCGATGGCGGTATGCAGGATGCGCTCCAGCTGGACCCATCTCGGCGCGTTCGGCCACGGAGCGGACAGCATGCCGCGGAACAGCTCGATGGTGGTGCCGTCAGGGTCGGCCAGGCGCAGCAGCTCTCCGACGCGGTCTTTCGCGACCGGGTCGGTGCTGCGTTCGTGGGGGATGCCGGCCTCGTCGAGCACGGCCTCGGCCTGCTCGAACGACACGGACCCGTCGAGCTCGAAACCGATGGTCCGCAGGCCGCGGGGCACGCCCTCGTCGGAGCGGAGCACGACCCAGTGGTGGTCGTTGCCGCTGCCGAGGTAGACGGCCTCGTCGGTCTTCTCGTTGACCTGGAGCTGGACCTCGTGGACGAACATGTCGGTGGCGACCTGGAGGTCGTCCACCTGCAGGACCACGTAGCCGAGGCGGTGTGCCAACCTCGGGGTGGTCTCGGTGAAGTCGGGCATGGCCGGTCCTCGTTCCGTGTCACGCCGGGCCGGTGGTGGGCCGCCCCGGTGAGTCGTTGTCAGATGCGTGCGAAGTAGTCGTCGATTGGGAGGTCGTCCCAGAGCAGGCCCTGGGAGCTCATGTAGCGCCGGAGTGCGGTGAGCGTGGGGAGGTTGGCCTCGACGCCGTAGGGCCAGGGGTCGCCGCCGAACATCGCGATCTGCTCCTCGGCTGCGGCGGCCGTCCACGGCAACGTGACGTACGAGACGGCAGGCTGCAGCAGCTTCTCCACCGCGGTCTGCTTGGCCTTCTGCAGCGCCGTGTACAGCAGCGCGACGTCCTCCGGGCGGGACTCGACGAACTCCCGCCGCAGGACGAAGACGTGCATGATCGGGAAGATCCCGGTGCGCTGGTAGTAGTCCTTCTCGACGGCCACGTGGTCGGTGAACAACCTGCGTATGCCGGGCGGCCGCGGGACCAGGCCCGCCGAGGTGATCACCGCGTCGAGGTCGCCGGTGGGCAGCTGCGAGAGCAGGGGCCGCGAGCGGTCCGCCTTGGTGATCTCGACGCCCTCGGGCAGCCGGACCATGTCCTTGCTCAGCGACGCGGGGTCCCGGCCGGTGAACCAGCGGATGTCCGAGGCCTTGAGCCCGGCCTCGTCCTCGAAGGTCCCGCGAAGCCAGACGGCCTGGGTCATGCCGTACTCGGCCAACCCGACACGCGTGCCCGCCAGGTCCGACACGGTGTGCAGGTCGGAGTCCTCGGCCACCCAGACGTTGCCTTGTCGGAAGGATCGTGAGATCCAGACCGGGAGCGCGACGAGGTCGCTGCGGTCTTTGAGCTGCGAGCGGCGGGTCATGTAGAAGGAGAACGACATCTCCCCGCCGTCGGCGGCCGAGTCGTGCGACAGGGCCTCGAACGCCGCCTTGGGTCCGTCCAGGTACTGGAGGGCGATCTCGAGCCCGACCTCGCGGCCGGCTGCCGGGAGGGAGAGCACGCGGTCGTACTGACCGCCGAACAGCAGCTTCACCGGTCGAGCCGTCATCGGATCTCGATTCCCTTTACTCTTGCAACGATGAAGAGAGAACAGGGGCGCGCCGACCTGCGGAGCGCTCCTGAGCGCACCTCACTCTAGCACTAACTATGCACAGGCTTAGGGGTTACGGGCGGCAACCGGCATGACCACGTCGTAACGGTCGTGGCGACGGCCGCCCTCCGGGCCGCCCTCGTGCTGCTCACCATCCGGATCCGGCCGGACGCCGGCGGTGAGCAGGAAGCGCAGGAGCTTCACCAGCAGTCCCTGGGCGTCCTCGTCCCCCTGGTCCCACAACAGCAGCGGGCGGCCGAGGCAGACGTGCGCGCCGCTGCCCAGACCGATGCCGAAGGGCTGCACCGAGGGGTCCAGCGGCTGACGGAACGGGTCGAACTCGTCCGCGTCGTCGCCGAAGATCGTGGTGTCCCGGTTGGCGGCCTGCAGCCACAGGGACACCCAGGTCCCCTGCGGCACCTCGCGGCCGCTGGACTCGAGAACGGTGTCCTTCACCGCGATGCGCACGACGTGCGGGCGTGAGGACCGGTGCAGGCGCATGGTCTCCTTGACCATGCGGCCGAGGAACTCCTTGTCGGTCACCTTCGCTCGGTACTCGGGGTGCTCGTCCAGCCACGGCGTCGCGTCGTCCAGCGCCCACGCCATCTGTGAGACGGGGTTGTTCACCGCGGCAGCCAGCAGGGCGATCATCTCGCGGAAGATGAGCTCGAGGTCCGGCTCGTCGCTCTGCGAGAGCATGCTGGTGATGAGGTCGCCGGGAAGATCCTCGGCCTTCGCCTCGCCCCGTCTCACCTTCTCGACGAGCACCTGACGGCGGGCAAGGCTGGGGTCGAACATCTCCTCGCGGATCAGCGCCCGGTTCTTGCGGGCGGCGACCAGGATCGCCTCGTGTCGCTCCTCCGGCTGGTACTCGAGCGTGAGGCCTTCGAGCACGGGCTCGACGAGTCCCATGAAGCGCTCGACCTGCGCCGGGTCGTCGATGTTGTCGAGGCCGACGAAGGCCGCAGTGAGCCGCCAGATGATCCGGCGGCCGACCGGAATGAGGTCGAAGCGAACATGCCCGTCCCTCGGCTCGACGGCCGCGACGACCTCGGCGAGGTAACGGGCGAAGATGTCGTCGATCAGCGTGCCCTCGGCGCCCCACGGCTGGTCGGAGCTGATCATCTTCATCAAGGCGCGGCGGCGGCCCATGTGCTCGCGGCCGTCGAGGGCGACGAGGGTGCCGTGGACGAACTCGTCCGACCCCGCCTTGGTGCCGCTGATCACGAAGTCGCGGCTGCGGCGAAAGACTTCCTCCACCTCCCGGTATCCGGTGAGGTGGACAAACGTGTCGCGGTCCCAGGCGGTGCTCTGCGTCATGGCTGATCCCATCGTGTCGACAGTGTCGGGTGTACGCCGTGGCTAGTGGGCGGCACCAGCTCCTCCGTCCACCCACAGAGTCGATCCGGTGATGTAGGCGGCACCGTCGCTCAGCAGGAAGCGGATCGACTCGGCGATCTCCTCCGGCTGCGCGATCCGTTCGATGAGCTGGGAGGCGCGCACGGCCTCGGCGAGGATCTGCTCGCTCTCCGGACCCGGGGGCAGCAGCGAGCGGGGCATGGCGGTGTCGACCGCGCCCGGTGCGACGGCGACGACGCGAATGCCGCGCGGCGCGAGCTCCTGAGCGAGCGCGCGGGTCAGGTACACCAGCGCGGCCTTGCTGGACCCGTAGAGGCCCATGCCGGGAGTGACCTGGTTCGCGCTGCTGGAGCTGATGTTGACGACGACACCGCCGCGTCCCAGGTGGGGGAGCACTGCACGGGTCATCATCAGCCCGGCGCCCACGTTGACGCGGAAGATCTGGTCGACGTCGGCCATCTCGGTCTCGGCCAACGGCTTGCCGAGCATCACCCCCGCGACGTTGGCCAGGCCGTCGAACGGACCTTGCAGCATTCGGGCGCCGCGGGTGACGACCTCCGCCGCGGCCTCGCCGTCCGTCGAGTCGAGGGCCTCGCAGACCACCTTCGTGTCGTCCGGCGCCTTGGCTGCGAGGACCTCGGCCGTCTCCTTGAGGCCCTCCGCGACGACGTCGGTGCACAGCACCGACGCCCCTTCCAGGGTGAGCGCCAGCGCGGTCGCGCGGCCGATCCCCCCGCCGGCACCGGTGACGACGTATCTCCTGCCGGTCAACGATGAGCCGGGCATGGGGCGCCTCCTGGGAGCGAGCGGACTTGTCAGAGGTCGAGCACGAGTTTGGGTGTGCAGGAGCGGCCGACGCAGATGAGCATGGTGCCGTCCTCGTCGTGTTCCTCAGGGGTCATCATGGTTCCGCGGTGGTCGGGTTGTCCTTCGAGGACCCGGCTCTCGCAGGAGCCGCAGTAGCCCTCCTGACAGGAGAAGTCGATGTCGGGACGGACGCTGCGGACGACTTCGAGCAGGGTTTGGTCGGCGGCGACGGTGAGGGTGATGTTGGACTGGCGGAGTTCGACTTCGAAGGGCTTCTCGCCGTCTTCGGGCGGGGGCGGGGCCTCGCCGGCGGCGAAACGTTCGATGTGGAGGCGATCGGAGATGCCGACGGCCTCGCACGCCTTCGTCGTGGCGTCGAGCAGGCCTTCGGGGCCGCAGCAGTACACGAGGGTGTCGTCGGCGAGCTCGGCGACGGCGACGACGACGTCGATCAGGCCCTCGACGTCCTGGGGGATGAGCTGCACCCTCTCGGGGTGACGCTGTCCGAGTTCCGGGCCGTAGACCATGGAGCTGGCGGTGCGGCCGCCGTAGAGCAGCGACCACTCGGCGCCCTGGCGCTCAGCTTCGTCGATCATCGCCTTGATGGGTGTGATGCCGATGCCACCCGCGAGGAAGAGGTAGCTGGGCGCGGGGTGCAAGGCGAAGTGGTTGCGCGGGCCGACGATCTCGAGCTCGCTGCCAGCCTTGATGGTGTCGTGGATCTCGGCGGAGCCGCCGCGGCCGTTCGGCTCGCGGAGCACACAGATGGTGTAGCTGGTGGTGTCCGTCGCGTCGCCGCACAGCGAGTACTGCCGGGACAGCCCCGACGGCAGGTGGAGGTCGACGTGCGCACCGGCCTCCCAGTCGGGGAGTTTGTCGCTGTCGACCGGAGTGAGGACGAGCCGCATCACGTCAGCAGTGACGTGCTCGGCCTCGGCTACACGAACGGTCGTGCGGCGGAAGTCGTTCTGCTCCATACGGGCTCCTTCGACCGGGTGTCGTGATCAGCGGCCCGAACTGCCCAGGCAGCGGCATGAGCCTGTTTACCATGATGAGAGTTTGCGTCCGGCAACACAAGTGTTCGCGGAACGTCAATCCTCATGGAGTGAGAGGACGCCCGCGGGGCAGGCGTCGACGGCCTCCTCGACCACCGTGCGGTCGGCCTCGTCGACGGACTCCTGCAGGATCTCCACGACCGCCGGGTCGTCCCCGAGCGTGAAGTACTTGTCGCTGATGAACACGCACATGCCGGACCCGACGCAGGCGGCGCGGTTCGCGTGCACCCTCGTCATGTCGTGGTCACCTCCGCCGGAACCGTCGCCTCGAGCGGGACGACGACCCAGTCCCCGTCTCGCCGGGTGGGGACCTCGAAGCCCGCCTTTGCCGAGATCTCGGCGACGTGTGTGACGATCTCCACCGAGGTGGGATCGTCCGCGGGCAGCGGCGCGGGCTGCCCCTTCGTGTTGATCAAGCAGGGGAGGTAGCCGACCTCGGTGACCCGGCCGTCCTCGATGCGCGCGCGGGCGACCACGGTGCGCCGCGCGATCGGGTGGAACGGGTAGGTCGGGTAGTCCGGGTCGTTGCCGATGGCGTAGCCGTCGAAGAGCGCGTTCATCTCCTGGATGCCAGGACTGCTCAGGTTCGGCGGAGTCGGGACGTCGATGACGAAGTTGCCCAGACCGTGGAAGATCGCCCTGCCCTTGTACAGCTGGATCGGCTTGACGACGTGCTGGTGGCAGCCGAGGACGAGGTCGGCGCCCGCGTCGATCGCGGCGTAGGCGACCTCGGTTTCGTACTCCGCGATCGTGGCGGGCACGAAGTGCAGGCCCCAGTGCGGGGTGAGTACGACGACGTCTGCGATCTCCTTCGCGGCCCGCACATCCGCCACCATCGCCGCCAGGTCCTCCGGGAACACGGTGGTGTGGATGTGGGCCGGGGAGCCGGGCTGCTCCGGCTCGGCCTGCTCGTAGGTCGTGGTGACGCGCAGGGGGGCCGCGCCCGGGCTGTCCGCCGTGGCGTCGTAACCAGGCCAGAGGATCGACGAGTAGGCGAGGAACGCGATGCGGGTGCCGTTCGACTCCACGATCGCGGGCCTGCGGGACTCGGTGAGGTTCGCTCCGGCGCCGCAGCTCGCGACGCCGAGCTTCTCGAGGACGTCGAGCGTGTCGAAGAAGGCCTCCTCGCCGGCGTCGAGATGGTGGTTGTTGGCGAACGACATCACGTCGAAGCCCGCCCGCGGGTAGGCCTCGGCGTTGCGCGGGTGCGCGCGAACCATGCCGCGTGAGAGGGGGTTCGGCTCGCCACGCTCGGAGTAGACCGACTCGCAGTTGCCGTAGGTGATGTCGCCCGCGCGCAGCTCGTCGGCCACCAGAACGAACGCCGAGTCCGGCTCGGCGCGGTTCACGGCGACGTCCCCCACGGCGCGCAGCTCGACGACGCGGGTGGGGGTGGCGGACTCCGGCACTGGAGACTCCTCACGGTGGTGGTGTGCGCCTCTCCGAGCCTCACGGGCGCGCCCTGGTCGTCGAGGCAAAACAGGATAACCATAACTATATTAATAGGCAGTCACAAGGTCTCGCAGTGGGTGCCGATCCGGGCCGTGACCTGCGCCGAGAACGACAGCGAGCCGGGGACGGAGGCCCGTCCCCGGCTCAAGTGTGCGGGGGTTCCTGCTGCGGTCATTGTCCGTTGGTGGGCATCCAGCGGAGGAGTTTGCGGTCGGCGGTGGTGACGAGTGTGTCGAGGGCCCAGGCGATGAGGATGACGGTGATGAGGGCGGCCCAGATTTCGTTGACGTTGAGGGATTCCTGGCCGAGGACGGTGAGGTAGCCAAGGCCGACGGAGGCGCCGACGAATTCGGCGGCGATGGCGGCTTGGAAGGCGTAGCCGATGGTGACGCGGGCGGTGGAGATCACCCAGATGGCGAGGGAGGGGGCGTAGACGTCGCGGATGAGTTGGGGGGTGCGGGCGCCGAAGAGGGTGACGTTGTCGATGAGGTTGAGGTCGACCTCGCGGAAGCCGGAGGACACGGTGAGGATCACCGGGACGGAGATGACGAGGGCGACCATCACGACTTTGGAGGTGAGGTCGAAGCCGAGCCAGATGGCGAGGAAGGGATAGAGGATCAGCCGTGGCATGCCGTTGAAGAAGGCGAGGTAGGGGCCGGCGACGCGGTTGGCGAAGGTGGACAGGCCCAAGATGGTGCCGACGAGGATGCCGGCGAGCATGCCGATGATCCAGCCGATGACCAGGACCTGCAGGGTGGACAGGGCGGACTCGAGCAGGGTGCCGTCGGTGAGCCAGGTCCAGAGTTGTTCGCCGGTGTCGGCGGGGGAGCCGAAGGAGAAGTCGTCGAGCCAGCCGGCGGCCGAGCCCCAGGCCCAGATCGCGACGAGGGCGACGACGAGGCCGAGCTGGGCGGCGGGCATGCGGAGGGTGCTCAGAACACGCGCCATTGGGTGTACCTCCTTTCGACCAGCACGAGGAGGCGGTCGACGATGACGGCGAGGACGGCGACGGCGATGATCCCGGCGATCACCGCGGACGGGTCGAGGGTTTGTTGGGCCAGGGCGATGCGGTAGCCGACGCCGGCGTTGGAGCCGAGGTACTCGGAGACGACGGCACCGGTGAGCGCCCAGGCCGAGGACAGACGCAGGCTGGAGATGAGCCAGCCGACGATCGAGGGCAGGTAGACGTCGGTGATGATCTTGCCTCGGGTGGCGCCGAGCACGCGGGCGTTGTCGAGCAGGACGTGGTCGATGGAGCGGACGCCGGAGTAGACGCCGTAGAAGATCAGGAAGAAGATCCCGGCGGCGACGAAGAGGACCTTGGAGGTGATGGAGAAGCCGAGCCAGAGGATGAACAGCGGCGCCAGCACGATCTTGGGCAGGGCGTTGGCCATCGCGATGAACGGGGCGAAGAACCGGTCCAGGGCGTTGACCGGGACGATGATCGCGACCAGGACGATGGCGATCAGGACGCCGAGGCCGTAGCCGAGGACCGCTTCGAGGGCGGTGAGGCCGATGTCGGACCAGAACTCGGGGTCGGCAAACCATTCCCCCAACTGGGTGGTGACGCCGGTGGGGGAGCCGACGAGGTTGATCCAGACCTCGTCGGTGGCCAGGTAGGCCCAGCCGCCGAGCAGAGCGGCGAGGAGGGCGAGTTGGGTGACCACGACGGCGGTGGTACTGCGGCGTTTCGTGCGTTTCCGCTGGTCGACACGTGCCGCCGCGGCAGACGGTGGTGCCTCCCCCGGGCCGCCGGGGCCGAGAGTGGCGGGGGTGGTGGTGAGGTCAGTCGACACGGGCGGACACCACCTCGGTGCGCAGCTGTTCCCAGATGCGTTCGTGGGTCTGGGTGAACGTCGGGTCGAACTTGATCTCCAGGAGGTCCCGGGGCCGGTCGAGCGGGACGGGGTGGTCGCCGACGACGTGGCCGGGGGAGGCGGACATGACCACGACCCGGTCGGAGAGCCCGACAGCCTCTTCGAGGTCGTGGGTGATGAACAGGACCGCGGGCCGGTAGGTGGCCCACAGCTTGAGCAGGTCGTCCTCCATCAGGGTGCGGGTCTGCACGTCGAGGGCGGAGAACGGTTCGTCCATCAGGATGATGCGGGGCTGGTAGGCCAGGGTGGCGGCGATCGCGACCCGTTTGCGCATGCCGCCGGAGAGCTGGTGGGGGTAGGAGTCGGCGAACTTGGCCAGCCCGACCCGGCTCAGCCACTCTCGGGCCACGTCCTGGGCGGCGGCCTTGGTCTGGCCGCGGTAGCGCAGCGGTAGCGCGACGTTCTGCAGCGCGGTGCGCCAGGGGAGCAGGGCGTCACGTTGGAAGATGAACCCGACGTCCTTGTTCACCCCCTTGACCGGCTGCCCGAACGTGCGCACCGTGCCGGCGTCGGGCTTGGCCAGCCCGGCGAGCAGGTTGAGCATGGTGGACTTGCCGCACCCGGACGGGCCGACCACTGACAAGAACTCGCCCTGAGCCACGGACAGGTTCACATCCCGGATCGCGGTGAACGCCACCCCGCCCCGGGTGAACACCCGATCCACCCCCACGATCTCGATCGCCGGCACATCCGACGCGGCCGACGAGGCGGGACGGTCTTCGCTGTTACTGCGGACATCGGCGGTGGCAGATGCCATGAACTTCTCCTGTCCAGAGAACGGATCGGCGGTCACGTGCGGGGCTACCCGTTGGAGGCGGCGGTCGCGAGGACCGACAGTCTCGTCAGTGGCGTGTGCGCTCAGCGGAATCGGCGGCGCAGGGCGGACCGCGAGTGGCGGTGCGGCGAGTCGTCGTTGGAACATGAGCCCCCCATTGGGCCTGTGCCGGAGTGCCGGTGCTGATCGACTTCGTTCGGGAACCGAACCAGGCGAACGTCGGGCGTTCGATGAAGTATGCACATTGTTGTTAGGTCACCTGCCGTAGTCAAGGGGTGTATCGCGATTCCCTGGACGGGTACCGACCGGTACCTCGCCGAGACAGCCTCCGAACTCGCGAGTCTTGTGAGGGCACCCGGAGAGGCTGCGTGACTGCTTCGTCTCAGTCCCGGGGCTCGGACGGCGCAACCACTAGCCTGATAAGCATTAATACGGATCCGCCTGCCCGCTTCGCCTGGTCTGCCCCACAGGCGGCGCGGGGCGGGTCCGGCCGCGTCGGCGGAGCCGCCGACCCTCGACGACCTCGCCCGACCACGGCATCGTCGTAGAACCAGGAGGTGGAGAGATGACGCAGTCGACGACGACACAGGGTTCGCAGACGCTGATCGAGCTCACGGACTACCGGGAGCTGGAGGAGGCCCTGAAGCGGGGCCGCGAGCTCGTCCTCGAGGGCACCAAGGCGGAGTCGGACGAGTTCGTCCACGGCACCCTGATCGCGGTCGACGGCCGCGAGCACCTGAATCGGCGCCGCGCGCTGATGCGCATGATCAACCCCAGCCAGCCATGGGGGGCCGAGGGCAAGCTCATCGACGAGGTCTTCGCCGACAACCTCGAGCGGATCCTGGGGATGGTGGAGCCGGTCGACGGCGTCCGCCACTTCGACCTCGTGGACTTCCTGCGCCGCATCATCTGGCGCTTCACCGCGAAGTTCGTGGGCATCGACGGCATCGACGACGACGAGCAGACCGGCCGCTTCGTGAAGCTCGCAGTGCCGGTCGTGTCCGGCCTGTCCATCGAGTACCTCCCCGAGGACAAGCGCGCCGAGGTGCTGGAGAACGCGCGCAACGCCCGCAAGGCCATCCGCGAGGAGCTGTTCAACTCCAGCCTCGAGCGGCGCCGCGCGCTGATCGCCGCGGGCGCGGGGGAGGACGAGCTGCCCGCCGACCTGCTGACCAGCCTGCTTCAGGCGGACACCCCGAGCAGCGACGACATGATCTTCAAGGAGGCCATCCAGCTGTTGGCCGCCTCGGTGAACAACCCCGTCCTGCAACTCACCCTGGCGCTGGACGACGTGACCACCTGGCTGGACGAGCACCCCGAGGACCGCGCCAAGATCAGCGACCGCGAGTTCGTCAACGCCGCGGTGAAGGAGACTCTCCGGCTGCACCGGGCGTCGCGGCCCTACCTCGTGCGGCGCGCGCTCAAGGAGGTCACGCTGGAGACCACCGGGCGCGTCATCCCCGAGGGTGCTTGGGTCGCCGGGTACCTCATGGAGGCCGACCACGACGAGTCGGTGTTCGGCGAGAACCCCGCGGTCTACGACCCGTACCGGGTGCTGAACGACCCGAACGTCCCACACTTCGGGCTGGCCTTCGGTGCCGGTCCGCACGTCTGCATCGGCCGCCCCATGCTGCTCTGGGAGCAGGGCAACCCGGAGAGTCAGGGCGTGCAGACGAAGGTGCTGCGCTTCCTGCTCGAGAACGGCGTCCGTCGAGACCCCGACGGCGTGCAGTCGCTGGAGAGCGAGCGCGGCAGCCACCGCTTCACCCACTACGACGTGATCATGCCGGAGAAGACCTCCTGACCCTTCGCCGTGCCGCCGAACGGCCCGTCCGCGTACCCCGCGGGCGGGCCGTCCGTCGTTGCGTGACCAGACCCTGAGCAGGCTTCGGGCGGGCAACCTGACCTCGTTGATCCCGCTTCGGCCTGCTCGGGAACCTTCTCAGGCCTTCGCAGACGCTGTCGAGCCCGGGCCCGGGAGTTTGCTCGGGCCGCCTCTGGTTTTGATGAGCAGGCTTCTTTAGTGTGGCCGCCGAGCGCGCGGGATCCCGCCCGGCGGGACGTTCCGCGACGACCACCAGCTCTCCCCACGCGATGTCCCTTCGCAGCAAGGTCTCTCAGCGAGGAGTGCCTCCATGACAGGGAGATGGCGACCGACGGGTGGGCGGATCGCGCTCGGCCGCGGTGAGTGGCACCCTGGTGCTCTCCGCGTGCTCGTCGGGCCCGTCGACGGACTCGTCCTCGGCGACGACCCCGGAGCAGACGCGGGCGTGCGTCGTCAAGGCGAACGCCTTCCTCGCCGACTGGAAGACCTTCCCGACGACCTTGCCCCAGTCGCCGCCGGCCCGCTACACCAAGCTCGACCAGAAGCCGCCGACCGGGAAGCGCGCCGTCTACGTGCGGCAGAACTTCCCGGCGGCCCAGTCCACCAGCGACGGCGCCCATGCCGCGGCCGAGGCGCTCGGGTGGAACTACCAAGCCGTCATCTACGACAACTCGGTTCCGGACTTCATCGCCAAGCTGGACTCGGTCATCGCGACCAAGCCGGACTTCATCATGACCAACGGTCTGCCCGCGGCGTCGTTCCAGAAGCAGATCGATGATGCGAAGGCCGCGGGGATTACCTTCGTGCTGACGTCGGTGTCCGACCCGCCGGTCTCCGTTCCGGGTCTGGGCGGGGTCGGCAACGCGACCGAGACCGCCAAGGTCATCTCGCGGATCCACGCGAACATGGCCCTCTCGACCTCGGGCCGCACGGCGAAGACCGTGATCTTCAGCCTCGACTACCCGATCCTCGATGTCAGTGAGGACGAGTACGCGAAGGTCATGTCCGAGGCGTGCCCGGCCTGCACCACCGAGGTCGTGAAGATCCAGCCGAAGGACATCGGCACCCCGGCTGCGACCTCGCAGATGGTGTCGAAGCTGGAGGCGGACCCGTCGACCAAGTACGCCTACACGATGATCGGCGACATCGCCTCCGGTCTCGCGCAGGCACTCAAGCCCGCGGGCCTCGATGACGTCCGGATCTTCGGGCAGGTGCCGAACGAGTCGAGCATCGCGGCGCTGCGCGACGGCACCAACGCCTGGTGGGTCAACCAGTCGTCGAGGATCAACGGGTACGACATGATGGACATGGCGGCCCGGATCAGCGTGACCGGTCGGGTCCAGAGCGACCCGGGCGGCTACCCGCTCGCCCTACTGACGAAGGACAACGTGCCCCCGGGCACGGCCGCGCCGGTGATCCCGGAGAACGTCCTCGACCTGTACGAGCAGACCTGGGGTGTGGGCTCCACCTCCTGATCATCCTTGGAGACGAGGGATCCTCTCGGCCCGACGGGCCGGGAGGATCCTGTGCGGACCAGCGTCAGTCGCGGAGCTCGCCCAGGGCGGCGGCGGTGACGGGGAGCGTGAAGCCGGCCTGCTCGGCCAGGGCCAGTGCGGCGACCAGGTCCTTGCGCGCCAGCGCGCGGCGGCGCGGGTCGCCGGGCTCGGTGTAGAGCGAGGCCCGGGTGGTCCAGGTCGCCAGGGCGTGGCTGTTGCCGCTGCCTTGCGCCGCGAGCTCCCGCATCCGGTCGGTGGGGATGTCGTAGGCCTGGGCGAGCCGGAAGGCCTCGGCGAGGATCGCCGTGTTGGCCAGCGACATCACGTTGTTCGCGATCTTGGCGACCTGCCCGGCGCCGACAGCTCCGACCTCGGCGACCTGATGGCAGTAGGTGAGCAGGACAGCGCGCAGCTCGTCGTCGAGCGGGGCCTCGGTGCCGAGGAAGGCCATGAAGGTCGGAGGGTCCGAGCGGCGGACCGACACCGGCGCGTCGACGAAGGTCACCCCGCTGGGGCGCTCCTTGCCGATCGCGATGGAGGTGGCCGGGTCGATCGTGGCGTGCAGGACGACCGTGCCCTGCACCATCGTCGTGAACACGCCCTCGGGACCCGATATGGCGGCGGTGGACTGGTCCGCGGTGGCGACCGTGACGATCACGAGGTCGCAGGCGGCGCCGAGGGCGGCGGGGGAGTCCGCGGGCTCGATGCCCAGGTCCGTCATGCGCTCGACTGCGGCGGGGTGCGGGTCGTAGCCGATCGCCTGCCGCCCGTCGCCCAGGAGGGCGTTCGCGACGACGGTACCCAGCTCGCCGACGCCGACGATGCCGATGGGGCGGGAGGTGCTCATGAAGGGTGCTCCGGTTCTGCAGAGGTGTCGCGGTCAGCGGTCGAGCAAGGCCAGGAGCTCGGCGTTGACCAGCTCCGGGGCCTCCTCGGGGACGTAGTGCCCGCAGTCGGCCTGTACGGCCCGGAGGTCGGGGAAGTAGCGGACGTACTGGTCGACGAAGGGGTGGCCGCTGGGCTTCGGTAGGCCGGCCAGCTCTGGGAACCGCGCGACCTGCTGGTTGCCGAAGACGAACAGGGCCGGGCGATCGTAGATCTTCTGCCGGTCCTCGGGGCCGATGTCGTGCGCCTCGGCGGCCAACGGATGCTGTTCGAAGCCCTCCGGGTGCAGCCACATCGATGCGATCTCGCGCTCGGACAGCGGCACGTAGCGCTCGCCGCTCGGCGTCGCCGGGTCGGCGATGACCCGGTGGATCGGCATGGCGTAGCGGTAGTACTGGATCGCGGCCTGCTGGGACGCCTCGTCGAAGGAGTCCGCGTAGTGGGCGAGGTCCGCCTCGGTGAGGTGGGCGGGCAGCGGCCGGGTCCCGGTCTTGACCGCCCAGGGGTTGCCGGGCCGTCCGCCGAGGACTGTGCCGTCCTTGCCGCCGAGGCGGACCTCGATCATGTCGCGGGCGTGCGCGGCGAGGAACGCCTCGGGCAGTGGTTCCACCTTGAACCAGTACGGGTGGGGGATGTCGGTGGTGATCACCGTGGTGTTGCTGTCCAGCAGGGCGAGCCGGGTGAAGAGGTCGGGGTGGTCGATCGCCGCCTTGAAGGCGATCAGGCCGCCCCAGTCGTGTCCGACGAGCAGCACGTCGCGCAGGTCGAGGGCCGCGCAGAACGCGACCACGTCCGCCGCGAGCATCGCCCGGCTCACCCGGGTGCCCGGCTTGTCCGTGCGGCCGAACCCTCGGGTGTCCACGGCGTAGGCGGGGTGGCCCGCCGCGGCCAGGGCCGGTAGCTGGTGGCGGAAGCAGTGCGAGGTCTGCGGGAAGCCGTGGACCAGGACGATAGGCGTCCCCGGTTGCTCGGTCCCGGCGGCCAGCGCGTGGATGCGCAGGCCCGGGGCGTCGACGAAGACGGACTCGATGGACGGGGTCGTCGTGCTCACTGCTGCCTCTCGCGGTGGGGTCGGCCCAGGATCGGGCCGGTGTTCATGCCGCCGTCGATCACGAACTTGGTGCCGGTCACCCAGTTGCTTTCCTGGCTTGTGAAGTACGGCGAGGCGTGGTCGATGTCGGCTGCTGCGGCGGCTTTGCTCGCACAGCACCACGATGCTGCCGGATCGGTTGGCGCGCGCATGCCTGGGGTGACGGCTTGGCTGCCGTCGGCGACGCCGTGGGCGTTGACGTCGTGGGCGAGGCGCGTGTCGTCGTCGGCGGCGGATTCGGTGGCCTCGTCGACCATCACGTCTGCGGCGTTGACCAGGACGTCCGGCGGCGCGCCGAAGCGGTTGCGGCACAGGTTGGTGGCGGCGGCCCAGTCGTCGGTGCTGCGTACGTCGAGTGCTGCGTACTCGGCGGCGACGTCGAGGCTGTCGGAGGTTTCCTTGGCGTTGGACTCTGCCGCGTCGGCGACGAGCACGAACGCATCCTCGGCCGCGAAGAGTTGGGCGATGGCGCGGCCGCAGCCGCCGCCCCCGCCGGTGACCAGCGCGATCCGGCCCGCTAGCCGTCCCGCGGCCCTCGACGGACCGAGCGGGGCGGTGGTGCTCATACCGCCCTCCTCATTAAGGTGAATATGGTCATCAGCGTAAATCTGAACCTAACGGCGCCCTGCAGTGCACGTCAACGGCCGGACTGCCGCAGCGAGGAGGGCGTGGTTCCGACAAGGACGGCCTCTGCGGCCACACTCCAGGCCGCCCGGCTGATCCTGACCTCCTCATCGGTTTCGAGGGTGGGTGACCGAGAACATCACGGCGTTCGGCGGCGACCTGGCCCGGGTCACTGTCTTCGGGGAGACCGCGGGCGGGTGGAGCGTCGCGCGCCTGCGCTGTCGCGGGGCTCTTCCGCTCTGCGGTGGTGCAGTCGGGTGGCGCGGACTTCGCCGTGGACCTCGCGACGGCCCGGCGCGGAGCGTGCTGTCAGCGTTGGACGTCAAGCCCGGGGCTGGGGCGCCCTGCGCGAGGTCCCGATGGAGCCGCTCCTGGCACAGACCGCGCTCGGCGCGCACCCGCGGCTCCTGCAGTCTCGCCCTTGGTCGGACAAGTGGCGGCACGCTGGGATCGCCAACGTGATCATTTGCTCGAACCTCTCGGTGCAACATGGTGGCTCCTCGTTCCCAACTGCCTACTCGGTGCGGCGCGGTCAGCAGGCTCCCTGGTTAGCTTGCCTGTACAGCTGGCCTGAAGTTAGCATTGTCCAATGCCATCGACGCCCCGCACCGATGCCTCTGCTTCGCCGTCCAGCTCGGCCTCGCGATGACACGCTGGAGTCCCGCCTGCGGCTTGAGCAGGTATCGGTGACCACGGGGCAGGCAATGTCACAGCCGTCGGTGCTCGGCCGAATCGGCGGCAGCTGTCCGATCACGGCTCGCGAACTTGCCCGAGCGGAGCATGCCAGGGCCCGATCGATCGCCGAGACCGTGACAATGCTGAAGAAGCAGGGCCTCATCGATGCCCATCCGGATCCGACCGATGGCCGCAAGTCACTTCTGTCAGTCACAACTGCTGGACAGCGGCTTATCGACTCCGTCGTCGACCGGCGTGGTGCATGGCTGGCCTGGGCGATAGGGCAGCACGTCATCCCAGGGGAGCGCGAGATGCTCGCCGACGCTGCTCAGATCATCGCGAAGATGGCGGACTGCCGAGTCGACACCGCGCCCGACGAAGCGTTGCGGGTGTGACGGCGGGAAGCCGCGACTCCGCGGCCATCACGCAGAGGGCGTTCAGCTGGCAGTTCTCCCTGACTCTGGTCCTCGCGGCCACGTTCAACCCGGTCAACAGTTCCATTGTGGCCACCGCGCTCGTGCCCATCGGGGAGGCCCTCGGCCTACCAGTCGGCCGGGTCGCAGTGCTGGTGACCAGCCTCTATATCGCTAGCGCGGTGGCTCAGCCCGCTATGGGGCGGTTCGCCCAGCGGTTCGGGCCGCGGCGGGTCTTCCTGGCGGGCGCGTGCCTCGTCGCCGCGGGCGGGATCGTGGGCGCGGCCGCCCAGGACCTCGTCACGTTGGCGGTGGCCCGGGTCCTGCTAGGGATCGGAACCTCGGCCGGTTTTCCGAGCGCGATGCTGATGATCCGACGCCGCGCGGAAGATACAGGCGCGCACCCGGGCGGGGTTATGGGGGCGCTCGTCGCCGCGAGCCAGGTGACGGTGCTGCTCGGGCTGCCTCTTGGAGGGCTGTTGGTCTCGGCCGTCGGCTGGCGGGCCACCTTCTGGATCAACATCCCGCTTGCTGTGGCGCTGCTGGTGATGGCCTACGTCTGGCTGCCCGCGGACGGCCGGCCGTCCTCGCTGGGCGGGGTACGCCGGCTCGTCGGCGAGTTGGATCTGCTCGGCGTCTCGTTGTTCGGTGCGGCCCTCACGCTGCTCGTGTCGTTCCTGGTGTCGCTGCCCGCAGCGCACTGGGTGCTGCTCGGCGGCGCGCTCGTGGCCGTCGCTCTGCTGGTGGGGTGGGAGCTGCGGGCCTCCAACCCACTGGTGGACATCCGCGCCCTGCTGGACAACCGGGCATTGACCACGACCTACCTGCGTACCGGTGGCGGGATGCTGATGGCGTACGCGGTCATGTACGGACTGACACAGTGGTTGCAGGAGACCCGCCAGCTCTCGGCCACTACTGCGGGCCTGCTCATCGTGCCGATGAGCGCCGCCGGCGCGCTTGTGACCCGGCCGGTCGCCCGGCGGGGCCTGGTGAAAGCGCCGCTGGTCGCCTCCGCGGCCCTCGCGGTGGTGATGGCGGTAGCGCTCGTCCTGCTCACCAGCACGACCCCGCTCGTGCTGGTCATCGCGATAACTGCAGTGGTCGGAGTGTCGGTGGGGCTCGCTACCGTCGGTAATCAGGCGGCGGTATTCACCCAGGCTGACCCGGAGGACACCGGTATCGCTGCAGGCCTTATGCGAACCTCGGGCTACATCGGCGCGATCGCCTCGGGCAGCATCATCAGCGTCGTGTTCCGGGAGGGGCCGAGCGACGCCGGCCTGCACGGCATCGCTGACATCCTCATCCCCGTAACAGTGCTGGTGCTGCTGCTGACGGTGTTCGACAAGCGGTTGCCCCGCCGGTTGGACACTCCGCGCGCGCTCGTGAACGAGGGAATCGCGCCGCCCGGGGCGACCGAAATCGTCACCGGCACGAACGGCCGGCCTCGGAACCGTCAAGCAGACGACCAGTGACCACCAGGCGGCGCGGGGCCCGTCATCCAGTGGTTGTGTGGCTGCTCGACGTCGTGCGGCAGACCGGCTCTGGCGTCGACTGCCCCCTACTCGACGACGCATTCCTCACAGTCGGTGGTGTGGTCGTCGCCGTGGAGTACCGGCTCGGCGTCCTCTGCTTGTTGCATCTGGACGAGGACTTCGACGGGATCGAAGGCACGTGTGCGCTCGGGCAAAGGGACCAGCTCGCCGCCGTGGAGTGGGTCGGGGAGCACATCGAGGCCTTCGAGGACGAACCACGAGAAGCCACTGGGGCCGGGGACGAGGCGGGCGCTGGAGCGTTGAGCAGCTGCTTGCGATCGGGCCGGCGCTGCAACTTGTTCGCGCCGCTGTCGTGCAGTCGGGACGTGCGGAGGCGACTGCCGACCGCGATTCGGCGCGACATAGGGCTGCCCGCGTACTCGCGAAGGCGGGCGTGGGCTCGGGCGCCTGGGAGGCGTTGAGCGTGGTGTCGTCGAGGCGAAGGACACAGCTGCGCCGTCGCGCGCAGCACGCCCCCGATGAACTCGGCCCGCCGGTCTTCCGCACGGTCCCGTCGAGTCTCGGCCGTCGGCCCGGAACCGGCCGTTGTACAGCGTTCGGACCGACCTGCGAACGGGTCGTGGTGGCGCGACCTGCGCTTCCGGTGAGGTGTCCGGGCCTCCGGGCCCGGGGAAGGAGAGTAGAACGTGAAGACCGGAGTTATCCTGCTGCCGGGCACGGACCTTCTGCATTTCGCCGAGCGGGTCCGCACGGCAGACCGACTCGGCGTCGACATGGTCGGAGTCGGGGACGTTCCGGGCGAGCACGGTGAGCTCGTCGTGGGGCTGACGATCGCCGCCGGGGCCGCCGAGCGGGCCGCGATAGGTCCGATGGTCGTCAACACCGTGACTCGCCACCCTGGAGTAATTGCAGCGGCGATTCGCAGCATCTCGCTGCTTGCCCCGGGTGGTGCGTTCCTCGGCGTCGGCCGTGGAGGGAGCCCGGTTCGGGGCCTGGGGCTGGAGCCGCCAACCACGGCTCGACTGGCTGCGGCTGTCGCGACGATCCGCCACACTCTACGCGAAGACGGCGGGCCGCGCGTGCCGGTGATGCTCTCCGCGTATGGCCCGCGCACCGCCCGGGCAGCCGGTCAGTGCGCAGACGGAATCCTGGTCGCCGCAGGCGCGGACCCGGAGCTGGTCGGCGGACTGGTCGCGCAAGCGCGCGCAGGGGCCGTCGAGGCAGGTCGGCAGGAGCCACCCGATGTCTGGCTGATGACCCGGGTCGCCATCGGCGAGGACCGGACCGAGGCCGTGCGTACCATCCGCGCAAACCTGGCCAGCGCGGGCGCGAACAACTTGCGCTCACCCGCCCAGTTGGGCAGCCTCCCCCCGGACGTGCAAGAGCGGTTGGCTGAGCTGCGCGCGCGGTACCAGGCAGCCGAGCACGTGGAATGGGACGGGGCGAACGCCCGGCTGGTCGATGAGCTCGACCTCACCGACTTCCTAGCCGACCGATTCGCAATAGTCGGGTCGGAGCAGGAGGTCGCCGAGCACATGCGTGCCGTGTCCGAGGCTGGGGTCACCGGCGTGATCGCTCCCTCGCCCGATCAAGGTGTTGACGAGTTCCTCGGCCGTTTCGCCGCTGCAGCCGGCTCCCTCGGACGCTCGCATGGCTAACGGGTGCAATAGCTAAGCGGAGGCGAGCAGAAGCATTCTGTTGTAGTAGCCGTTGACCGTGTCGGCGAGGGCGTTGATGCTCCTATGACCGTCAAGCCGCTGAATACAGGTTCTCTGCTTTATGCGGAGAAACGAGAATTTGGTAGATCTCGCGGATGAGGTGGCGCTTGAGGCAGCGCAGGATCTCCATCGTCGTGCGGCCTTCGCGGCTGCGAACGCTCGACGTAGGCGATCGTGGGCTGGTGGAAGCGCATGCGGACGAAGAGGATCCGGTGCAACGCAGCGTCGGCCTGGCGATGCCCGCCGCGGTTGAGCCGGTGTCGGGTGGTTCTGCCGGAGCTGGCGGGGATGGGGCAGGCGCCGCAGAGCTCGGCCAGGGCGGTTTCGCTGTGGATGCGTTCGGGTGAGCTTTCCCCGCTTTGCCGGAGTGTCTGAAGACTGGTTCCCTCGGGGGAGCCAGGAAGGAAGGCACTGGTGGCTGCACCGAAGAAGTACCCCGATGAGCTGCGTGAACGCGCTGTTCGGCTGTATCGGGAGTCCGACCCTCGTCCGACGTTCCGGATGCTCGCCGAGCAGCTCGGGGTGCATCACGAGGCCCTGCGCAACTGGGTGCGACAGGCCGAGGCCGACAAGGGCGAGCGGCATGATCGGCCGACGACCGACATGCTCGCCGAGAACCGCCGGCTCGTGAAGGAGAACGCGGAGCTGCGGCGGGTCAACGAGGTCCTGCGCGCGGCGAGCGCCTATTTCGCCAGCGAGATCGGCCCGACCCGGAGGTGGTCATGAGCTTCGTCGACCACGTGCGCGACGCCCATGACTTCCCCGCCGGTCTCGTACTACGGGTCCTGGGCATCCCCGCCTCGACCTACTACTACTGGCGCGCCCGCCAGGCGAACCCGTCGCAGCGTGAGCTCGACGATGCCGTCCTGCTCGAGCAGATCGTGAAGATCCGGTCGGTGAGCGAGTTCGCCGCCGCCTACGGATCGCCGCGGGTGTGGCTGGAGCTGCGCCGCCAGGGTGTCCACGTGGGTCGCAAGCGGGTCGAGCGGATCATGCGCGAGCACGGCCTGCAGGGCGCGCACCTGCGCCGCGGGTGGAAGCACGGCTCGACCCGGCAGAACCCCGCGCACCGCCCGGCGCCGACTTGCTCGAACGCGACTTCACCGCCTCCGCCCCGAACCGTGTCTGGGTGGCGGATCTGACCAGGATCGTCACCGGCGAGGGAGTCCTGTGGCTGGCCTCGGTGCGCGACGCCTTCTCCAACCGGGTCGTCGGCTGGGCCACCGACCCGCGCGCCACGACGGCGTTGGTGCTCACCGCGCTCAACCACGCCCTTCGCTCGCGGGCCCTGCGCCCCGGACAGTTGATCTTTCACAGCGATAAGGGAGCCCAGTACACGGCGCTGCGGTTCACCCAGCGCCTGGTCGACGCGGGTGTCGCCCCGTCGACCGGGTCCACAGGGGACAGCTATGACAATGCCCTCGCCGAGAACCTGTGGTCCACGATCAAGATCGAGCTTCTCCACTGGCCCGGCACCACGTTCGCGACTCGCCGCGAGGCCGAGCACGCCCTGATCCGCTACCTCGATGGCTGGTACAACCCGCGCCGGATCCAGGCCCGCCTCGGAGGGCTCTCGCCCGACGAGTACGAAGACAACTATCGTCACGCTCAGCCCGACGCAGACAGGTAACTCGCACTCCGGGAAACTGGGGGAAGCTCAGCGAGTGGCCAAGCCGCGCCGCTGCTTGACGGTGCAGAACCCGCGCTCGACGACGTTGCGGTGGCGATAGTCCACGCATCGACGCGGCGGGCGGCCGCCGCCGGAGCCGCGGCGATTGTGTGTCCTGCTTGTCACGAGGCTCAGGAATGACCGCGACAAACCGCCGGGACCGGGTGACTGCGGATCGCCCCGCGACGACTACGCCTTGTCGGCGCGCACGCGTTCCGGCCGGGTTCGTCCATCAGGACGATGCGGGGCTGGTAGGCCAGGGGTGGGACGCGCTGGCCCATCTCGAGCCATCGTGGGTGCCTGAGACGACCGCGGCCCCCGTTCACTGTTGTGAACGGGGGCCGCGGACCCTTCGGGGCAGGGTCAGGACGCGGTCTGCACGGCCGGCCGCGGAATGCGCAGCTGCTCATAGGCCTTGTCCACCATGGAGTTGTCGAGGAACGTGCCCGCCTCGGGCTTCGCGAGGTCGGCCTCGCTGAAGTCGCCGCCTCCGGTGGTGTCCTTGACGGCCTGCTCGGTCGTCGAGCCGTCTGTCGAGAGGAAGCCGGGCTGGGTGAAGGCCCACTCCGCCGCGAACAGCTGCGGGTCCGAGCGGGCGTCCCTGAAGCCCTGTGGCATGAGCTGCATGACCGCAGCCGGGTCGGTGACCGTGCGGACCCGGTTCAGCCCGGCGACGACTGCGTTCACCAGGTCCTGGGACAGCTCCGGGTACTTCTGGCGGAACTTCTCCGGCATGACCAGCCCGTTGCCGATCAGCGTGCCGCCGATCGGGCCGAAGACGCTCAGGTCGTTGGTGTTGAGGACCGGGTAGCCGATCCCGTCCTTCACGGCCTGTGCCGCGGAGGCGACGTCCATCATCGCGATGTCGATGCGCCCGGTCTGCAGGGCGGGGGCGAAGGCATTCATCGCACCCAGCGCGATGCCTTTCTGGTTCGCCCAGTCCAGTCCCGAGTGCTCGGCGGCCTCTTTGAGGCTGACCTGGCTGATGGAGCCCTCAGAGGTGTAACCCCAGTTCCCGCCGTCGAACTTGGCCAGGTCGGTACCGCGCTCGGCCTCGTACCTCTTGGCCGCGATCGCGACGGTGCCGGCGCCCTTGTTCATGTTCACGACGTAGTGCAGCTCGTCGGAGGCCAGCGCGGCCTTCAGCGCAGTGTTGAAGCTGCAGTTGCAGATCTGCGCGGAGCCGCCGAGCATCGCGGTCAGTGCGTCGTTGCCCTTGCCGAAGCCGGGGTACGAGATCTTCGTGTTGTACTTCTTCTCGATCGCGGCCATCTCCGGCGCGGCGGCCCAGAGCGGGGCGAACGTAGTGATCCATGTGCCGCTGGTCGAGATGGCCAGCTCCGACGGGGCGCCGGCACCGCCCTGTGCGGCGGTATCGGAGCTCCCACCACCACAGGCGGACAGGGCCAGAACGGAGGCCGTACACAGTGCGGCCAGAGCGGCGAAGCGTCGTCGCTTGAGCATGAGCCCTCCATTGGGCTGGCGCCGGGGCGCCGGTCACGCGTACAGGGGTAACGGGCGCGGCGCCGGGCGCCGCTGCCGATTAAGTATGACTATTATTGATAGAGACAAAGATCGAGTCAAGATGCTGGCGCCGTCGTGCTCAGATCGAGACCGCGCTGCCGTCGTCCGCAGGCGGGCCGCCGTGACGAACGACGACGCGTCGCCGGCGAGGTGGTGCATCGTCAGTGCCGGGAATTCGGCAGACACCCCGGTCGGGTCGCCGCCCGCCTCGCGCATGTGCTCGACGATCGCGCCGACCCTCTACTTGGAGCTGGCGACGACGAGCTTCGGTCACAGACGACTCCAGCGATGGCGGACCCCAGTCCGCCGGTGCCGCCGGTGAGGAGGATGGTCCGGTTGGTGATGTCGAACTGTGGGCGGGGGTCTGGTGGGTCAGGCACGGGTGCACTCGGGGTGTATGCCGGTCTCGCGG
>NZ_JAJSOK010000130.1 GCF_021283305.1 Pseudonocardia kujensis
TCCAGAATCAGTGATCACACTGGTCGCTCCGCGGGCGAGCCTCGGCGCAGCGCTCGGCGGTCGGGAGCGCGGACTGCTGGGAGCCGGCTGAGACCGCGTGGCGATCTCCCGCCGCCCGCGCTCGTACGCTGGGGGTGTGGCCCGCACGACGCCGCTCCCCCTCCGCACCGGGGTGCTGACCGCTCTCGCCCTCGCCGCCACCGGCGGCCTCGCCGCGGCCGGCGCGGCCGCGTGGGGCATCCCGCGCGCGATGGGCGCACCTCCCGAGGAGCTGCGCCGGGCCGCCGACGGGTCACCGCACGCCCGGGAGGGCCGCTTCCGCAACACCGAGCCCGGCACCGCGCTGCCGTCAGGGACCGTGCCGGCCGCTCTGCGCGCCGTCATCGGCCGCCGGGTCGGGCGCCCGAGCCGCCCCGTCCCGCTCGCCCGCCCGGAGAGCGGCCCCGCGGCCGAGCTGGCGGTGACGTGGTTCGGGCACTCCAGCGTGCTGCTCGAGATCGACGGCCGGCGGGTGCTCGCCGATCCCGTCTGGGGCGAGCGCGTCTCGCCCTCCCGGCTGGTGGGGCCGCGCCGACTGCACCCGGCACCCGTCCCGCTCACCGCGCTGCCGCCGGTCGACGCCGTGCTGATCTCGCACGACCACTACGACCACCTCGACCTGCCCACCGTCCGGGCGTTGGTCGCCGACCCCCGGCACGGCGCGGCCCCGTTCGTGGTGCCGCTCGGGATCGGGGCGCACCTGCGGGCCTGGGGCGTGCCCCGGGAACGGATCGTCGAACTGGACTGGGACGGTCGGGCCGAGGTGGCCGGGCTCACCCTCGTCTGCGCCGAGGCCCGGCACTTCTCGGGCCGGGGACTGCAGCGTGACACCACCCTCTGGTCCTCGTGGGCCGTCCTCGGGCCGCGCCACCGCGCCTACTTCGGCGGCGACACCGGCTACACGGCCGCCTTCGCCCGCGCGGGCGAGCGTTGGGGGCCGTTCGACGTCACGCTGCTGCCGATCGGCGCCTACGCGGACCTGTGGCCGGACATCCACATGACCCCGGAGGAGAGCGTGGCCGCCCACCGCGATCTTCGCGGACGGGTGCTGCTGCCCGTGCACTGGGCGACCTTCAATCTCGGCTTCCACCCCTGGTCGGAGCCGGTGACCCGGTTGCGTGGCGCCGCGGAAACGGCCGGAATCCCGCTCGCCCTGCCCGTTCCGGGCCAACGAATCGACCTGACGGGCCCGCCCCCGGCGACGGACTGGTGGACGCCGGTCGCCTGAGGCGGCGCCATTGCCCGCCGATCCCGCCCGCGCCGGGATCGGCCCCGAGATCCAGCATCGAGATCGGCTCCCGAGATCGGCTCCCGAGATCGCCGGGATCGGGCCGCAAAACCCCGTCCGATGCCTCCGAAGGAGTGATCCGGGCGACGCGCGGGCCCCGGACACGGCACCCGAATCGACTTTCCGCGACGGCTTCCTTTATTGTCGGCACCGACGCATTCTCCTGTTCCGCACGCCGATCCACTCCGCTCCCGGAAAGCCCCCGGACACCGTCCGGGCGATGCTTCCTGCCCGCGTGGAGCCCGGCAGGGACAGGAGCCGGTGAACAGAGAAGGGCTGGGGGAACGTGGCGAAGCAGACCACGGTCACGCTGATCGACGACCTGGACGGCAGCGAGGCGGAGGAGCAGGTCGAGTTCTCGGTCGACGGCAGGTCGTACGAGATCGACCTGTCGGCGAAGAATTCCGAGAAGCTGCGCGAGGCGCTGGCGCCCTACATTGCCGCGGCCCGCCGGACCACCGGGCGGCGTTCCTCGGGCGGCGCGTCCGCACCGGCCTCGCGGCCCGTTTCCGACCGCCAGCAGAACCAGGCGATTCGGGAATGGGCGGTGGCCCAGGGGATGAAGATCTCGGAGCGCGGGCGCATCCCGTCCAATGTTCTCGACGCGTACCACGCGGCCCACTGAGCACACGTCGGAACATCCGTCACGGTTCGGCGACAAGGCCGCGAAAGCGCGGGCCATTCGTCACCGAACCGTGACGCCGCCGCCATTTCCCGGTCCTCGCCCGCCGTTCCGGCCGCCGCGGAACGAGGCGCCCGCCGCCACCGGACCCGCTCCGGCGCCCCGGACGACGCTACCGGTCGGCACGCCACGGCCGCCGGTCACCGCAGAACCGTCCCCGCCCGTCCGGTCGGGTCGACCCCACTCTTCGCGGTGATCCCGGCACGCTCCGGTCCCCCGGTAGACTCCTCCGACCCGCACCCGGTACCCCGATCCGGTGAGCGGGCGAGAAGAGAGGCACGAGACGTGAGCGAGAAGGTCACGATCGGTTACGGGACCTGTCCCGTCTGCGCACGGCTGAAGCACGTCACCCCCGATTCGACCCTGCGCCTGCACAACCGGTTCTCGGCGCGCGGCACGGTCGTCTCCGCCCGCCGCTGCGCCGGTTCCGGTGCGCCGTCCCTCGAGAGCACGGAGCCGCCCGCCGCCTGACCGGGCCGTCCCACCCGAGCGGCTCCCCCTTCGTTCCCCACCTGCCCGGAGCGGCCGCGAGCGAGATGAGCCTCACCTGCGTCCGCCGCCGGCGACCGTCTGTCAGGATCGGGACTTCCGACAGGACGTCGATCGAGGAAGAGGACCGGACATGTACCCGGGCACGCACGCCGCCACGACCCCCGACAAGCCCGCGGTGGTGATGGCGGGCAGCGGCGAGACGCTGACCTTCCGCCAGCTCGAGGAGGGTTCCGCCCGCCTGGCCCGGTACCTGCACGACGCGGGCCTGCGCCGCGGCGACGTGATCGCCGTCGTCACCGAGAACACCCCGCGGGTCTTCGAGATCTACTGGGCGGCCCGCCGCTCCGGCCTCTACGTCACCATGGTCAACCACCACCTGTCCGCGCCGGAGGCGGCCTACATCGTCACGGACTGCGGTGCGAAGGCGCTGCTGGTCTCCGCGGGCGTGGCCGGGCTCGCGGCCGCGATCGGCGACCAGGTCTCCGTCGACGTCGCGCTGGCCTTCGGCGGTCCGATCCCCGGCTCGGACGCCTACGCCGACTACGACGAGGCGCTCGAGGGCGTCTCGGCCGAGCCGCTGCCCGAGCAGCCGCGCGGCGCCGACATGCTCTACTCCTCCGGCACCACCGGCCGGCCCAAGGGCATCAAGCCGACGCTGCCGGACTCCGCGGTCGACGAGCCGGGCGACACCTACATCGACCTGTTCGGTCCGATGTACGGCTTCGACACCGAAACCGTCTACCTCTCCCCCGCCCCGCTGTACCACGCGGCTCCGCTGCGCTTCAGCGCCACGGTCCAGGCGATCGGCGGCACCGCCGTCGTCATGGAGCGCTTCGACCCCGAGGCCGCGCTGGCGGCGATCGAGCGCTTCTCGGTCACGCACAGCCAGTGGGTGCCGACGATGTTCGTGCGCCTGCTCAAGCTGCCCGAGGAGACCCGCCGCAAGTACGACCACTCGTCGCTGCGGGTGGCGATCCACGCGGCCGCGCCGTGCCCGCCCGAGGTCAAGCAGGCGATGATCGACTGGTGGGGTCCGGTGCTCTACGAGTACTACGCCGCCACCGAGGCCAACGGCATCACGTTCGTGAGCTCGCCCGAGTGGCTGGAGCGGCCGGGCACGGTCGGCCGGGCGGGCCTCGGCGTGGTCCGGATCTGCGACGACGAGGGCAAGGAGCTCGCCCCGTACGAGGTCGGCACCATCTTCTTCGAGCGGGACGAGCGGCCGTTCGAGTACCACAACGACCCGGAGAAGACGGCCGCCGCGACCCACCCGGACCACCCGTCCTGGACGACCACCGGCGACCTGGGCTACCTCGACGAGGACGGCTACCTGTTCCTCACCGACCGCAAGGCGTTCATGATCATCTCGGGTGGGGTGAACATCTACCCGCGCGAGGTCGAGGACGTCCTGGTCACGCACCCCGCCGTGCTCGACGTCGCGGTGATCGGCGTGCCGGACCCGGAGATGGGCGAGTCGGTCAAGGCGATCGTGCAGCCCGCGCCGGGCGTCGACGCGGGGCCGGAGCTGGAGCGCGAGCTGATCGCCTTCGTGCGCGAGCGGATCGCGCACTACAAGGCGCCGCGCAGCGTCGACTTCACCGACTTCCTGCCCCGCACCCCCACCGGCAAGCTGGTCAAGCAGGAGCTGCGGGACCGCTACCCGCACTGATCCACGCCCCGCCGGGGTCGGGGGCCACGCCGCTGACCCAGGCGGGCACGGGCGGGCCCGAACGGACCTTGCCGAACGTTCGCTCAATTGGGCAGGCTGTGCGCCATGACGACGCAGTCGGGCGCCATCGTCGGCCGTGGCATGAGCTTCAGCGACATCGTCGCGCGCTGGGCGCGCGTGACCCCCGAGATCCCCCTGTTCGTCGACGCCGGGGCCGGCATCCGACGGACCTACGCCGAGTCGGACGACCGGATCACCCGGCTCGCGAACGCCCTCACGGCAGGCGGCGTGACCCCCGGGGACCGGGTCGCGGTGCTGGGCCTGAACAGCGCCGACCTGCTCGAGGCCTACCTCGCGCCGCTGCGGGCGGGCGCGATCTGCGTGCCGATCAACTTCCGGCTCGTCGCCGACGAGGTCGCCTACGCCCTCACGGACTCCGGCGCCGTCTCCGTGATCGTCGACGCGGGCCTGGCCCCCACGCTGGACAAGGCGTTGGAGAAGGCGCCGGACGTCCGCCAGGTGATCACGATCGGCGGGGACCTGGAGGACGTGCTCGCCGCGGCGTCGCCGGACTACGTCGAGCTGCCGAACTCGGACGACGACACCGCGTTCATCATGTACACGTCCGGCACCACCGGGCGGCCCAAGGGCGCGATGCTCAGCCACCGCAACCTCTACCTGCACTCCTACTCGAACATCGCCACGCTGGGCGGCACCGGCGGGCACGGCGTGTCGATGTCCGCCGCGCCGCTGTTCCACATCGCCGGGGTCGCGGGGGCGCACATCGCGATCACGGCGGGCGGCACGGTGGTCATCCCGCGGTCCGGGAACTTCGACCCGGTCGAAACCCTGGACATCCTCGAGCGCGAGAGGGTCACCTCGTGCTTCTGCGTGCCGGCGCAGTGGGCGGCGATCTGCGCGGTGCCGGACATCGCGGACCGCGACCTCTCGGCGCTGACCCGGATCTCCTGGGGTGCCGCGCCCGCGTCCACCACGCTGCTGCAGACGATGATCGACACGTTCCCGCAGGCGCAGGTCACCACGTCCTTCGGGCAGACCGAGTGCAGCCCGGTCACCACCCTGCTGCGCGGCGAGGACTCGATCCGCAAGATCGGCTCGGTCGGCACCCCGATGGCGAACGTCGAGGTCCGCGTCGTCGACGACGAGATGAACGACGTCGTGCCGGGCGAGATCGGCGAGATCGTCTACCGCGGCCCGCTGATCATGAGCGGCTACTGGAACAAGCCCGAGGAGACCGCCGAGGCCTTCCGCGGTGGCTGGTTCCACTCCGGCGACCTCGTCCGGCAGGACGAGGACGGCTACTTCTACGTGGTCGACCGCAAGAAGGACATGATCATCTCGGGCGGCGAGAACATCTACTGCGCCGAGGTGGAGAACGTCCTGGCCGCGCACCCGGGCATCGGCGACGTCGCACTGATCGGCGTGCCGGACCCGAAGTGGGGCGAGACCCCGCTCGCGGTCGTCGTGCCCGCGGACCCGGCCGACCCGCCGACCGTCGAGTCGATCGAGGCCTACTGCAAGGAGCACCTCGCCGGGTACAAGCGGCCGCGCCGGGTCGCGATCGTCGAGGCGCTGCCCCGCAACCCCTCGGGCAAGGTCCTCAAGACCGCGCTGCGCGAGCAGAACCAGGCGGGCTCGCTGGTCTCCCGGCCGGCGGTCTAGTTTCGCGCGCGTGCCCGATCTCGATCCCGAGGAGTTCCGCCGGCTCGGCCACGCGCTGGTCGACTGGGTCGCCGCGCACCGCACCGGGCTGGCGCAGCTGCCGGTCCGGCCCGCGGTGCGGCCCGGGGAGATCCGCGCGGCCCTGCCCGCGGACCTGCCCGACAAGCCGGCCGACGACCTCGGCGCCGCGCTGACCGGCCTGCTCGACGACGTCGTGGTCCCCGGGTCCCTGCACTGGCAGCACCCGGGGTTCTTCGGCTACTTCCCCGCACAGGCCTCGCTGCTCTCGCTGCTCGGCGACCTCGCCTCCGGAGGGCTCGGCGCGCAGGGGATGCTCTGGTCCACCTCGCCCGCCGGGACCGAGGTGGAGCAGGTGGTCGTCGACGGGTTCGCCCGCGCGCTCGGCCTCGGCGAGGCCTTCACCTTCGCCGGCGGCGGGGGCGGGTCGCTGCAGGACTCGGCGTCGTCGGGCGCGCTGGTGGCGTTGCTCGCCGCGCTGCACCGGGCCTCGCCGGGCTGGCGGGACACCGGCGTCGACGGCACCGAACGCGTCTACGTCACCGCCGAGACGCACTCGTCGCTGGCCAAGGCGGTGCGGGTCGCCGGGCTCGGCGCCCGGGCCCTGCGCACCGTGCCCGTCTCCCCCGGCACGCTGGCGATGTCCGCCGACGCGCTGGCCGGGATGCTCGCCGAGGACCGGGCGGCGGGGCTGCGGCCGGTGCTGGTGTGCCCGACCGTCGGCACCACCGGCACCGGCGCGATCGATCCCGTCCGCGAGGTCTGCGAGGTCGCGGGCAGCGCGTGGGTGCACGTCGACGCGGCCTGGGCGGGCGTGGCCGCGCTCTGCCCGGAGTTCCGGCACGTGCTCGACGGCGCGGAGCTGGCCGACTCGGTCTGCACGGACGCGCACAAGTGGCTGGCCACGGCGTTCGACGCGTCGTTCCTGTGGGTCCGCGACGGCACGGCCCTGCCGGCGGCGCTGTCGATCACGCCGGAGTACCTGCGCAACGCCGCGACCGACTCCGGCGAGGTCGTCGACTACCGGGACTGGCAGGTGCCGCTCGGCCGCCGCTTCCGCGCGCTCAAGCTCTGGGCGGTGGTGCAGGGCACGGGGCTCGAGGGACTGCGGGAGGGGATCCGCGGGCACGTGGCCCTCGCCGGGGACCTGGCCGCGCGGGTCGAGGCCGAGCCCCGGTTCGCCCTGGCCGCGCCCCCCTCGCTGGCCCTGGTCTGCCTGCACGTCCTCGGCCCGGACGGCGAGCCCGACGACGCCGCCGGCCGCGCCCTGCTCGAGCGCGTGAACGCCGGCGGGCGGGCCTTCCTCACCCACACCACCGTCGCCGGCCGGTACGCGATCCGGGTCGCCGTCGGCGCCCTCGGCACCGGCCGGGAACAGCTCGACGTCCTCTGGGCGGAGCTGACCCGCTGATCGTCCGGCGTGGGGCGCCCCGGGGC
>NZ_JAJSOK010000131.1 GCF_021283305.1 Pseudonocardia kujensis
AGGCTCCCCAGCGGGCAGGGCGACCCTCGATATGTCGCACCCACGGGTGCTGACCCAACCCAGCGGCACAAGACCGCCATGAGGCGCCCTGCCCCCTCAATCGCCCTTGTTCAGCAGTCTCCTAGGAGCCTGTCTCCAGCAGCGTCTTCAGGTCGGACAGCAGCCGCGGCCAGCCCTGCGCCACCATCTCGGCGACCCGGCTGCCGGGGTCGAAGTCGTCGTGCACCACGGTCAGCTTGACGACGTCGCCCTCCGGCTCGATCTCGAAGGCCACCCGCGACCGGCGTTCGGCCGCGATGCGGGCGAGGGTCTCCTCGTCGATCCCCGCGGCCGCCGCCCACTCCGGTGTGAAGGTGTGCCAGGTGTAGGCGAGCCGGCGCGGCGGGTCCGCCTCCAGCACGACCTGCCCGGGGTCGACGGTCTCGCGGCCGTTCTCCTCCCAGACCATCGGCGCGCCCTTGCGCCACTCGGTCCGGAGGGCCACGCCCCAGTAGCGGCGGGTGAAGGCCGGGTCGGTCAGCGCCTCCCACAGCCGCTCGGGCGTGGTCCGCACGTAGGTGGTGTAGGTGAACTCGGTCGGTGACACGGGTGCTCCCTCCAGCGCCTCCCGCAGGTCGGAGAGCGCCCGGACGCGCTCGCGGGCGTACCGGCCGATCCAGCGCTCGGCGATCAGGTCGATGGGTGCGGCGTCGAGGTGGTGCAGCTTCTCGCGCCCCCGGCGCCGGGTCGTGACGAGACCGGCGGCCTCCAGCACCGTGAGGTGCTTGGTCACCGCCTGCCGGCTCATGTCGAGCCCCGCGCACAGCTCGCGCAGGGTCTGCCCGTTGCGCAGCCGCAGGCGGTCCAGGAGCGCACGGCGGTGCGGGTCGGCGAGCGCCCGGAACACCTCGTCCATCCCCGCCTCCTCCGGCAACCTGGAGGTTGCCTTTTACAGGCAACCTCCAGGTTGCGTGTCAAGCACGACGAAGGGGCGGACCACGCGGGCCCGCCCCTTCGTCGTGTCGGTCAGCCCTTCTCGGCGAGCTCCTTCTCGTACTTCGCGGTCATGTGGTCGACGGCGGCGAGCTGGGTCGCGGCGTGCGCCTCACGCGTGTCCAGCGCCCGCTTCTTCGCGGCGAGCGTGCTCTCGGCCTGGCCCTGGAAGTGCGGGAACACCTGCTGGGCGATGAGCTCGTGGGAGCGCTTGGTGGCCTCCGGGTTCGCCCAGTCGTGCCCCATCAGGAGCATGCAGCCGAAGCCCCCGTTGCTCTGGTCCCACAGCCGCTGGACCTGCGCGCGGGCGTCCTCGACCGTGCCGATCGCGCCGATGCCGGCCTCGTTGACGAAGTCGATCATGCCCTTGATGTCCGTCGAGTCGCCGACGTCCATCTGCGGGAACGCCGCGACCTTCTGGAAGTAGTTGAACCAGGGCACGATGCCGAACTCGACGTCGCGGTAGGCCTGCTCCTTCGTCTCGGCGATGTGCATCAGCCCGACGAGCCGCCAGCCCGAGCGGTCCGGCGTCGGCTGGCCGAAGTGCGCGGCCCGCTCCTCGACGACGTTCCAGTGGTGGGCCAGGGCGTCGAAACCGTCCTGGGTGAGCGTGGCGCCGATGGACAGCAGCCCGGTGCCGTGCCGGCCGGCGAGTCGCGGGCCGGTCGGCGAGGCGACCGCGGCGACGGCCACGTCGAAGCACGGGTCGGTGAACGGGCGCAGCTGCAGCTGGGCGTCGATCAGGTTGTGGGTCTTCGTCTGCTGCGTGACGGACTCGCCGCGCAGCAGCCGCATGATGATGTCGATGTTGACGTCGAGCAGCTCACGGGTGTCGGTCGGGTTCAGCCCGATCATCGCCGAGTCCGTGGGCAGCGAGCCGGGGCCGACGCCCAGCATCGCGCGGCCGCGGGTCAGGTGGTCGAGCATGACCATGCGGTCCGCGACCCACAGCGGGTTGTGGTAGGCGATCGAGGTCACGCCGGTGCCGAGCTTGATGTTCCGGGTCCGCTCGGCCGCGGCCGCGATGAAGATCTCCGGCGACGCGATGATCTCGCTGCCCGCGGAGTGGTGCTCGCCGATCCAGGCCTCGTCGTAGCCGAGCCGGTCGAGGTGCGTGACGAACTCGAGGTCGCGCTGCAGGGCGAGGGTCGGGTTCTGCCCGGGCACGTGGAAGGGGGCGAGGAAGGTGCCGAACCGCAGTCGGGTCACGAGTTGCTCCTGATCGTCGTCGATCCTCACTGCTCGCACCGCGCAGGAGGGCGCGGGGAGGGGCACCGCCATCGTGGGCCGGGCCACCTGACCCGCCGTGTCCGAAAACGGGACACCCCCGGGTCACCCGAGCAGCGGCAGGCCCTTGACCAGCTTCGCGACCCGGTTGCGCGGGCCCACCACGCTCACCGCGTTGTACTCGACTTCCTCCGACGCCGTGGCGGCGAGGGTCTCGAGGTACTCGTCGTAGACGCGGGTCCGCTGGGCGGCGGCCGGCATGTCGGCCACGAACACGTCGTCCGACCCCCCGGCGCGTTCCCGCAACCGGCGCAGGTCCTCGGCCGAGCCCCGCAGCACCGAACACCCGGCCCACGGCAGGCCGGGGTGGATCGCGCCGCCGGCGTCCTTGCCGTCGGGCCCGACCAGCCCGGCGACCTCGCACGCCGTCGCGGACGCCACGCAGATCGCGGCGTTGGTGGCCAGGCCCGCGCCGAGCGCGTCGTTCACCGCCACGACCCACTTGAGCCGGGCCGAGCGCGTCGGCTCACCGGTGGCGATCTCCTCGGGCGCGAATCCCACGGACACGAGCACTCCTCGTCGTCGATACGACTGATGCGTTCGACGCTAACCGGAGGGACGAGAAAGAGCCAGGGACCTCGTATGAAGTACGGGTAGCCTGTCTCCATGGCGGATCTCGACGCACTGGATACGGCGATCCTGCGGGAACTGCAGCGCGATGCACGGCGGACCAACCGCGACGTGGCGGCCGCGGTGGGCGTGTCCCCCACCACCGCCCTGGACCGCACGCGGGCACTGCGCCGGCGCGGCGTGATCCGCGGCGCGCGGCTCGACATCGACCTCGCCGCGGTGGGCCGGCCGGTGCAGGCGCTGATCGCGGTCCGTGTCCGTCCGCCCTCGCGCCGTACCATCGAGGGGTTCCGCAACTGGGTGACGCGGCTGCCGGAGACCCTCGGCGTCTTCGTCACGACGGGGACCGAGGACTTCCTCCTGCACGTCGCCGTGCCGGACAACCAGGCCCTGTACTCCCTGGTGATCGACAAGCTCACCGAGCGCGCCGAGATCGCCGACGTGCGCACCTCGGTGATCTACGAGCACATCGTGGGCGACGTCATAGCGTGACCGACACGATGGACACCCGTTCCAGACGGGTGTCTTGATCACCTACTACTGTCGCCGCCCATGGGACATCGCGAGGACCTGCTGGACGGCGCCGCCGACTGCCTGTACGAGAAGGGCTTCGGCCGGACGACCGCGCGGGACGTCGTCGCCGTCTCCGGCACGAACCTCGCCTCGATCGGCTACCACTTCGGCTCGAAGGAGGCCCTGCTCACCGAGGCTGCGGTGCGGGGTGCCGCGGACTGGGCGGAGGCCCTCGACCGCGCGCTCGCCCAGGTCGACCCGACCGCCTCCCCGGAGGAGCGGGTGGCGCAGACCTGGACCGCGGTGGTGGACCTGTTCACCCGCGAGCGCCGGTTGTGGGTCACCTACGTCGAGTCCCTCGCCGAGTCGGCGCGCTCCCCCCGGCTGCACGACGCGCTGGTGGGCGCCCAGCACCGGACCCGCGAGGAGCTGGCCTCGATGTTCCACGCGCTACCCGACGACCCGGCCGAGGCCGACCACCGCACCCGCGTGCTCGGCGGCTTCTACCAGGCCCTGCTCACCGGGCTGATGGTGCAGTGGGTCGTCGACCCGGAGGCGGCCCCGACGGGCGCCGACGTGGCCGAGGCGATCGGGATGCTCGTCGGCTCGCCGGAGCTGGCCGCCCACTGACGGCGCCCACCCACGACGCCTACCCGACGGCGCCCACCCGCGACACCCACCGCGCGTGCTCGTCGCGCGTGCTCGTCGCGCTCACCCGTCGCGCTGTGGCCGCCCGATCCCGAAGGCGTACAGGACCCCGAGCGCGGCGAGCGGCGGCAGCCCGGTCCAGAGGAACCACGGGTAGAGCAGCTCGCCGGTGGTGATCGAGACGATGGCCCAGGCCACGAGGTTCACCACCGCGATCGTGGTGAAGATGATCGTGAGCACGCGCATCGCCGTGCCGCCGCCGGTCTCCGAGAAGACGCGCCGGCGCGAGGTGTCCGGCAGCCGCGCCGGCGCCGCCGGAAGGTCCCGGAGCAGGCGGGCGAGGTCACCGCGGGTGCGCGCCTCCCAGACCTCCCGCGCGCGCGTGTCGTACTCGCCCAGGTCGAGCAGGCCCTCGCCCTGCGCCCACTGCAGGTGCCGCGCGGCCCGGGCGCGGTCGATGTCGGAGACGCGCATGTCCTCGGGGCGCACCGGCTCGGTCACGCCGTCCATGCTGCCCGCCCTTGCGGTGTGACGGATCGGGGATCGCCCGGATGCGCGCCGCCCGCCATGCTGTGCGCATGTCGGGCCCCAGCTCCCCGGACCCCCGCCCCGCCTCCCCCGGAACGGCCGCCTTCGACCACCTCCCCCGGCCCGACGCCGTCGCCGCGCTGCTCTCCGTCTGCTCCTCGCCCGCGTGGGCCGAGGCCGTGGCCGACGGCCGGCCCTACGGCGATCTCGACGCCCTGCTCGCCGCCGCCGACACCGCGCTGGACCGGCTCGCCGCGGCCGGGATCGCCGACGCCCTCGCCGGGCACCCGCGCATCGGCGAGCGGGCCGTCCACTCCCCGACCTCGGCCCGCGAGCAGGCCGGGATGGCCGGGGCGCCGGATGCGGTCCGGGCCGCGATCGCGGAGGGCAACGCCGAGTACGAGCGCCGGTTCGGGCACGTCTACCTCGTCTGCGCCTCCGGCCGCGACGCCGACGAGCTGCTGGCCGTGCTCCGCGAGCGGCTCGGCAACAGCGCCGAGGAGGAGGCCCGGCGCACGCGCGCCGAGCTGGCCGCCATCAACCGTCTGCGGCTCACCGGACTCATCGTGCAGGATCGGTGAGGTGAGTACGGCAGTCCCGGGCCATCCCGCCGCCCCCGTCCCCGAGCGGCTCTTCGACGACGAGCGCGAGCAGCGCTGGCGCGCCCGCTTCACGGCGGTCCGCATGTCCCGGCCCTCCTGGGCGCTCGACGCACCGGACCGCAGCGTGTACTCGTCGAACGCCAGCGGCACCACCCAGGTGCACACCTGGGACCGCGCCACGGACCTGCACCGGCAGGTCACCGACCGTGCCGCCGGCACCCACTACGCCACCCTGCCGCCCGACGGCGAGCACGTGTGGTGGTTCGCCGACACGGACGGCGACGAGTTCGGTCACTGGGTCGCCGAGCCCTTCGCGGGGCTGCCCGCCGGTGCGGAGCCCGCGAACCCGCTGCCCGGCGTCGAGGACGGCTACCCCGCCGGCCTCGACATCGGCCGGGAGCTGGTCGCCGTCGGCACGTCGACCGACGAGGGCACCACGATCTGGCTGCACCGCCGCGGCTCCGCCGAGCCCGCCACCCGGATCTACCACCACCCGGAGGACGCCGGCGTCGGTGGCCTCTCCGAGGACGAGACGCTGCTCGCGATCAGCCACTCCGAGCACGGCGACTCCCGGCACCCCGCGCTGCGCGTCATGACGATCGGCGGCGAGCTCGTCGCCGAGAAGTCCGACGGGCCCGGCAAGGGCCTGAGCCCGATCGCCTTCGCGCCCGTGCGCGGCGACCAGCGGCTGCTCGTCGGGCACGAGCGCCGCGGCCGCGAGGAGCTGCTGCTCTGGGACGTCGCCACGGACGCCGAGACCGAGCTCGACCTGGGCCTGCCCGGCGAGCTCGACGCGGACTTCTACCCGGACGCGTCGGCCCTGCTGATCTGGCACACCCACGCCGCACGCACCCGGCTGCACCGCTACGACCTCACCACCGGCGAGCTCACCGAGCTGGCGACCGCCCCGGGCTGCATCGGCTCGGCCGACGTCCGGCCGGACGGGACGGTGGAGTACTCCAGCTCCTCGGCCGCCACCCCGTCGGCGGTCCGGGCGCTGCACCCGGACGGCACGGACCGCCGGCTGCTCACCCCGCCCGGTGAGCCGGCCCCCGACTCCGTCCCGGTCGAGGACCTGTGGGTCGACGGGCCGGGCGGGAAGGTCCACGCGCTGCTCGCCCGACCCGCGCCGTCCCCCGCCCACCCCGAGGGCCCCTTCCCGGCCGTGTTCGCCCTGCACGGGGGCCCGCACGCCGCCGACGAGGACCGCTTCTCCGCGGCCCGCGCCGCCTGGGTCGACGCCGGGTTCGCCGTGGTCGAGGTCAACTACCGCGGCTCGACGGGCTACGGCTCCGCCTGGCGGGACGCGATCGAGGGCCGGCCGGGCCTGACCGAGCTCGAGGACGTCGCCGCGGTGCACGACGCCGTGGTGGCCGCCGGGCTCGCCGACCCCGCGCGCACGGTGGTCGAGGGCTGGTCGTGGGGCGGCTACCTGGCGCTGCTCGCCGCGGGCACCCAGCCCGAGCGGTGGGCCGCGGCGATCGGCGGCGTGCCGGTGGCGGACTATCTCGCCGCCTACGCCGACGAGATGGAGCAGCTGCGCGCCTTCGACCGCGCCCTGTTCGGCGGGTCCCCCGAGGAGGTGCCGGAGCGCTACCGGAGCGCGTCGCCGCTGACCTACGTCGGCGACGTACGCGCCCCGGTGCTGGTGCTGGCCGGGGAGAACGACCCGCGCTGCCCGATCCGGCAGATCGACAACTACCTCGACGCGCTGCGCGAACGCGCCGACCTGCCCTACGAGGTCGCGCGGTTCGACGCCGGCCACGGCTCGCTCGTCGTCGCCGAGACGCTCCGGCACGTGGCCACGGAGATCGACTTCGCCCGCCGCGCCCTCGAGAGGATCACAGTCGCGCGGACCTAGTGTCCTGCGCCTGAAATTCGCTAAATATCGGTAGGCTGCCGGTCGTGCCGAGTAGGGGCCGGCCGGTGGCCGAGGTGAACCTGACCGACGAGCAGCGCGAGACGCTGGTCCGGTGGTCACGGC
>NZ_JAJSOK010000132.1 GCF_021283305.1 Pseudonocardia kujensis
GGACCCGGTCGCCGGGACCGGACGCGGCAGCGGGCCTGTCGGCGACGACCGTCCGCCCGCGGAGGGCCCCGAGGATCCCGGCGACGTCGCCGCCGAGCGCGCCCGCTCCGGCGCCCCCGGCGAGGGCGGGCGGTGACCCCCGCGGCGACCGCGTCGACCGGGGGCACGACGGGGCTCCTGGCGGTGCTCCTGGTCCTGGCCGCCGCCGTGGTGGTCGCCGTGCGCCGTGACCGGGCCCGCCGCCGCGCCCCGGACACGGGGTCCGACAGGGGAACCGCCGCCGAAGCCGCCACGGGGGCTGGCCCCCGCCGGCGCCGCGGTGCCGCGGTCCTGCTGGTCCTCGCCGTGGTGGCCGGCAGCGGGCTGGTCGGCAGCCCCGCCCTCGCGCAGGGCTTCGACTGCAAGCAGAGCCCCGAACCGGACCGTCCCGGCACCGGTCTCGTCGGCTCGCTCGACCCGCCCCGGCCCGACGGCGGCGAACCCGGCTCGGTCTACCGCGAGGTCGGCTACGCCGGGATGACCTGGCACAACTACGACCTCGGCTGCGCGGGCGGCGTCCTCAACCCGGCGACGACCACGGACACCTGGCTCGGCAACCAGACCTTCAACGTCGCCAAGTTCGCCGTGGGCGGGGTGAACTGGGCGCACTACCTCATCGCCGACGGCGGCGCGCTGCTCGACCCGCTGGACAACGTCGTCACCGCCGCCACCCGGGCCATGTACGACTCGGTGTTCACGCTCTGGATCGGCGTGGCGCTGGTGGTCCTCGCGGTGATCCTGCTGGTCCTGGCGCTGCGTGGCGACCTGGCCCGGCAGACGCAGCGGGCGGCGTTCGCGCTCGGCGCCCTGGTGCTCGCCGGCGCGGCCTACCTGGCCCCGGTGAACTGGGCGAAGGCGGCGGACGCGCTGCTGCTCGACGGCGTCACACAGATGCAGGAGGGCTTCCTCTCCCAGGTCGGGCTGGGCGACCGGGACACCCTGCCGACGGTGCTGGTCGACCAGGTGATCTACACGAACTGGCTGCGCGGCAACTTCGGCTCCCCCGACGTCCCGCAGGCCACCGACCTCGGCCGGCCGCTGCTGCGGGCGTCGACCTTCACGATCAACGAGGTCGCCGACGGGCAGGACACCCCGCAGCTGGCCGAGCAGAAGAAGAACGACTACGCGACCCTCGCCGGGCAGATGGGCGACCGGTACAGCTACTTCCAGGGCGAGTCCGGCAGCCGGGTCGGTGTCGGCGTGCTCTCGGTGGTGCAGGCGGCGTGCATCGCGCTGTTCCAGCTGCTGTCGAAGGTGCTGGTGCTGGTCGCGATGCTGCTGCTGCGGCTGATGGTGATGACGGCCCCGGCGATCGCCGTCGTGGCCGTGCTGAAGCCCGACATCCTGCCCGCGCTGTTGCGGGTGGCCGGCGCCGCGATCGTCAACACGATCATCGTCGGCGCGCTCGCCGGGTTGCACGCGCTGCTGGTGGTGTCGCTGTTCCGCCCCGGTGCCGGCATCGGCCTGTGGCTCGCGCTGCTGGTCACGGGCGTGGTCACGGTGGTGCTCTGGGCCGTCGCGCGGCCCTTCCGGCGACTCGTGTCGATGGTGTCGCTGACCCGGGACCAGTTCGGCGGGATCGTGCCGTCGGTCGGCGGCGGCCCGATGTCCCGCGTCTGGCAGCGGGTCCGCGGCGCCGACCCCGAGGAGCGGCAGGGCCGCTGGTGGAACGAGCGCCGGGGGTCCGGCCCGGGCGACGACCCGGACGCCGTGCGGCCCGAGGCCGAGTACTCGCGCTTCACCGCGCCGCCCCCCGTGCAGGCCACGGTCACACCGGCCGGACCGGGGGCGCGGACGCCGCGCCGGCACGCCGAGGTCATCGGCGTGAACGACCCGGCCGTCCCGGCGGCGCGCCGTCCGGCCCTGCCCGCGGGCGGGTCGTCCACCCGCGCGGCGACCGGCCGCCACCCCGTCCGCACCGACCCGAGCGAGGTCGACGAGCGCGTGATCTACCGCCGGTCCGACCCTGCGGCGCCCCGCGCCGTCCGGGCCCGCCCGGTCGACGCCGAGCTCGTCGACGGCGTCCCGGTCTACCGCATCTACCGCCCCGCCCGGACGGGCCGCGATGCCGATTAGGTCCCCGCGCGGGCGCGCGGCCGCCTACCGGGCGGTGTGGGCGTGGCCCCTCCGTACCCCGCTGCGGCTCGGGGTGACCGTCCTCGTGGTGCTGGCCCTGGCCGTGCTGGTCAGCCTCGCCGTCGGAGCCCTCCGCCCGCCCGCGCAGGCCCCGGCGGCCCAGCGATCGGGCACGACGACCACCACCGGCGTCCGCGCGCCCGCCTCGCCGACCCCGACGGCCCTGCCGCCCGTCGCGGCGCTGACCCCGACCACGCTCCCGCTGTCGGCGGCTCCGGCCGAGGCGCTGCAGGTCGCGCAGAACTGGGCCGCGGCCTGGGCCACCCACCCGGCGGGCACCACGAACCAGCAGTGGGTCGACGGGCTGATCCCCTACACGACGCCCGAGTACGTCGGCACGCTCACCGGCGTCGACCCCGCCAACATCCCCGCGACCCGGGTGACGGGTTCGGCGACGGCCACGCAGGTCTCCCCCGCCTCGGTCGTCGCCGACGTCCCGACGGACGCGCTGACCCTGCAGGTCACGGTCGTCGACACCGAGGCGGGTTGGCGCGTCTCCGGCTACGACCGGGCCTGACGCCGTGCGCCTGCTCCGGCCGCTGCGGCTGCTGCTGCCCTTCGCGGCCATCGGCGTGGCGCTCCTGGTCTTCCTGACGCTCGGTTTCCTCGCCTTCGCGCCCAACGCCGCCCAACAGCGGGCCGGCACCGGGTGCGACGCCGGTATCGGGCCGATCGGGACCGTCGGGCGCGGGGGCGCGGCCGGGGCGACGATCGACACGCTGACGGACGAGCAGCGGCAGAACGCGGCGACGATCATCGGCGTCGGCAAGGAGCTGAACGCCCCGCCCCGGGCATGGCTGGTGGCGCTGGCCACGGCCATGCAGGAGTCGACCCTGCGGAACATCGACTACGGCGACCGGGACTCGCTGGGCCTGTTCCAGCAGCGGCCCTCCCAGGGCTGGGGCTCGCCGGCCCAGGTCACCGACCCGAACTACAGCGCGCGGATCTTCTACGACCGGCTGCTGCAGGTCCCAGACTGGGAGGACCAGCCGGTCACGGTGGCCGCGCAGACCGTGCAGCGCTCGGCCTTCCCCAGCGCCTACGCGAAGTGGGAGGGGCTGGCGGCGGACCTCGTCGAGCAGCTCGGCGACGTCGCCGACCCCACGGGCTGCGGCGACGGGTCCGCAGAGCTGCCGGCCGGGGTGGCGCGCGCGGCCATCGAGTTCGCCCTCGGCGAGGTCGGCAAGCCGTACGTCTGGGGCGCCACCGGCCCGAACACCTACGACTGTTCGGGGCTGATGCTGCGGGCGTTCGAGAAGGCCGGCATCAAGCTCCCCCGGGTGTCCCGGGACCAGTACGACGCGGGCGGCCACCTCCCGGTCCGCCAGGCCCAGGCCGGCGACCTGATGTTCTACGCCTACGACCGCACGGACCCGTCGACGATCCACCACGTGTTCCTCTACCTGGGCAACGACCAGATGGTGGAGGCGCCCTACAGCGGGCAGAACGTCCGGGTGCAGCCCGTAAACTGGGACTACAAGGAGCTCGTGCCCCTCGCGACCCGCCCGGGCACCCCCTCCAACACCGCCTGAACCCTCCCCGGGAGCACGCACGATGGCCCGCCCGGACGCCGCCCGTCCGTCCCGCCCCCGCTCGACCACGCCGCTCGCCGACTACCTGGACCGTCCGGCCCCGGGTACGGGTCCGGACTACCTGGTGGTGCCGCGCGGGCTCGCCGAGGCGATGCCGCTGCGCTGGCAGCAGGTGTTCGCGGGGCTGCTCGCGGACCTGCACGACGCCTACGGCCACCTGGACTGGCCGGACTACCGGGTGGTGCCGAGCCGCTGGGAGCTGCTGCGCGACCTCGACGAGGAGCAGCTGGCTGCGGCGGGGTACGTCGCCGACCTGGATCCCGAGGGCCGGCTGGAGTACCGGGACGCCGCCGGCGAGGCGGTCGCCGACCCCGCGCACCACCGGGCCCTGGCGCCGGTCGAGGAGACCCTGCCGCGCCCGGGGGACGAGGTCCCGCCGCCGCGACCCGCGCCGGCGCTGTAAGGGCCTCTACAGCTTTCTCGTTCCTCGGCTAGACACTGCGATATCCCGCGAGCCGCACTGCGGGGTCCGTCGTGTGCTCCCCGCCACTGCCGCAAAGTTGAGTCAGGTGGGAACAAGTCGGGTACGTCGCCCGTTGGATCGGGCAGCAAGTTGAGTGAAGTGGGCTCAAGGCCGGGTTGACGGCGAGCGCCTCGATCGCGAAACTTGAGCCGGATCCGCTCAACGGCGGTACGGAACCCTGCAGTTCGACAAGCAGTACGACGACCAGCAGTACGACAAGCAGTACGACACAGTGTTCGACACGGAGGCACACACCATGGCTCGTGCGGTCGGTATCGACCTCGGGACCACCAACTCCGTCGTCTCCGTCCTGGAGGGCGGGGAGCCGACGGTGATCGCCAACTCCGAGGGCTCCCGCACCACGCCCTCGGTCGTGGCGTTCGCGCGCAACGGCGAGGTCCTCGTCGGCCAGTCCGCCAAGAACCAGGCCGTCACCAACGCGGACCGCACGTTCCGCTCGGTGAAGCGGTTCATCGGCTCGGACTGGAAGACCCCCGAGATCGACGGGAAGACCTACGCCGCGCAGGAGATCAGCGCCCGCGTGCTGCAGAAGCTCAAGCGGGACGCCGAGGCCTACCTGGGCGAGGACATCACCGACGCGGTGATCACCGTCCCGGCGTACTTCGAGGACGCGCAGCGCCAGGCCACCAAGGAGGCCGGCCAGATCGCGGGCCTCAACGTCCTGCGCATCGTCAACGAGCCCACCGCGGCCGCGCTGGCCTACGGGCTCGACAAGGGCGAGACCGAGCAGACGATCCTCGTCTTCGACCTCGGCGGCGGCACCTTCGACGTCTCGCTGCTCGAGATCGGCGACGGCGTCGTGGAGGTCAAGGCCACCAACGGCGACAACCACCTCGGCGGCGACGACTGGGACGAGCGGATCGTCTCCTGGCTCGTCGACAAGTTCAAGGGCAGCCACGGCATCGACCTGACCAAGGACAAGATGGCGATGCAGCGGCTCCGTGAGGCCGCGGAGAAGGCGAAGATCGAGCTCTCGAGCTCCTCGAGCGCCACGATCAACCTGCCCTACATCACCGTCGACAGCGACAAGAACCCGCTGTTCCTCGACGAGACGCTGTCCCGCGCCGAGTTCCAGCGCATCACCTCGGACCTGCTCGACCGCACCCGCGCGCCGTTCAACCAGGTGATCAAGGACGCCGGCATCTCGGTCGGCGACATCGACCACGTGGTCCTCGTCGGCGGCTCGACCCGCATGCCGGCCGTGACCGACCTGGTCAAGGAGCTCACCGGCGGCAAGGAGCCGAACAAGGGCGTCAACCCGGACGAGGTCGTCGCCGTCGGCGCCGCCCTGCAGGCCGGTGTCCTGCGCGGCGAGGTCAAGGACGTCCTGCTGCTCGACGTCACCCCGCTGTCCCTCGGCATCGAGACCAAGGGCGGCGTGATGACCAAGCTGATCGAGCGCAACACCACGATCCCGACCAAGAAGTCCGAGATCTTCACGACGGCGGACGACAACCAGCCGTCGGTGCAGATCCAGGTCTACCAGGGCGAGCGCGAGATCGCGGCCTACAACAAGAAGCTCGGCATGTTCGAGCTGACCGGGCTGCCGCCGGCCCCGCGCGGCGTGCCGCAGATCGAGGTGTCCTTCGACATCGACGCCAACGGCATCGTGAAGGTCTCCGCGGTCGACAAGGGCACCGGCAAGAGCCAGGACATGACGATCACCGGCGGGTCCGCCCTGGGCAAGGACGAGATCGACCGGATGATGCGCGAGGCCGAGCAGCACGCCGAGGAGGACAAGAAGCGGCGTGAGGAGGCCGAGGTCCGCAACCAGGCCGAGACCCTCGTCTACCAGACGGAGAAGTTCGTCAAGGACAACGAGGACAAGGTCCCGGCCGACGTCAAGGACTCGGTGAACTCCGCCCTCGGCGAGGTGCAGGAGGCCCTCAAGGGCACCGACACGGACGCGATCAAGTCCTCGATGGAGAAGCTCGCCACCGAGTCCCAGAAGCTCGGGCAGGCGCTCTACCAGCAGCCGGGCGCCGAGGGCGCCCCGGGCGGCGCGGCCGGTGAGAACCCGGGCGCCGGCGCCACCGGCGAGCAGGCCGGTGCCGACGACGTGGTGGACGCCGAGATCGTCGACGACGAGGAGAAGAAGGACAAGTGAGCACCCCGTACGGATCCGACCGCAGGCCGGGCCCGGAGGGGGAGCAGGAGGAGCCGGTCGTCGTGCGCGACCGGCGCCGGATCGACCCCCTGACGGG
>NZ_JAJSOK010000133.1 GCF_021283305.1 Pseudonocardia kujensis
AGGACCCCACGCCCTCCAGGGTCTGACCGCCTCAGCGGCTCGGCGACATGCAGGGGGCTCGGCGACGTGCAGGCGGCTGTCGCCGAGCTCCCCGGCCCCAGACATACCCCCCTACCAGCGGGACGGTGAACAGGTGAACGACATCGCCATCGAGGGCGGCCTGGTCTGGGCCGGACCAGGCACACACCACGTGAACGGCCTCGTCGTCATCCGGAACGGGATCATCACCTACGTCGGGCCCGCCGACGATGCCGCGGTGCCCGCCGGGACACGACGTATCGACGCGACCGGCTGCACCGTCCTGCCCGGTCTGATCGACGCGCACGTGCACCTGACGACCAACTCCGACCACGACAACGTGGTGGCGAGCAGCACCTTCCGTGGGCAGGTGACCAAGCCGGCCAAGCTTCTGCACGGGCTGCGCAACGCCCGTCGCGCCCTCGCAGCCGGTTTCACCACCTTACGGGTCATGGGCCACCGCGACGTCGGAGAGATCGAGCTGCGCGACTTCGTCGAGCAGGGCCTGACCATCGGCCCGCGGCTACTGGTCTCCCCGTGGTGGATCACCATGACCAACGGCCACGGCGACCTGTTCTACCCGCCGTACACCCCCCGCCGCCGCTGGGACACCGCCGACGGCGTCGACGAGTGCCGCAAGCTTGTCCGGCTGCAAGCTCGCGAGGGCGCCGACTTCATCAAGGTCATGGCCAGCGGCGGGATGTCCCCCGGTGAGCAGCCCCACTGGCCGAACTACACCGTCGCCGAGCTCGCCGCGATCGTCGACGAGGCACACGACCTCGACCTACGGGTCGCCGCACACGCACTCTCGATCGACGGGATCCGCCGCAGCCTCGCTGCCGGGGTCGACAGTATCGAGCACGGCTCCTACCTGGATGAGCCGACCGCCAAGGAGATGGCCGAGCGCGGCACCTACCTGGTTCCGACCATGGCCTTCAACGACTGGTGCCAACGCGAGGGAACACGTCGCGGACTCACGCCCGAGGGGGTGGATGATCTGCGCGACGCCCATGACCGCACGCTCGAGGCCTTCGCCATCGCCCGCCAGGCCGGAGTCCGGATCGCCATGGGCACCGACTCCTCCGGCACGCTGTGCCCCTTCGGTGCGCACGCCCGGGAGCTGGAGCTCTACGTCGAGCACGGCCTCACACCGGAGGAAGCACTGACCACGGCCACGGCTACCGCGGCCGAGCTGCTCCAGCGCGAACACCAGATCGGCAAGCTCGCGGCCGGCTTCGCCGGGGACGTCGTGGTCGTCACCGGCGACGTGCTGTCCGATATCCGGCTGCTCGGTGACCAGAGCAACATCGCGCACGTCCTCACCGCCGGTGTGGACCGCAGCGACTATCTCGCCGCTGCGTCGTCGGTCCTCAGTTGACCGCGGCGCCAGGTCGAGCGGGCCGGCACAGGGAAAGCAGGAATGCATGAGTTGGGTTCGTGTTCGAGGCTTCGACTGCTTCGTGGCGGAGTTCGGTAGCGGTGACCACTCTGTCGTGTTGATTCACGGGTGGTGCAGCGACTCGACCGACTGGGCCGACCAGATTTCTGCTTTCGCCGGCGACGCGCGTGTGGTGACACTCGACCTGCGGGGGCACGGGCATTCCGAACGGACCGCGAACGGGTACGGGAGCGTGGAGCTCGCCGAGGACGTGATCGCCGTTCTCGACCATCTGGGCCTGAGCGACAGCCATCTGGTCGGGCACTCCCTGGGCGGCATCATCACCAACCTGATCGCTGTGCGTCGCCCGGACCTGGTCCGCTCGGTCCTGCTGATCGACCCGGCCTACGGGCAGCCCGAGGAATGGGAGGGCCAGGTTCGCACGATCATCGGGGACCCGGCTTCCGCCGACAGCGCAGAACGCGCCGCGGTGGCAGCCGACCTCGAGCCGGAGGTGCACAACAGCGTCACCGCCGCCCGCCGGATCCGACGCCGGCTACAGGCGCTCGCGCTCGGCCCCGAGGTCGTCTGGCCCACCTATGCCGGCATGTGGTGCGGCACGGACGCGCCAGGGCTTCGCCCTCAGACCGAACGCGCGATCCGCGAGCGCCACCGGCCGGCACTGTGCATCTACGCCTACGAGCCGACCTACACCTGGGAGTCGCACCTCGTCGACGAGCTCGGTCTCGATACCCGGGTCGAGCTCTGGACAGGCGTCACCCACTTCCTGCACCAAGACGACCCGGAGCGATTCAACAAAGTCGCATCAGCCTGGTTCGACGCGAATCGCCGGTAACTCTGACAAGTACTCCGTCAGTACTTCTGACCACAGAAAGGAAGCGGCAGAATGCCCTACGTCGAAGTGAAGGTTTTCGAGGATCGCTTCGAGGACCCGACATTCGCGCAGCGGATGGTCGAGGCGGTCACACAGGCCATGACGTCGATGCTCGGCGAGGAGGTCGGCGCGGAGTCGACCGTCGTCGTCCAAGGCGTCCCGCGCAACCGCTGGGGCCACGGCAAGCTGATCGGCTGACCCCACAGGCGGCGCGCACTGATCGCCGATGAGCGCCGCTCAAAATTCACTCGCACGACTTCGACAACCCGAGCCGAAAAGTAGATCAATGGCCTCCAAACTGAGTATCGGTCCGCTGCCCGTTGACCAGGCGGAGTTGCGGCGGGCCTACAGCTGTTTCCCCAGCGGTGTGACAGCTGTCTGTGCACTGGACGACGAGGAGCCCGTCGGGATCGCAGCGAGCTCGTTCACCTCTGTCTCGATCACTCCACCGCTGGTGTCGGTCTGTGTGGCACACAGCTCGACGACTTGGCCGCGGTTGCGGCAGCTACCCCGGCTGGGGGTGAGCGTGCTCGCCGACGGCCAGGAGGCGCTGTGCCGCTCACTCGCGGCGAAGGACCGCGACCGGTTCGCCGACGTGCCGTGGGAGCCGAGCGAAGACGGCGCCATCTTCGTCAGGGGCGCTGCAGCATGGCTCGACTGCTCGGTGCACTCCGAGCTGCCCGCGGGCGACCACGACATCGTGCTGCTGCAGATCCACCGTCTGACCGCAGATCCCCGCAACGAGCCGCTGGTCTTCCACAGCAGCCGGTTCCGTCGTCTCATCGCACTCGACTCCTGAGCCAGCAGCCATGTCGCGAGCCGGGCAGTCCCGACCCCTCTCACCCGTGGGCCGCCTCGAGGGTGTCCGCTCGACGAGTCCGCCGCGACACGGCCGCCCTGCCGCCCATGCTTCCGACCGGTGGACCGTTTCCCCGACCACCACAGCCGTCAGGCAGCCCCGACGATGACATCAGCCACGGCCGTCGCAACCGGCACGGTTCCCCAGGCTGGACCCGCTTCGCCTCCCGAAGACCGGCGGAGCGTCCAACCGCGGACGTAACGAGGCAGTATGGTTCTCCCAGCGTCAACGAGGACCGGGCACGTGGAAGGGAATTGTGGAGTGCGAGCGAGACCTCGTTCCGATGCCACCCGCCTCGCCCTCCTCAATGCAGCCCTCGACGTTGCTGCCGAGTACGGCGTCAAGGGGGTCACCCATCGACGGGTCGCCAGCGCCGCCGGCCTGTCCCTCGGGCTGACCAGCTACCACTTCGCCAACCTCGACGATCTACTACTCGAGGCGTTCCGGCTCTTCGTCTCGCACACCTCGGCCTTGTACGAACGCCAGTTCCACGAAGCCACCGACCTCGAGTCCATGATCGACGCGGCCCTCGCCGTCGTGAACGCGATCAAGGACAGTGCCCGAGAACGCACCTTGCTCTACGAGCTCTACGCCCAGAGCGTCCGGGACCCCGCGTACCGAGAGCTCGTCGCTTCCTGGGCGGAATCAGCACGCGCGGGTGTGGAACGTCTCTACAGCGCACGCACCGCCCGGTTCCTCGAGGCCGCCTGGGAAGGCGCCAGCGCGCAGCTGATCCAAGGTCGCGACGATCAGTCCGACGATGAACTACGCGACCTGTTCCGCCTGATCCTGCTTCAAGACTCGAACGAGCTCACAGGTGGCACCACCGCAGGCACCCGTCCCGGCTGAGAGCGTGCTCGGGACGATCAACTGGCGGGGTGTGGAGGTGCGGCGTAGGTGCAGTGGGCGCCGCGGGCGAGACGTTGCCGAGGGCGTACGGCGCCGGCGTGGACGCCCTGTCGCGGGCGACGGTGGCGTCCCCCGCGGCCAGGGTCACGACCTGGCCGATGACGATCGCCAGGCCGGCATGCAGGAGAAGACGACCGACTGGGCGAAGAGGATCGGCAGGCAGCAGTGCTCAGCACCGGCACGAAGGTCTCGACCGGTCGACCCGGGCGATGTCGGCGCGACGGAGATCGGCGCGCTGGGGGGCGGCGAGGCTCCCTCGGTGAAGGCAAAGATCAGCACTACGGCGGCGGCGTCCAGCCCGATCAGCACGCCTCCGAGCTTGGCGACAGGGACGACGAAGGCCGTCGCCGAGCGACCTCGCTCGCCGACGGCCAGGCTGTGCACATCTCGCTCGTGCCCCGTCGGTCAGCACGGACTCCAGGCTGTTCGCGTGCCGCAGCCGCCGTGTTGCTCGACGGTGATCTGCTGCTGTCGAGGACCAGTCCCCGCCGTGTCGCCGGGCGGTGGTCAGCATCGACAGCGAGCCCTGCACGGAGACGCTGGGGAACCTGCTGTCCGCACCTCCGCCTCTGCGCAGGCCGGGCAGTAGGACACCGCATCGCGCCCGCGCAGTCGTAGCCCCACAGGTGCATGCCCAGCACCCCGAGCGCCCGAGCTCGTCGGCGATCTCGTTCGGCGGCCCTCACTCACCGAGTCGTCGGTCAAGGCCCGGCGGACGGGGTCCCCCGGCAGCGGAGCGCAGGACACGACGTCTCGTCACGACGGCACCAGGTCCCGGCCGAGCGCGTAGGCCGCGCGCAGGTCGAGGCCCTCGTAGACGACGGCGCACCGGTCGCGCAGCACGTCGGTGGGGTTGATCCCGACGGTGCGGGTGAGCCGCTCGAACAGCAGCACGTCGGAGCGGGAGTCGCCGTAGGCCGTGCAGTCGTCCTCGCTCAGCCCGAGCTCCGCGAGCAGGCCGAGAGTGATGTCGACCTTGTCCTGCAGGGTGAGCAGCGAATCCGTGGTCGGCGGGCGGCCGGGCACGACGTCCGAGCCGAACGTCCGGTGCGCCCCCCACCCCTCCAGCCTGCGCACGAAGAAGTGCGGGGACTGGGAGATCACGGCGATGTGTTCGCCGCGGGCCCGGATGTCCGCGAAGACCTCCGGGACGCCTTCGATCCAGGCGGCGGCTGCGAAGGCGGCGTCGATCTCGGCATCGGAGGCGTCCATCCAGAGGGGCAGCACGGACTCCCAGAACTGCAGGTCGGTCAGCTCTCCGGCGTTCCAGGCCCGTTCGACGGCGTCCGCGACCTCGAACGTGCCGAGGTGGCGCGACAGTTCCACCGTGGCGGCGCCGCGCAGCAGCGTGCCGTCCATGTCGAAGACGTGCAGGCGGGTCATGCTTCTCCTAGCGGGTGGCTCGGTGCGCCGCCGGGGAGGGGCATGGCGCGGGGACCGAACGACCGCGTCAGGCCCAGACGGCCATCTCGGTCGAGACGGTCCGCATCGGACCGACACAGTCTCTGTAGGAGGACTCCGGAGCCTCACGCTGACAGTTCGCGATCAGCTCGGTGAAGTCCCACTTCCTGAGCAGCTTGCCGTCACGGAACACCAGCTGCAGCACGTGCTCCGGCTCGATGTCACTGGCCACAGGCTCTGTGCCCTCGGGTACAGCGGGTAATGGCAGTGCTTGTCGTTGTCCGTGTCGATGATCAGGTCGTCGAGAGACCCATCTTTCACCCACGCGACAGTCGGTTCTCCCCATACGGCGCTTCACGGGATCGCCCGAGCTCAGTCCTCCCGGCGCCGCCGGCGAGCACCGGTTCGTTCTCACTGCTCAGGCGGTGACCACGGGGGCGGCGTCGAGGACCCGCCGCCGCATCGTCGCGAACAGCGGTCCGCCGGCCTCGGCAGCGCTCAGCGCCGCGACCCACTCCGGGTCGGCCAGCATCGCGTTCCACTTCCGTTCGAGGTCGGCGAGGTCGTCGAACCGCAGGGTGTAGACGAGTTCGCCCCAGGAGTGCTCGCCGATCATGGTGCGGCCGGCGCTGACCAGCTCCATGCCGTGCTTGGCCAGCATCGGCATGGTGGCGGAGGTGAAGAGGTCGATCACCGCCCCGAGCCGCCCCGGGGCGGCTACGTACTCGCGGACCTCGTAGATCACGCCTGCTCCTTTC
>NZ_JAJSOK010000134.1 GCF_021283305.1 Pseudonocardia kujensis
CCCGGCCACGGACTCAACATCGAGCAGCTCACGCTGCGGATCAGACCGTCCCTGCACCCGGACATCGTCCCAGCGGCCCGAGATCAACTCGCGGTCCGACACCCGAGCTTTTCAGCAGTCTCCTAGGAGCCGTACCCGCCGAGCTCCCCCAGCCCGCGGCGGCGCTCGCGCTCGCGCAGCACCCGCCGGCGGGCGTCGTGGTCGCGCATCCGCTGCGGGTAGCCGACGATCTGCGCGTCGTAGACCGGGATCCGCAGCGACCGCGCGAGCTTGCGGGCGCCCTCCGGACCGGCGACCCGGCGCCGCGTCCACTCCCCGTCCTTCGCGACGAGGACCATCGTCGTCTCGGTCACGGTGGTGCGGGGCTCGACGAACGCCTCCACCCCCTCGCGCACCGTCGCCCAGTCGCGCAGGTACTCGGCGTCCGCGGCCGCGGCACCACGCCGCCCACCGGCGCGCCTCCGGCCGAACAGTCCCATGAGCCCTCCGCTCTGCTCGACGTCACCCCGCCAACGCGCGACCTGTCCGGATTTCTCCCGGACCTGTTCCAGCGACTGCCGTCGTCGAGTGACAAGATGGGGCCGCCCGGACGGAGCACCGGGCGCGCGAACCGCACGGACCAGCACCGACCAGCACCCGGCCGGCACCGACCGAGAGCACCAGAGCGCGCGAGCGAGGAGGACGGACGTGCCCGAACGGACTGCCGATCTGGTGATCCTCGGCGGCGGCTCGGGTGGCTATGCCTGCGCGTTGCGGGCGGCGGAGCTGGGCATGTCGGTGGTGCTGGTGGAGAAGGACAAGCTCGGCGGCACCTGCCTGCACCGCGGCTGCATCCCCACCAAGGCCCTGCTGCACGCGGCCGAGGTCGCCGACGCCGCCCGCGACGGCGCCAGGGTCGGCGTGCTCTCCCAGCTGGTCGGCATCGACATGACCGGGGTCAACACCTACAAGGACGGTGTGGTCGCCCGGCTCCACAAGGGCCTGCAGGGCCTGGTGAAGAGCCGCGAGATCGAGCTCGTCGAGGGCGCCGGCACCTTCGTCGGCCCGCGCTCGGTGGAGGTCGCCTCGGATTCGGGCCGCACCACCTACACCGGCCGCAACGTCGTGCTGGCCACCGGCTCCTACTCCAAGACCCTGCCCGGGCTGGAGATCGGCGGCCGGATCGTCACCTCCGACCAGGCCCTGACCCTCGACGAGGTGCCGCAGCGGGTCGTGGTGCTCGGCGGCGGCGTGATCGGGGTCGAGTTCGCCTCCGTGTGGCGCTCCTTCGGCGCCGAGGTCACCGTCGTCGAAGCGTTGCCCCGGCTGGTGCCGGGCGAGGACGAGTTCGCCTCCAAGCTCCTCGAGCGCGCCTTCCGCCGCCGCAAGATCACCGCGAAGACCGGGGTGAAGTTCACCGGCGCCAAACAGGTCAACGACAGCGTGACCGTGTCCCTGGAGTCCGGCGAGGAGATCGAGGCCGACCTGCTGCTCGTCGCCGTCGGGCGGGGCCCGAACACCACCGGCCACGGCTACGACGAGGCCGGGCTGGCCATGGACCGCGGGTTCGTCACCACCGACGAGCGGCTGCGCACGAACCTCGACGGGGTCTACGCCGTCGGCGACATCGTGGCCGGCCTGCAGCTCGCCCACCGCGGCTTCGCCCAGGGCATCTTCGTCGCCGAGGACATCGCCGGACTCGACCCCGCCCCGATCGACGAGGCCGGCATCCCGCGGGTCACCTACTGCGAGCCCGAGGTCGCCTCCGTCGGCCTCACCGAACCCGCCGCCAAGGAGAAGTTCGGGGAGATCGAGACCCTGACCTACGACCTCGGCGGCAACGGCAAGTCCCAGATCCTGCAGACCTCCGGCGCCATCAAGCTCGTCCGCGCCAAGGACGGCCCGGTGGTCGGGATCCACATGGTCGGCGCCCGCGTCGGCGAACTGATCGGCGAGGCCCAGCTCGTCTACAACTGGGAAGCAGAGCCCGGCGACGTCGCCCCGCTCGTCCACGCCCACCCCACCCAGAACGAGGCGTTCGGCGAGGCACACCTCGCCCTGGCCGGCAAACCCCTGCACACCCACGGCTGAGGTCCCGGACGGACCACACCACCGCACGTCGAAAGAGGATCCGAGCAGACATGGCCTTCTCCGTCCAGATGCCCGCCCTCGGTGAGAGCGTCACCGAAGGCACCGTCACCCGCTGGCTCAAGGCGGAGGGCGACACCGTCGAGGTCGACGAGCCGCTGCTCGAGGTCTCCACCGACAAGGTCGACACCGAGATCCCGTCCCCGGTCGCCGGCGTCCTGCAGAAGATCGTGGCCGGCGAGGACGAGACCGTCGAGGTCGGCGGCGAGCTCGCCGTGATCGGCGACGCCGGCGCCGACGAGGGGTCCGCGCAGCCCGAGGCCCAGCCGCAGTCCGAGGCCGCCGAGCCCCAGGCGGAGTCCGCGGAGGCCGAGCCGGAGCCGGAGCAGGCCGAGGCGCCCCGGCAGGAGGCGCCGCAGGAGGCGCCGAAGGCCGCGACCGGCACGCCCTCCGGTGGCGGCACCCCGGTGACCATGCCCGAGCTGGGCGAGTCCGTCACCGAGGGCACCGTGACCCGCTGGCTCAAGCAGGTCGGCGACACCGTGGAGGTCGACGAGCCGCTGCTCGAGGTCTCCACCGACAAGGTCGACACCGAGATCCCGTCGCCGGTCGCCGGCACGGTCCTCGAGCTGTCGGTCGGCGAGGACGACACCGTCGAGGTCGGCGGCCAGCTGGCCCTGATCGGCGACGCCGACGCCGCGCCCGCCCAGGCCGAGGAGAAGACCCCGGAGCCGCCGAAGCAGGAGGCCCCCCAGAAGTCGGCACCGCAGGAGGCCCCGAAGCAGGAGGCCCCGAAGGAGCCGGTCGAGGAGGAGCAGGCCGCCCCGGAGCCGGCGAAGCCGGAGACCGAGGACACCGCCCGCGCCGCCGAGACCGCGCCGGCCCCCTCGGGCAACGGCAAGGCAGAGACCAAGGGCACCTCCGCCCCGCCGTACGTGACCCCCCTGGTGCGCAAGCTGGCCGCGGAGCACGGCGTGGACCTCGACACCCTCGAGGGGTCGGGCGTCGGCGGCCGCATCCGCAAGCAGGACGTCCTCGCCGCGGCCGAGTCGGCCAAGGCCCCGGCCGCCCCGCAGCCCGCCGCGGAGCAGCCGGCCGCCGCGCCGAGCGCCCCGACCGGCGCGCCGAAGGAGCCCACGAAGGTGCCGGCGCGCGCCGCCGACGCCCCGCAGCCGGGCACCACGGTGAAGATGCCGCGCCTGCGCCAGGTCATCGCCCAGCGCATGACGGAGTCGCTCAAGGTCTCGGCCCAGCTGACCACCGTCCAGGAGGTCGACGTCACCCGGATCGCCAAGCTGCGGGCCCGGGCCAAGGCGGCCTTCGAGCAGCGTGAGGGCGTCAAGCTCACCTACCTGCCGTTCTTCGCGAAGGCCACGGTCGAGGCCCTGAAGGCCTTCCCGGCCGTCAACGCCTCGATCTCCGAGGACGGCAAGCAGATCGAGTACCACGGCAACGTCCATCTGGCGATCGCCGTCGACACCCCGCGCGGCCTGCTCGTCCCGGTGATCAAGAACGCCGAGGACCTGTCGCTGGCCGGGCTCGCCCGCAAGATCGCCGACGTCGCGGCCCGCACCCGCAACAACACGATCAAGCCCGACGAGCTGTCCGGCGGCACCTTCACGATCACGAACATCGGCAGCGCGGGCGCGCTGTTCGACACGCCGATCATCAACCAGCCGCAGGTCGCGATCCTCGGCACCGGCGCGATCGCGAAGGAGCCCAAGGTCGTGGCGGGACCGGACGGCGAGGACGTCATCGCCGTGCGGTCCGTCTGCTACCTGCCGTTGACCTACGACCACCGGATCGTCGACGGCGCCGACGCCGGGCGGTTCGTCAGCGCGATCCGCGCCCGGCTCGAGGAGGGCGCGTTCGAGGCCGAGCTCGGCCTCTGACACCCGCCGCAACGTCACATCCGGAGGGGTCCCGCAGGTCGCGGGGCCCCTCCGGCCGTTCTCACGCACCCGTGTCGGCGTGCCCGGGTCGCGCGCCCCGGCCGGGTTCGGAAGGATCCGGGCCGTGCGCGTCGTCGTCGCCGGTTCGTCCGGCCTGATCGGAACCGCCCTGGTCGCCGGCCTCCGGGAGGCGGGCCACGAGGTCGTGCGGCTGGTCCGCCGCGCCCCCTCGGCCCCCGACGAGCGGGGCTGGGACCCGCCGTCGGGCGCGATCGACGAGGGCGCCCTCGACGGGGCCGGCGCCGTGGTGAGCCTGGGCGGCGTCGGGATCGCCGACCGGCCGTGGAGCGGCGCGCGCAAGCAGGCGATCCGGGACAGCCGCAACGTCCCGACCGAGGTCCTGGCCGGCGCCGTCGCCCGCGCCGGGGTGCCCGCCTTCGTGAGCGGCTCGGCGGTCGGCTACTACGGCGACGCCGGGTCGGCGGAGGTCGACGAGTCCGCGCCGTCGGGCGAGGGGTTCCTGGCCGAGGTGTGCCGGGACTGGGAGGCCGCCACCGCCCCGGCCGCCGACGCCGGTGTCCGGGTGGTCCGGCTGCGCACCGGGCTGGTCCTGTCGCCGTCGGGCGGGCTGCTCGCGCTCATGCGCCCGGTGTGGAAGGCGTTCCTGGGCGCGCGGATCGGCAGCGGCGAGCAGTACATGCCCTGGGTCTCGCTCGACGACGAGGTGGCGGCCATCCGGTTCGCCGTCGAGAACGACTCGCTCCGCGGGCCGGTCAACGTCACCGGGCCCACCCCGGTGACCAACGCGGTCTTCACCCAGACGCTCGCGAGCGCCGTCGGGCGCCCCGCGCCGCTGGTCGTCCCCGCGTTCGCGGTGACCGCGGTGCTCGGCGACATGGGCCGGGAGATGCTGCTGTACTCGCAGCGCGCGATGCCGCGGGCGCTGCTCGGGGCCGGTTTCGCCTTCCGCCACACCACCCTGGCCGACGCCCTCTCCGCCGCCGTCCGGGCATGACCGCCGCGCGCACGCCCGACACCGACGTCGCGGTCGTCGGGGCGGGCGTCGCCGGGCTGCGGGCGGCGCGGATCCTGCGCCGCCGGGGGCTCGACGTCACGGTGCTCGAGGCGGCCGACCGGGTCGGTGGCCGGATCGCGACGGACGTCGTGGACGGCTTCCGCTGCGACCGCGGCTTCCAGGTCCTCAACACCGCCTACCCCGCGCTGCGCACGGTCCTGGGGCCGGACGGGCCGGAGTCGCTGGCGATGCGCGCGTTCGTGCCGGGTGCGGCGATCCGGACCGCCGACGGGGCGTTGCGCCGGTTCGTCAACCCGCTGCGCAGCCCCACCGGCGCGCCCGCGTCGCTGCGCGCGCTCCCGCCCGCGGACCTGGCGCGGCTCGGCGCCTGGACCGCCCGGGTGCTCGCCACCCCGCCCGGCCGCACCGCCCTCCGCACGGCCCGCTCGGCCGCCGCGGACCTCGCGGCCGCCGGCCTGGGCGGCACGGCCACCGAGACGTTCCTCCGGCCCTTCCTCTCCGGCGTGCTCGCCGACCGCGAGCTCGTGACCAGCGAGGGCTTCGTCCGGCTGGTGTGGCGGAGCTTCGCGCTCGGCCGGATCTTCGTGCCCGCCGACGGCATGGAGGCCCTCCCCCGCCGGTTGGCCGCCGGGCTGCCGGTGCGGCTGCGCACTCCGGTCGAGGCCGTGACGGGCGGCACGACCCCGGTGGTCCGGACCGCCGGCGGGGAAATCGCGGCGCGCGCCGTCGTCGTGGCGACCGACGCGGCCACCGCGGCGCGGCTGCTCCCCGGCCTGACCGCACCGGAGACCAGCACGCTCACGACCTGGTACCACACGATGCCGGAGCCACCCGCCGACGAGCCGGTCCTGCACCTCGACGGGACCGGCGGGCCCGTCGCGAACACGGTGGTCCTGACGGCGGCGGCGCCGGAGTACTCGGCGTCCGGCCGCCCGCTGGTGTCCTCGACGGTCGTCGGCCCGGCGATCCCCGAGGTCGAGGTGCGCCGTGAGCTGGCCCGGATCTACGCCACCGGGACGGACGGCTGGGAGCTGGTGCAGACCGCGGAGGTCCGCGGTGCGCTGCCCGCCTTCCTCCCCGGCCGCCCGCTGCGCAGCGGCGTCGCGCTCGGCGACGGACTGTTCGTGTGCGGCGACCACCGGGACA
>NZ_JAJSOK010000135.1 GCF_021283305.1 Pseudonocardia kujensis
CGGCCTCGCTGATCGTCACGACGGCGGCGCCGAGCCCGACCGCCCGCCGCACCGCCTGGGCCAGCGACGCGGTGTCGCCCGCCGGCCGTGTGCCGCCGTCCACCGTCGTGACCGTGAACGACGGGCTGGCCTGGCGGATCGCGAGGACCTCGACGCCCGGGGCCACGCCGACGACGTCGTCGTCGGGGCTCGGGGCCGCCGCGAGCAGCCCGGCGACCGCGGTGCCGTGGCCGTCACAGTCGGTGAGACCGTCGCCACCGGTGAGATAGTCGCCGCCGCCGGTCAGCCGGGGCAGGCGCGGGTGCGGCGCGACGCCGGTGTCGATCACCGCGACCCGGACGCCGCTGCCGTCGGCCAGCGCGTGCACGTCGGTCAGCGGGAGCCCGCCGCCGCGCCCGGTGCCGCCCGCACCGACGCACGCGGCGACCTGGCTCAGCCCGCCGTCCGGCCCCGGCGCCAGCGCGATCAGCAGGGCCGCCACCGGGACGAGCGCGCTCACCATCCGCGGACCAGCGCGAACAGGTGGAGCACCGCCGCGGCGAGCGGGACGCAGAGGGCGGTGAGGGCGAGCTCGGCGAGATCGGCGGTGCGTCGACCGACCGGGCCGAGACGACGCCTGCGCCCTTGGAGCGCGAGCACGGCGAGGAGCGCGCCGAGCGTCGCGGAGGCGGCCAGGAGCCGGACCGGGGCCGGGGCGCCGAGGGTCCCGGCCACCGCGGCACCGCACCCGGCGAGCAGCCCCGCCACCTGCAGCGCCCGGGCCGGGAGGGCCTCGGCGAACCCCCTGGCGCGCAGCAGGAGCACGACGCAGACGGCCGCGGCGAGGAGCGGGCCCCACGGGCCGGGGGCGGCCGCGGCGAGCACCGCCCCGGTGGCCGTGACGACGGCGCCGCCGAGCACCAGGCCGGCGAGGTGCCGGCGGGCGAGGCCGGCCCGCACGTCCGGGTCCGGGGGCGGATCGTCCGCCGTCGTCGGGAGCCCGGCGAGCCGCAACGCCAGGCGGGGGAGCAGGGGCGCGACGAGCACCCCGGCGGCCGCGCAGGCCGCGCCCGCCGCCGTCGGTGGTCCCCCGGTGAGCAGGAGCACGACGCACCTCAGCGCCGTCGTCGTGCCGACGAGAAAGGCGGCGGTGAGGACGGGCTCGACGACCCGCACCACGGCCTGCGCCGCCGCCGCGGCCAGGGCGAGGAGCAGCGCCGCGCCCAGCACCGCCGCCGTCGGGGAGCCGGGTGTCAGCAGCCGGCCCGCTGCCGCGGCGGGCGGCAGCGCGCACAGACCGGTGACGAGTGCCCGCGCCCCGTCCGCGGAGGGGCCGTCCGAGGACCGCCACCCGGGTGCGCTCGTGGTCGCCGCAGCACCGTCCGTCGTGTCCGCCGCGGGCCCGGCCGCACCCCCGAGGGCCGCCGGCGCACGCCCACCGACCCGTGCGGCCACGACGAGCGCACCCAGCGTCGCTCCGACGCTGACCACCACTGCGGCCGCGGCGACGAGCAGCCCCGCCCCGCGCACCCCCGCGAGCAGCAGCGAGGCGATCGTCATCGCGACGAGGACGGCCAGGGGGAGGGCCCGCTCGCCGCCGTCGCGCGCCCCCGTCTCGACGGCTGCGGCGAGGGCCTCGGGCAGGTCGTCGAACCGCGGCGGGGGCGGCGGGGCGACCGCCGGGCCGATCCGCAGCAGCGCGCCGTCGCACACCCCGAGCTGCGCGAGCGTGGCGCCGGGCGGGAGCGGCGCCCCGGCCGCGCCGTCGAGCCGCCACGGCGCAGGGGCCCGCCCGTCGGGCACGGGCTCGCCCAGCAGCTCCCGCACCATCGGCACCAGCTCGGCCACGGCGAGGTCGGCGGGTAGTGCGACGTCCAGTCGGCAGGCCGGGGCCAGCACCGTCACGCGGCGGTAGGCGTCCACCCACGACCTCCCGGTCCCCACGACTTCGGCGAAACCGCCCCGCAGGGCCGCCTCACGTTGCGATCATCGGCCGCAGTATCGGCCGAACGGGGGTCCGCCCGCGGCCGTTCGGCGAAAGTGGGGCACGAGTTGGGGACGGTCGAGGTCGCACGGCGGCGCCGGCGCACGGCACCGCCGCCCACGGGGGAGATCCGGGTGGAGCCGCCGCCGGAGCCGGAGCGCGCGGTCCCGCCCGGGCTGCTCGCCCGCGCGCTGCCGGTCGCGATGCTGCTCGGCTCGCTCGGCGTGGTCGCCGTGGGACCGGGCGAGCCGACGGCGTGGGTGTTCGGCGGGATGTTCGCGCTGTCGTCGGTCGGCATGCTGCTGACCGGCGGCAGCGCCCGCGGCTCCGAGCGCACCGCGACCGTCGACGAGGACCGCCGCGACTACCTGCGCTATCTCGCCCGGCTCCGGGAGCGTGCGGGGCGCGTCGCCGCGGCGCAGCGGGCGGCGCTGGAGGACCAGCACCCGCACCCCGCCGCGTGGCCGGAGGTGCTCGCCGCCGGGCGGCTGTGGGAGCGCGACCCCGGCGACGACGACTTCGCGCACGTCCGCGTCGGCCTCGGCCCGCAGCGGCTGGCCACCCCGCTCCTGCCGCCCCGCACCGGGCCCGTCGACGGCGTCGAGCCGGTGAGCGCCCGCGCGCTGCGCCGGCTGCTCGCGGGGCACTCGGTCGTGCCGGACCTGCCCGTCGCCGTCGACCTGCGGGCGGCGTCGGCGGTGTGGCTCGACGGGCCGCCGGAGCGGGCCAGGGCGGCCGCGCGGGCGGTCGTCGCCTCCTTCGTGCTCGGGCACGGGCCCACCGACACCCGCGTCGCGGCGCTCGTCGACGGGGGCTGGGACTGGCTGAAGTGGTTGCCGCACAACGCTCATGCCGTCGACCGCGACGCCCTCGGCCCCGTCCGCACCATCACCGACGATCCGGACGAGCTGCGCCGGTGGTGGGCCGCGGACCCCGGGCCGCGGCACCTGCTCGTCGTCGTCGACGGACCGGCCGACGGTCCCGGGGCGTGGGCGACGGCCGAGGGCGTGACCGTGCTGCGGGTCGGCGTGCCCGCCGCGCGGCGGGAGTCCGCGTCGGTCGTGCGGCTGCGGCTCGACGAGCCCGGCCCCGTCACCCGCCCCGACGAGCTCGACGAGGCCGGCGCACTCGCCCTCGCCCGCCGGCTCGCCCGGTACCGGCCCGCGGGCACCGGGCACGCCCGGCCTGCCGCCCACGGCCTGCCGGACCTGCTGGGCCTGGCCGGGACGCGGCCCACGGACGTCGCCGCGCTGCGGCGGTCGCGCGCGGCGGCGGACCGGATGCGGGTCCCGCTCGGTCTCGACGACGCCGGCCGCCCGCTGCTGCTCGACCTCAAGGAGTCCGCGCGGGGCGGCAGCGGCCCGCACGGGCTGTGCGTCGGGGCGACCGGGTCGGGGAAGAGCGAGCTGCTGCGGACCCTGGTCGTCGGCCTGGTGCTCGCGCACGGCCCGGACGAGCTGAACCTCGTGCTCGTCGACTTCAAGGGCGGCGCGACCTTCCTCGGCCTCGCCGGGCTCCCGCACGTCTCCGCCGTGATCACCAACCTGGTCGACGAGCTCGCCCTCGTCGACCGGATGGCCGACGCCCTCGAGGGCGAGATCCTCCGGCGCCAGGAGCTGCTGCGCGCCGCGGGCAACCTCGCCGGGGTCGCCGAGTACGAGCGGGAACGCGCCGCCGGGCGGGACCTGCCGCCGCTGCCCGTGCTGCTGGTCGTGGTCGACGAGTTCTCCGAGCTCCTCGCCCGCAGGCCGGAGCTCGTCGAGCTGTTCGTCACCGTGGGCCGGCTGGGCCGCTCGCTCGGGCTGCACCTGCTGCTGGCCTCGCAGCGGCTCGACGAGGGAAGGCTGCGCGGGCTCGAGTCCCACCTGTCCTACCGGATCGCGCTGCGCACCTTCTCCGCCTCCGAGTCACGGGCCGTGCTGGGCGTGCCCGACGCGCACGGCCTCCCGTCCGTGCCCGGTGCCGCGATCCTCTCGGCGGGCACCGACCAGCTCGTCAGGTTCCGCGGCGCGTACGTCTCCGGGGCCGCCCCCGCCGGCCGGGCCGTCGCCGCACGCCGGGCGCACCGGTTCACGGCGGCGCCCGTCACGGCGCCCGAGCCGCGTCCCGAACCGACGGTCAGGTCCGTGCTCGACGCGGCGGTCGACGCCGTCGTCGCCCTCGGAGGCCCTGCGGCACACCGGGTCTGGCTGCCGCCGCTCGCCGAGCCGCCCCCGCTCGACGAGCTGGCCGTCGGGTCGGCGCTGCGGGTGCCGGTGGGGCTCGTGGACCGGCCCGCGCGGCAGCGCCGGGACCCGCTCGTCGTCGACCTGGCCGGGGCGGCGGGGCACGTCGCGGTGGCCGGCGGGCCGCGGTCGGGCAAGTCGACGGCGCTGCGCACCCTCGTCGCCGCGCTCGCCCGCGCGCACACCCCGGCCGAGCTCGGCGTGCACGTCCTCGACCTCGGCGGCGGCGGGCTCGCGGCACTGGAGGAGCTGCCGCACGTCGGCACGGTCGCCGCCGACCCCGACCTCGTGCGGCGCACGCTCGCCGAGGTCGGCGGGTTGCTCGCCCGGCGCGAGGCGCGGTTCCGCGCGGAGGGCGTGGGGTCGGTGGCGGAGTTCCGGTCGCGGCGGGCGGCCGGGCAGCTGGCGGACGAGCCGGCGACGGACGTCCTGCTCGTCGTCGACGGGTACGCCGCCCTCACCACGGACCCGACCGATGCCGACCCCGCCGCCCGGCTCGCCGCGATCGCCGACCGCGGGCTCGCGTACGGGATCCACCTCGCGGTGTCGGTCGGCCGCTGGGGCGAGCTGCGGCCGGCGCTGAAGGACCGGCTCGGGAGCCGGCTGGAACTGCGGCTCGGCGAGCCGGGGGACTCCGAGGTGGACCGCCGCCGCGCCGCCGGCGTCCCCGCCCGGCCCGGCCACGGGCTCGCGCCCGACGGCGACGCGATGGTCCTCGCCGCGCCCGGCCCGCTCGTCCACCGGTCCGGCCCGGCGTTCCCGCCGGTCCGCGTGCTGCCGGGGCTCGTTCCCGCGGAACCCCTGCTGGGGTGCGTCGACGGCGTCCTGCTCGGCATTGACGAGGAGCACCTGGAACCGGTGGTGCTCGACCCGGCCGAACCGCACCTGCTCTGCTTCGCCGACGCCCGCAGCGGCAAGACGGGGCTGCTCCGGCTCCTGGCCCGCGGCGTCGCGGCCCGCCACACCCCCGAGCGGGCGCGGATCGTGGCACTCGACCCGCGCCGCTCGCTGCTCGGCGCGCTGCCCGCGAGCCACGTGATCGAGCACGCGGGCACCGCGACCGCGATCGCCGACGCGGGCCGCGAGCTGGCGGCGACGTTGCGCCGCCGGCTTCCCGGCCCCGGCGTCACGCCGGAGCAGCTGGCGGCGCGGGACTGGTGGTCGGGCCCGGACGTGTGGGTGCTCGTCGACGACTACGACCTCGTCGCGCCGGCCGGCTCGACCGCGCCGCACCCCCTCGCGCCGCTCGCGGAGTTCCTGCCCCAGGCGACCGACGTCGGGCTGCACCTGGTGGTCGCGCGGCGGACCGGTGGGGCGGCGCGGGCGCTGTTCGACCCGGTCGTCGGGCGGCTGCGCGAGCTCGGTGGGCCCGCGCTCGTGATGCACGGCAGCCCGGACGAGGGGCCGCTGGTCGGGACCGTCCGTGCCGGGCCCCGGCCGCCCGGCCGCGGCCTGCTCGTCGGCCGGCGGGACGGTCCGCGGCTGGTGCAGGTGGCCTGGGCGGAGCCGTGAACCGTCCCGCCGAACCCGCCCGTCCCGCCGAACCCGCCCGTCCCGCCGAACCCGCCCGTCCCGCCGAACCGGTCGGCGTCGCCGGACCCGTTGGCCCCGCCGG
>NZ_JAJSOK010000136.1 GCF_021283305.1 Pseudonocardia kujensis
GTCGACCAGGAACGCCGTGGCGGGGATCCCGTGCGAGACGAAGAACAGCCCCGCCCGGTTCTGCTCCACGTAGTCCTTCAGCATGTTCAGCACGGCGCCCTGCACCGAGACGTCGAGCGCCGACACGGAACCTGCTGGCCGCCGGGCTCACCCTGTTCCTCTACCGCCTGCAGTTCGGCGGCACCCAGCCCACGACGGTGAAGATGGAGCCGTACGCGGTGCCGCTGCTGTCGGACATCCCCGGCATCGGACCGGTGCTGTTCCACCAGCTGCCGCTGGTCTACCTCGCCTACGTGCTCGGCCCGGTCGTCGCGTACCTGCTCTACCGGAGCAGACGGGGCCTGCGGCTGCGTTCGGCCGGGGAGAAGCCCGAGGTGCTGGACTCGACCGGTGTGGACGTGGCGCGGGTGCAGTGGAGCGCCGTCCTCGCCGCCGGCGCCCTCGCCGGGCTCGCCGGAGCGTTCCTGTCCGTGGGCCAGGTCGGGCTGTTCGCCGAGAACATGACCGCCGGACGCGGGTTCCTCGCGCTCGCCGCCGTGGTCTTCGGGCAGTGGCGGCCCTACGGCGTGGTCGCGGCCTGCCTGGTCTTCGGCTTCACCGACGCTCTCCAGCTGCGCCTGCAGTCGATGGGTGCGGTGCCGCAGCAGGTGTGGATCGCGCTGGTCGCACTCGGGCTCGTGATCGGCGCCGTCGGGGCGTGGCGGGCCCGGCGCTCGGGTTCGCCGCTGCGGTGGGTGCTGCTCGGGGCGGTGCTGTGTGTCGTGGTGGGGACCCTGGGAGCGGCCCTCGTGCCCGGTTTCGCGCTGCCGTCGCAGTTCTGGCTGAGCCTGCCCTACGTGCTCAGCCTGGTCGCACTCGCCGCCTCGGCCCGGCGGGTCCGCGCCCCCGCCATGCTCGGGCGGGTGCTCCCCGTCCGAGGCTGAGCACACCCGAGACGAGGGCCCCGCAGCCGATCGGCTGCGGGGCCCTCGTTCGAGCGCGGAGATCAGAGATGGCCCTCGTCGCGCAGGCACTCCGCGAACGCGGTGACGGTCGCCAGCCTGCTGTCGGCGTCCCCGCCGAGCGGGAACACCGCCATGCTGTCGATGCCCAGCTTGTCCAGCGTGCGGATGTGCTCGCGGGCCGCGGCCCGGTTGCCGGACAGAGACATCCGGCGCACGAAATCGTCGGGCAGGAGCGCCGCTGCTCTCTCCGCCTCCTGGAACTCCCCGCCCGCGTACTGGGCACGGACCTGCTCGACGAGCTCCGGGGACAGGCCCGCGAGCCCGCAGTAGACCGGCGCCGTCATCGGGAACCACGCGGCGATCGTGCGGCCGGCGGCGAGGGCGACGTCCTCGTCCTCGTCGATCGCACCGTAGGCGAAGACCGTGATCTTCGGACGCGAGTCCCGGCCCGCCAGGTCCACGCCCCGGTCGATGTGCTCCAGGGCGTAGGTCAGCCCGTCCGGGTGCAGGCCCGCCAGCAGGATGACGCCGTCGGCCACCCGCCCGGCCAACTCCAGAGTCTTCGGGCCGCTCGCCGAGATGTAGACGGGGATGTCCTGGCGAGCCGGGAAGCGCAGGTGCGCGTCGTCGAGGGTGAACCCGCGCGCAATCATGTCGACGTGCTCGCCGGTCCACAGGCTGCGGGCGGCGGTGATGGCGTCCTCCAGCAGGGCGAGCCGCGCGGGCTTGAGGCCGAGTGCCTCCAGCGGCCGGTCACCCGCGCCGATGCCGTAGACCGCGCGACCGCCGGAGATCTCGTCGATCGTCGAGATCCCAACGGCCGCCATGGCCGGGTGCCGCGTCACCGGGTTGGTGACCGCGGTGCCCAGCCGCAGGCGCTGCGAGTTCGTCGCCGCAAGGGTGAGGTAGGAGTAGCAGTAGCGGGAGTGGAGGGACGAGTCGGTGAGCCAGAGGTCGGCGATGCCGACCTCCTCGACCCGCCGGACCATCGAGACGAACTGCTCGGGTGCGTAGACCGGCTGGAGCGCGACGCCGCCGTACATGTGGGGAACCTTCCGGAGTGATGGTCAGATGACGGGCCAGGCCGGCGCCGGGTCGATGCCGATCTTCTTGAGGATCCTGCGGTCGGTGGCCTCGACCTCCTCGCGCAGGGCGTCCTCGTCGAACACGGTGCTCTTCTTGTTTTCCAGCACCACCTGTCCGCCGATGAGGACCGTGTCGACCGAGTGGCCGGTGACCCCGTAGGCGAGGTTGGCGATGGGGTTGTGCAGGGGGCGCCAGTCGTAGTCGTTCGTGTCGAACACGACGAGGTCGGCCTGCTTGCCGACCTCCAGGGACCCGGTGACGTCGTCGAACCGCAGGGCCCGAGCACCGCCCAGGGTGCCCAGCTCGACGGCGGTCTCTGCGCTGACGGCCGTGGGATCCTCCCGGGCATCGCGCGGCAGCAGCGCGGCGAGGTAGATGGCGCGGCAGATGTCCTGGTGGTTCGAGCAGTTCTCCGCGTCCGTGCCCAGGCCCATCGGGACGCCCGCGGCGATCAGCTCAGGCCACTTGCTGTGTTGGGTGGTCCCCTTGGCCAGCTTCAGCGCCGTGCTGGGGTTCCACGAGACGGTCGCGCCGGTGTCCGCGATGGCGGCCACGTCCTCCAGGTCGAGGCTCGTGACGTGGTTGAGCAGGGTGTACGGGTTCAGCGCCTTGATGCTGGCGGTGTGCTGGATCGGGCGCTCGCCGAAGACCTGCAGCTCGAGGGCCACCTCACGCTCGCTGGTCGACTTGTGCTGCACCGCGAGGGTCTGCGACTCCTCGGCCAGCCGAGCGGCGGCGACGGTCAGCTCGTCGGAGCAGGTGGTCACACCCTCGACGCACACGGCCGGGCGGATCCGCTCGTTGCCGAAGGCCTGCACGGTCTCCAGGCCGTGCTCGAGGCGCTTGATCGCGGCGGCGGTGTCGAGCGCCAGCCAGTCCGGCAGGCCGGCGTCCCCGCCGGAGCCGCGCTGGTCCCACGTCCACAGGCCGATGCGCGCGCGCATGCCGGACTCGGCGATGGCGGGAAGAACGGCGTCGATGTGGTTGCAGCCGGGCTCCTCGAACAGCGTGGTGCCGTTGCGGATCATCTCGGCCGTGGCGTGGCGCGCGTAGACGTTCATGTCCTCGGGCCCGAGCGACGAGAACGACGGGTAGATGAAGCGACGCAGGGACTCCAGCGTGGTGCCACCCTCGGGCATCGCACCCTTCGCGCAGCACAGCAGGTGCCGGTGGCCGTTGGCCATGCTGGGCAGCACGACGGCCTCCGGTCGGTCGATCCGCCGAGCGGGCCGGTAAGCCCGGTCCAGCTCCACGGCCTTGCCGACGGCGACGATGACGCCGTCGGCCACCGCGACGGCACCGTCCCGGACGATCCGCCGCTCGGCGTCCACCGTGATCACCCACCCGGCCGTGACAAGCAGATCGCAGGACGCTGGGGACGCGGTGGGGTCTGTCATGAAAACTCCAGAGGCAGGGAGCACTTGAGATCGCAAAACTCCCTCAGTCCTCATGGACGTGTCAAGAGTCCACCACTGACGCCACTCCCCTCGCGTGTTACCAGTACGTAACTCCTGTTCAATGCGCCAACCCGACTCGCCACATCGGTCTTGCCAGCTATAGATCTTGAGATCTCATTTCTGTGTGAACTCTTCAACGCGCCCTGCAGGCGCGATCACCACCCAGTACCGCTGGGCCGACGACCAGAAGGTCGACGGCAAGTCCGGCCGGTTCTCGGACGTGACCAATCCGGCGACGGGCGAGGTCACCGCGTCGCTGCCGTTGGCGTCGGAGGAGGAGGCCGCGGAGGTGATCGCGGCGGCGAAGGCGGCGTTCCCGGCCTGGCGCGACACCTCGCTGGCCAAGCGCACCCAGGTCCTGTTCCGCTTCCGCGAGCTGCTGAACGAGCGCTCCGGCGAGCTCGCGTCGATCATCACGTGGGAGCACGGCAAGGTCCTCTCTGATGCGGCCGGCGAGGTCGCGCGAGGCCAGGAGGTCGTCGAGTTCGCGTGTGGCGCCCCGCACCTGTTGAAGGGTTCGGCGACGGAGAACGCCTCGACCGGTGTGGACGTGGCCTCGATCCGCCAGCCGCTGGGCGTGGTGGGGATCATCTCGCCGTTCAACTTCCCGGCCATGGTGCCGATGTGGTTCTTCCCGGTCGCGATCGCCGCGGGCAACACCGTGGTGCTCAAGCCCTCGGAGAAGGTCCCCACCGCGGCGCTGTGGATCGCCGAGCTGTGGCGCGAGGCGGGGCTGCCCGACGGCGTGTTCAACGTCCTCAACGGCGACAAGACCGCGGTCGACGCGCTGCTGACCTCGCCCGGCGTGAAGTCGATCAGCTTCGTCGGGTCGACCCCGATCGCGCGGTACGTGTACGAGACCGGCACGGCGCACGGCAAGCGGGTGCAGGCGCTGGGTGGGGCGAAGAACCACATGGTGGTGCTGCCCGACGCCGATCTCGACCTGGCCGCGGACCAGGCGATCAACGCCGGGTTCGGTTCGGCGGGTGAGCGCTGCATGGCGATCTCGGCGCTGGTCGCGGTGGGCGACATCGCCGACGAGCTCGTCGGGAAGATCAAGTCGCGGGCCGAGGCGCTGCGCACCGGGGACGGGCGGCGGGGCTGCGACATGGGCCCCCTGGTCACCTCGGTGGCCAAGGACCGGGTGTCGGGCTACATCGACGCGGGCGAGGCGGCCGGGGCGACGCTGGTGGTCGACGGCCGGCAGGGCTCGTTCGACGCCGACGGGGCCGGGTTCTTCGTGGGCCCGACGCTGTTCGACAACGTGCGCACCGACATGAGCATCTACACCGACGAGATCTTCGGCCCGGTGCTGTCGGTGGTGCGGGTGGACTCCTACGCCGACGCCGTGGAGCTGATCAACGCCAACCCGTACGGGAACGGGACGGCGATCTTCACCAACGACGGCGGCGCGGCGCGCAAGTTCCAGAACG
>NZ_JAJSOK010000137.1 GCF_021283305.1 Pseudonocardia kujensis
ACCGGGGTCCTGCGCCCGTTCCGGGTCAACTCACCGTCGTCGGCGTGTCGCCCCGCCACCACCGCGCCGCTACTGAGAAAGGCTCAATGCACCCATGGGCGGGTCGTTCGCGCGTTATGGAACCATAACGCGCTCCTGTCGACCAAAAGAGGGCATTATGGTTCCATAGTGCGTTCACGGCCGAGGCAAGCAAATTATGGAACCATAATGCGACCCAGAGGGCGGCCAGAGCGCGTTATGGTTCCATAGTGCGTTCTCGGAGCCGAAGGAAGCGCATTATGGTTCCATAGTGCGGTCTCGGAGCCGAAAGAAGCGCGTTATGGTTCCATACCGCGGTCAGGTGGCGGAACCTACTGCGGCGGAGAGGGTGGCGTGGCCGTCGCGGTGCAGGAGGGCGGCGAGGTCCCGGTTCACCTTGCGCGGCCAGGTCCCGCCGCCGTAGATGAAGCCCGTGTAGGACTGCACGAGTGACGCGCCGGCCGTGATGCGGCGGTAGGCGTCCTCCCCGGAGAAGATCCCGCCGACCGAGATGATGGTGCGGTCGGGGCCGAGCTTCGCCCGCAGCGTCCCCACCACGGCCTCTGCGGCGGCGGCGAGCGGGAGACCGGACAGCCCGCCGGCGCCGAGGGCGTCGACCTCGGCGCGGGGTGTGCGGAGGCCGTCGCGGGAGACGGTGGTGTTGGTGGCGACCACCCCGTCCAGCCCCAGGCGCACGGTCAGGTCCGCCACCGCGTCGACGTCCTCGGCGGCGAGGTCGGTCGTGATCTTCACGAGCAGCGGGACGGTCCGCCCGGCCACCGCGGAGACGAGCTCCTCACGGACGGCCTCGAGCAACGGCGACAGCACCGCGACCTGCTGCATGTCGCGCAGGCCAGGGGTGTTGGGCGAGCTGACGTTGACCACGACGTAGTCCGCGTGCGGCCCGAGGACCCGCGCGCTGTGCCGGTAGTCGTCGATCGCCTCGTCCGGTGTCGCGACCTTGCTCTTGCCGATGTTGAGACCCAGGACCGGCCGGCCCTCCCGCGGCAGCGCTCCGAGCCGGGCCGCGACGGCGTCGGCCCCGGAGTTGTTGAACCCCATGCGGTTCACGAGGGCCTTGTCCTCGGGGAGGCGGAAGAGGCGCGGCTTGGGGTTGCCCGGTTGCGGGCGCGCGGTGATCGTGCCGAGCTCGACGAACCCGAAGCCGAGCCGGCCCAGCGCGACGGGGCCGCGGGCGTCCTTGTCGAAGCCCGCGGCCAGCCCGAGCGGGTTGGGGAAGTCGACGCCGAACACCCGCGTCCGCAGCACCGGGTCGGACTCGGTCAGCAGGGTGCCGAGGCGCGGTCCGACGACCGACGACCCCGCTACGCCCCGGATCGCCCCGAACGCGACGCCGTGGATCGGCTCGGCGGGGATCCGCCGCAGGACGTGCCGGAACAGCAGGTCGTACATGGCCCCATCATCGCCCACCCGCGCGGCGCGGGCGTGCCAGGGACGCAGAGGGAGGCACAGTGACGCTCGGGGACGCTCGGGGAACGTTCAGGGACGCGGTGGGCGGAGGGCGCCGAGCTGGTCGAGCATCCGGCGCTCGCGCTTGGTGGGCCGGCCCGTGCCGCGCTCGCGCACGGCAAAGACCGGGCGGGCCTCCTTCGGCGGCGGGGCCGGGGTGTGGTCGAGGTAGCAGGCCTGCGCCTCGGGTGCCCCGACGCGCTTCTGGATCACCTTCGTGACCTCGACGATCCGCGTCTGCTCGTACACCCGCGCACGGACCTCGTCGCCGGGGTGCACCGCGGTGGCGGGCTTGGCCGGGCGGTCGTTGACGCGCACGTGCCCGCCCCGGCAGGCGGCCGCGGCGTCGGACCGGGTCTTGGCCAGCCGGACCGACCAGAGCCAGCGGTCGAGGCGGGTGGACTCCATCCCTCCATCGTGACAGCACCGTGCGGCATAGATCCACCGCGCGCGGGGTTGCCCGGTGCATGACGCTGGTGCGGGACCGGACGTGGCTCGTGGCGGTCGCGGCGGCGCTGTGGGGCACGGACGGCCTGCTGCGTGCACCGCTCGCGGGCGCGCTCCCTGCCGCCACGGTGGTGTTCTGGGAGCACCTCATCGCCGTCGTCGTGCTGCTGCCGCTGGTGCCTTCGGCGGTGCGGGCCTTCCGCGCCGCGTCGACGCGCGACCGGGTGGCGCTGCTCGTGATCGGCGCCGGGTCGTCGGCGCTGGCGACCGCCCTGTTCACCGCAGCGTTCGCCACCGGCGACGCCCTGACCCCGCTGGTGCTCCAGAAGCTGCAGCCGCTCGTGGCCGTCGTCGCCGCGGCGGTCCTGCTCGGCGAGCGGGTGCGCGTCGGGTACTGGCTGTTCGCCGTGCCGGCGCTGCTGGGCGCGTGGCTGGTCGCCTTCCCCGATCCGTTCGCGGTGCAGGTGCGCGCGCTCGGGGCGGCGGGCCTCGCCATCGGCGCCGCGCTGCTGTGGGGCTTCGGCACGGTGCTCGGCCGGCTGGTGGGGGTGCGGACGGCGCCGCGCGACGTCACGGTGCTGCGCTTCCTCGTCGGGCTTCCGGCGGCGTCGGTCATCGTCGCCGTGCAGGGCGCGCCGCTCGCCGTCACGTCCGGGCAGCTCGGCCCACTGGCGCTGCTCGCGCTGATCCCGGGCCTGCTCGCGCTCGTCCTCTACTACGTCGGGCTGCGCGACACCCCGGCGGCGCGGGCCACCCTCGGCGAGCTCGCCTTCCCGGCGACCGCCACGGTCCTCGGCATTGCGTTCCTCGGCGTCTCGCCCAGCCCGACCCAGTGGATCGGCCTGCTCGTCGTCGTGGCGGCGATCACCGCACTCGGGCTGCGCGAGCGCGGCGCGGAACCGGTCGTGCTGGCGCAGACCGGATAGGGTGCCCGGCGTGGCGCGTGCCTTCGACCGGGTCGTGGTCGTCTTCAACCCGAACAGCACCGGCGACGCGCAGGAGCGCGCCGAGGAGCTCAAGTCGGGGCTCGCCGAGCGGGCCGCCGACCTGCCCGTCGAGCTGCGCCCGACCGAGTACGCCGGGCACGCGCGGGAGGTCGCCCGCGAGGAAGCCGGGTCGGGCGCGCCGCTGATCGTGTCGGTCAGTGGCGACGGCGGCTACAACGAGGTCGTCGACGGCGTCATGAAGGCCGGCGAGACCCGAGCCGCGGCCGCGGTGCTGGCCGCCGGCAACGCGAACGACCACCGCCGGGTCGTCGCCCGGCGGCCGCTGCTCGACGCGATCGTCGAGGGCCGGACCGAACGGCTCGACCTCCTGCGCCTCACCGTCGACGACGACGTGCGGTACGCGCACTCCTACATCGGGCTCGGGATCACCCCGGTCGTCGCGCTGGAGCTGGAGCGCGGCGGCAAGGGCTCGGTCAAGGAGGTCGTGACGACCGTGCGCGCCTTCTCCCGCTTCCACCCCTTCGCCATCGAGGTCGACGGCAGGCGCGAGACCTTCGACAGCCTCGTCTTCGCCAACATCCCCGAGATGGCGAAGTACGCCACGCTCGCCGAGGACGCCCGCCCCGACGACGGCGTCTTCGAGGTTGTGCTGGTCCGGCACCGTTCGAAGCTGCGCACCGCGCTCACAGCCGCGAAGGCCGCCATCCGCGGGCTCGGCACGCAGCCCAGCGTGCGCGAGTACGCCTTCTGCACGATCGACCCGATGCCGGCACAGATCGACGGCGAGGTCCTCGAGCTCGACGCCGGCGTCCGGGCGCGGGTCGACATCGCGGCCGGCGCGCTCGCCACGGTCCGCTGACCCCGTTTGTCCGTGGGCCGGGGAGGTACGCCCCGAGCATGGAACGTGGCAGCAGCAAGCACAGCGCCCGCGTCGACGAGCAGGAGGCCGCCGAGGTCCAGGGCCGGCTGGGCAACGCCGGCGGGCACCGTGAGGAGTGGGCGGAGACCGAGCCGCGCGAGGGCGTGGAGAACCGGGTCGAGCGGACGGAGCTCCCACCCCGCCCGCTCGACGACGACGACGAGTGATCAACCCTCCTCGGCGATCGCCTTGATCGCGGCGAGCCGCCGCTCCCACTCCTCCGCCAAGCCGGTCAGCCAGGCCGCGGCCGCGATCAGCCCGTCGGGCCGGGGGGCCCACCGGACCTCCCGGCCGTGCCGGGTGGATCGGACCAGCCCCGCGGCGTCGAGCACCCCGAGGTGCTGGACCACGGCCTGCCGGCTGATCGGCAGGCCGCGCGCCAGCACGGTCGCGCGCGCCTCCCCGCGCGCGAGCCGCTCGAGCAGCTCGCGCGCGGGGAG
>NZ_JAJSOK010000138.1 GCF_021283305.1 Pseudonocardia kujensis
TTGCCGGGCTGGCCGCCGGTGTTGTTGCCGGGCTGGCCGCCGGTGTTGTTGCCGGGCTGGCCGCCGGTGTTGTTGCCGGGCTGGCCGCCGGTGTTGTTGCCGGGCTGGCCGCCGGTGTTGTTGCCGGGCTGGCCGCCGGTGTTGTTGCCGGTGTTGCCCCCGGGCCGGCCGTTGCCGCGCTGGTCGACGTTGTCCTGGTTGCGATCGTGGCTCTGACGGTCTTGCCCGTTCGCCAGCCCCGCGATCGTGCCGGCCGTTGTGGGGGAGCTCGTCGCGGATGGGGAAGAGGTTGTCCTTCCGGTGGTCTTCTCGGTCGCTGCGTCCGAGGACTTGTCAGCGGTCTCGGCGTGCGCGACGCCGTTGACGACCAGCACGCATCCGCCGGAGATCGCGGCCGTGAGCAGGCCGCGGCGGAGGGTGGAATTCATCGTCGAGATTCCTTCCTGCGGTGATGCACCCCCGGGGGAGCCCGGCACGGCCGAATTCGGCGGTGCCAAGCGAAAGGGTGCACTCGCATCTCGGAGGAATACTCGGACTCGTTACGCGCGGAATTCAGGTTGCTCCGCACGTCGTAGTCCGCGACGTCGAAAGGATTCTCCGCAGGCGGATTCTTAGCGTCGCACCGAAACTCTCAGATACCGGCGACGCCGCAGGTCAGGAAGGCAGGGTGTAGCCCGCGAACTTGTCCCGCAGCGTCTTCTTCGAGAACTTCCCGACGCTGGTCTTGGGGACCTCGTCGATGAACTCCACGGCGTCGGGCAGCCACCACTTGGCCACTCGCGGGGTGAGGAACTCGATGAGCTCCTCACCGGTGAGCGACTCGCCCGGCTTCACCACCACGCACGCCAGCGGCCGCTCGGTCCACTTCTCGTGCGGGATCGCGATCACCGCGGCCTCGGCGACGGCCGGGTGCGCCATGATCGCGTTTTCGAGGTCGACCGAGCTGATCCACTCGCCGCCGGACTTCACGAGGTCCTTCGTCCGGTCCACGAGCCGCACGAAACCCCACTTGTCGACGGCGGCCACGTCGCCCGTGCGCAGCCAGCCGTCCCTCGTGAACTGTGCGCCGCCGCCCTCGCCGCGGTAGTACTCCTTCGCGATCCAGGGGCCGGCGGCCTGCAGCTCACCGGTGGCGCGGTCGTCCCACGGCAGCTCCTCGCCGCTCTCCGGGTCGGCGATCCGCAGGTCGACGAAGGGCACGGGCTGGCCCTGGCGGGCGCGGGCGTCCGCACGCTCGTCCTCGCTCCACGACTCCTGGTGGGCGCGCCGCGAGGAGACGCTGGCGATCGGCGAGGTCTCGGTCATGCCCCACGCCTGCAGCATCGGGACGCCGATCGCCTCGCGGTAGGCCTCGGAGAGCGAGCGCGGCACGGCGGAGCCACCGCAGATGATCGCCCGCAGGGACGACAGGTCGTGGTCGGCGAGCAGCGGCCGCACGCCCATCCAGATGGTCGGCACCCCGCCGGTGACGGTCACCTTGTGCCGCTCCAGCTGCCCGACGATCGCGTCCGGCGTCATCTTCGGGCCGGGGAGGACGAGCTCGGCGCCCGCCAGCAGGGCGCCGTAGGGGATGCCCCAGGCGTTCGCGTGGAACATCGGCACGATCGGGAGGACGACGTCGCGCTCGGCCAGCCCGAACGCGTCGGACGTCAGGGTGATCAACGAGTGCAGCACCGCCGAGCGGTGGCTGTAGACCACGCCCTTCGGGTTGCCGGTGGTCCCGGACGTGTAGCACATGGCCGCGGCACTGTTCTCGTCCTCGACCACGAACCGGCCGGCGAACGGCTCGGCCGCGGCGAGCAGCTCCTCGTAGTCCCGCACCCGGGGGTCCGCGGGGATCTCGTGGTCCGCGCCGTCGTCGATCACGACGATGTGCCGGACGGTCTCGAACTTGTCCACCAGCGGCCAGAGCTGGGGCAGCAGCGAGCGGTCGACGAAGACGACCTCGTCGTCGGCGTGGTTGACGATGTAGACGAGCTGCTCGGGGAACAGTCGGATGTTCAGCGTGTGCAGCACCCGCCCGGTGCAGGGGGCGGCGAGGTAGAGCTCCAGGTGACGGTCGGTGTTCCAGCAGAAGGTGCCGACCCGGGCGTCGGCCGACAGGCCGAGCGAGTCGAGGACGGTGGCCAGCCGGCGTACCCGCACGGCCCAGTCCGCGACGGTGGTCACCCGCTCGCCGGAGGCCAAGGCGGTGATCAGTCTCTTGTGTCCGAAGAGCTGCTCCGCGCGGTGGAACACGTGGGTCAGCGCCAGCGGGCGGTCCTGCATCAGTCCGAGCATCGTCGCTCCCGAGGAGTGTCGTGGATCACGACGACCGTACCGGGGGACCCCGGCACCGGGACAGATCCGACGGTCGTGACGGCACCGCGCAGCGTCACCGCCGGTACGCTCCCCGTTCATGACGGGTGCGGCTGCGGCGGGCGGCCCGGGGGCGCCTCCGGGGAGCGGTGCCGTCTGCCTCGACGTCGGCTCGACCTGGACGAAGGCGGTGCTCGTGCACCCCGACGGCGGGCTGGTCGGGTTCGCCGAGCACCGCACCACGACCGCCGACGTCCTCGAGGGCGTCGACGCCGCCGTCCGCGGGGTCACGGCCGCGGCCGCCCGCGAGCCCGAGCCCGACGTGCTGGCCTGCTCGTCGGCCGGGGGCGGGCTGCGGCTCGCGGTCGTGGGCACCGAGAAGCTGATCTCCACCGAGGCCGGGCACCGGGTCGCGCGGTCGGCCGGCTCGCACGTCGTGCACGTCCACGCCGGACCGCTGGAGCCGGCCGACGTCCGGGTGCTGCGCGGGCACCGGCCGGGCGCGCTCCTGCTCCTCGGCGGCTCGGACGGGGACGACCCGTCGGTCCTGCTGCACAACGCGGGCAAGCTCGCCAGGGCCCGCGTGCGGTTCCCGATCGTGCTGGCCGGCAACGCCGAGGCCCGCGACGACGCCCTCGCCCTGCTCCGCGCGACCGGCCGCACCGTCGTGGCCTGCGCGAACGTCGCGCCCGAGCCCGGCGAGCTGGTGCCGGGTCCGGCCCGGGCGGCGCTGGCCGAGGTCTTCGCCCAGCACGTGCTCGGCGGGCGGGCCCCGGCCGCCGCGCCGCGGTTCCGCCGCATGGTCCGGTTCATGACGCCCGACGCCGTGCGTCGCGGCACCGCCGAGCTGGCGCGGATCTGCGGGACGCGGGTCCTGGTCGTCGACGTGGGGTGCGCGACCACGGACGTGCACTCCGCCGGGCCCGGCCGGCGGGTCCGCCGCACCGTGGAGGGCGACCTCGGGGTGCGGGCCGCCGCGGAGGGCGTGCTGCTGGAGGCGCAGGCCGAGGAGATCGTCGACCCGGTCGAGGCGGACCTGCTCACGGCGACCGTCCGGGGGATGACGGCGGAGGTCGGCTCGGTCCCGCGCGATCCGGGCAGCGCGGCCGAGGACCGGCGGATCGCGGCGCTCGCCGCCGTCGTCGCGGCGCGGCGGCACCTCCGGGAGGAGCTCGACCCGGCGGACGGCCCGGCCGAACACGGCCCCGTCGACCACGGCCCCGTCGACCACGGCCCCGTCGACCACGGCCCGGTCGGGCTCGTCGTGCTCTCCGGCGGCGTGTTCCGCCAGCGCGACACCGCCGGCATCGGTGCGGTGGTCGGCACCCTGCAGCGGGACCCCATGCTCGCCCCGCTGCTCGCGTCGGCGTCGGTGCTGGTCGACGCGGACTTCGCGCTCGCCCCCGCCGGCCTGCTGGCCGCCCACGACCGGTGCGCGGCGGCCGAGACCCTGCTGTGCGACCACCTGCTGGGGTCACGTTGAGCCGGGCCGCAGGGCGTGCCATCCTGGATCGCGCACGCACCGCGGGACCGAGAGGCGCTGCAGCGGACGGATCCGTCCGCCACGCTCGGTCCGCGGCCTGACGACGAGAAGGGCGCCTCCACCGTTCCCGGGAGGAGGCCCGTGTCCGTGTCGATCGACCGTCGATCCCGCCACCGCCGGAACGCGGGGCCCTCCCGTCTGCCCTGACCGCAGTACGAGGAGACAGTTCACGATGACCGCCAGCATCACCGACCCGCACGGCCGGCTGCAGGAGCGCAACGGCCTCGACTTCGCCGTCGCCGACCTGGGCCTGCACGAGTTCGGCCGCAAGGAGATCCGGCTCGCCGAGAACGAGATGCCGGGTCTGATGGCGCTGCGCCGCGAGTACGCCGAGGCCAAGCCGCTGCACGG
>NZ_JAJSOK010000139.1 GCF_021283305.1 Pseudonocardia kujensis
CCCGGCCACGGACTCGACATCGAGCAGCTCACGCTGCGGATCAGACCGACCCTGCACACGGGCATCGTCCCAGCGGCCCGAGATCGACTGGCGGTCCGACACCCGAGCTTTTCAGCAGTCTCCTAGGGCGGTCAGCGACTCGCCCGCAGCTCGGATGGTCTCGCCGTCCGGGTGGAGGTAGCGCTGGGTCGTGGTGATGGACCCGCGCCCCGCGATCTTGCGGAGTACATGGACGGGGAACTTCCGCGTCAGCGAGCCAGGTGAGGCCGGTGTGGCTCTCGGACGTGGAGTGGGCGTCGATCGCGCGGGAGTTGCTGCACGACGCCGGCGTCGCCACCCACGGGGATCGTGGCGGGCCGCGGTGGGTGGCGATCCGGCATGCCGAGGACCACATCCACATCGCCGCCGTGCTGGTGCGCCAGGACACCAGCAGCCGGTTCCGGCCGCGCAACGACTGCCCGAAGCCGCGCCAGCGCCCGGCGGATCGAGGCCCCGCACTGCGGCTCGCCCCGCCTTTGCGCTTCACCGCCAGGCCGGGGGCGCTACGGATACGCCTTCCGCGCCATGCGAGCGGGCTCTCTCCCGCCAGCTCCGCGCACACTCGGCAGTGCGCGGGCTGAGGTATGCGCCGTCGCGTCAAACGACCGACTCGCCAGAGGCAGAAGGCGTCCGACCCGGCGGGCAGCAAAGCTCTTGATCATCGTTCGCCGCGGCTCAGCACCGACGCGCTGGCCGACGGAGGTGGCACCGACTCAGCGCGCGCCGCACGCAACTCACTCGCGCAACCAAGCCGGGAGCCTCCACCACACGCAGCGAGTTTGACCTGGCCAGCAGCCAGCAGCGAGCGGGGGAGATCGTCCTGGAACCGACACTACGTTTTCGGAGCCGACGCTTCGCCTATAGGCACGATGTCGACCCGGAAGATGTCTTCCGTCTCGCGCATCAGAGCTGATTCGATGCCGCTGACGAGTGCCTTGACCTGGGCAGCGTGCAGACAGTTGTCGATGTCGACTCGTGCCACGATCCACACTCGGCCCGGTCCGACGAAAGTGAACAGGAGTTGACGAATCGCAGTGACACCCGGGCAACTGAGGAGGACGGACCGCACCTGTTCTTCATCAGCTTGTCGTAATGGCTGGGTGAAGCCGTCGACGTCGCGGCCCCGTGGCTCCCCGCCGGCCCCGGCCCAGATGCCGACCAGGAAGTCGTGGCTGCGGTGGATGAGGCGGAGGCTGATACGGATCAACAGCAGCGCAATGACGACCGCGGCGACACCCTGCGGTATCGACGACCCGGTGATCTGGTTCAGGGCCAACGCGACGAACGCGAGCACGTTCCCGGCGACGGAGACGGCGTCTTCATTGAAGACGGCACGGAGGGTGGGGTCGGACGTGACCCTCGCCTCCTCCAGGAGCCCTCGCTGATAACGGTGTGCTCGGCGGCGCAGTTGGCCCGCCGACTGGCGGAATGACGCCAGATCGAAGACGGTGGAGATCGTCAGCACGATATAGGCCACGGTGAACGACGAGGTGACGCTGGGACGGATCAATTCGTCGATCCCCTCGCGCAGAGAGAAGGCGGCGCCGGCGACGAACACGCCGAGGGCTGCGATCAACGCCCAGAAGTAGGCCTCCCGGCCATATCCCAGCGGATGCTGGTCGTCGGGCGGTTGGCTGCTGCGGCGCTGGGCGACGAAGAGGAAGACATCATTTGCGGTATCGGCGAGCGAATGTGCAGCCTCCGCGGCCAGCGCAGTCGAGCCGGTGACGACCGCTGCTGCCGCCTTCGCGACCGCGACTCCGACGCCGGCCCCCAGGGCGACCAGGACGGTTCGCGTGCTGTCGTTCGGCATCTCCCACCTCCTCGTTGTCGGGTCGACGGCTCGCGAGCGTGCACGAATGCCATGTCACCGAGATCGCCACACAGGGACGCCAACTTCCTGTACGTCGGTCGGATAAGCGAGTCGATGATCTTCAGCTGCTCGCCCGTCGAACCCGGCCGCCGGGCGTGAAGTCGGGTTGGGACGGATGCCCACCGCAGCCGCAACGCCGTCCGAGGCGGCGAGACCGGAGTCCCAGCAGGGGCCGTCGGGGCTGGCTGCGGTGGGCGAGGACTCGGGCGAGGGGCACGGCCCGTCCCCCACTAAGGCGTGTTGACGCTCGCCAGTACCTGTCGGGCCGCGGCCTCGTCCGACGCGGCGACGAGGACGCGGACGCCCTGCAGTTGCAGCTGAGGTTCCTGACCTCCGGCATCGTCGGCCGACACCTCCGCCCGCAGACCGCCGCTGCGGAGCAGTCCGACGATCAGCTCCGCCTCGCTGCTGCTGGACACGACGGTCAACACGACGACGTCGTCCACGATCTGCACTCCGTTCGCCTCGTCACCGCGTTCCTGCTCGCACCGAGGCTGCACAGTGGCTAGGTCGGACGAGCTCCGCCTCATCCGGCGTGGGTGAGCCGGAGGAGGTCGGAGCGCCCCGAACGAGGCCGGGTTCGGCCGGGATGCGCTTCTCGCCGTGGTCGTGCAGCTGCGGCTCGAGGACGGCGCTGGTCTGGCCAGCGCCCTCCTCGGGCCGCAGTCTCCATGCGTTCCGTAGGGGTAAGAGCGCTGCCGACCGCGGCACGCGTCGAGGGCCGCGGTGGCGACATGCCTCGATGAAGTCGAAGGGTCTTTGGGCGGGTGGACCATGCGGACCTGCTGTCCGTGGACGTCGAGCACCGCATCCTTGTGGCCCCACTCAGCGGCGCGGTAGTGGCAGCTGATGATGCCCATGCGGTGGAGGCGCTTGTAGTCACCGAAGACGAAGGCGTAGCGGCGCTTGGAGTCGTCGGCAGCGCCACCAGTGAGGCCGAGGTGCCAGGAGCCGTACTCGTCCCAAGTGTGGGTCTCGAGATAGCGGGTTCCGTCAGCGGCGGTGGGTCGGACGTCGCCCCAGCGGCTACGCAGGACGTAACGGCGAGCGTCGATGAGATGATGTGCGTGATCGACCGCGGCGTCGTTGACCTGGTACTTCGGCATGTCCGTGATGGTTGCGTAGCGGGCGCCCTCGCGCAGGGCCGCTCCCGAGGCGTGGCGAGCCGACGCGACCTGCTGAGGGCCCAGACCGGATGCTGCGGCCAGCCCTCGAGCTGTTGCTGCTCATCGGGGTGATCACGTGATCGGCGAGGGCGGCTTCCAGGAGGTCGAGGTAGGCGTCGAGGCGGGGGTCGCCGGTGGCCGTTCCGGCAGCGTGCGACGGTCGGGTGCTGGAGTGGAGCGGAGATGGACGGCGGGCCGAACCGCCGGGGGACCGGTGGGTGCCGGGAGCGGCATGGGGTCGATGCCGAGGTCGGCAGCGTCCGGATGCCGGCGGCGTCGGCACGCTCGGTAGACGGCGAAGAGCCGGGCGGCCGCGTCCGCGTCGGCGCCACGGTGCTTCCGGTCAAAGCGATGTCGTTTCGCCATCCGAACCCGCCGACTGTCGGACGCGTCGGGCTTCTCGGAGTAGGGCCGGCAGTCGATCAGTATCGTCGGCAACGCGGGCGAGCCGTCGACCTGGAACGACCTCACCCGAGTCGACTGATGCATCGTCGCGTCATTCCGGCCAGGGGCGGCTCCCGGCCGGCCGCTCGGTACCGACGGCGTTGCGAGCCATGACTCGACGTCGACCAGCGGCTCGACCCGAATGGCGGGCGGACTGGTTCGTCGTCCCGGGGACCAGCCGGGGACCACGCCCTATGAACGACCTGCGGGATCAGGTCCGGCGTAGGGTCGAGAAGTCGCTGTTGCAGCCTCTGACGTGCAAGAACAGCGATTCACAGATCTGGGGGTCAAGAGGTCGCAGGTTCAAATCCTGTCGTCCCGACGGTCGGCGGAGGCCGGTGTCCACTCGACGGGGACACCGGCCTCCGTCGTTTCTGCCTGCGGAAGTTCCTGGCTCCAGGATCTCGGACGAAATCTCGGACGAAGCAGCCTTCCCGATCGTGCAGTCGATCGTCGGATCCCTCTGAGGGGAGCGTCGGTCGTCGCAGGCCGAGGCCGCCTCGTACGGATCCCTGCTCCGCTGATTGCCCGACGGTCGGTTCCCCCTGCCTGTCGAGCGTCGGGCCGACAGTGCGAGGCCGCGGTCGGCAGCAGAGTTCTTCCCGTCAGAGACCACGCCAGGTGCACTTCTGAAGGGGAACCACGATGACCGTCCCAGAGAC
>NZ_JAJSOK010000013.1 GCF_021283305.1 Pseudonocardia kujensis
GCTCCAGCGCCCGCTCGTAGGGCGCGCCGATCGCGGCCCAGCCCTCCGCGGCGCCGAGCCGGTCGCCGCGCAGGGCGGCCCGGGTCTCGGCGGGGCAGCCCCGGAAGGCGACGACGGGCTCGCCCAGCCGCGCGAGGGCGCGCAGGACATCGGCGCGTTCCCGCTCCCGGCCCGGCCGGTCGGTGCGGGCGAGGAGGTCACGGGCGGCGGCGACGTGCGCCGGGGCGGGCCGGCCGGTGAGCCAGGCGTGCTCCAGGGCCGCCGCGAGCACCGGGAGCCGCTGGAAGGCGCTGGCGGAGTCCTCGGCGTAGGTCAGGGCGTCGGCCAGCAGGCGCGGGGCGTCGTCGTCGCCCCGGCGGACGGCGAGCAGGGCGAGCCCCGGCAGGCAGTAGCGCAGCAGCACACCGCGGCCGCCGGACCGCTCGAGGATCGCCCGGTAGCCGGCCTCCGCAGCGGCCCAGTCGCCGTGCAGGGCCCGCAGCCGCAGCCGGTAGGAGCGGCAGGCGTGGTCGAAGAACGGGAAGTCCCGGCCGCGCCCGAACTCCTCACGCTCGGCCAGCAGCGCGTCCATCTCGTCGTACCGTCCCTGCTGCCACAGCGCGATCGCGGTGTTGAGGTAGCCCATCATCGCGGCGTCCTGGTCGCCCGCCTCCCGGGCGAGGGCGAGCCCGCGGCGTGCCTCGGCGTAGCCGTCCGAGTCGCCGAGCGCCATCCGGGCCCGGCCGCGGAACACCAGCGGCACTGGCGGCGTCCGCCCGCCCGCCCGCGCCGCGACGGCCAGCGCCTCCTCCAGCGGTGCGAGCGCCTCGGCCTCACGGTCCAGGTTGACCAGCAGGGTGCCCAGGTGGGTGAGGGCGAAGACCCGTTCCGGGCCGTCCCCGGCCTCGGTGAGCCCGGCCGCACGCGTCGCCGACGCGAGGGCCGCGGCCGGCTGCTGGTCCGACCACTGCTGCACGGACAGCACGGCGAGCGCGTGCGCGAGCGCCCGGGGATCGCCGCCCTCCCGCAGCCGGACGGCCTCGGCCGCCGCGCGCACCCCCTCCCCGGCACCGGCATGGAACAGGGCCCACGAGTAGGCGTCCTGCACGGCCATCCGGGTCGGCTCGTCGAGCAGGTGCGCGACCCGCAGCACCTCGGCGTAGAGCCGCGCGCCCTCCGTCTGTGCGCCGGCCCGGCAGGCCTGCGCGCCGGCCTCCGGCCCGTGCTCGGCCACCGCGCGCTCGTCGCCCGCGGCCACGGCGTGGTGCACGACGCGCACGAGGTCGGGCCCGGGCGCGGCGAGCAGCGCGGCGACGACCCGGGCGTGGTGCCGCATGCGGCCCAGCACCGGCTGGGCGTCCTCGACGGCCCGGCGGGCCAGCTCGTGCCGGAACGCGACCGCCGTCGGCCGGACCTCGAGGATCCCGCGGCGCTCCGCCTCGGCGATCACGGTGAGGTCGTCGACCAGCGCCCGGGCCAGCGACAGCTCGACCCCGCCGGGCACCACCGCGAGCCGGTCCAGGGCCTCCCGGGCGGGCTCGTCGAGCGTCCGGATCCGGGCCAACACGGCGTCGACCACCGTGGCGGGCGGGGTGTCCGCCGGGGCCCCCGACGCGATGACCTCGGTGAGGAAGAAGGGGTTCCCGCCGGTGGAGCGGTGCAGCGCCGCGGCGTCGGCGCCCGTGCCCGCGCTGAGCCGCGCGACGGCGGCCGGTGACAGCGGGCCCGGGGCGAGGCGATGGACCGCGGGCCCGGTGAGGGCGCCGAGGAGGGACGGCAGCGGGTGGCCGGGCGGCGCCTCCCCGTCGCGGTAGGTGAGCACGAGGACCGCGGGCAGGTCGGGGACCCTGCGCCCGGCGTGCCGCAGCACGTCGAGTGTCCCCTCGTCGGCCCAGTGCACGTCCTCGACCACCAGGACGGTCGGCGCCCCGGGCCCGGCCAGCTCCTCGAGGAGGGCGCCCATCACGGTCTCCCGGTCGCCCGACCGCGCCGCCGCGGCGAGCGGGCCGGCCTCCGGGTGCCGCGCCGCGTCCCGCAACGGGCCGAGCGGGCGCGGGGAGAACAGGTCGTCGCACGCGCCGGCCAGCACCCGGGCGCGACCGGACACCCGGGCCGCGAACGCCCGGACCAGGCTGGTCTTGCCGATGCCGGCCTCGCCGGCCACGAGCACGACGGAGCCGGCGCCGGAGGCCGCCCCCGCGACCGCCCCCTCCAGCGCCTCGAGCTCCGCCGCGCGCTCGAGGAGCGACCCCATCGGGCGATCGTGACAGCCCGGACGTCCGGAGCGGAAGGCCCCGGACCGCTCGACCGGTGCGCGACGACACGCCCCGCCCTGTCCCCGCGCCCGCCGGGCACGCCTGACCGGCGGTTACCCTGGATCACGGCGCGTGCCACCGGGGCCGCGGCGGAGGGAGTGCGCAGGTGGTGCAGGTCGGATCGGCCGTTGCGGGGGACGTGCTCGCGGAGGCCGGGCGGCGGCGGTCGTTCGCCGTGATCAGCCACCCCGACGCCGGCAAGTCGACGCTCACCGAGGCGCTCGCCCTGCACGCCGAGGTCATCGACTCCGCGGGTGCGGTGCACGGCAAGTCCGGGCGCAAGGGCGTCACCTCGGACTGGATGGAGATGGAGCGCCAGCGCGGCATCTCGGTGTCGAGCGCGGTGCTGCAGTTCGCGTACAAGGACGCGGTCGTCAACCTGCTCGACACCCCGGGCCACGGCGACTTCTCCGAGGACACCTACCGCGTGCTCGCGGCCGTCGACGCCGCGGTGATGCTGCTCGACGCCGCCAAGGGCCTCGAGCCGCAGACGCTGAAGCTGTTCGACGTCTGCCGCTCGCGCAAGATCCCCGTCCTCACCTTCGTGAACAAGTGGGACCGCCCCGGTCGCGAGCCGCTGGAGCTGCTCGACGAGGTGGAGCAGAGGATCGGGCTGCGGCCCATGCCCGTCACGTGGCCGCTCGGCGTCGCGGGGGAGCTGCGCGGGCTGATCGAGGTCGCCACCGGGGAGTTCACCCGCTACACCCGCGCGGCCGGCGGGGCGACCCGGGCCACCGCCGAGGTCGTGCCGGCCGAGGTGATCGCCGCCGAGGAGCCGCAGTTCTGGCAGACCGCCCAGGACGAGATCGCCCTGCTGGAGGAGATCGGCGCGCAGTTCGACGAGAAGGACTTCCTCGCCGGCACCGCGACCCCGGTCCTGTTCGGGGCCGCGCTGTCGAACATCGGCGTCGCCCGGCTGCTCGACGCACTGGTCGAGCTGGCCCCGTCGCCGTCGGAGCGCGAGGACGCCGAGGGCCGCCCGCGTGCGCTCGACGCCCCGTTGTCCGGCCTGGTGTTCAAGGTCCAGGCGGGCATGGACAAGGCGCACCGCGACCGGATGGCGTTCCTGCGGATCCACTCCGGGCGGTTCGAGCGCGGCATGGTGCTCACCCATGCCGCCACGGGCAAGCCCTTCGCCACGAAGTACGCGCAGTCGGTGTTCGGCAACCAGCGCACCACCGTGGAGGAGGCCTTCCCCGGCGACATCGTGGGCCTGGTCAACGCCAACGCCCTGCGCCCCGGCGACACCCTCTACGCCGCCGAGCCGGTGCACTACCCGGCCATCCCCAGCTTCGCGCCCGAGCACTTCTCCGTCGCCCGCTGCGCCGACGCGGGCAAGAGCAAGCAGTTCCGCCGCGGCATCGAGCAGCTCGACGGCGAGGGCGTGATCCAGGTGCTGCGCTCGGAGCGCCGCGGCGACCAGGCGCCGGTGCTCGCCGCCGTCGGCCCCCTCCAGTTCGACGTCGTGGCCGCGCGGATGGCGTCCGAGTTCTCCGCCCCGATCACCCTCGAGCACCTGCCCTACCAGGTCGCCCGGGTCACGGACGAGGCCGGCGAGCTGGCCCTCGCCTCGCAGTCCGAGTGCGAGGTGCTGACGCGCAGCGACGGGGTGCGGCTGGCGGTGTTCAGCAACAAGTGGCGCATGGACGTCGTGATCCGCAAGTTCCCGGACGTCCCGTTCGAGCCGCTGCTCGCCGGCACCGTCGGCTGAGCACCCCGTGACCTGGCGGAACTGGGCCGGCAACCAGCGGACCCGGCCCGTCCGGGTCGTCGCGGCGCGCGACGGCGGCGAGGTCGCCGAGGCCGTGAAGGCCGCCGCGCGGGACGGGTTGCGGGTCAAGGCGCTGGGCAGCGGCCACTCGTTCACCGGGATCGGGGTGCCCGACGGGGTCGCGGTCCGGCCGCCCTCCGCGCCGTCGGTGGTCCTCGACGGGGACCTCGCGACCGTGCCCGCCGGGCTGTCGCTGCGCGCGCTCAACGCGCTCCTGTGGGCGCACGGGCGGGCCCTGCCGAACCTGGGCGACATCGACGCGCAGACGATCTCCGGCGCGATCTCCACCGGCACGCACGGGACCGGCGCCCGCTTCCGCGGCCTCGCGGCGCAGGTCCGGGGCCTGGAGATGGTGCTGGCCGACGGGTCGCCGCTGCGCTGCACCGCCGACGAGAACCCGGAGGTCCTGCACGCCGCCCGCGTCGGGCTGGGCGCCCTGGGCGTGCTCACCTCGGTGACCCTGGGGACCGTGCCCGCGTTCCGGCTGCACGCCGTGGAGCGGGCGCTCCCGCTGGCCGAGGTCCTGGAGGATCTCGACGCGCTCACCGCCACGAACGACCACGTCGAGTTCTACTGGTTCCCGCACACCGAGCTCGCCGTGCTCAAGCGCAACAACCGCACCGAGGCGGACGCGCCGCGGCGCGGATGGGCCGCCGAGTGGGTCGGCGACGAGCTGCTCGGCAACGCGGGCTTCGCCGTGGCCTGCGGACTGGGGGCGCGGGTGCCGGCGCTGGTGCCCCGGCTCAACCGCCTGATGGCGGGGCAGATGGCCGCCGCGGAGTACGTCGACCGCTCCTACCGCGTGTTCTGCAGCCCGCGGCGGGTGCGGTTCCTGGAGATGGAGTACGCCGTGCCGCGCGAGGCGCTGGGGGAGGCGTTCGCGGGGCTGCGGACGGCCGCCGCGCGGCACGCCGTCGACGTCACGGTGCCGGTCGAGGTGCGGGTCACCGCGGCCGACGACGTCCCGCTCTCCACGGCATCCGACCGCGACACCGCGTACCTGGCCGTGCACGTGGCCCGCGGCCGCCCGCACGAGGCGTACTTCGGGGCCGTCGAGTCGGTGATGACCGCCCTCGACGGGCGTCCGCACTGGGGCAAGCTGCACAGCCGGACTGCCGCCGAGCTCCGCGGGCTCTACCCCGGCTTCGACGCGTTCGTCGCCCTCCGCGACCGGCTCGACCCCGAGGGGCGCTTCCGCAACGCCTACCTGGACCGTGTGCTGGGCGTTCCCGGGGTGTGAGACGTGTCCGAAATTGAGATTCCGCTTGTCTTGTAGGGCAGGCAGGGGGTAGCTGTTAGACATGGCTAACGCGAGGCCGGCGGTCCGGGAGTTCCGGGTGCTCCGCCGGGCCTGCCTGGCGCCGTCCACCCGTCCTGTCCCGCGGCCGCGCGCCCGTGCCGCGGACGACCCCTCCGTGCGGCTCGCCGTCGTCGCCGCGGTGGTCATGGTGGTGCTCGCCGGAGGCCTCCTCGCGGCGGTCTCCGCCGGCGCCCCGGCCGCCGTCGTGCTGGGCCTCTGCGTCCTCGCCCTCCTGGTCCGTCCGCTCGCGGTCCTGCGTCACCGCCGGGTCGCCCGCCGGCCGGGTGCGGGAACCGTGCGCTGACGCACGAGGCCGTCCGCCGTCCTCGTGCCCGCCCGGGGTGGTCGAGGGGCCGGTCGGGGCGGGGCGTGCGAGCAGATGCTCCTGCCGGGCCCGGCTGCGGGCACCGCCGGGAGCGGCCGGAGCGCCCCGGTAGCGTCGCGGCGTGGCTCGCCGGACCCGCACGACCCGCTCGTCGCGCACGACCAAGACCCTTCCCGACCCGCCCGACCTCCCGTCGTCGTACGAGGTGGCGACCGGGCCGCCGGAGACCGGGGACCTGTGGGACGGGGTCGGGGCCGGCCCGGACCTGGTCCTGCCCGAGCACGTCGCGGACCTGCGGCTGCACGAGTGCCGGTTCTCCGGGGTCGACCTCGCCGGCCGGACGCTCAGCGGCCTGCACTGCCGGGACACCGAGTTCCACCGCTGCGACCTCTCCGGTGCGGTGCTCGACGACGCCGTGTTCACCCGCGTCACGTTCACCGACTGCCGGTTCACCGGTGCGGAGCTCAACGGCGCCGGGCTGAACGACGTCCGGATCTCCGGCTGCCGCGCCGACCTGGCCCGCTTCCGGATGGCGAAGGGCACGTTCCTGCACGTCGAGGACACGTCGCTGCGCGGCGCCGATCTCTACCGCTTCACGGCGCAGGACTGCGCGTTCCTGCGCTGCGACCTCGGCGAGGCCTCCTTCGAGGACGCCCGGCTGACCGGCACGGACCTGCACGGCTCGACCGTCGACGACCTGCGCGGCCCGCTCGCCCTGCGCGGCTGCCGGATCGGGCCCGACCAGCTGGTACCGGTGGGGGCCCTGCTCCTCGCGGCGCTCGGCGTGGAGATCACCGACCGGCGTTGACACCGCCGTCCGACCGCGGGGCGCGCGGCGGCTCGTGCAGGATCGCCGACACCCGCTGCCGACTCACCCCGAAGAGCTTGCCGATCCGGGTGATCGACACCTGCTCGCGCTGCAGGGCCCGCGCCTCCTCGCGGCGGAACCGGCCGCCGGCGCTGCCGAGGTCGTCGAGCGCGCGCGTCACGGCCTCGACGACCAGCGGGCGCTCCTCCTGCGTGACGATCTCGTGCCAGCTCAGCCCGCCGGTGCGAAGGCGCTCGAGCTGGTCGACCCGCCGGCGGGCCTCGGCGAGGTCGGCGAGGGTGCGGTCGAGCTGCGAGCCGAGCTCGCGCAGCGCGGCCACCGCCGGGTCGGCCGGAGCGGTCACCGCAGGGCCATGAGGGCGGTCGCCACCGGCTTCCAGCGCTCGGCGTAGGCGTCGAGCTCGGGTGCCTCGGACCACGTCGCGTCGATCAGGTAGAGGCCGGGCAGGGCGCAGGTGCCACCGAGCTCGGACAGCACCGGCTTGAGGGTCAGGTCGGGCGCCATGGCGTGCCCCGGCCCGGCGCCCAGCATCAGCGGCACGGCGACGACGTCCTGCAGCCCGGTGCCACCCGCGAACTGGTCGAGGAAGAGCTTGAGCAGCCCGGTGTAGGTCGCCTTGAAGGTCGGGCTGGCGAACACGACCAGCGACGACTCCTGGACCGTCTTGACCGCGGCCGCCACGGCCTCGTCGCCCCAGCCGAGCAGGCCCGGGCCCAGCTCGACGAGGTCGACCACGTGGTCGGGTGCGGCGCCGGTGAGCTTCTCGGCCAGCGCGGTGCCGGCCTGGAGGGTGCGGCTGGCGGGCTTCGGGTTGCCGACGACGACGGTGACGGTCACGTGCGCTCCTGCTCTCGATCTCCGGGTTCCGGGGGCCAGCATCGCATCCCGGCCGCCCACCGCGCCGCCTCCTGCGCCGACCGCCACGCCGACCCGTCCCCGTCCTGCGCCGCCCCCCGCCGACACCCGCCGTGCCGCCCGGCGATCCGTGGCGTGTGCCCACCGCAGCGGCCCGCACCGGCGCCGGACCCGGCCGGCGGCACGCGCGCCGCCGCCCGGCCGGGGACCAGCGGTGTCGGGGTGCGAACCCCCCGTCACGGCCTACACCCACCCGTGGCCCCCACCGGCGCACGGCCGTCACCCTTTTGAGACCGTGTGGGTGTCCGCCCCCCGGTCCGTACACATCTCGGAGGAAGCACGTGAAGAACCTCGGACGCGCACTCGGCAAGTTCAGCTCCGGCCTCCTCGACGCCCTGGGCATCCTGGGCGGCTGGAACCGGGGCCGCCGCGCCCGCTGACGGCCACCGACCGCGGTGCCCGCCCGCCCCGGCCCGTCGACCGGTCGGGGCGGGCGCCCCCGGTCCCGCCCGGTCCGCGCCCCGAACGCGGACGGGTGCACGTTCCCCAGCCGCCGCCGCGGCCCCTCCTGCCGTGCCTTCGAGGGCCTCTGCGCCCCGCGCCGGCCGCCAGGCGGCGGCGCTGCCGGGCCGCCCGGCAGCCGCGCCGCCACCTCGTGTTGCTCGGCCGTCCGGCCCAACCCTTGTTACCGGCGCTTTTCCGCGCCGGATCGTTCACGGGCGACCTCGATCCGACACGCTTCCCGACCTTGACAGCGGGCGAGGTCTCCCTTCACCGTGTTGCGTGTCGTGCTGAATGTTTCGCAGTACGCACAGAGCCTGTCACCCGGCCTTCGAGGACGCGGCACATGAACTTCGCCTGCCAGCTCGCCGATCTCCCGCGCGGCACCGCCCTGCGACTCACGGACCTGCCCGGCAGTCCGCCCGTCGCCCTCTTCCACACCGACGACGGCGAGCTCTTCGCCGTCGACGACACCTGCACCCACGCCGACGCCTCCCTCGCCGACGGGTTCGTGGAGGACTGCGCCGTCGAGTGCCCCCTGCACGCGGCGATCTTCGACCTTCGCACCGGCGAGGCCGACGGGCTCGTCGCGCAGTACCCGGTCCGCACCCACACCGTGGTGATCGAGGACGGCGCGGTCTACGTCAAGCTGTCGGAGAAGGTCCCGCACCTGCCCGCCGGCGCGCGCCGGTCCGTCGCCTCGTGAGCCCTCGTGTGGTGGTCATCGGTTCCGGCGTCGTCGGGGCCGCCGTCGCGGACGAGCTGACCGAGCGGGGCTGGACGGACGTCACCGTGCTCGACCGGGGCGCGCTGTTCCTCCCCGGCGGCTCCTCCTCGCACGCGCCCGGGCTGGTGTTCCAGGCCAGCCCCTCGCGGACGATGGCCCGGTTCGCCCAGTACACCGTCGAGAAGCTGAGCTCCCTCGACCTCGACGGGCGGTGGTGCTTCAACCAGGTCGGCGGCCTGGAGGTCGCGACCGAGCCCGCCCGCGTCGACGAGCTGTGGCGCCGGCACGGGTTCCTGAGCTCGGTGGGCGTGGCGTCGGCCGTCGTCGGCCCGGACGAGTGCGCCGCGCTGCACCCGCTCGTACCGGCCGGGAACGTGCTGGCCGGCCTGCACATCCCGACGGACGGCCTCGCCAAGGCCCCGCGCGCCGTCGAGGCCCAGGCCCGGCGGGCGATCGCCCGCGGCGCGCGGTTCCTCGGCGAGCAGCGCGTCGTGGAGATCCTGCGCGACAGGGGCCGGGTGACCGGCGTCCGGACGGAGACCACCGGCGGGCCCGGCCAGGACACCTTTCCGGCGGACGTCGTCGTCCAGTGCACGGGGTTCTGGGGCCCGCTGACCGGCGCGCTGGTCGACCTGCCGACCCCGCTGCTGCCGATGGCGCACCAGTACGCCCGCACCGCCCCGGTCCCCGGGCTGCGGGACCTGGGCGCGCGGGAGGCCACCGCGCCGATCCTGCGCCACCAGGACCGCGACCTGTACTTCCGCGAGCACGGCGAGCGGCTCGGCATCGGCTCCTACGCCCACCGGCCGATCCCGATCGACCCGGCGAACCTGCCGACGCACACCGAGATGCCGTCGTCGTTCGACTTCACGCCGGAGGACTGGGCGCCGGCCTACGCCGACGCGCAGGCGCTGCTGCCCGCGCTGCAGGGCGTGGAGGTCGAGCACGGGTTCAACGGCGTGTTCTCCTTCACCGCCGACGGCATGCCGCTGCTCGGCGAGCACCCCGACCTGCAGGGCTACTGGGTCGCCGAGGCCGTGTGGGTCACGCACTCGTGCGGCGTCGCCCGCGCGCTCGCGGAGTGGCTGGTCGACGGGCACCCGTCGCTCGACGTCCACGCCTGCGACCTCAACCGCTTCACCGAGGCCCAGCGCTCGCCGGCCCACGTCGCACAGCGGGCCGCGCGGAACTTCGTCGAGGTGTACGACATCGTGCACCCGCTGGACCCGCCGGCCGGACCGCGCCCGATGCGCACCAGCCCGTTCCACCTGCGCCAGCAGGAGCTCGGGGCGGTGTTCACCGAGATCGGCGGCTGGGAGCGGCCGCTGTGGTTCGAGTCCAACGCCGGGCTGCCCGACGTCGCCCGGATCCCCACCCGCGAGGGCTGGGCGGCGAGGAACTGGTCGCCGATCGCGGGCGCGGAGGCGCTCGCGACGCGGGACCGCGTGGGGCTCTACGACATGACGCCACTGACCCGCGTCGAGGTGTCCGGGCCCGGTGCCTGCGCCTTCCTCGACGGCCTGACCACCAACAAGGTCGACGTCGCGGTGGGCCGGGTCGTCTACACCCTCATGCTCACCGCGACCGGAGGCGTGCTCTCCGACCTCACCGTGACCCGCCTGGACGAGGAGCTCTTCCAGGTCGGGGCCAACGGCGAGGTGGACGTCGACCGGCTGCGCCGGCTCGCCCCACCCGGGGTCTCCGTGCGCGACGTGACCGCCGGGACCTGCGGCGTCGGGCTGTGGGGCCCCCGGGCGCTCGACGTCCTCTCGTCGGTGAGCTCCGACGACCTCTCCTTCGGCTACTTCCGCGCGAAGAAGATCCACATCGGCGCGGTTCCCGTGCTCGCCCTGCGCGTGTCCTACGTCGGCGAGCTGGGCTGGGAGCTCTACACCACCGCCGACCAGGGCCTCGCGCTCTGGGACGCGCTGTGGGCCGCCGGTGCCGGGCACGGGATGGTCGCCGCGGGCCGGCACGCCTTCACCAGCCTTCGCCTGGAGAAGGGCTACCGGGCCAGCGGCGTGGACATGACCAGCGAGGACCTGCCCGCCGAGGCCGGGCTCGCGTTCGCCGTGAAGCCGGGGGAGTACCCGGGCGCGGCGACGGTGTCGGCCGAACGGACGGCCGGGCCCCGCCGACGGCTGGTCCCGGTGCTGATGGACGACCCGGCCGACGTCGTCACGGGGGCCGAGCCGGTCTACTCCGGCGACACCCCCGTCGGGTACGTGACCAGCGCGGCCTACGGCCCGACGATCGACGCCGGCATCGCCTACGCCTGGCTGCCGGCCGAGCTCGCCACACCCGGGACCGCCGTGGCCGTCGAGTACTTCGGTGCCCGCCTGCCCGGCGTCGTCGCCGCCGAGCCCCTGTTCGACCCCGAGGGAAAGCGCCTCCGCCCATGACCGCCGTCGAGGAATCCCCCACGAGCAGCCCGATGGTCGGCTCCGCGAGCTCCCCCTCCGGTCCGATGGTCGGCTCCGCGAGCTCCGCCTCCGGTCCGATGGTCGGCTCCGCGAGCTCCGCCTCCGGTCCGATGGTCGGCTCCGCGAGCTCCGCCTCCGGCAGCAGCCTCGTGCCCACCCTGCCGGGGCACTGGTACACCGACCCCGCGATCTTTGCGGCCGAGCAGGAGCGGATCGTCGAGGCGGGGTGGGTGTGCGTCGTCCTCGCGGCGGACCTCACCGGCCCCGGCAGCTACCGGACCGTCCAGGTGGGGCGGGAGTCCGTCGTCGTCGTGAAGGGGCGGGACACGCAGATCCGCGCCTTCTTCAACGTCTGCCGGCACCGGGGCGCGCAACTCTGCGTCGAGCCTGAGGGGCAGGTGCGCAACAAGCTCCAGTGCCCGTACCACGCGTGGACCTACGACCTCACCGGCCGGCTGATCGCCGCCCCCAACCTGACCCGGATGCCGGACGTCGACCGGTCGGCCAACGGCCTCGCGCCCGTCGCGGTCCGGGAGTGGCTCGGCTACGTCTGGGTCTGCGTGGCGGAGGAGCCTCCGTCGTTCGAGGAGGAGGTGATGGGCGCGGTGGTGACGCGGCTCGGCGACGTCGAGTCGATCGACCACTACGGCATCGAGAACCTCGCCCTCGGCCGCCGCCTCTCCTACGACGTGGCGGCCAACTGGAAGCTGATCGTCGAGAACTTCATGGAGTGCTACCACTGCGCGACGATCCACCCGGAGCTCACCGAGGTGCTGCCGGAGTTCGCCGACGGGTACGCCGCGCAGTACTACGTGGGGCACGGCGCGGAGTTCGGCGAGCAGGTGCAGGGCTTCACGGTCGACGGCTCGGCCGGGCACGCCCGGATCCCCGGGATCGCCGAGGACCAGGACCGCAGGTACTACGCCATCACGATCCGCCCCGGCGTGTTCGTCAACCTCGTGCCGGACCACGTGATCGTGCACCGGATGACCCCGGTCGCGGCGGACCGCACGCTGGTGGAGTGCGACTGGCTGTTCCTGCCCGAGGTCGTGGGGTCCGGCGGGGACCTGGACCGCTCGGTGGAGCTGTTCCACCGGGTCAACGCCCAGGACTTCGCCGCCTGCGAGCGCACCCAGCCCGCCATGTCCAGCCGCGTCTACGCCCGCGGCGGCGCGCTGGTCCCCAGCGAGCACCACATCGCCGAGTTCCACCACTGGGTCCAGGCCCGCCTGGCCTGATCGCGGCGGTACCGCGCGTCGCCCGACGACCGGGACCCGCCGCGCGGCCTCACCCCGTCTCCCACCACCCCATCCGCCGGCTGATGTCGTGGGCGGCGGTGACGACGGTGGGGGCGAGGTCGTCGAGGCGCTCGGGCGGGAGGCGGTAGCTGGGACCGGAGAGGGACAGGGCGCCACACACCCCGCCGGTCTGGTCGCGGATCGGCGCGGCGACGGCGTTGAGTCCGATCTCGTACTCCTCGACGACGACCGCGTACCCCGTGTCGCGCACCCGGCGCAGGTCGGCGTCCACCGCCTCCCGGGTGGTCAGGGTGTTCTCGGTGAACTGCTCGGGCCGCTCGAGGACCTCCTTGAGCAGCGGGTTCAGGTCCGCCGGACCGAGCCAGGCGATCAGCGCCTTGCCGCTCGAGGTGCAGTGCAGCGGGGTGATGCGGCCGATCCAGTTGTAGGTCAGCACGGTCGACGGGCCGCGGGCCTGGTGCACGTTGACGGCGTGCGCGTCCTGCAGCACGGCGATGTTGACCGTCTCGCCGAACTCCTGGGCCAGCCGCTCGCAGGCCTCACGCCCCGACCGCGTGACGTCGAGTCGGCCCGAGACGGCGCCGGCCAGCGGGATCAGGCCGAACCCGAGCGTGTACTTGCCGCGGTCCGTGGCCTGCTCGACGAGCCCCCGGTCCTCCAGCGCACCGAGCAGCCGGAAGGCGGTGGACTTGTGGACCTCGAGCTCGGCGGCCACCTCGCTGACCCCGGCCTCCCCGCGGCGGGCCAGGATCTCGAGGACGGTGATGGCGCGGTCCACGGACTGCACGCCCCCGTCGCGCGGGCGCTCCGTGTTGCTCATGACGGAACTATACGGCCCGTCTTGTCCGACCTGCTTGACCATGCACCGGGTTCGGAGCACTCTCTCCGCCGTGCCAGACCTCTTCGTCGACGGCCGGTGGACCTCCGGGTCGGGCGGGTCCGCCCAGGTGGTGAACCCCTTCGACGCCTCGGTGGTGCGGTCGGTGGACCAGGCCTCGGCGGCCGATGTGGACCGCGCGGTGGCCGCCGCCCGCCGCGCGTTCGACGACACCACCGGCCCCTGGCGCACCACGGAGGCACCCGAGCGAGGCGCCCTGCTGCGCCGGATCGCCGACCTCCTCGTGCGCGACAAGGAGGAGATCGCGCACACGGAGACCCTCGACACCGGGAAGACGCTGACCGAGAGCCGCATCGACGTCGACGACGTGACGGCCGTCTTCCGCTACTACGCCGACCTGGCCGACAAGGACGCCGGACGGCTGGTCGAGACCGGCATCCCGACCGTCGTCAGCCGGGTGGTGCACGAGCCGGTCGGCGTGTGCGCGCTGGTCACGCCGTGGAACTACCCCCTGCTGCAGCTGTCGTGGAAGGTCGCGCCCGCCCTGGCCGCCGGCAACACGATGGTGATCAAGCCCAGCGAGGTCACGCCGCTGACGTCGATCCACCTCGTGAGGCTCTGCGAGGAGGCCGGGGTCCCCGCCGGCGTCGTCAACATCGTGCTGGGCGACGGACCCACGGTCGGCGCCCCGCTGACCGGCCATCCCGACGTCGACATGGTCAGCTTCACCGGTGGCCTCGCCACGGGCCGCGCGATCATCCGCGCCTCGGCCGAGACGATCAAGCGCACGGCCGTGGAGCTCGGCGGCAAGAACCCGAACATCGTCTTCGCCGACACCGACTTCGAGCTGGCCGTGGACTACGCGATGCTCGCGGTGTTCCTGCACTCCGGGCAGGTGTGCTCGGCGGGCGCGCGGCTCATCGTCGAGGACTCCCTGCACGACGACCTGGTCGCCGAGATCGCGCGGCGCGCCGGCCGGATCCGGCTGGGCAACGGTCTGGAGGAGGGCGTCGAGGTCGGGCCGCTGGTGTCCGAGGCGCACCGGGCCAAGATCGAGGGGTTCGTGGCCGCGGCGCGGGAGGAGGGCGCGACGGTCGTCTGCGGTGGCGCCCGCCCCGACGACCCGGCCCTGGCCAAGGGCTACTTCTACCTGCCCACGGTGCTCACCGACGTCACGCGCGACATGCGGGTGATCCGCGAGGAGACCTTCGGCCCGATCCTCACCGTCGAGCGCTTCACCACCGAGGACCAGGCCGTCGAGCTGGGCAACGACACCGAGTACGGCCTCGCGGGTGCGGTCTTCACGCAGGACATGGGCCGCGCGCACCGGGTCGCCTCCGCGCTGCGGCACGGCACCGTGTGGATCAACGACTACCACCCGTACGTGCCCGGGGCGGAGTGGGGCGGGATGAAGCGCTCCGGCAACGGCCGTGAGCTCGGGCACGCCGGTCTCCACGAGTACCAGGAGGCCAAGCACGTGTGGCAGAACACCGCCCCCGCGCCGCAGGGGTGGTTCAAGGGCTGATCGTCGGCACGGACGTAGGGAGCCTGGGTGAGCACGAGGGAGAACGAGCAGCACGACCACGGACTCTCGGAGTTCGGGTACAGCCAGTCGCTCGACCGCAGCATCGGCAAGTTCGCCAGCTTCGCCGCCGGGGTCAGCTACATCTCGATCCTCACCGGCACCTTCCAGCTGTTCTACTTCGGGTTCGGGCTGGGCGGGCCGGTGTACTGGTGGTCCTGGCCCATGGTGTTCGTCGGGCAGCTGATGGTGGCGCTCTGCTTCGCCGAGCTCGCCGGCCGCTACCCGGTCGCGGGGTCGGTCTACAACTGGTCCAAACGCCTGGCCGGCCCGACGGTCTCGTGGCTGGCGGGCTGGATGATGTTCACCGCGTCCGTGGTCACCCTCGCCGCCGTGGTGCTGGCCTACCAGGTCACGCTTCCGCAGATCTGGTCCGGCTTCCAGCTGGTGGGCGACGGCAGCAACCCGACGGACTTCGGGTACAGCGCCGTCATCTGGGGCGCGATCCTCATCCTGTTCACGACACTCGTCAACGCGTTCGGCGTGAAGCTGATGGCGCGGATCAACAGCACGGGCGTGTTCATCGAGCTGATCGCCGCGATCCTGCTGGTGGTCGTCCTCGCGTTCAACATCATGAACCCGCCGTCGGTCTTCTTCGACACCAAGGACATCGGCGCGGGCCAGCCCGGGGGCTACTTCGGCGTGTTCCTGGTGGCCTCCATCGCCTCGGCCTACGTCATGTACGGCTTCGACACGGCCAGCTCGCTCGGCGAAGAGACGGTCGACCCGCGCAAGACGGCGCCGAGCGCCATCCTCCGCGCGGTGATCGCGTCGTTCCTCATCGGCGGGTGCATCCTGCTGTTCGGCATCCTGGCCGCCCCGAACCTCGACGACCCGGCGCTCGGGACGGCGTCCGGCGGCCTGCAGCTCATCGTGCTGCAGGCCCTCGGCGGCCCGCTCGGCAAGGTGTTCCTGGTCTGCATCGTCGTCGCGATCACCGTCTGCGCGCTGGCCGTCCACACCGCGGGCATCCGGCTGATGTTCGCGATGGCCCGCGACAACGCGCTGCCGGGCGGCGCGCGGCTGGCGAGGATCGACCCGAAGCGGAAGACGCCGGTCGTCCCGGCGATCCTCATCGGCGTCGTCGCGGTCCTGATCCTGGCCGTGAACATCGGCACCCCGGCGATCTTCACCGCGGTCACCAGCGTCGCAGTCATCATGATCTACGTGGCCTACCTGCTCGTGACGGTGCCGATGCTCGTCAAGCGGTTCCGTGGGCAGTGGCCGGGACCCGAGGGGGCCACGACCGGCTACTTCTCGCTCGGCAGGCTCGGGCTGCCGATCAACGTCCTGGCCGTGCTGTGGGGCGCGGCGATGGCACTGAACCTGGCCTGGCCCCGCGCCGACGTCTACGGCTCGGGCGTCCTGCGCTGGATCGCGTTCCTCTTCATCGGGGCGGTCGCCCTGGTCGGGCTCGTGTGGTTCCGGCTCAAGGGGCGCCACCAGCTCGGCACGCTGCCCGAGCACATGGCCCAGCAGATGGAGCAGATGGAGGGGGAGCTGCCGTGACGGGAGCGCACATCGGGGAGGCGCCGGGCACCGGCGGGGGTGACACGTTCGACTACGTGGTGGTCGGGGGAGGATCCGCGGGCTGTGCGCTCGCCGCCCGGCTGTCCGAGGACCCGGCGGTGACGGTGTGCCTGCTGGAGGCCGGGCCGTCCGACGTCGGGGACCCGGCGATCCTCCGCCTCGAGGACTGGATGTACCTGCTCGACTCCGGCTACGACTGGGACTACCTCGTCGAGCCCCAGGAGCACGGCAACTCCTTCCTGCGGCACGCCCGGGCCAAGGTGCTCGGCGGGTGCTCCTCGCACAACTCGTGCATCGCGTTCTGGACCCCGCGTGAGGACCTCGACGAGTGGGCGTCGCTCGGCTGCGACGGGTGGTCGGCCGACGAGTGCTGGCCGCTGATCCGCCGCCTGGAGACCAACGACGGCCCGTGGGAGGGCCACGGCCGCTCCGGACCCGTGAACATCATGCAGGTCCCGCCGGACGATCCGTGCGGCGTCGCGGTCCTGGAGGCCTGCGCGGGGGTCGGGTTGCCGACCGTGCGCTTCAACGAGGGCGTCACCGTCACCGAGGGCGCCGGGTTCTTCCAGATCAACTCGTTCCCGGACGGCACCCGCTCGTCGGCGTCGGTCAGCTACCTGCACCCGGTGATGGGCACGCGGCCGAACCTGGAGGTCCGCACCGACTCGTGGGCCTCCCGGGTGGTCTTCGACGGCAAGCGGGCGACCGGCGTCGAGTACCAGCGCGGAATCGGGCCGGGCCGGCAGATCGTGCGGGCGGCCCGCGAGGTGGTCCTCTCGACGGGCGCGATCGACACCCCCAAGCTGCTGATGCTCTCCGGGATCGGGCCCGCCGAGCACCTCGCGGACTTCGGCGTGGAGGTCCTGGTCGACGCCCCGGGCGTCGGGGCCAACCTCGACGACCACGTCGAGGGCCTGGTCATGTGGGACGCCGGGCGGCCGATGGTCGAGCGCTCGACGCAGTGGTGGGAGATCGGGCTGTTCCACTGCACGCTGCCGGGCCTGGACCGGCCGGACCTGATGATGCACTACGGGTCGGTGCCGTTCGACCTCAACACCGTGCGCTGGGGCTACCCGACGACCGACAACGGCTTCTGCCTCACCCCGAACGTCACCCGCGGCCGGTCCCGGGGCACGGTGCGGCTGCGCAGCCGGGACTTCCGCGACCGCGCCCGGGTGGACCCGCGCTACTTCACCGACCCCGACGGCCACGACATGCGGGTCATGACGGAAGGCATCCGGCTCGCCCGGCGGATCGCGGAGCAGCCCGCGCTCAAGGAATGGGTGGCGCGCGAGCTGGCCCCCGGGCCGGAGGCCGTGCGCGACGACGAGATCGAGGACTACGTCGTCAGGACGCACAACACCGTCTACCACCCGGCGTGCACCGTGAAGATGGGGCCGGCGACGGACCCGAAGGCGCCGCTCGACCCGCAGCTGCGGGTGCGCGGGGTGGAGAACCTGCGGGTCGCCGACGCCTCGGTGCTGCCCTTCCTGCCCGCGATCAACCCCAACATCACCACGATGATGGTGGGCGAGAAGTGCGCCGACCTGCTGAAGGCGAGCCGTTAGAGACCTAGCTCGGGATCGGTGTCGAGGGCACCGGCGAGGAAGCGCTCCACGACCTCGCCGGTGACCCCGTCCAGGGTGGCAGGCGACCAGCGGGGCGCGCCGTCGCGGTCCACCAGCAGCGCCCGCACGCCCTCGGGGAAGTCCGGCCAGCGCATGCTGCACCGGCTGGTGACGTACTCCGCGGCCAGGGCCTCCTCGAGCGTCTCGGTGCCGGCCGACCGGAGTGCGCGCAGGGTCATCGTGAGGGCGAGCGGCGCCGCCCGGTCGAGCGCGTCGGCCGCCTTGCGGGCCCCGGGCTCGTCGCTCTGCCGGAGCGCGGCGAGGATCTCCGGGACGGTGTCCGCGGCGAAGCAGGTGTCGATCCAGTCTCGGTCGGCGACCAGCGGGGCCGGGCCCGGGTCGACGGCCAGCGCGTCGACGACCCCGGCGGGCTCGCCGCCCGCGACGAGCGCGTCGATCAGCTCCGGGAGCCGGTCGGACGGCACCTGCCGGTCCGCGAGCCCGCACGCGATCGCCTCGGCCGCGCCGAGCCGCGCCGAGGTCAGCGCGACGTGCGTGCCCAGCTCGCCGGGCGTGTGCGAGAGCAGCCAGGTGCCGCCGACGTCCGGCACGTAGCCGATCGTCACCTCCGGCATCGCCAGCACCGTCCGCTCGGTGACGACCCGGACCGACCCGTGCGCCGAGATGCCGACGCCGCCGCCCATCACCACGCCGTCCATCAGTGCCACGTACGGCTTCGGGTACCGCGCGACCAGGGCGTCGAGCCGGTACTCCTCGGCCAGCATCGCCGCACCCGCCCGGCCGCGGCTCGCCGGGTCGCGCGCGTCGTCGACCAGGAACCGGACGTCGCCGCCCGCGCACAGCCCCTTCGGCCCCGCCCCGTCGACCACGACGGCGGTGACCGCCGGGTCGTCCGCCCACCCCTCGAGCGTGCGGAGCAGGGTGTGGATCATGCCGGCGGTGAGTGCGTTGAGCGCGCCGGGCCGGTCCAGCGTCAGCCGCCCGACCGGACCCTGCCGGCGGACGAGGACCCCCGCGTCGTCGGTCATGTTCGTGACCGTACCTGCGCGGGACGGGCGGCCGCCGTCGGTGACCCGGTGGCGACGTTCCGGGAGCCGGCCCGGTGGGTAAGCCCGTCGTGCAGGGCCCCACGAGGGTTTACTGGCGCGACGCGAAGGAGTGAGCCATGGCGATGGACGACAAGATCGACAACAAGGCCGAGGAGCTGAAGGGCAAGGCCAAGGAGGGCGTCGGCCGGGCGACCGACGACGAGGGTCTCGAGGCCGAGGGCCGCGGCGACCAGGCCTCCGGCAAGGTGAAGCAGGCCGGCGAGAAGGTCAAGGACGCGGCCAAGGACGTGTTCGGGAAGTAGCACGCCACGCACGGAGCGAGGCGCCCGGCGGCCGTTCGGCCACCGGGCGCCGTCGTGGTGTGGGTCGGGGTCGATCCGGGCGGGTGGGATGAACCCGGCGATGCCTCGAGGCGACCGGTGCCTCAGCCGCGCAGCGCCTGCGGCAGCACCCGCGCCGCCTCGACCAGGCTGGGCCCGTACCAGGTCACCAGGCGGCCGCTGACCAGGACGGACGGGGCGGCGAAGGCCTCGGGGCCGTCGTCGGCGGTGAAGAGGTACGGCTCGTCGGGCAGCACCACGAGATCGTGGGCGGGCAGGTCGGCCGGGTCGAAGCGCGGGTAGCGCTCGGGGGAGTCGGCGAGGACGTTGTCCACGCCGAGACGGGCGAGCACCGCGCCGGTGAACGTGTCCGAGCCGCAGGCCATCCACGGCTTGCGCCAGATCGGCACCACCGCGCGGCGCCGCTCGGCGGGCTCCGGGAGCGCGGCCCAGAGGCGGCGGGCCTCGGCGAGCCACGCCGGCTCGGTGAACCCGCAGGCGGCGAGCATGCGGCCGAGCGAGTCCAGCCCGCCGTCGACCGTCCGGATGTCGGTGACGTAGACCGCGAGCCCGGCCTCGCGCAGCCGCTGCAGGTCGCCGGGCTTGTTCTCCTCCTGGTTGGCCAGCACCAGGTCCGGCGCGAGCGCGACGAGCGCCTCCACGTCCGGGTTCTTGGTGCCGCGGACCCGCGGCACGTCGAGGTCCGCGGGGTGCGTGCACCAGTCCGTGGCGGCGACGAGCCGGGAGCGGTCCGTGGCCCCGACCGCCTCGGTCAGCGACGGCACGATCGACGCGATCCGCTCGACCCTCGCCGGGACGTCGACCTGGCGGCCCTCGTCGTCGATCACCATGGTCCCGAGCCTCTCATGCGGCCCACCCCCCGTCGGGCGGTGGCGGGTGCGTCCGGGTGCCCGCGATGAGTACCGGCCGCATCGCCGGTCTGTCCTCGTGGAGCACGAAGACGCGCGACGCGGGACGGCACCGGACACCACGGAGGAACCCATGACCACCACACCGAGCGACCCGACCACCGCGCTGCCCGGCCACCCGCCCGTCGTCGACCTGGCCACCTGGCAGGCGGCCCGGGACGAGCTGCTCGTCCGAGAGAAGGCCCACACCCGCGCGGGCGACGCCCTCGCGGCCGCCCGCCGCCGGCTGCCGATGGTGGAGTTCGACGGGACGGTCGAGGTCGTGGGAGCCGGCGGACCGGTCCCGTTCCTGGACCTGTTCCAGGGCCGCGAGGAGCTCGTGGTCTACAAGCACATGTGGTGGGACGGCGCGCCGCACCAGGGCCAGTGCGAGGGTTGCACCACCACGGCGTGGCACCTGCAGGACGCGTCCTACCTCCATGCCCGCGGCGTCTCGTTCGCCGTCCTGACCACCGGCCGGTGGGACGAGGTGGCCGCCTACGTCGGGTTCATGGGCTACACCCAGCCCTGGTACTCGGTGCGCGGGGTGGACGGGCCCGCCGGCGGCCCCATGGGGTTCCTCACCAGCTACCTGCGCGACGGCGACCGCACCTTCCTCACCTACTCCACGACGGGCCGCGGCAACGAGCGGGTCAACGCGTCCCTCGGCCTGCTGGACATGACGCCCTACGGCCGCGGCGAGGCCTGGGAGGACACGCCCGAGGGCTGGCCGGAGGGACGTCAGGCCTGCTGGTCCTGGCGGACGGACGCCGACGGGAACGCCACCTGGGGGTCGACCGGCCGTCCCGTCCCGCAGTGGATCCGCCCCGGTGCGGCCCCCGTCGAGACGCTGGGCCGGCAGGGCGGGTCGTGACACGCACCCTGTCGCCGGCGTCGGCCCCCGCCCACGCGGGAGCCCTCCCACCGCGCGCACTCAGCCGGGGAACAACGGCGCCTCCCGGTGCAGCAGGAAGCCCCGCAGCGCCCGCACCGGCGGGCTGGCGGGCCGGTCCCGCGGCCACACCACGCCGATCACCCGGCTGGTCCGCGGGCTGGTCAGCGGCATCTCGACGACGCCGGGCGGCGGTTCGCGGTGCGACACCGGCAGCAGGGCCACGCCGAGCCCGGCCCCGACGAACCCGCGCAGCGTCGCCGTGTCGCCGCCCTCGAACGCCAGCCGCGGGGTGAAGCCGGCCTCCCGGCACCAGGCGTCGACGATGGTGCGCAGGCCGTAACCGGGCAGGAAGCCGACGAAGGCCTCGCCCGCGGCGTCGGCCAGCGGGATGCCCCCGCGGCGGGCGGCGAGCGGGTGGTCGGCGGGCACCGCGAGCCGCAGCTCCTCCTCGCCGAGGGGCTGGGCGGCGAGCCCGGCCTCCTCGGGCAGCGGGGAGGTGAGCGCGAGGTCCGCCTCGCCGGCGCGCAGCCGCTGCAGCAGGACCGCGTGCGCGTCCTGGACCAGGTCGAACCGGATGCCGGGGTGCCGCGCGCGGAACTCGCCGATCACCCGCGGGACCACCTCGGCGCCCAGGGTCGGCAGGAAGGCCAGCGTGATCCGGCCGTGCACGCTGTCCACCTCGCCGGCCAGCTCGCGGGCGCCCGTGGCGAGCTCGGCGAGGGACCGTTCGGCGTAGCGCAGCAGCAGCCGGCCCTCGCGGGTGAGCCGCACGGTGCGGCCGCTGCGCACGAAGAGCGAGGTCCCCAGCTCGCGCTCGAGACGGGCGATCCCGCGGGAGAGTGTGGACTGCGGCACAGCCAGCTCGTCCGCGGCGTGGGTGACGTGCTCGGCCCGCCCGACGGCGACGAACCAGCGCAACCGGGGTGCGAGCGCGGTCAGGACCAACGACTCATCCATTCCTGCATCGTTGCACCGGATCAGATGCATTGGACGCATGCTGGTGCTGGTCGTACGGTCGTTGTCGATGACAACGACCGCGCCTTCCCCCCTCACGTCCGCCCTCGGCCACGAGCGCGGCAGCCCGGGCTACCGCCGCCTCGGGCTGGCGATGTGGTGCACCGGGCTGGCGACGTTCGTCCTGGTCTACGCCGTGCAGGGACTGCTGCCCACGCTCGCCGACGAGTTCGGCGTCTCCTCGGGGACCTCCAGCCTCGCGCTCTCCGCGACCACGCTGACCCTCGCGCTCGCGGTCGTCCCGCTCTCCGCGGTGGCCGAGGCGTGGGGCCGCGCCCGCGTGATGACGGTCGCGCTGGCCGCGTCGGCGGTCCTCGGGCTGCTCGCCCCGCTCGCGCCGAGCTTCGCGGTGCTCGTCGGGATCCGCGCGCTGCAGGGGGTCGCGCTGGCCGCGCTGCCGGCGCTGGCGATGTCCCACGTGACCCGGGAGGTGGCGCCGCGGCACCTCGGCGGCGCGGTCGGGCTGCTGATCGCCGGCAACACGATCGGCGGGCTCTCCGGGCGGCTCATCGCTACCGCGGTCGCCGACGTCGCGGGCTGGCGGCTCGCGCTCCTCGCCGTCGGGATCGTGTCACTGCTCTGCACCGTGGCCTTCCGGCTGCTGCTGCCGCCGTCGGTCGCCCCGGCCGCCCCGCGGGTCCGCCTCGGCGAGCTCGGCGTGCCGATCGTGCGGCACCTGCGCGACCCGGGCCTGCTGTGCCTGTTCGGCATCGGGTTCCTGCTGATGGGCGCGTTCGTGACCCTGTACAACTACCTGGGCTTCCGCCTGCTGCGCGCCCCGTTCGGGCTGCCCGCGGCGCTCGTCGCGCTGATCTTCCTCGGCTACCTGGCCGGGTCGTACGCCTCGACGGCGGCGGGCCGGCTCGGCGACCGGTTCGGCCGCCGGAAGGTCATGTGGGTCGGGATCGCCGTCGCCGTCGCCGGCGCGTGGGTCACCGCGCCGGCCTGGCTGCCGACCGTCCTGGTCGGGCTGATCCTGGTCACCGTCGGCTTCTTCGCCGGGCACTCGCTCGCCAGCAGCTGGGTGGGCCGCCGGTCGTCGATGCTCGCGGAGGGGTCGCCCGGCATCGCCTCGTCGCTGTACCTGTTCGGCTACTACGCGGGCAGCAGCGTCGGCGGCACCGTCGGCGGGGTGGTGTTCGACCACGCGGGCTGGACCGGGGTGGTCGGCTACCTGACCGTGCTGCTCGCCGGCGCGCTCGTCCTGGCCCTGACGCTGCGCCGGATCCCGGCCCCGGCCTGACCGTGGGGATGGCGTCGCCGGCCCGACCACGGGCGGCAGGGCGTCCTCGCCGCACCCACCGGGCGGGGGCGTCGCTCGCTCATCGTTCCCGGACGTACTCCTCGGTGTACGGCCGCTCGGCGGTCGTCGGGTCGCCGACGGGGTAGACGCGCTCGCCGCGGCGGTTCGCGGCCAGCGCGGTCGCCCAGCTCAGCAGCGTGGTGAAGCGGTTGTGGACGCCGGCCAGGAACGCGATGTGGATGGCGCCCCAGAGCAGCCAGCCGACGAACCCGTCGAGCCGCACCGGGCCCTTCTCCAGCAGCGCGTGCCGCCGCGAGATGTAGGCGGCGTTGCCGAGGTCCCGGTAGCGGAAGGTCCGCGGCGGCTGCCCGACGAGGATCCGCCGGACGTCCTCGCCCGCGTGCCGCCCGGACTGCATCGCGACCTCCGCGATGCCCGGCAGGCCGTCGAGGCTCATCACGTCGCCGACGACCCGGATCTCGGGGTGGCCCGCGACGGTGAGATCCGGCTCGACGGGGATCCGGCCCTGGCGGTCCTGCGTCACCCCGGTCTCCTTGGCGACCGTCTGCAGGAACGGCACCGCCTCGACCCCCGCGGTCCACAGCACCGTCCGCGCGGCGTAGCGGCGCTGCTCCCGCCGCCCGTCGGGTCCCGGCCTCTTCGCGGTGGTGACGATCCCGCGGTCGTCGACGTCCGTGACGTGCACGCCGAACACCGTCTCGACGCCCAGCCGGTCGAGAGCCTCCTGCGCCTTGGTGGTGAGGTTGTGCCCGAACGCCTTCAGCACCCGGTCGCCGCCGTCGAAGAGCAGCACCCGCGCCTCGGTGGGGTCGATCTGCCGGTACTCGTGCTCGATGGCGTGCAGGGCGAACTCGCGGATCTGCCCGGCCAGCTCGACGCCGGTCGGGCCACCGCCCGCGACCGCGAACGTCAGCCACTCCGCCCGGTCCTCGGGGTCCGGGAGCGTCTCGGCCATCTCGAACGCCGCCATGACCCGGCGCCGGATGGCCAGCGCGTCGTCGATCGTCTTCATCCCGGGTGCGTGCACGGCGAACTCCGGGTGGCCCAGGTAGGACTGGCGCATCCCGGCGGCGACGACGAGGTGGTCGTAGGGCAGGTCGAAGGTCGTCTCGTCGGGACGGCGGGCGGTGAGCACCCGCGCCGTCGCGTCGAGGTCGCAGGCCTCGCCGAGGACGACCCGCACGTTGCGGTGCCGGCGCATCAGCGAGCGCAGCGGCGTGGTGATCTGGCCCTCGGAGAGCAGCCCCGTGGCGCACTGGTAGAGCAGCGGCTGGAACAGCGACGTCGTGGTGCGGTCGAGCAGCGTGACGTCCGCGTCGGCCCGCGCGAGCCGGCGGGCCGCGTAGACCCCGCCGAACCCGCCGCCGACCACGACCACCTTCGCCCGGCCCATCTGTTCCCCTCTCCACACCTCGTCCCGTCCCCGCGTACCCGGCGGAGGGCGACCGCATGCCCCGGGAACAACGTCGCCCCAGGGCGACGTCGCCCCGCACCGACCAGGTGCGGGGCGACGGGCGTGGCGGGTGCGGACCGGCTACATGTTGCGCCGGTACTGGCCCCCCACCTCGAAGAACGCCTCCGTGAGCTGCCCCAGCGAGCAGACCCGGGCGGCCCTCATCAGCTCGTCGAAGACGTTGCCCTCGCCGGTGGCGACGTCCTGCAGCCGGCGTATCGCCTGCTCGGCCTCGGACTTGTGCCGGCTCTGGAAGTCCGCCAGCCGCTCCAGCTGCGACTTCTTCTCCGCCTCGGTGCCGCGGGCCAGCTCGATCTCGACCGGCTCGTCGTCCTCGGGCTTGACGAACGTGTTCACCCCGACGATCGGCAGCTCGCCGGTGTGCTTGCGGTGCTCGTAGAGCATCGACTCGTCCTGGATCTTGCCGCGCTGGTAGCCGGTCTCCATGGCGCCCAGCACGCCGCCGCGCTCGGCGATCCGGTCGAACTCGGCGAGCACGGCTTCCTCGACGAGGTCGGTCAGCTCGTCGACGACGAACGAGCCCTGCAGCGGGTTCTCGTTCATCGACAGGCCCCACTCGCGGTTGATGATCAGCTGGATCGCCATCGCGCGCCGCACCGAGGACTCGGTCGGGGTGGTGATCGCCTCGTCGTAGGCGTTGGTGTGCAACGAGTTCGCGTTGTCGTACAGCGCGCAGAGCGCCTGCAGCGTGGTCCGGATGTCGTTGAAGTTCATCTCCTGCGCGTGCAGGGACCGGCCCGACGTCTGGACGTGGTACTTCAGCTTCTGCGAGCGCTCGTTCGCGCCGTAGCGCTCCCGCATCGCCACGGCCCAGATCCGCCGGGCGACGCGGCCGATGACCGTGTACTCGGCGTCCATGCCGTTGGAGAAGAAGAACGACAGGTTCGGCGCGAAGTCGTCGATGTCCATGCCCCGCGCGAGGTAGCTCTCCACGAAGGTGAAGCCGTTGGACAGCGTGAACGCGAGCTGGCTGATCGGGTTCGCCCCGGCCTCGGCGATGTGGTAGCCGGAGATCGAGACGGAGTAGAAGTTCCGCACCTTGTGCCGGATGAACCACTCCTGGATGTCGGCCATCATCCGGAGCGAGAACTCGGTGGAGAAGATGCAGGTGTTCTGGCCCTGGTCCTCCTTGAGGATGTCGGCCTGCACCGTGCCGCGGACGTTCGCGTACGCGAAGGCGGTGAGCTCCTCGCGCTCGGCCTCGTCGGGCTCGCGGCCCTCCTCCTCGCGGAACTTCTCGACCTGCTGGTCCACCGCGGTGTTGAGGAAGAACGCCAGGATCGTCGGCGCGGGGCCGTTGATCGTCATGGACACCGAGGTGGTGGGGGAGCAGAGGTCGAAGCCCGAGTAGAGCTCCTTCATGTCGTCGAGCGTCGCGATCGAGACGCCGGACGTGCCGACCTTGCCGTAGATGTCCGGGCGGGTGTCCGGGTCGTGCCCGTAGAGGGTCACCGAGTCGAACGCGGTGGACAGCCGCTTGGCCTCGGAGTCCTGCGACAGGTACTTGAACCGGCGGTTGGTGCGGAACGGGTCGCCCTCGCCCGCGAACATGCGTGCCGGGTCCTCGCCCTCCCGCTTGAACGGGAACACGCCGGCGGTGTAGGGGAACTTCCCGGGCAGGTTCTCCCGGCGCAGGAAGCGCAGCAGCTCGGCGTCCTCGGTGTAGCGCGGCAGTGACACCCGCGGGACCTTGTTGCCGGACAGCGTCTCCCGGGTGAGCTGCGTGCGCAACTCCTTGTCCCGCACCTTCACCACGAGCTCGTCGCCCGAGTAGTCCTCGACGACCTGGGGCCAGGTGTCGAGCAGCTGTGCGGATTCCGACGACAGGTCCTGCTCGGCCTTGCGCAGCGCGTCGTCGACCGCCTCGCCGACGAGCTCCCGCGCGGTGCGCAGGTGCTGGCGGACGCGGGCCTTCGTGGCCTCGGACTCGGTCTCGGCGTGGTAGCCGCGCACCGTCTCGGCGATCTCGGCCAGGTAGCGCACCCGCTCCGGCGGGATGACGGCCGCGTACTCGGTGGAGGTCTTGCGGTCCACCTTCGGCAGCCGGCCCTCGTGCAGGGTCAGGCCGTTCTCGGAGAGCAGCGCGCCGAGCTCCTGGTAGAGCGCGGTCACGCCGTCGTCGTTGAACGTGGCGGCGGAGGTGCCGTAGACCGGCATGTCCTCCCAGCTCTCGCCGAACGCCTCGCGGTTGCGCACGAGCTGGCGCCCGACGTCGCGGCGCGCGTCCTCGGCGCCGCGGCGCTCGAACTTGTTGATCGCCACGACGTCGGCGAAGTCCAGCATGTCGATCTTCTCGAGCTGCGACGCGGCGCCGAACTCCGGCGTCATCACGTACAGCGAGCGGTCGACGAACGGCACGATCCCGGCGTCGCCCTGGCCGATGCCCGGGGTCTCGACGATGACCAGGTCGAACCCGGCCGCCTTGAGCACGGAGATCACGTCGCCCAGGTTCTCGGGGATGACGCCGTCGTTGCCGCGGGTCGCGAGCGAGCGGAAGTAGACCTGGTCGCCCTTGAGCGCGTTCATCCGGATCCGGTCGCCGAGCAGCGCACCGCCGCCCTTGCGGCGGGTCGGGTCCACGGCCAGCACCGCGATCCGGAGCTTGTCCTCCTGGTCGAGGCGGAAGCGGCGGACGAGCTCGTCGGTGAGTGAGGACTTGCCGGAGCCGCCGGTGCCGGTGATGCCGAGGACCGGGACCTGCTTCTCGGAGGCCTTGACCCGCTCCAGCACGTCGGCGGGCAGCTTCCCGGACTCGGCCAGGGTGAGTGCCCGCGCGAGGGTGGCGGTCTCGCCGGTGAACACCCCGTCGTACGACGCCGGGGGCTCGGCCGTGAGGTCGGTGTCGCACTCGCGGATCATCAGGTTGATCATCCCGGGCAGGCCCAGGCGCTGGCCGTCGTCCGGGGAGAAGATGCGCGAGACGCCGCGGGAGTGCAGCAGCTCGATCTCCTCGGCGACGATCACGCCGCCCCCGCCGCCGTACACCTTGACGTGGCCGGCGCCGCGCTCGCGCAACAGCTCGACCAGGTAGGAGAAGTACTCGACGTGCCCGCCCTGGTACGAGCTGATGGCGACGCCCTGCACGTCCTCCTGGATCGCCGCGGTCACGACCTCGTCGACCGAGCGGTTGTGACCCAGGTGGATCACCTCGGCGCCCTGCCGCTGCAGGATGCGCCGCATGATGTTGATGGCCGCGTCGTGCCCGTCGAACAGGCTCGCCGCCGTCACGAAGCGGATCGGGTTCTTCGGGACGTAGAGCTCGCTGTCACCCATGGATGGGACCTCCTGCACGACGACGTACCCCGCACATTTAGTTTGACATCCTAGTATCGGACGTACAAGAGATCGTGATGTGACGTGAGCCGGTCCCGTCGTCGCAGGTCAGCCGGGCGCGTGAGGGGAACCCCGCTGTGGGCGGGCGACGCTCAGAGGAGCGTGTCGAGGGCGGTGTGCACCTCGGCGAGGGTCGGCCGGGAGGCCGGGTCGGCGAGCAGGCAGCCGTCGAGGACGCTCGCCACGCGCACCGGGAGCCGGCGCCGCGACCGCAGCCGGGGCGCGGGCCTGAGCAGCTGGGGGTAGAGCCGGCCCAGCTCCGCCCGCGGGTGCGTCGAGTCGGTGCGGGAGAGGCTGTGCGAGCCGGTCTGCTCGGGGTCCGCGACGCCGTCGGGGAAGGGGCGGACGCCGGTCGCGGCCTCGTGCAGGACCACGCCGACCGCCCAGACGTCCGTGGCGGGTGTGACGACCCCGCCCAGGATCTGCTCGGGTGCCATGTACCGGGCGCTGCCGACCTCGGCCGGCGCCGGGCCGGGCGCGCGGGCGAGCGCCAGGTCGATCACCCGGGTCACGCCGGCGCTGACGACGATGTTGCTGGGCTTGACGTCGCAGTGCACCCGGCCGCGCTCGTGCAGGTAACGCAGCGCCGCACCGAGCTGTTGGCCCAGGTGCGCGAGCGCGGTCTCCGGGAAACGCCCGTAGCTGTCCAGCGCGTCGGAGAGGGTGCCGCCCGGCAGCGACTCCAGCACCATGACCGGGTTCGGGCCGCGCTCGTCGACCAGGTCGAGCAGTCGCACGATGTAGGGGTGCCGCAGCGCGCGCAGCAGCTTGGCCTCGCGCAGCAGCCCCCGCCGGGTGCGGGCGTCGCCCACCAGGTCCGGCCGCAGCACCTTCGCCACGGTGTGGCAGTGGTGGACGGCGCTCCACGCGTCGTAGGTGTCGAAGTCCTCGCCGCGCCGCAGGTGCTGCACCACGCTGTAGCCCGGCGCGACCTCCCGGCCCGGCTCGAGCGGCGGTGGCCCGTCGAGGCCGGGGCCGGGCCCCGGCTGCGCGACGCGCAGGTCGCCGGGAGCCGGATCCGGGTGCGGATCCGGCTCCACGGCGGCCGCACTCATCGCGCGCCCCCGCGAGGGCGCCCGGCGTCGCTCACCGCGGACCGCCGGGGCGCAGGCTCCAGCCCGTCCGCTCGCCGTCCACGTCGTCGACCCCCGTACCGTCGAACTCCACGCGGTCGATCCTCGCGCGGTGGCGCCCGCCTGGCACCTCGGAGTTCCGGGTGACGGCGACGAAACGCTCGGTGGGAGCGGCGTCCGGTCCGGATGTGGGCTCCGCCACCGGGGCCGGCCGCGGCTCGACCACGGTCGTGCGGCGCGCGGGCAGCGCCCAGCGGGACAGCGCCTCCGGACCCGACGCCGGGGCGAGCTCGGAGAGGCCCACGTGCGCGCCCGGCGTGCGGAACGTCGGGAGCAGGGTGGTCTCGGCCCACGGGTCGGCCGGCCAGGAGGAGGTCTGCAGGGCCGCGAGGTCCGCGTCGAGCTCCGCCTCGAGGTCCGCCCCGAACCCGTCCCCGAACTCCTCGTGGAGGGCGGCGGGCAGCCGCTCTGCCGCGGACTCCTCGCCGGGGTGGTGCAGCCGGTACAGCTCGGCGTAGCCGGGACTGCGCGCGAGCAGCTCGCGGTGTCGCCCGGAGGCGGTGATCCGGCCGTTCTCGAGGTAGACGATCTGGTCGGCGTCGGTCACCGTGAGCAGGTTGTGGCTGATCACGAGCGTGGTGCGGCCCTCCATCAGTCGGCGCAGGGGCGTGAGGACGCGCTCGGCGGCGCCGGCGTCGAGTCCCGTCGTCGGTTCGTCGAGGATCAGCACGGGCGCGTCGCGGACCATCGCCCGCGCGATCGCCAGCCGCTGCCGCTGGCCCCCGGAGAGCAACCGGCCGCGCTGGCCGACCCGGGTGTCGTAGCCGTCGGGCAGGGCGGTGATGAACTCGTGCGCGTCGGCGGCCCGCGCGGCCTCCACGATCTCGGCCTCGCTCGCGTCGGGGCGGCCCCAGAGGATGTTGTCGCGCACCGTGCCGTCGAACACGAGCGTCTCCTGCAGCAACGCCGCGACGTTGCGCCGGACGTCGGCCAGGGCGAGGTCGCGCAGGTCGTGCCCGTCGAGCACCACGGACCCGGCCTCCGGGTCGTAGAAGCGCAGCAGCAGCTTGGTCAGCGTGGTCTTGCCGGCGCCGCTGGGGCCGACCACCGCCACGGTGTGCCCGCGCGGGACCAGGATCGACACCCGCTCCAGCGCGGGCCCCGCCGTGCCGGGGTAGGTGAAGGTGACGTCCTCGAGCCGCAGGTCCCCGCGCGCCCGCTCGATCCGCACCGGGTCGGGCCGGTCCGTGACCTGGGGTTGCTCGTCGAGCAGCTCGATCACGCGCTCGGCGCCGGCGGCCGCGGCGTAGACGGTGTTGCCCATCTCGCCGAACCCGCGGACGGGTCCGAACAGCTGGCTCAGGTACCCGGTGAACACGAGCAGCCCGCCGAGGGTCAGGTTGCCGCGGGCCATCTGCCAGATGCCCACACCGAGGACCGTCAGCACGCCGACGACCTCGAGCATCCCGACCAGCGGGCCGAACAGCGACTTGAGCCGCACCGCCACCATCTGCGCGGCGAACGCGCCGCGGCTCTCCCGGTGGAACCGCTCGGTCTCGCTCGCCTGCCGGCCGTACGCCTGGACGAGGGCGACGTTGCCGAGGCTCTCCTCCGCGACGGCCGCGATGCCGCCGGTGCGCCGCCGCTTCTCCCGCGACGCGCTCTTGATCCGGCGCGCGAAGAACCGCGACGCCAGGCCGAACACCGGCGCGGCCGCGACGGCGATCAGCGCCAGCTGCCAGTTCAGGAAGAAGAGCAGGGCCGTGCAGACGATCACCTGGACGCCGTACGTCACGGCCATCGCGACGCCGGTCAGGACGAGCTCCTCGATGGCACCGATGTCGCTCGACAACCGCGCCATCACGTCGCCGAGCTGGCGCCGTTCGAAGAATCCGAGGGAGAGCCGCTGCAGGTGTGCGAACACGCGGGTGCGCAGGACGAGCACGAATCGTTCACCGACCCACGCGGAGACGTACGAGTCGAAATAGTCGATCACCGCACCGACGACCGAGACGGCCAGATAAGCGCCGATCACCCACGGCAGCAGTGTGTAGTTCTGCGGCGTGAGCACGTCGTCGATCAGGATCATGAACAGCCACAGGCTGGCGGCGACCGTCAGCGGGCTGAGCGCCGAGAGGACCAGGCCGATCACGAAGCGGCCGCGGAAGCCGGCGGTGTAGGGCCAGAACCGGCGGAAGATCTGTCGCACGGTGAGGTGCGGGGCCTCGGGCAGCAGGGCGGCCGCGGAGCGCTCCGGGGCGGCGGGCGCGGGCCCGGCGACGGCCCCCGGCTCGGCAGCCGGATCGGCATCCGGCTCGTGGTCGACGTCGTGGTCGACGTCGTGGGCGTGGTCGTGGGCGTGGGCGTGGTCGTGGTCGTGGTCGACGACGGGTACGGCGGCGGTCTCGGCGGCGGCGTCGCCGGCGGGGTCGGCGGCGGGGTCGGCGGCGGGCTCGCGGTCGAGCGCGACGCGCGTGTCGGGGTCGGGGTCGTCCACGGCGTCGTTGCTGGTCAGGGGGTGCATGGGTGCGACGGTCACGGCCGGGAAGGACTGCGGGGTCGGCTCCGGTCCGGGACCCGACCCGTGAGCGGGTTCGAGGGCCGGGCCGTGCACCGGCTCGAGACCCTCGAGGCCCTCCGGGCTGTCGGGGCCCTCGGTCCCGGTGAGGGGCCGGGTCGCGCGGCGGGCACCGCGCCTCGTCGCGCGGTGACGGGCGGTGGGGGACGGCATCTTCACGTGCCTCCGGTGGTCCGGGGGAGAAAGGGGGAGTGCGGGGGCCGGAACGTCGGGCGAGAAGACCGGTCGGGAAGACGGCGGCGGCCCCACCCACCGCAGCGCGGGAGGGGCCGCCGCACGACCATCAGAGCACCCGGCTCACTTGTGCCCGTGCTTCTTCTTGCCGTGCGACTTGCTCCACGACTTCTTCGAGTGCGAGCACTTGTCGTGCTTCTTCGCCGGCTTCTTCGGGCCGCCGGGACCGGGGAACGGCAGCAGGGCCAGGAAGTCCATCTCGCTTCTCCTTCTCCGGGGACGCGGTCCGCCAATGCGCACCGCGTATCTCGCCTAAAGCGCGAGCGGGAAAGAGGTTGCGACGTTCTCGACGCGCCACTCGATCGGGCTAAACGGTGGGTGAACAGGACGGTGCGGCGTCCGGGCGAGCCCGTCCCCGGTCGAGTGATGTGATCGCGTCGTGATCGTTCACCGCGCGCACCGGAACCGGCGTTCGCGTGCTGTGAATGCCGTCACGACGACCGTTCTCGGGACGCCCGGGCGTCGGCTCCGGTCACGCTCCGCGGGCGGGACGGGTCAGGCCGCGCGGCGCTGGGGAACCGCGTCCCCGGCCGGCTCGAGGACCGACTCGACCGACTCCACGGCCTCGCCCACCACGTCGCCGACCGCGTCGGTGAGCGAGGACGGGGCGCCTACGGCACGCCGGGCCCGGATCCGTCGGCGAAGCATCCTGGCGGCCACCGTGCCCGCGACCCCGACGACCGCGAGCGCAGCCCCGGAGAGCACGATCGGGAGGATGCCGGCGTCGGGGAAGACCGCCATGAGCACGAACGAGGAGAGCGGCCACCACAGCAGGGTTCGTCCCGCGCCGTGGCGCGTCCAGTCGTGATGCTCGGGCGCCATGCCATCCGCTTACCCGCGGCGATCACGGATCATGCCTGCGGTCCCGGAATCCGCCCGGCAGCGTGGCGCCCGCCGGCCCGTCCGGGTCGGTTAGGTTCCGACCATGAGCAGCGACGCCGCCCCCACCACCCCCGCGTTCGACGTCCGGACCGCGCTCCTCGACGAGAACGCGCGGCTGGCCGAGCTGGTCCGCACGGCCGACCACGGCACGGAGATCCCGACCTGCCCCGGCTGGACGCTGACGCAGCTGCTGCGCCACGTCGGGCGCGGCCACCGGTGGGCCGCCACGATGATCACGGAGCGGGTGACGGAGGCGCTCGACCCCCGCCAGGTCCCGGGCGGGAAGCCACCCGCCGACCTCGACGGCACCGTGGCGTGGCTGCGGGAGGGGGCGCAGGCCGTGCTCGACGCCGTCGACGCGGTGGGGCCGGAGGCGCCGGCCTGGACCTTCACCGGCCCGAAGCCCGCCGCCTGGTGGATCCGCCGCCGGCTGCACGAGGAGACGGCGCACCGCGCGGACGTGCAGCTCGCGCTGGGGCAGGACAGCGACCTCGACCCCGCGCTCGCCGCCGACGGGCTGTCCGAGTGGCTCGACCTCGTCGCCGCCCGCCGCGGCAGGGAGCTGCTGCCCGAGGGCGTCACGCTCCATCTCCACGCCACGGACGGCGACCTCGGGCCGGCGGGGGAGTGGACGGTCCGACCCGACGGCGCCGGCGAGCGGGCCGGGATCGCCTGGGAGCACGGGCACGCGAAGGGCACCGTCGCCGTCCGCGGGCCGGCCGCCGTCCTCTACCTCGCCACCCTGCGCCGGCTGCCGGCCGCCGACCCGCGGCTGGAGGTGTTCGGCGAGGCCGCGGTCTTCGACGCCTGGCTCGCCGCCACCCCGTTCTGAGCCGGTTCAGGCGGCCGCCGGCGCCGGGGTCCCCTCCGGAGCCGCGGCCCGCCGCCCCGGCCGCCACCTGGAACCGCGTCTCCACGGAGCCCCAGGACGAACGGCGTTCGGAACGAACGGTGTTCTACCCACGAACGGTGTCCGCGTCAAATAGAATCGAACGCGTGGAGCACGACCTGCCCGAGCCGCCCTGGCGCACCCCGCGCAAGCAGCCGGCGCGACGCTCCCTGTCGCGGGAGGCGATCGTCGAGGCCGCGATGGGGGTGCTGCGCAAGGAGGGGATCGACGGCGTGAGCATGCGCCGCGTCGCGACCGAGCTGTCGACCGGCGCGGCATCCCTCTACGCGCACGTCGCGAACAAGGACGAGCTCGTCGAGCTGCTGTTCGACGAGGTCGCGGGGGAGATCCCGTTGCCCGAACCGGACCCCGCCCGCTGGCGCGAGCAGGTCATGCAGCTGTGGGTCGACTCGCGGGCGGCGCTGCTGCGCTACCGGGACATCGCCCGCGCCGCGCTCGGGTCGGTCCCGTTCGGGCCCAACGCCCTGCGCGTCACCGAGACGACCCTGCAGCTGCTGCGCCTCGGCGGCGTCCCGGAGGAGGCGGCCGCCTGGTCGGCCGACGTCGTCGGGCTCTACGTCAGCGCGAGCGCCGTCGAGGGCGCGATGCGGGCGCAGCGCGAGGAGGGGCACGGCCAGTGGGACGACAAGGCCCGGCAGACGCGGGAGTTCCTCGCCGCCCTGCCCGCCGACCGGTTCCCGGTGTTCGTCTCGCTGCTGCCGCACCTGATGTCGGGCACGGAGGAGGAGCGGTTCCGGTTCGGGCTGGAGCTGCTCGTGAGCGGGCTCGCCGCGCTCGCTACAGGTCCTCGGGGAGCAGATCCATGAGCAGCCCGTCGTGCCAGGTGCCGTCCGCGCCCCGCTCGTACGCGCGCATCACGCCGACCCGCCGGAACCCGACCCGCTCGTAGCTGCGGATCGCGCGCTCGTTCGTCGCCGCGGGGTCGATGACGATCCGGTGGTGCCCGCGCACGTCGAACAGGTGGCGGGCGAGGGTGCGCACCGCGTCGGCGCCGAGGCCCTGCCCGTGCGCGTCCGGATGCAGGGCGACGTCGATGCCGGCGTGCCGGTAGTCGGGGTCCTCCTCCTCGTGGAACATGATCAGCCCGACGGTCTCGCGGTAGGCCTCGACCGCATAGCAGTGCGGGCCGAGCAGCTCCCGGCGGACCCGCTCGAGGTCGTAGCCGGCCCACCAGCGCTCGACCTCGGGGTGCCGCAGGATCTGCAGGAACTCGCCGACGTGCCGCGGTTCGGTGGGCCGCAGGACCACGGTCTGCCCGGCCAGCGCGCCGGTACCGTCCGTCTCGGGGGGCTCGTCGCCGCGCAGCGGTACCGCGCCGGGTCCCGGGTGTCCGAGCGTGCTCATGCAGCAGCCTCCGCGCTGAGGGTCACGCGGGCCCGTTCGTCGAGCGCGGCGGCGGACCGGGGCTTCTCGAAGATCACCTCGGCGCGCCTGCCGTCGACGAGCAGGGTCGCGATGTGGTTGCCGAAGAGAGGGGTGCCGACCCGGTCCCAGTGCAGGCCGGGGGCCGGGGCGCCGTGGTGCGCGGCCCAGGCCCGGGCCCACGCGGCGGCGGGCCTCGACCAGGCGAGCCGGAACGCGGCCCGCACGGCCCCCGGCACGTGGTTGTGCACCGGGGAGCAGACGACCTGGTGGACGCGCGCCGCGCTCGCGGGCACGCCGGGCAGCTCGGCCCGGGCCGTGTAGCTGTGGTGCACGTCACCGGACAATACCGTGACGGTCGCGGGGCCCGCCGGGCCCTCGGCACCCCGGGCGGCCCGCCCGACCAGCTCGGCGAGCCGGTCGAAGGACGCGCGGAAGGCCGGCCAGTGCTCCATGTCCGCGGCCTGCCGGACGGCCTCGCCGAGCCGGCCGCGCAGCCCGGGCCGGCCCGCGGCGATCTCGTTGACCGTCTCCAGGTCGCCCAGCGCCGGGGCGAGCAGCCAGGGCACGGAGGTGCCGAGCAGCAGGTGGTCGACGTCGCCGCCGTCCGGTGCCGGGGCGGTCGCCTGCTGCTCCACCCACGCGAACTCGCGCTCGCCGAGCATGAGGTGCTCGCCGCCCTCGAGGATGCGCGCGTTGCGCGAGTCGATCATCACGAGCCGGCTGCGGCCCATGTCCCAGCGGAAGCTGAACCGCAGGCCCTTGCTCCCGTCCACCTCGGTGTCGGCGCGGTCGGCGAGGTCCTCGAGCAGGGGCCAGACGTCCCCCTCCGCCGCCTGCACCTTCGTCCAGTCCGGATCGGCGGCCAGCTCCTCCGGGGAGAGGTTGCCCAGGTGCTGGTACACCCAGTACGAGGCCAGGGCCGAGCGGATGCGGTCGCGCCACCAGGGCGTGCGGGCCATCTCCGCGCGCCAGGCGGCCGAGGTGTTCCAGTCGTCCCGCACGTCGTGGTCGTCGAAGATCATCGCCGTCGGCACGGTCGACATCACCCAGCGGATCTCCGGGTCGATCCAGGAGTCCCGGTAGAGCCCGACGTACTCGTCGAAGCCCACGATCTCGTCCGCGGGCCAGTCGGGGTGCCGGTCCCGGCGGCCGGCGATCCGGCGGCGGGTCTGCGGGGTGAGCTCGTCGGCGTAGACCTGGTCGCCGAGCAGCAGCAGCGCCGAGGGCCACTCCTCGGCGGGGGCGCCTGCCATCCGCGCGGCGTAGGCGTCGAGCGCGTCGATGCCGTAGAGCGCGGCCTGCTTCCGGTCGGAGACCTTGACGTACCGGCAGGAGCCGAACACGATCCGCGCCCGGCCGGCGGAGCGCGGTCCCCGGGTGGGGACCACGCTCGGCGGGAAGGGGCTGTGCGGCAGCGGCCAGGCCCGCTCGCCGTCGACGTGCACCTCGTACGGGATCCGCGCGTCGGGCTCGAGCCCGGTCACCGTGACCAGCGCGAAGTGGTGCCCGGCGACCTCGAAGGTCCGCGCGCGGCAGCCCAGCACCTCGACCGTGGCCGGCCCCGCCGTCTGCACCCACACGACCGCCGTGGTCTCGCCGACGTGCCGCAGGACGGGGCCGAGGAGGAGGGTCACGCGGTCACGCTAACGGGTGCTCCGCTCCTCCGCGTGATCCAGTGCGAGCAGGGCGGCCCCGATCTTGCCCGCGGCGCTGCCGAACGTGCTGGGCAGCACCGGGACCAGCGGACGGACCGTCTTCGCGTAGGCGAACTCGGCGGCCGCCTCGCGGAGCGGGGCGAGCAGCAGCTCGCCGGTGTCGACGACGCCGCCGCCGATCACGACGGCGTCGAGCTCGAAGATGGTGGTGACCGACGCGATGCCGATGCCGAGCCACCGGGCCAGGGTCTGGAAAAGCCGCCGGGCCGTGGGGTCTCCCTGCAGCGCCGCCTCCGTGACGATCTGCCCCGTGACCTCGGCGTTCTTCTCGCGGGCCAGCCGGGCGATCAGGCCGTCGGGCTCCGCGGCGGCGGCCTCACGGCCGGTGCGGGTCAACGCGGTGCCCGAGGCCAGCGACTCGAGGCAGCCGTGGTTGCCGCAGCCGCACCGCGGGCCGTCCGGGTCGACGATGACGTGCCCCAGCTCGGCGCCGAGCCCGCGCGGGCCGCGGTAGATGTGCCCGCCCAGCACGATCCCGCTGCCCACCCCCGTGCCGACGGTGACCAGCACCATCTCCTTGTAGAGGGTGTCGCCGAGGCGGGCCTCGGCCAGCCCGGCCACGTTGGCGTCGTTGTCGACGACCGCCGGCAGGCCCGTCGCCTCCTCGATCTCGGCGCGGACGGCCCAGTCCCGGTAGGCGTTGTTCGGCGCCCAGAGGATGCGCCCGCCCGGCCACTCCACCGTCCCGGCGGCGCCCACGCCGACGGCCAGCACCTCGGGGTTGCGCCCGCGCAGCGTCTCGATCATCCCGAGCAGCAGGCGCGACATCGTGGGGGCGTCCGAGGTGGCGGGGGTGGGTTCGGTCAGCTCGTCGACGACCGTCCCGTCCTCGGTCACCACGGCGCCGGCGACCTTCGTGCCGCCGATGTCCAACCCGATCGCATGTCTCGCCACCCCGGCATGATTCCGAACCGGACGGGTCCCCCGCCAGCGGTACCCGTGTTTGCCACACGCGAGCGTGGGGAACGCGGCCCCATGCCTCTGTTGCGTCGTGTGGCCCGCCCCATGCTGGCCGCCATCTTCATCTCGGGCGGAATCAACGCGTTGCGTCAACCCCAGGCGCACGCCGAGGCCGCCAAGCCCGTCCTGGACTACGCCGCACCCGCGATCGACAAGGCCGTGCAGCTGTCCCCGCTGGAGAAGCGCCCCGACAACGAGACGCTGGTGAAGGTCGAGGCCGGCGCCAAGGTGGCCGCCGGGACGCTGTTGGCGCTCGGCAAGCTGCCCCGGACCTCCTCGGCCGTGCTCGCCGCCACCCTGATCCCGACCACGCTGGCCGGGCACCGCTTCTGGGAGGAGAGCGACCCCGAGGCGAAGCAGGCCCAGCAGATCCACTTCCTCAAGAACGTCAGCCTGCTCGGCGGGTTGATGATCGCGGCCGCGGACACCCACGGCAAGCCGTCCGTGGCCTGGCGCAGCCGGAAGGCCGCCGAGGTCGCCTCCGCCGCGCTGGAGAAGCGGGCCGAGGCCCTGTCCGACGCCGCGCACAGCGCCACCGACTCGGTGTCGGGCCTGGTGTCCGGCCTGGGCGGGTCGGGGGCGTCGACCGGGTCGGACCTGGCCGGCAGGGCGTCGGCGCTGACGGAGTCGCTGTCCGCCACCGTCGCCGAGAAGACGCCGCTGGTGAAGGCGCGGGCCGCCGAGCTGGGGTCCGCCGCGTCCGAGCGCGCCGCCGCCCTCGGGGCCACCGCGTCGGCGCTGGGCGCGACGGCGTCCGACCGCGCCTCCGGCTGGGCCGCCACCGCGTCCGAACAGGCGTCGACGTGGGGCGACGACCTGTCGAAGCGCGCCGCCAAGGCTGCGCAGAAGGCCGAGAAGCGCGGCGCGGCGCTGCGCAAGGAGGTCGACAAGCGCAGCGCGGAGTGGCAGAAGGAGCTCGACCGGCGCGGGAAGGCCTGGGAGAAGCTCGCGGACCGGAAGGGCGACGCCTGGGCGAAGGCCGCGTCGAAGAAGCGGGCCCAGTGGGAGAAGGCGGCCGACAGGAAGCGCGCCGAGTGGGAGAAGAGCGCGCGCAGGGCCGCGAAGAAGGCCCGCAAGCAGGCGCCCGGCTACGTCGACCAGCTGACCGCGCTCGCCGCCCACGCCGGCGAGCAGGTGTCGAAGTTCGGCAGCGACGTCGCCCACCGTGCCGCCGAGGCCGGCTCGACCGCCGGTGCCGCCGGGGCGAAGGCCGTCGAGGGGATCGCCCGGGACGCACGCAAGCGCGCCAAGGCCGTCGCCTGACCCGCACCACTGTCTGCCGAGCAGCCCCGAGCTGCACCGGACCCCGGCCCCGCCACCGACGTGCCCCGGTGGCGGGGCCGTCCCGTGTGTGCCGTGCGCCGTCGCCGGGCCGTCACGTACCGTGGCCGGATGCCCGCAGCCTCGGAGGAGGACTGGGACGACTGGGTCGCCGCCCGGACGCCCCGGCCGGACCCCGCCGACGAGCCCCCGCCCGACACCTACTGGTTCGTCGGCGGCCCGCTGGACGGCCGGGTCCGGACCCGCCCCGCCGAGCAGGAGGCGCCGGCCGTCGTCCGGCACGTCCACCTGCACGGCGGCCCGAAGATCGTCCACCACTACGACCTGTACGAGGTCGCGGGCCACGGCGGCGAGTACCGGCTGCGCGAGGAGTGATCGTGCGGTAGGACTCCAGGGGTGGGTCCTGCGTACGTGATCGGCACGCACGACACCAAGGGCGCGGAGCTGCGCCACGTCGCGGACCTCCTCCGCGCCGCGGGCCTCGCCGTGACCTCGGTGGACGTGTCCACCTCCGACAAGGGCGCCGCGCGCGCCGACGTCCCCGCCGCCGAGGTCGCCGCGGCACACCCCGACGGGGTCGACGCCGTCTTCACCGGCGACCGGGGCAGCGCGGTCGCGGCGATGGCCGCCGCGCTCGAGCGTTGGCTGCCCGCGCGGGAGGTCGGCGGCGTGCTCGGCCTGGGCGGCTCCGGCGGGACCTCCCTGGTCACCCCGGCGATGCGGGCGTTGCCGGTCGGCGTGCCCAAGGTGATGGTCTCGACGGTCGCGTCCGGCGACACCGCACCGTACGTGGGTGCCGCCGACATCGCGATGGTCTACTCGGTCACCGACGTCGCGGGGGTCAACCGCATCTCCCGGCTGGTCCTCGGCAACGCCGCGCACATGCTCGCCGGGGCCATGACCCGCGAGATCCCGGCGGGGGCGGACCGCCCCGCCGTCGGGCTGACCATGTTCGGCGTGACCACGCCGCTGATCACCGCCGTCCTCGAGCGGCTGGGCCCCGAGGTGGACCCGCTGGTCTTCCACGCGACCGGCACGGGCGGCAAGGCGATGGAGAAGCTCGTCGACGACGGCCTCGTCTCCTCCGTGCTCGACCTGACCACCACCGAGGTCGCCGACCTGCTCGTCGGCGGGGTCATGGCGGCGGGGGAGGACCGGCTCGACGCCGTCGCCCGCACCGGCGTGCCGTACGTCGGCTCGGTCGGCGCCGTCGACATGGTCAACTTCGGGGCCCGGGACACGGTGCCGGCCCGCTTCGCCGACCGGCTGTTCTACGAGCACAACCCGCAGGTCACGCTCATGCGCACCACCCCGGACGAGAACGCCGAGATCGGCGCGTTCCTCGCCCGCAAGATCAACGCGTTCACCGGGCCCGCGCTGTTCCTCGTCCCGACCGGCGGGGTGTCGCTGCTCGACGTCCCGGGCCAGCCGTTCCACGACCCGGAGGCCGACGCCGCGCTGCTCGCCGCGCTGGAGTCCGGTCTGGACAGCCACGCCCGGGTGCGGAAGGTTCCGGTGGCGATCAACGACCCCGAGTTCGCCGACGCCGTCGTCGCGGCCTGGCGGGAGGTGACGGCATGAGGTTCCGCCGGACGGAGCTGGTGGAGCGGTTCCAGGAGATGGCGCGCCGCGGCGAGCCGATCGTCGGCGGGGGCGCGGGCACGGGGCTGTCGGCCAAGTGCGAGGAGGTCGGGGGGATCGACCTCATCGTGATCTACAACTCCGGGCGCTACCGGATGGCCGGACGGGGCTCCCTGGCCGGGCTGCTGGCGTACGGCAACGCCAACGACATCGTCGTCGAGATGGCCGCCGAGGTGCTGCCCGTCGTGCGGCGCACCCCGGTCCTGGCGGGCGTCAACGGCACGGACCCCTTCATGCTCACAGACCGGTTCCTGCGCGAGCTCGCCGACCTCGGCTTCTCCGGGATCCAGAACTTCCCGACGGTCGGCCTGATCGACGGCGTGTTCCGGGCCAACCTCGAGGAGACGGGCATGGGCTACGGGCTGGAGGTCGACCTCGTGGCCGCGGCCCGCGCGCAGGACCTGCTCACCACGCCGTACGTCTTCTCCGCCGACGACGCCCGCGCGATGACCCGGGCGGGCGCGGACGTCGTCGTCTGCCACATGGGCCTGACCACGGGCGGCTCGATCGGCGCGGAGACCGCGAAGACGCTCGACGACTGCGTCGCACTGGTCGACGAGTGGTCCGCCGCCGCGCTCGAGGAGCGGGACGACGTCCTGGTCCTCTGCCACGGCGGCCCGATCGCCATGCCCGAGGACGCGGCGTACGTGCTCGGGCGCACGAAGGCCTGCCACGGGTTCTACGGCGCGTCCTCCATGGAGCGCCTGCCCACCGAGACCGCGCTGGTCGAGCAGACCCGCGCCTTCAAGAACGCCCTCGACACGTTGGAGTGACCATGCCCCGTCCCTATGCCAGTGGCGTCGTCAAGGCCCCCGCCGACCAGGTCTGGGCGCTGCTGCGCGCCTTCAACGGCCTGCCCGACTTCCTGCCCGCGATCGCGGGGAGCGAGATCGTCGAGGGCACGGACGGCGCCGTCGGCGCGGTCCGCAGGCTGACGCTGGCCGACGGCGGCGACCCCTTCGACGAGAAGCTGCTCGCGATGGACGACGCCGGCCGCACCCTCACCTACGCCTTCACCGGCGCGAACCCCTTCGACGCGCGCCGCTACGTGTCCACGGTCCGCGTGGCGCCGATCACCGACACCGGCGAGTCGTTCGTCGAGTGGTGGTCGGAGTACGACGCGGACGCGGGGCAGGAGGAGGAGCTCGACCGCACCTTCGCGCAGGGTGTCTACGCCGGCGGCATCGACGGCCTGCGCAAGAAGCTGGCCTGATCTCGCCGCCGGGTCGGGGCCTGCCGAGAGCCGGCTGACGGTCAGCCGGGCAGGCGCTCAGTCCCGGGTCTCGTCGCCGGATGCCTCCGGGCCGGGACCCGTGCCGGCCTCGGCCCTGCGGCGGGGGACCACGCCCAGGGCGAGATCCCGGAGCGTGCGGTAGGCGCGCCGGTCGCGGCGGTAGTACCAGAGGTCGTAGATCAGCAGGTTGATCGGGACCCACAGGACCACCCAGGCGACCGTCTGCAGCCCGGTCGACAGGGCGTCCTCGACCGAGCCCGGTTCCGTGGTCCCGAGGGCGCCGACCGCACCGTTGATGAACAGCACGGCGAGCAGCCCCCACAGGAGCGTGCGGATCCCGAGCCGCCGGGCGCCGTCGATGTCGTCGTCCAGCAGGGCGATCCGGCGGCGGCACTCCCGCGACAGGGCCGCCCGGGCGCGCTCCTCGAGGCCGGGCGTGATGACCTCGGCCGGCAACCCGACGGTCACGCGGACCGTGGCCCTCCGCCTGGCGCGCTGAACCGCCCGCACCATCCGCTCGAGGCCGGGCCGCGGGTCGTCGTCCTCCAGGTCCGGCGCGAACGGGTCGATCCGGGGAGCCTCGAACAGGTGCTCGATCCGCCTCAGCGGCAGGTACAGGTCGACCGTGCGCGGGCGGCGGCGCCAGAGCCTCACGCCGCGAACCTAGCCCAGGCGGCCGCCGGTACCGAGCGTCCGCCGGCCACACGAACGGGCAGGTCGGCGGGCCTCCGACTCGGTCGGCAAGGAGGCCGACGTGGGCGATCGGGCCGGACACGCCGCCCACGCGGGGAACGAGGACCGGGAGCCACAGCAGGACGATCTCGGCGACGCGGTCGAGCGCCGAGCACTGCCGCGCCGTGGAGTGGGGCAGGTCGGGCTCGAACCGACGACCTGACGGGTCTCTGTGACACGGTGAGGTGTGGTCAACGGTAGTCTCCGGTGCTGGTCAGGGCACCTTTCGCTGGTCAACAGTGGTCAGCCCCCCGAGCCGTGATCGGGCGTAAGCGCCTCAAACCGTGCCCCCATCGGGCACCCTGCAAGTCCGTCAGCGCTTCCTGGTCAACGCTACAGCGATGATGATGATGACCCCTTGGATGATGATCTGTTGGCTCACGTCCAGCCCGGCCAGGATGAGGCCGTTGTTGATCAGGCCGACGAAGAGCGCGCCGACGACGGACCCGAGGACCCGACCCGTTCCGCCGAAGAGGCTGGTGCCGCCGAGCACGACGGCGGCGATGACCGAGAGTTCGTCCCCGGTCCCCCATTGGAAGCGGCCGGACTGGAGGCGGCCCGCGTAGAGCATGCCCGCGATCGCGGCCACGACCGAGGAGATGACGAGGACGGCGAAGGTGATCCGCTGGACCCGGACCCCGCTGAAGGTTGCGGCGACGGGGTTGCCGCCGGTGGCGAGGATCTGCCGCCCGAAGGCCGTCTTGTTCATGACGACGACGCCGATCGCCACCACGACGACTGCCCACAGCAGCAATGACGGGATGGGCCCGAAGTCCCCGGAGCCGAAGATCATGGTGAAGGTGCGGTCCAGGATGGGGATGGGCTGGAAGCCCGAGATCCATTGGGCGACACCGCCCGCGATGCCGAGCATCGCCAGGGTGACCAGGAAGGACGGGATGCGGGCGTAGGCGACCAGCCCGCCGTTGATCACGCCGACCAGCAGGCCGACTCCGACCCCGGCGAGGACACCGACGAGGAGGTTCCCGGTGGCGGACAGGGTCATCGCGGTGACCACGCTGGAGAGGCCGGCCACCGAGCCGATGGACAGGTCGATCTGCGCGGCGGCGATCACCAACGTGCCCGCCACCGCCATCACGGCGATGACGGCCGTCTGTCGCACGATGTTGAGCAGATTGGAGCCGGTGAGGAACCCGTCGTCGCCCAGGGTCACGGCGAAGAGGAGGAACACCACCACGAACCCGATGTAGATGGCGTGGTCGCGCCAGTCGAGTCGAGGGGGGCGCCGTGGCTGCGGGGCGTCGGTCGGAGCCGTCGTCTCGTGCTGCAGGGTCATGGTCAGGCTCCTTGGATGGCGAGCTGTAGCGACTCCTCGTCGGGGATGTCGCTGCGTGCCAGGTCGGCGGTGACGCACCCGGACCGCAGGACCAGGACTCGGTCCGCGACGGCCAGCAGCTCCTCGAGCTCCGAGGAGATGAGCACGACTCCGGTTCCCGTGTCGGCGAGCTCCCTGACCAGGTGCATGATGTCGGTCTTCGTGGCGATGTCGACGCCCGCGGTCGGCTCGTCGAGGATCAGGACCCGCGGGCTCAGCCCGGTGTCCCGCAGCGCCAGCCACTTCGCGAGGGCCACCTTCTGCTGGTTGCCGCCCGAGAGCCGACTGACGGGGATGCGACCGGTCGCGCCGCGGATCTGCAGCCGCGCGACCAGGTCGTCGCAGAGCGCCCGGCCCCGCTCGTCGTCGACGAGCGGGCCGCGGCCGAGCCTGCGCAGGCTCGGCAGCAGCATGTTCTGGCCGATCGTGTGCTCCAGGACGAGGCCCTGCTGCGCCCGGGACTCGGGCAGGAGCATCACCCCGGCCGCGATCGCGTCCCCGGGCGCCGCCGGACGATAGGCGCGGCCGTCGAGCGCCATGGTGCCGCGGTCCGGTCGATCGACACCGAACAAGCAGTGGGCGAGCTCGGTGCGGCCGCTCCCGATCAGGCCGGCCAGGCCGAGGATCTCGCCGCGGGCGAGGTCGAACGACACGGCCTGCACCCGCGACCCCGCCCGCAGGTCGCGGACGGAGAGCACGGTGGGGGTGTCCGTCGGGACCGGCTCTCGGGTGGGCGCCTCGGCGAGGTGCAGGATCTCCCGGCCGACGATGGCCTCGGCGACCCGTTCCGGCGACACCGCCGCCACGTCGTCGCACAGCACTCGGCGCCCGTCCCGGATCACGCTCATCCGGTCCGCGACCCGGGTGATCTCGGCCATCCGGTGGCTGATGTAGATCACCGCGATGTTCTGTGCCGCGAGCCTTTGCACCAGGGCGAACAGGCGCTCGACCTCGCTGTAGGGCAGGCTGGCGGTGGGCTCGTCGAGGACCAGGATGCGCGCCTGGTGGCTCAGTGCCTTGGCGATCTCGACGAGTTGGCGGTAGCCCACCGGCAGGTCGCCGACGACCGCTCGGGGATCCAGCTCCACCCCCATCCGGTCGAGCACCTCGGCGGAGTCCCGGCGCATCCGGCGATCGTCGAGCAGTCCGCGGGTCCGGTGCTCGCGGCCGAGGTGCATGTTCTGGGCGACGGTGAGCGACGGCACCAGGCTGAACTCCTGGAACACCATGCCGACGCCGCCGGCGGTGGCGTCCGCCGGCGACCGGAGGTCGACGGCCACGCCGTCGAGCTCGACGCTGCCCGCGTCCGGGCGGTGCACTCCGCGGAGGATCTTCATCAGGGTCGACTTGCCCGCGCCGTTGCCACCGAGGAGGGCGTGCACTTCGCCGCGGTGGACCTCGAGGTCCACCCCTTTGAGCACCTCGACGTCACCGAAGGACTTGCGGATGCCGGACATTCGGACCGCGGCCGAGGTGTTCACCCGGACTCCAGCGCCGTCTGGAGATCGGCGGGCGCGGGCGTCTCGTAGACGGTCTGCCAGCTGTCGAGCAGGTTCGCCCGGTCCACCGGGAGCGCGGGCAGGGCGACGAAGGCGGGCGCCTGCTTGCCGAGCAGTCCGTAGGCGGCGAGCCGGGCCTCGGCCACTCCCTGCTGGTAGGGCTGCGCGGCGGCGATCCCCTTCACGTAGGCGTTCTGCGCCATGTCGATCGCCACGTTGTCGCCCAGGTCGATCGTGGTCACGGCGAGCGGGCGGCCTGATGAGCGGGCGGCGTCGATCGCGCCCTCGCAGGGTGCGTCGAACCAGCACCACACCCCGCCGAGGTCGGGGTGCTTGGTCAGCCACGCGTTGACGCTCGAGCTGCCCTCGCCCTTCCAGTCGGGGCCGAGCAGCCCCTTGTCCTCGACGACTCTGATCCCGGGGTAGTCCTGCGCGAGGGTGTCGGTGAAGCCCTGGGCGCGCAGCACGTTGGTCGGGGCCTGTGCGGCGTGTCGGATCACACCGACGGAGCCGGTGCCGCACAGTGCCTTCGCCATCTGGTGGGCGTCGATCACCCCGGCGCCGTAGTTGTCCGTGGCTACCACCGACACGTAGTCCGCACCTGGGGTGAACCCGGTGGCGGGGTTCTCCATGAACACGAGCTTGACGCCTGCGTCCGCGGCCTTGCGGAACGCGGGAGCGAGGGCGGTGGCGTCCAGGGAGGGAATCGACAGCATGACGGTCGGCCGCGCGGCCAGCGCGGTCTCGACGTCGGAGAACTGCTTCGCTGGGTCAGCCTGCGCGTCGGTCTTGGCCACCACCCGGATCCCGAGCCGGTCGAGCTCGGAGGTGATGCCCGAGACCTGGGCGTTGCTCCAGCTGTCACCGGAGAAGTGCATGACGATGGCGGCCGTGGCCCCCATCCCCCGCACTCGAGCGACCTCGTCCTCGGTCAAGGTGATGCTCGTGTGGTCCGGCGAGGTCTCGCCGTTCGGGCCCTTGGCGAGCACCCCGCCCGCGCTGTAGGCGGCGATCGCCTGGTCGTAGGGGGCCGTGTCGCAGGCGGGGCCCGCGATCGCGGGACCGCCGCCCTGCGAGCAGGCGGTCAGGCCCGCGGCGAGCACCGCGGTCAGCAGAGCGGGGACCGCTCGGCGGAGGGACCGGTCCATGGCGTACCTCGTTCGTCGTCGAAGGGAGGTGCCCGGTGTGATCCGCCGGGCGGCGGGGTTCAGGCAGGGAGGGTGACGGCCTTGAGCTGGGTCAGGGCGAAGAGGCCCTCGGGCCCGCCCTCGCGGCCGAACCCGGACTGCTTCATGCCGCCGAACGGGGCGGCGAGGCACGGGAACGTCGCGTTGATGACGAAGACGCCGGAGCGGACTCGGCGTGCCACGTCGAGTCCGGCCTCGTGGTCGGTGGTGAAGATCGACCCGGACAGGCCGTACCGGGAGTCGTTGGCCAGTGCGACGGCGTCGTCCAGGGTGTCGAACGGGATGACGCAGAACACCGGGCCGAAGATCTCGTTCTGCGCCACCTCCATGTCGTTGGTGACGTCGGTCAGCAGGGTCGGCTCCAGGAACCAGCCCTCCTGGTCGGCGGGCCGGTTCCCGCCGTGGGCGATGGTGGCGCCCGCGGCCACCGCCCGCTCTACGTAGCCCTCGGCCCGCTCGAGGAAGCGCTCGGCGGCGAGCGGCCCCCAGGTCGTGTCGGGGTCGGCAGGGTCACCGGTACGCAGCCCGCGAAGGCCCGCCACGAGCCCGGCCACGACCTCGTCGTGGATCTCCCGGGCCAGCAGCAGCCGGGTCATCGCCACACAGATCTGGCCGCTGTAGAGGGCCATCGAGTCGACGAGTGCGGGCACGACGACGTTCAGGTCCGCGTCCGCCGCCACGATCGCTGCGGACTTGCCACCGAGCTCCAGCACGACATTCGCGACGCGGTCGGCGCAGGAGTGCATCACCGCGGTGCCGACCTCGGTGCCGCCGGTGAAGTGCACGGCGGCGACGTCGGGGTGGCCGACGAGGTACTGGCTGACGTCGGCGTCGCCCGCCAGGATGCTCAGCACCCCGGGCGGGAACTCGGCCTCGGCCGCGGCGTCGGCGAACAGGTAGCCGAGCAGCCGATTCTCGGGCGGCAGCTTGATGATCATCGTGTTGCCCGCGAGCAGGGCGGGGATGATGGCCAGGGCGAACTGCATGTGCGGTCCGTTGAAGGCCACGATCCCGACGGTCGGGCCGATGCCCTCGTGTCGGACCTCGACCGCGCCCATCCAGGTGTCGCGGGTTTCGACCCAGGGAGCGGTCAGGGCGTCGTCGAGCGCCTTGTTCCACAGCTCGGAGGCCGACGAGGTGAGGTCCTGGCCGTTGCGCAGCGGCATCCCGGCCTCAAGGGCCCAGAGCCGGTTGATGTCGTCGATCCGCTTGTCCAGGCCGGCACCGAACCGGGCGACCACGCGGTGCCGCTCGGTGATCGGGAGCGCGTTCCAGGCGTCGAACGCGGCGGCGGCGCCTGCGACGGCGGCCTCCGCGTCGGCGACCGTCGGCCTGGGCAGGGTTCGGATCAGCCGGGTGGTGAACGGGGAGCGCACGTCGGCGCGCTCGTCGGACCACGGGGCCGTCCAGCGGCTCCCGACGAACAGCTCGTCGGCGTGGGGGACGTCCATGGTGGGTGTGCCTTTCTGGGTGTGCGGTGTCAGCGCTGGGCGAAGCCGGCGTCGATCGGCAGACAGACACCGGTGACGTACCGGCCCTCGTCGGAGGAGAGCCAGATGATCGCGTTGGAGATGTCGACCGGTTCGACGTGCTCGATCGGCAGGGCGTTGGCCATGTTGGCCGCCCAGCTCGGGTTGGCCTCGATGAAGCCGCGGATGTGGTCGTTGTTGATGAACGGCGTGTTCACCCCGGTCGGGTGCAGGGTGTTGACCCGGATCATGTGCGGGGCGAGCTCGTTGGCGAGGGTCCGCATCAGCCCGACGACGGCGTGCTTCGCGGCGCTGTAGTGCCCGAGGTTGACCATGCCCTTGGTGCCTGCACTGGAACTGGTGATCACGATCGATCCCCCGTTGCCCGCCGCGATCATCGCGGGAGCGGCGGCCCGCACCGTGGTGAACACCCCCGTGAGGTTGACCCCGATCATCTCCGCCCACTGCGCGTCGGTGATCGACCAGGTGTTCTCGACGAAACCGGTGATCGCGGCATTGGCACACACCACGTCCAGCCTGCCGAACTCGGCCACGGCCTCGGCGACGAGCTCCCCCAGGGCGGCGCCGTCGCGCACGTCCGCCTCCCGGACGAGGATCCGCCGGTCCAGCTGCTCGACGCGCCGAACGGTCTCCTTGAGCTCCTCGGGAGTCCCCATCGGGTACTCGACGGTGTCGAGGGTGCGACACACATCGAAGGCCACGATGTCCGCGCCCTCCTCGGCGAGCCGGACGGCATGCGAGCGGCCCTGGCCGCGAGCGGCGCCGGAGACGAGGGCGACCTTGCCCTCGAGACGTCCTGTCATGACGGGGTCCTCTCGGGTACGGGGTGGAGGGGTACGGCGAGGTCACGGCGATGGGTCTCGTGCGCGAGCAGAGCCGCGACGGTGGTGAGCACGGCGGCGGCGAGCAGGTAGACGGCGACGGCGCTGCCGGTGCCGAAGGCCGCCAGGAGCGCGGTGGCGATGAACGGGGCGATGGAGCCGCCGACCAGGGTCGGCAGCTGGGCGCTGAGCGACATGCCGGTGTAGCGCACATCGGTGTCGAACTGCTCGGCGAAGAACGCCGCCTGCGGCCCGTAGAGGGCCGAGTGGAAGACAAGCCCTACCACCATCGCCGTCCCGATGAGCACCGGGCTGCCCGTGTCCAGCAGCGGGAAGAAGGCGAAGGCCCAAGCGCCGGTGCCGACGGCGCCGAGCACCAGCACCGGCCTGCGGCCGACGCGGTCGGACAACGCCCCGAATGCCGGCGTCGCGACGAGCTGCACCAGGTTGGCTACGACCAGGGCGCCGAGCACGACCGCGGAGCTGCCGCCGGTATGCTCCACGACGTAGACGATCACGAATGCCGTGACGACGTAGTAGGCGATGTTCTCGGTCAGCCGCACCGCGCAACAGGTCAGCACCTGGCGGGGGAATCGGCGCAGCGCCTCGACCGCAGGTGCCTTGGTGGGCCGAGCCTCGTGGAACAGCGGCGCGTCGGAGACCCTGCGTCGCACCCAGAACCCGACGATGAGCAGGGCCGCGGACAACAGGAACGGTATGCGCCAGCCCCAGGAGAGGAACTGTGCCTCGTCCAGGACCGCCGCGAGCACTGCGAGGATCGCGGTGGCCAGCAGGTTCCCCAGCGGGATACCGGCTTCGGCGACACCGGTCCAGAAGCCGCGGCGGCGCCCGTCGACCCGTTCGGCGACCAGTAGCATCGCCCCGCCCCATTCTCCGCCCAGCGCGAAGCCCTGGATCAGCCGAAGCGTGCAGAGCAGGACTGCGGCCCAGACGCCGAGGACGGCGTAGGTGGGGAGCAGGCCGATCGCGAATGTCGCGACGCCCATCAGCACGAGGCTCACGATCAGCAGCGGCTTGCGCCCGATCCGGTCGCCGAAGTGCCCGAACACGATGCCGCCGAGCGGGCGGGCGAAGAAGCCGAGGGCGTAGCTCAGGAAGGCCAGCATGGTGCCGACGAGCGGGTCTTCGCTGGGGAAGAAGAGTTTGTTGAACACCAGTGCCGCGGCTGACCCGTAGAGCAGGAAGTCGTAGGCCTCCAGGGTCATACCCGCGGCGCTTGCGGTGACGATGCGGCCGAGCCCGCGACCGGCGGGTGCCGGGGCGCTCACGCGAGGTCCACGGGCAGGCCGGTGTCGGCGGACCGAAGCGCCGCCTCCAGCACCGCCGAGACGGACCGGACCTCACGGGCCGAGGCGAGTGGCTCGCGTTTGTCCAGGACGGCATCGGCGAACTCTCGGAACTGGGCCCGGAAGGCGCTGTCACCCTCGATGTACGGGGTGACCGGCTCCTCCAGCAGACACGTACCGTCCTGGTGGAGTGTGCGGTCGTCGGTGAGCCGCAAGGTCGCGTCGGGGCCGGTGATCCAGCGGTCGTTGACCGGTACCCGCGCGTTGACCGAGAGGTAGCCGGTACCGAGGCTGCCGTCGGCGTAGTCGATCACAAGCACGGCCTCGTCCTCGCCTTCCCAGTGGTCGCGCAGTCGTCGGGTGCGGGCGTAGACGCGCACGGGCTCGGCACCGATCAGCCAGGTCATCGTGTCGACGACGTGCGGCCCGTTCAGGCCGATCGCCAGACCGCCGGTGTCCGCGGCCGAACGCCACCACCCCGCCGCCGCCCCCTCGGCGAACACCCCCAGGTGGTGCACCACGGTCACCGGGCCGCCGAGCCCGGTCATGCGTTCCTTGGCGAGCTGCGCGCCGCGGAAGAAACGCCGGCACTGCGCGACCATGAGGGTCCGGTCGTGGCGGGCCGCGGCGTCGATCATGAGGTCGGCGTCGGCCGCCGTCGTGGCGAGCGGCTTCTCGACGAGCACGTGCTTGCCCGCGGCGAGGAGTTCGGTGGCGAGCGGGGCGTGCAGGTGGTTCGGCACGGTGAGGACCACGGCATCGATGTCCTGTGCCGCGGCGACCGACCGGACGTCGTCCTCGGTCCGCTCGGCGCCGAACCGGGCGGCGAGGGCCTGGGTGCGGTCGTGCTCGGTCGGCAACCCGGCGACGGCGACGAGTCGCGCGACGTCCGAGGCGGCGGTGATCGCGTCGAGGTGGGCGACGGCGATGCGGCCGGGTCCGACCACGGCGACGCGCAGGGCGTTCACGACCGGGCCTTCTCGATAGTGTGTGTCATCGTCGTCTCCTCCAGCAGCTGCAGGACCCGGCTCGCGGCCAGGTCGGCGAAGGCGGGATCGTTCAGGTGCAGGTCGTGGTCCTCGACGCGCACCGCGGAGCCGTGCAACCGGGCTCGCACCGCGTCGACGAGTGCGGTGCGGGCCACGGGGTCCTCAAAGGCGGCGCCTGGCGCGTCGAGGGCCGAGACTCCGCGCAACGGGACGAGGAGGACAGTCGGCCCGGTGGCACTCGCGAGGGCGGCGCCGAGCGCGGCGCCGATCCGCTTGGCCTCCTCGGGCGAAACCCGCATCAGCGTGTTCTGCGGGTTGTGCCGGTACAGGAGCCGTCCGGCGTACCGAGTCGGAAGGGTCTCCGGCGAGCCGAAGTTGACCATGTCGGTGGCCCCCAGGGACACGACCTGCGGCACGTCGACGGAGGTCAGCCGGTCCGGGCCCGCCGAGAGGATGCCGCCCGCGATCTCGTCCGCCCACTCCGTCGTCGTGAGGTCGAGGACGGCGTCGACTCGCCCCTCCGCGACGAGCCGGGCCATCGTCCGGCCTCCGGCGCCGGTGGCGTGGAAGACCAGGACCTCGCAACCCGCTCGTTCGAGCTGTTCCAGGGCCCGGGTCACGCAGGGTGTGGTGACGCCGAACATCGAGGCCGCGACGACCGGGCGGTCTTCGACGACCGGGGTGGGCCGCGCCAGGCCGGTGACCATGCCGGACAACGCGTCCGCCGCCAGGGCATAGGTGCGGGCGCTGATCCGGTTGACTCCCGCGACATCGACGACAGAGGGGAACAGCACGATGTCGCTGGTGCCGAGGTAGCCGGCGGTGTCTCCCGCCGCGACGGTGGTCAGCACGACCTTCGGTACGCCGAGGGGCAGCTCGCGCAGGGCCGCGCAGCCGATCGTGGTGCCGGCGCCGCCTCCGATCGCCATGAAGCCGTCGACCCGGTCGGACAGGTCGTGGACCACTGCGGTCGCACCCGCGGCCATCATCGCCACAGCGTGGCCGCGGTCGGCCTGCGCGCGCAGGGTGACGATGTCGGTGCCTGCGGCGCGCGCCACCGCGTCGCGGGTGACATCCGGGACGACGCCTGGTTCGCCGAGTACCCCGACGTCGACCAGCAGCACCCGATGCCCCGCGGCGTGCAGGCGGTCCCGGAGATAGGCGGCGTCAGCCGCCTTCGTGTCCAGGGCGGTGAGCAGTGCGACAGTGGACATGAGCTCACACCTCCAGCTTCAGACGGTCAGAATCCCGCCGTTGACGTCCAGCGTGGCGCCCGTGACGAACCGCGACAGGTCGGAGAGTAGGAAGAGCACGGCCCCCACCACGTCCTGCTCGTGGACATTGCGCCCCAGCGGCGTCTGCTTGGCCAGCTCGACGAGGTCCTGTTCCCTGTGCAGCTCGGTGAGCAGGTCGTTCATCCGGTCCCCGACGATCCCGCCGGGGCACAGCGAGTTCGCCCGGATCCCGGTCGGGCCGAACTCCTTCGCGACGTGCCGGATCAGCCCCAACACCCCCGCCTTGGCCGCGGAGTAGTGGCAGCCCAGGAACGGGCTCGAGGTGCGGCCGGCCAGCGACGAGATCGCCACGATCGCACCGCCGCCCGCGCGCTGCAGATGAGGCACGGCGGCCTGGACCGCCAGGAACGCGCCCTTGAGGTTGGAGTCGAGGATGAGGTCCCACTCGTCGGCGTCGACCTCCAGGGTCGGGCGCTGCGCGCGGTACGCGCCCGCGCAGTAGACGAGCCCGGTGAGGGCGCCGAACTGCTCGACCACCCGCGCTGCCGTGTCCTGCATGTCCGACCGCACGGTGCAGTCGCCCGACAGCCCCAGGAAGCGGTCGCCGTACTCCGCGAAGTCCTTCTCGACCTCCGCGACACGTCCGGGGTCGAGGTCCACGACCGCGACCCGGGCGCCGAGCCGCAGCAGGTTCGAGGCGACCAGCCTGCCGGTGCCGCGGGCGCCACCCGCGACGAGCGTGACCGACCCGGCGAGGTCCTCCCCCACCGCGGCCCAGTCGAACGTGTCCAGCAGGTCCGTCACGCGACTCCTCCGACCGCAATGTTCTTGAACTCCGCGGTGGTGTCGGTCAGCGCGACCTCCACCGGCAGCCGCTCCATGCTGGAGGCTCCGACGAACCCGACGGCATTCGTCCGCGCGATGACGTAGGCTGCATCCTCCGGTTCGGCGATCGGGCCACCGTGGCAGAGCACGACGACCTCCGGGTTCTCCCGCAGCGCCGCGTCACCGATCGCCTGAACCCGGCCCACGGAGTCCTCGAGGCTGAAGGCTCCGTCGGTGTCCATGCCGTTGCTGCCACCGACCGTCAGGCCCATGTGGGCGATCACCGCGTCCGCCCCGACCGCGGCCATCGCCTTGGCCTCCTCCGGGGTGAACACGTAGACGATCGTGAACAGACCCAGCTCATGGGCCGTCTGGATCATCTCCACCTCGCGTTCGAAGCCCATCCCGGACGCCTCGAGCTCCTGGCGGATCCGCCCGTCGAACAGCCCGACGGTCGGGAAGTTGTTGACCCCGGAGAACCCGGCGTCCCGGATCGCGGTGAGCAGGGTGTCCATCCGGCGGGTCGGGTCGGTGCCGTTGACCCCCGCGATGACCGGGGTGTCCCGCACGACGGGAAGCACCTCGCGCTCGCCCATCTCCATGACGATCTGGTTCGCGTCGCCCAGAGCCAGCAGGCCGCACATCGAGCTGTGCCCGGCCATCCGGAAACGGCCGGAGTTGTAGATGATGATCAGGTCGGCGCCGCCGCGCTCGATGAACTTGGCCGAGATGCCCGTCCCCGCACCCGCACCCACGATCGCCCGGCCCGCTGCCACCTGGCCACGCAGCCGGTCGACCACCGTCGCTCTGTCGAATCCCCTCATCGCCCTCTTCCGTTCCGCCGGGAGTGACCGGCACCACGCTCTTTATGTCGATGAGCAACGTAAAGACGGCGACGATCGCTGTCAATAGGCTGTACGGCGATATCGTGTCGACGTATAGTGCGCTTGTGAACCGATCCGTGACGAGCGCCGGACGCCTCACGCTCGCGACGCCGCCCCGTGTCGCTCGCACGGGCGAGGTCCTCGACCTGGTGCGGCGCGGCGTCGCGACCACCACGACCGAGCTGGCCACGTCCATGGGGGTCGCCCGGTCGACGGTCACCGAACGCCTGGACCTGCTGATGCGACACGACCTCGTGGTCGCCGACGGGGAGACCTCGTCCGGGCGCGGGCGCCCGGCGAGCAGGCTGGCGTTCAACGGAGGAGCCGGGGTCACCCTGGCCGCCCAGGTCGGCATGAGCGGCACCCTCACCGCCGTGACCGACCTCGCCGGCGAAGTGCTCTGGATCGACCAGGTCCATCTCGACGTGGCCGAGGGCCCGGACGCCGTCGGCGCCATGCTCGTCGACCGGTTCACTGCGGGCCTGGACGCAGTCGGTGACCGACGCCGGGTACACGGCGTCGGTATCGGACTCCCCGGCGACATCGAGATCGCCGCCCGCAACGGGGGCGGCGGAGTGCCGTGGGACGGCGACGCGATCACGGCGCGCCTGGCCGGGCGCTTCGACTGTGCGGTGTTCACCGACCGAGACGTCAACTATCTCGCTGTCGGCGAGCACCGCACGACCTGGCCTGATTCGACGACACTGCTCTGCCTCAAGGTCGGCACCGTGGTGGCGGCAGGTCTGGTGATCAACGGCGAGGTCGTGCGCGGCGCAGGCGGCCTCTTCGGCGAGATCGGGCACTCCAAGATCGCAGGCGCCACGGGACCGTGCGCGTGCGGGAGCCGCGGCTGCCTCAACACGGTCGCGGGCGGCGCTGTCCTGGCCTCCGGACTGCGTGCGAAGGGCCACGACGCCCACACCGCGCGAGACGTCACCGCGCTCGCCAACCGTGGCGTGGTGGACGCCCTCGAAGCCGTGCGGGACGCGGGCGTCCAGATCGGCGAGGTCGTCGCGTCCGCGATCAATCTCCTGAACCCGGACGTCGTCACGGTGTGGGGCTACCTCGTCGACGCGGGCGAGCAGTTCCTCGCCGGGATGCACGAGGCGATCTACAAGAACGCGCTCCCCACCTCCGCACGTGCCCTGACGCTCGAACAGTCTCGCCTCGGCGACGACGCCGGCATCCGTGGCGCCGCCCTCACCGTCATCGAGCACGCACTGAGCCCGGAGCGCATCGACACCTACTTCAGCGAACTCACCGGAGCATGACGCCGCAGGCCCGCGCCACGCAGCCATCAGACGACTCCGACAACGAGCCTCTTTTGATCTTCAAGCAAGGAGAATCGTCCAGAAGGACCCTGCCTGAGCTGCTGCAACGCTGAACTGAGTGGGGCAGGTCGGGCTCGAACCGACGACCTGACGGATTATGAGTCCGCTGCTCTGACCAACTGAGCTACTGCCCCTCGCGCGACAGGCTAGCGGCCCGGATCGGCGGCGAGGCGTCGCCCACGCGCAACGTGCGCGTCGGGCACCGGCGGGTGCTCTCCGGGCCGAGCAGGGCGAGGGCGCCCGTGCGGAGGACGACCGAGCCCGGCCCTCCGGGTCGACCGCGGCGCCCGTCGCCCGGGCGATGTCGTCGTCGCCGGGGTCCGTCCGGACCCGGCCGCCGGGGGAAGATCATGAGCGGCAGCCCCGCGTCCGCCTCCCCTCGGTGCGGGGAACGGCACCGCAACCGCCGCGGGCGAAGGCGGCCGGATCAGGCGGGGCCCTCCGCGGCCAGCAGGGCCCCGACGTGGTCGGGGACGGCGCGGTCGAGCTCGCGGGGCGGGCGGACGTAGCCGCGTCCCCGGGGGCGGGTGGGGATCGCCAGCGGGGGCCGGAGCACCGGTTCCCACGGGATGCTGTCGAGGAGGTGGGCGATCATGTTCAGCCGGGCGCGGCGCTTGTCCTCGGACTCGACGATGGTCCAGGGCGCCGTCGCGGTGTCGGTGTGGACCAGCATGTCGTCCTTGGCCTGCGAGTAGTCGTCCCACCGGGCGATCGACTCGAGGTCCATGGGGGAGAGCTTCCACTGCTTCAACGGGTTCGCGACGCGCTCGCGGAAGCGCTTCTCCTGCTCCTGCGGGCTGACCGAGAACCAGTACTTGCGCAGCAGGATCCCGTCCTCCACCAGCAGGTCCTCGAAGATCGGGCACTGGCGCAGGAACCGCGTGTACTCCTGGGGCGTGCAGAAGCCCATGACCCGCTCCACGCCCGCGCGGTTGTACCAGGAGCGGTCGAACAGCACGATCTCCCCGGCGGCGGGCAGGTGCTCCACGTAGCGCTGGAAGTACCACTGGGTCCGCTCGCGCTCGGTGGGCGCGGGGAGGGCCACGATCGGCGCCACCCGGGGGTTGAGGTGCTCGACGACGCGCTTGATCGCCCCGCCCTTGCCCGCCGCGTCGCGCCCCTCGAAGATCACGACGACCCGCGCCCCCGTGGCCTTCACCCACTCCTGCAGCTGGACGAGCCGGCCCTGCAGGCGCAGCAGTTCGGCCTCGTAGAGGGCCCGCGGGAGGCGCGCCGGCGCCTTCGCCTTCTTGGTCATGGGTGAAGGGTCGGGGACGGGCCGCGGAAAGGGAACCGGGTGGTACCCGCCGATCGGGGCGGTGGCGCCCGCTCCCGGGCACAGGGCGGGCGCCACCTCGGACTCCGCGGGAGGGGGGACCGCCGCGATGTCCTGCGCCGCTGTACCCAGTGTCCGTGCGCCCAAACTCCTCCGGACGGACCCATGCCGCCCCGGTGGACGGGTCGCCCGGAGGGGGTGATGCCGGGGCGTGCGGCCAGGCGGAGGGTGCGCCTGGACCGGCCGGTGCATCCGAGGAGGCCCGATGTCCATCGTCGACCGACCCGACCCGCCCGGCCCGGACCTTCCCGGCACCTCGGCCGGTGGCGGCGCCGCGACCGCCACGCCGGAGGCGAGACCGGCTCCGGCGACCGCGCCGGAGACGGCACCGGGCACGGCCCCCGCGCCGCTCACCGCCGAGGAGCGGGCGGAGCTGCAGCGCCTGCGGGCCGAGATCGCCGCCCTGCGCACCGCGCCCCCGGCCCCTCCGCCGCACCGCCGCCCGCGCGGCCCGTTCCGCTGGGCCTCGCTGGCCTCGGCGGTCCTGCTGGTGCTGGGCCTGCTGCTGGTCCCCGTGTCGGTGCTGGCGGTCTGGACCCACAACCAGATCTCCGACACCGACCGGTTCGTCGCGACCATGAGCCCGGTCCTGCAGGACCCGGCGGTGCAGACCGCGGTGACGGGCCGGGTGACCCAGGAGATCTTCGCCCAGGTCGACGTCCAGCAGCTGGCGAACGAGGCCGTGGACGCGCTCGCCGCCCAGGGCCTGCCCGCCCCGATCGCCGACCGGCTGCACGGCCTCACCGGTCCGCTCGCCGACGGTACCCGCAGCTTCGTGCAGGGGAAGGTCCAGGAGGTCGTGAGCAGCCCGGCCTTCATCGCCGCCGGCCAGCAGGCGCTGACCGTGACCCATCAACAGCTCGCGGCGGTGCTCGCCGGCCAGTCCTCCGCGATCAGCGTCCAGGGCGCCGACGCCGTCCTCGATCTCTACCCCTTCATCGAGGCCGCCAAGCAGCGGCTCGTGGCCGACGGATTCGCCCTCGCCGCGAAGATCCCGCCCGTCCACCCGACGATCACGCTGTTCCCGGCCAGCATCCTGGTGCGGGCACAAACGCTCTACCACCTGCTCGACGTGGCGGCGACCTGGCTGCCCTGGGTCACCCTCGCCTTCCTGATCGGCGGGGTGCTGCTGGCGCGGAACCGACGGCGGGCGACGCTCGTGGTCGGCCTGGCCGTCATGGGGACGATGCTCGCCCTGGCAGCGGGCCTGCTCATCGTGCGCGGGATCGTGGTCGGCTCCGTCCCCGAGCAGGGCTCCGCCGCGGCGGCCTCGGCCTACGACATCATCGTGCGCTTCGTCCGCGCCGCCCTGCGGACGTTGTTCGTCGTCGGCCTCGTCGTGGCGCTCGCCGCGTGGGTGACCGGCCGGTCGTCCGCGGCGGTGCGGATCCGCGCCGGCCTGGCCCGCGGCGTGGCGTCCCTGCGTCGGGGTGCGATCAACCGCCGGATCGCCGAGGGCCCGGTGGGCCCGTGGGTCCACGACCACCTCACCCTGCTCCGGACGGCGCTGGTCGTCCTGGCCGCGCTCGTGGTCGTGCTGACCGACCGGCCCTCGGGCTGGACGATCCTGGTGGTCGTCCTGGTGCTGCTGGTCCTGCTCGGGATCGTCCAGTTCCTCGACCAGCCGAGGCCCACGGAACCCGAGCCCGAACCCGCGCCGCAGGCAGCGGACCCGGACGACGTGCGGTCCGGCTAGGGCGCCACGGCTAGGCGGGAAGTGCCGCCGGGGCAGGCGCCGCCACCCCGGTGGCGCGGGCCCGGACGACGCGCCCGACGACCTCGATGACCAGGCCCGCGACCAGGCCGAGCCCCACACCGACGCCGACGCGCAGCCACGTGACGTCGAGCAGGAACACGGTGCGGGACAGGAAGGGCACCGCGAGGATCACCACGACGGCCAGGGCCAGGCCGCCCACGAGCGCGACCTTCCAGCGGTTGAGGGGCCGGGCGAACAGGGTCAGCGCCCAGAGCGAGGCCACGAGCACGGTCACCGTCGCCACGGTCTGCCCGGCCGCCAGCCCGCCCGTCGGCTCCAGCCAGCGGATGGTGCGGTCGCCGGAGTACGCGGCCGTCCCGATCACCACGCCGATCGGCACCGCCGACCACAGCACCCGCGGCAGGAAGCCCGGGACGTAGCGGCGCCGGTTGGGGGCGAGTGCCAGGACGAAACCGGGAACGCCGATGGTCACGGCGGAGATCAGCGTGAGCTGGATGGGGGCGAGCGGGTAGGCGGCGGCGGTCACGATGACCACCAGGGCCATGAGCAGGGAGTAGACGTTCTTGACCAGGAACAGGTTCGCGGCGCGCTCGATGTTCGCCATGACCCGCCTGCCCTCGGCGACCACGTCGGGCAGGTGCGCGAACCGGCCGTCGAGCAGGACGAGCTGGGCGACCGCGCGGGTGGCGGCGGCGCCGTTGCCCATCGCGACGCCGATGTCGGCGTCCTTGAGCGCCATGGCGTCGTTGACGCCGTCGCCGGTCATCGCGACCACATGGCCGCGGCGCTGCAGCGCCCCGACGACCGCCCGCTTCTGCTGGGGCGTGACCCGGCCGTACACGGGATGGGCCTCGAGCACCTCGGCGAGGGCGTCGGGGTCCTCGGGCAGGGTCCGGGCGTCGACGGCGTCGGCCGCGGCGGTGATGCCCGGGAGGCCGACGGCGGTGGCGACGGCGCCGACCGTGCGCGGGTTGTCGCCGGAGATCACCCGCAGCGACACGCCCTGCTCGGCGAAGTAGCGCAGGGTGTCCGCGGCGTCGTCGCGGATCCGCTCGGCGAGCACGACGAGCGCACGCGCCTCGAGCCCCGCCGGGAGGACGGGCCCCTCGGCGGCGGACTCGGCGTGCGCGAGGACGAGCACCCGCCGCCCGTCCTCCGCGATCTTCCCGGCGGTCTCCAGCAGGTCGGCGGACCCGGCGTCGGCCGGCTCGGGGAGGACCATCTCGGGCGCCCCGAGGACCCAGGTGCCGTGGTCGCCGGCGCCGACGGCGGACCACTTGCGGTCCGACGAGAACGGGACGGACGCCGTCGAGGTCCAGGAGGTGTGCGAGAAGACGGTGGCGAGCGCCGCCGCGGTGGCGTTGCCGCCCGGCTCGGTGCAGCTCAGCGCGAGCGCCTCGCGCACCTCGGCCTCGTCGAGCGCGTCGGTCCCGCGCGGCAGCACGAGCCGGTCGAACACGATGTCGCCGTGCGTGAGGGTCCCGGTCTTGTCGAGGCAGACGACGTCGACGCGGGCCAGCACCTCGACGGCGGGCAGCTCCTGGACCAGGGTCTGCTTCCGCGCCAGCGTCACCGCCCCGAGCATGAACGCGAGGCTGGTCAGCAGCACGAGGCCCTCGGGCACCATCCCGACGAGGGCGGCGACGGTCCCGGTGACCGCCGCCTGCCAGCTCTCGGCGTCGCTGGTCCGGAACTGGCTCCACACCAGCAGCGGCGCGACGACCAGCATCATCACCGAGATCCAGCGCAGCAGCGTGTTCGTCCCGGTGATCAGCTCGCTCGGGGTGCGCGTGAACTTCTTCGCCTCCGCGGTGAGGCGGGTGGCGTACGCGTCGGCGCCCACGGCGGTGGCCCGGAACCGGCCCTGCCCGGCGACGACGATCGAGCCGGAGCGGACCTGGTCCCCGCGGACCTTGGCGATCGGGTCGGACTCGCCGGTGAGCAGGGACTCGTCGACCTCGAGCCCGGCCGACGCGGTGACCGTGCCGTCGGCGGTGACCTGGTCGCCCGAGCGCAGCTCGACCAGCTCGTCGGCGACGACCGCGGCGACCTCGATCTCGGCCATCTCGCCGTCCCGGACCACCCGCGCGTGCGGGGCGTTCAGCACGGCGAGTCGGTCCAGCGTGCGCTTGGCGCGCACCTCCTGGATCACCCCGATCGCCGTGTTGGCCACGATGACCAGGCCGAACAGGCCGTTCTGCCAGCGGCCGGTGGCGGCGATGACGAGGAAGAGGACGAACAGCAGCCCGTTGAACGGCGTGACGACGTTCGCCCGCACGATCTGCCCGACGCTGCGGCTGGTGCGCGCGTCGACGGCGTTGGTGCGGCCGGCGGCGACCCGCTCGGCGACCTCCGCGGCGGTCAGGCCGCGGTCGCCCCGCGGGGACCCCACGACGGTGCCGCGTCCGAGCACGTCCTCCACGCGTCCCCCCGCCCTCGGCTCCGTGACCCGACGTCGAACCGGACGTGGCCCGCGTTACGCGCATCCGACGCCCGATCCCTCACCATCGGTCCGATTCCGCGTCGTGGGAAGGGCTGTTCGTCCATGCGTGCGTCCCGATGGGTGGTGCTGCTCCTCGCCGCGGTCGTGCTGGTCGGATGTGTGCCGTCCGGTGGGGCCTCCCCGTCGGCCGGGGCCCCGACGGCGGCGGTGCCGGCGGACCTGGTGCCGGTACCGGTGACCGTGCCGGCCGGCCTGGCCGCGGCGCCGCTCGACGTCCCGCGGCAGGCGCTCGTGCCGCCCGGCTGGTCGCTGTCGGTGTTCGCCCGCGTGCCCGCCGCACGCCTCGCCGTGTGGGCGCCGGACGGGACACTGCTCGTCTCGGTGCCCGAGGACGGCACGGTGGTGCGGCTGGTGCCCGACGGGCGGGGCACGGCCACGCAGACGCCCCTGCTGGACGGGCTGGACCAGCCGCACGGGCTGACGTTCGCCGGTCCGACGCTGTACGTGGCGCAGAGCGACCGGGTCGACGCCTACCCCTACACCGACGGCCGCGTCGGCGCGCCACGGCCGGTCGCGACCGGGCTTCCGGACGCGAAGAGCCCCGAGCTGGGCGGCCGCTACGCGCACGCCCTGAAGAGCGTGGCCGTCGGCCCCGACGGCGCGGTCTACGTGTCCGTCGGCTCCACCGGGAACATCTCCGCCGGCGATCTCGCGGCGGACCCGCCGCGGGCGTCGATCCTGCGGGTGCCGCCCGGGGGCGGGCCGCCCGCCCCGTTCGCCGTGGGGGTCCGCAACGGGACGGGGCTGGCCGTCGCGCCGGACGGGTCGGTGTGGACCGCGGTGAACGACCGCGACAACATCCAGTACCCCTTCGACCGCCCGTACGACGGCTCGTCGGGGTCCGCGCGCGGCGCGGTCGTCGAGGCCTACGTGCGGGACCACCCGGCGGAGGCCCTGGCGCGGCTCACCCCGGGCCGCAACCTCGGCTGGCCGTACTGCAACCCGGACCCCGACGTCGAGCCGGGTGCCGCCGGCAGCGCCCAGGTGCTCAGCGACGTGCCGTTCACGCGGGACGTGCAGACCAACCCGGACGGCGCCGCGCTCGACTGCGCCGCGCTGCCCCGGGTCGAGCAGGCACTCGGTGGCCACTCGGCGCCGCTGGGGCTGGCGTTCGTCGACGGCGGCCTGCCCGGGGACTTCGCGCACGGGGCGCTGGTCGGGGTGCACGGCTCGTGGAACGCGGAGCCGCCGCGGGCCCCCGAGGTCTCGTTCTTCCCGTGGCGCGACGGCGGGCTGGGGCCGCAACGGACGCTCGTCGGCGGCTTCCAGGCGGCCGACGGCACACGGTGGGGCCGCCCGGTCGCCGCCGTGGCCGGCCCGGACGGGGCCGTGTACGTGACCGACGACGACGCCGGCGCGGTCTACCGGCTGGCCCCGCCGGACCGCTGATCCCCCCCGGTGATCTCCGGCACGGGACCAGCGGCCCGCGCACGCGGGACCGGCGACCGTTCCGTTGTGGACCTCCGGCACGCCATGCTGGCGGGATGAAGGCGTGGATCGTCCGGAGACCGGGACCGATCACGGGCGGCCCGCTGGCCCAGGTGGACCGGGAGGACCCGGAACCCGGCGCGGGCGAGGTCCGGGTGCGCGTGTCGGCGTGCGGGGTGTGCCGCACGGACCTGCACCTGGCGGAGGGGGACCTCGCCCCGCACCACCCCGGGACGGTGCCGGGACACGAGATCGTCGGCGTGGTCGACGCGCTCGGCACGGGCACGCGGCGGTTCGCGATCGGCGACCGGATCGGCATCGCCTGGCTGCGCGGGACCTGCGGGCGTTGCCGCTTCTGCCGGGGCGGGCGCGAGAACCTCTGTCCCGACGCGCGGTTCACCGGCTGGGACGCCGACGGCGGCTACGCCGAGTTCGCCGTGGTCCCCGAGGCGTACGCGTACGCCCTGCCGCCCGCGCTCGACGACGCGACCGCCGCCCCGCTGTTGTGTGCCGGCATCGTCGGCTACCGGGCCCTGAAACGGGCGGAGCTGCCGCCGGGCGGGCGGCTGGGCATCTACGGGTTCGGCGCGTCGGCGCACGTCGTGGCGCAGGTCGCGATCGCGCAGGGCGCCACCGTGCACGTGCAGACCCGCTCGCCCGAGGCCCGGGAGCTGGCGCTCGCGCTCGGCGCCGCCTCCGCCGGTCCGGCGGACGCGGAGCCGCCGGAGCCGCTCGACGCCGCCGTGACCTTCGCCCCCGTCGGCGGGCTCGTGCCGGTCGCGCTGCGGGCGCTCGACGCCGGCGGCACCCTCGCGATCGCCGGCATCCACCTCACCGACGTGCCGGGGCTGGACTACGAGCGCGAGCTGTTCCGCGAGAAGCAGCTGCGCAGCGTCACCGCCAACACCCGCGCCGACGGCGAGGAGTTCCTGCGGCTCGCGGCGGCGCTCGACGTCCGGCCCGTCGTCGACCCGCGGCCGCTGTCCACGGCGGACCGCGTGCTGGCCGACCTGGCGGCGGACCGGATCACCGGCGCCGCCGTACTGCTGCCCGGGTAGCCGACCCGCCGACGGAGGTCGGTGGCACGGCGGGCGACGCACGACACGCCGAGGGCGGCGCCCGCTCACCGTCCCCCGACGGCCTGGTCCACCACGGTTGCGAGGCGGGCGAGCAGCTCCTCGGACTCGGCCAGCGTGATCAGGCCGAGCTCGGCCGCCTCCCGGACGTCGGCGCACAGCACGGCGGTCAGCACGCTCGCGGGGTCCCCGCCGTCGGCGACCGGCCGCAGGTAGGAATGGCCGGGACCGTCCAGGGGTCGTGCCATCCGCCGCCTCCCTCGACCCGGGCGCCGCAGCGCCGCCGTCCACGATGGGGGCGACGCCGGGGGGCGTACCTCGCCCCGACGGGGTGAGGGGCGGCGGGTCAGAGCTGGTCGCGCCGCTGGGTGAGGGTCTCCGCGATGCGGGCGAGCTTGACGTTGAGCGACTGCGAGGCCGACCGCAGGATCCGGAAGGCCTCCTCGGCGTCGACGCCGCGACGCTCCATGAGGATCCCCTTGGCCTGGCCGATCACGTCCCGGCTGCGCACGGCCTCGGTCAGCTGCGTGACCTTCAGCTCGGCGCGGGTGGAGGCGAGCGAGCCGGCGACCGCGGTGGACGCGTGGGCGGCCAGCACCAGCGCCGTGTCGCGGTCGGCCTGGTCGAGGCCGCCCGGGCGGCGGGAGTAGAAGTCGAGCGACCCGATCCGCGGCGGGTCCTGCGCGGGGAACAGGCCGACGGCCATCGCGCTCCCGACGCCCAGCTCGGCGGCCGCGGGACCCCACTTCGGGAACTCCTCGCCGGCCGCCACGTCCGCGGAGAAGGCGAAGCCGACGCCCGGCACCCGGCTCGCGTCGAGGCAGGGGCCCTCGTCGAACTCGTTCTGCAGCTCGTCGAGGCGCACGCCCACGGGGTCGGTGGTGGCCGGGGTGTCGATGGTGCCGTCGCGCGAGCGCAGCGAGACGCTGACGATGTCGGCGCCGTTCACCACGCGCACCGTCGCCTGGGCGATGCGGTCGAGCACGTCCTGCACGGTGGGCGCGTCGAGCAGCTTCTCGGAGAGCGAGACGAACTCGGCGACGAGCGGGGGCGGGGCCCCCAGGTCGCCGTAGCGGTCGTGCTCCGACATGGTGTCCCTCCTGCCCGCGGAGCCGGTGGCGACGAGCCTACGCACCTCGCCCCGGCCTGCCGGGTGGGGCACCTGGCGCCACCACGGCCCGGTGGATCACACCACGAGGACACGCCCCGGGGGAGCGCGGGCTGCGGGGGGATCGGCGTCCGGGGGCCGGGGCCGCATTCTCTCTGTGGGGGCGGCGCCCGGCCCGGTCAGGTGGACGGGGGGAACCTTCCACCTGCCGTCGTGTGTACCGACCGTCGGGAACGGGGGGCAAGGCCCGGGGGCCCGGAGCCGCGAGATTTTGCCGTCGGCTAACCGACCTCTCAGCTCGCTCGTACGTCGGCCGTCGATCCGCGGCGGCCGGCTCGGGATGATGGCCCGGTGAGCGCGCGCATCCTGCTCGTCGAGGACGACCGGGGCCTGGGGGAGGGCCTGGTCGAGAGCCTCACGCAGCACGGGCACGAGGTGGTGTGGGCGCACACCGGCCGCGCGGCCCTCGACTGCGCCGGGGCGCGGGAACCCGACCTCGTCCTGCTCGACCTCGGGCTGCCCGACATGGACGGCATCCGGGTCTGCCGGGCGCTGCGGGCGCGGTCCGCCGACGCCGTGGTGGTGATCCTGACGGCCCGCGGGGCGGAGATGGACGTCGTCGTCGGGCTCGACGCCGGCGCGGACGACTACCTCACCAAGCCCGTCCGCCGCGAGGAGCTGCTCGCCCGCGTCCGCGCGCACCTGCGCCGGGGCAGGCCGGGGCCGCCGGGCGACCCCGTGCGGCTGGGCGACCTCGAGCTCGACCTGCGGGAACGCCGGGTGGTCGTGGCCGGGCGCGAGCTGGTGATGCGGGCGAAGGAGTTCGACCTGCTGGAGCGGCTGGCCCGCGACCCCGGCGCAGCGCTGAGCCGGCGGACCCTGATGGCCGACGTGTGGGACGACCACTGGGGCGGGTCCACCAAGACCCTCGACGTCCACGTGGCGGCCCTGCGCCGGCGGCTGTCGGGCTTCCCGGCCGGGACCCGGCTGCCGCGGATCCGCACCCTGCGCGGGCACGGCTACCGCCTGGAGCCGCCGACGGCCTAGCCTTCATCCTCCGCGACACCGGCGGGACCGGGCCGGATCCGCCGCGACCTCGCGAGGGTGGGGGTGACCGTGCGAGGGACCGCTCGCGTCCGCACCCGTATCGTCTCGCTCTCCGTGGCGATCGCCGCGATCGCGGTGACCCTCTTCGGCGTGCCGCTCGGCCTCGGCCTCGCCCGCTACGCCGTGGCCGACGAGGGCGTCGTGCTGCAGCGGCTCGCCGACCTGACCGCCGCGGCCGTGCTGACCGACCTGGCCCACGACCGCGTCCCCGCGGTGCTGCCCGGGTCGGGGACGCCCGCGACCACGCTCGGGCTCTACGACGACGGCGGCCTGCTCGCGGCCGGCGACGGCGCCCCGACCGGCGACGAGCACGTCAGGGCCGTGCTCCGGGGCGCGGGCCCGGAGGTCGTGCGGAGCGGCGGCGACATGATCGCGACCGTCCCCGTGCTGGGCGAGCACGAGGTCATCGGCGCGGTCCGGGCCGCCCGCCCGGTGTCGGTGGTCTACGCCGGCCTGGTCCCGTTGTGGCTGGGGATGCTGGTCCTGGCCGCGCTCGTCCTGGTCGCCGCGTGGGCCATCGCCCGACGGCAGGCCCGGCGGCTCGCGCACCCGCTGGAGGACCTGGCCGTGCTGGCCGGCCGGCTCGGCGACGGGGACTTCAGCGTGCGGCCGCGGCGGGCCGGGCTCGCGGAGGTCGACGCGCTCGGCGCCGCCTTCGCCAGCACCGCCGCCCGGCTCGACGAGCTCCTCGCTCGCGAGCGGGCCTTCTCCGCCGAGGCGTCGCACCAGCTCCGCACGCCGCTGGCCGCGCTGCGCCTGCGCCTGGAGAACGCCCGGGCGGACGCACGCCCGGGCGTCGAGCTCGGTCCCGCGCTCGACGCCGCCGTCGCGGAGACCGAGCGGCTGACCCGTACGGTCGAGGAGCTGCTGGCGCTCGCCCGGGCCCGGGACGGTGCCGGGCGGGCCCCGGTCGACCTGCACGCCGTGCTCGACGAGGTGGCCGAGACCTACCGGCCGCGGCTCGTCGCGGAGGGACGGGGGCTCGACCTCGACCTCGACGGGGTGGGCGACGGGGAGCCCGACGGCGGCGCGCCCACGGTCGTCGGGTCGCGGGCCGCGATCGGCCAGGTCCTCGCGGTGCTGCTGGACAACGCGGTGCGGCACGGCGGGGGCGCCGTCCGGGTCGGTCTCCGCGACGTGGGCGACGCGGTGGCGGTCGACGTCGGCGACGAGGGCCCGGGGTTCGCGAACGGGCATCCCGAGCGCGACGGCGGTCCGTCCGGGCCCGACACCCCGGGCGAGGGCCTGGGCATCGGCCTCCCGCTCGCCACCCGGCTGGCCGAGGACCAGGGCGGCCGGCTCGTCGTCTCGCGGGAGAGCCCGCCGGTCATGACGCTCTTCCTGCCGCTCGAGAACCGCGAGGACCGGGAGGACCGGGAGGACCGGGAGGACGGCAGGCCGGGCGGGGCGGCGGGGGCGACCTCTCCGGGGACGGTGCCTCCGGCCCGGCCGGGCACGGGGGCTGACGGGACGCGGGCCGGCCGGGACGCGGGCTGAGATGAAGGCGGGCCGACATGAACGCGGGCCGGTACGGTCGGCCCGCTCGTGAGGCGGTCCGGTGTGGGCCGACGCAGGAAGGGAAGGACGCCGGGCATGGCCGACACCCCCGCCCAGCCGGACGACCGCCGGGAGAGCACGGCCGGCGCGGGAGGTGCGGCCGCGGGGGCCGGTCCGCGGCAGGGCGTGCTCCTCCCGCTGTACGCCGCCGGGTTCGTCACGGCGTTCGGCTCGCACGCCGTCGCGACGGGCGCCGGTGCCGAGACCGGGTCCGGGCAGCTGTCCGTGCTGGCACTCGGCCTGGTCCTGGCCGTGTACGACGGGGCGGAGATCCTGCTCAAGCCGGTGTTCGGCTCGCTCGCCGACCGCGTCGGCCCGCGGCGGGTGCTGCTGGGCGGCCTCGCCGCGTTCGCCGCGGTGTCCCTGGTCTACGTGCTCGTCGCGCTGGGCGGGGGGATGGCGGCGGGGCCGGGCTCGGCGGTGGCGCTGACCCTGGCGCGGCTCGGGCAGGGGGCGGCCGCCTCGGCGTTCTCGCCGGCGGCCGGGGCGATGGTGGGGCGGTTGGGCGCGGGCGGCCGGCAGGGGCGCGTGTTCGGCTCCTACGGAGCGTGGAAGGGCCTCGGCTACACGGCGGGCCCGTTGATCGGCGGCGTGGTCCTCACGTTCGCCGGGTTCACGACGCTGTTCGTCGTCCTCGCCGCGGTCGCCGTCGCCGTGACGGTGTGGGCGGCCCTGAGCGTCCCCGCGGTCCCGCCGCTGCCGCGGCAGCGCCAGACCGTCGTCGACCTCGCGCGCCGGCTCTCCGCACCGGGCTTCCTGCGGCCGACCGCGGCGCTGGCCGGCACCACGGCGGCGCTGGCCACGGCCGTCGGGTTCCTGCCGGCGCTCGGCACGGCGGCCGGGCTGAGCGCGATCGTCACCGGTGCCGTGGTGGGCTGCCTGGCGCTCTCCTCGACGCTGGTCCAGCCGCGGGCCGGCCGGGCCCACGACCGCGGGAGGTTGAGCACGCGGACGGCACTGGCGGCGGGGTTCGCGCTGATGGTCGCCGGTTTCGTCCTGGCCGCGACGGTCCCGGGGATCGTCGCGCTGGTGGCGGCGGCCGTCGTCATCGGCCTCGGGGTCGGGGTCGCGACCCCGGTCGCGTTCGCGTCGCTGGCCGCCTCGTCCCCGCCGGAGCGGCTCGGCCAGACGATGGGCTCGGCGGAGGTCGGGCGGGAGCTCGGCGACGCGGGCGGGCCGCTGCTGGTCGGCGTCGTGGCCGCGGCCGCCTCCGTCGCCGTCGGCCTGGGCGCGCTGGCCGCGGTGCTCGCCGTCGTCGGGACGGCGGCGGTGGCGGGGCGCTCCGCCGCTCGGCCGGCCGACGGGAGCGGCTGAGTCCGGGGGACGGCCCCCACGCGGACGGGGGCCCGCCCCGGCCGGTCCGAGGCCTGTCCCCATGGTCCGGACCGCCCGGTGCCGACACCCTCGGAACATCCGGTGGACCGCGCCGCTGCGGTCCACGCGTCGGGTGGAGCAGCGGGGGACCAGATGTCGATCACGCAGTCGGGCGAGCACGGGCCGTCGGCCCCGGGCCGGCCGGACGTGCCGCTCTCGGAGCTGGTCGTCGTCGACCGCCACGAGGCGCAGGGCTGGCGGGTGCGCCGGCACGAGCGCCTCGACTCGGTGTTCGAGGAACGGTGCGACTGGATCCGCGAGTACGGACGCGCCGGACAGCTCGCCGTCGACGCCCCCGGCGCCGCCCTGACCTACGACGAGCTCGACGCCCGCGCCAACCGGCTCGCCCGCTACCTGCGGCTGCACGGCGCCGGGGCCGGCGACCGCGTCGCCCTGCTGTTCGACGACCGCGTCGAGGCCTACGCCGCGCTGCTCGCCGTGCTGAAGATCGGGGCCACGTGCGTGCCGCTCGACCCGGACGCGCCGGCCGACCGGCTCGCGTTCGTCGTCGCGGACACCGGGGCGCGGATCGTGCTGAGCCGCTCGCACCTGCGCGGTCGGGTGGCCGGCGTGCGCGCGCTGCGCACCGGCGCGGCCGAGGTGCTCGCGGTCGACGACGCGGCGGCGCTGATCGCGGAGATGAGCCCGGCGCGGCTGCAGCCCGCGGAGCGCGGCGGCGCCGCCGACCGGCCCGCGTACGTCGTCCACGTCGCCGACGCCTCGGGCTGGTCCGAGGGCGTCACCCTCGACCACCGCGCCGTCTGCAACGCCGTGCGCATCGCCTCCGAGACCTTCGGCCTCCGCGGGCACCGTCTCCACCAGGGCCGCGCGCTGTTCTCCGGCGGCGGCATCGAGGAGGTGTGGATGGCGTGGGCCGCCGGGGCGACGCTGGTGCCCGCGCCCGACGGGCCCGCGCTGCGCGGCCGGGCGCTGCACGCCGACCTGGAGGCGCGGCGCGTCACGGCGCTCTGCACCACCCCTGCCCTGCTGTCCACGCTCGAGCAGGACCTGCCCCGGCTGCGGTTCCTGCTGGTGTCGGGCGAACCCTGCCCACCGGCTCTCGTGGCGCGCTGGCACCGCCCCGACCGGCGCCTGCTCACCGCCTACGTGCCGCCCGGTGCGAGCGTGACCGCGGCGTGGGCCGAGGCCCACCCGGACAGGCCGGTCACCGTCGGGACGCCGTTGCCCACCTACGCGACCGTCATCCTCGACCCGGAGTTCCCGCTGGCCCTGCCGCACGGGCAGACCGGCGAGATCGGGGTGGCCGGGCTCGGTCTGGCCTGCGGCTACCTGGACTCGGGCGACGCCTTCGTCGACGACTTCCTCGGCATCCCCGGCAACCCCTCCGGCCGGATCTACCGCACCGGCGACCTGGGCCGGGTCGACGCCGGAGGGGAGATCGAGTACCGCGGCCGGATCGCCCTGCAGGTGGTCGTGGGCGGCGAGCGGGTCGACCTCACCGCGATCGAGTCGGTGATGCTCGGGGTGCCCGGCGTGGCGTCGGCGGTCGTGGTCGCGCACGACGGGCCGGGCGGTCCCGAGCTCGTGGGCTACTACACCTGCCGGTCCGACGGGCCGGCCGACGAGCAGGAGATCCGGGCCCGGCTGCAGGAGCGGTCGGCCCCCGGCCCCGTCCCGGCGCGGTTCGAGCGGCTGGACGCCCTCCCGCTGACCGCGGACGGCCTCGTCCACCGGGCGGCCCTGCCCGCCCAGCCCGCGCCGCCGAGCGGCGCCGAGATGTCGGTGCTGCGGGCCGAGAACGCCCGGTTGTACGAGGAGCTGGAGGAGCTCGAGCAGCTGCTGCCGTCCGAGCCGGCCGAGCCGGCCGAGCCGGCCGAGCCGGCCGAGCCGACCGAGCCGGCCGGGCCGACCGGGCCGGCCGTGCCGCCTACGTCGGACGGGGCCCTCACGCTGGACCAGATCCTGCGGACGCCGGCACCCCCGGCGCCCGCCCCCGAGGTCCTGACCGTGGACCAGATCCTGTCCGCGCCGGCCGTCCCGGCTCCGGTGCCCGCCCCGGTGCCCGCCCCGTCCCCGACCCCCACACCGGTACCGTCCACGCCCGCCCCGTCCACGGCCGGGCTGGCCGCGGCGCTGGCGGGCGTGCTGGCCGAGGTGCTCGCCGTCGAGCACGTGCCCGTCGACGCCCACGTCTTCGACGACCTGGGCGCGGACTCGATGGTGATGACCCGCTTCTGCGCCCGGCTGCGCACCCGCGCCGACCTGCCGTCGGTCTCGATCCGGGACGTCTACGCCCACCCGACCGTCGCCGGGCTCGCCACCGCCTTCGCCGGCGCGGCCCCCTCCCCGGCCCCAGCGGGCGCGACCGTGGCGCAGGGGCTCGCGCAGGTCCTCGCCGAGGTGCTGGCGGTGGACCACGTCCCCGTCGACCGCAACGTGTTCGACGACCTGGGCGCGGACTCGATGGTGATGACCCGCTTCTGCGCCCGGCTGCGCGCCCGCGCCGACCTGCCGTCGATCTCCATCCGGGACGTCTACGCCAACCCGACCATCGCCGGAATGGCGGCCGCGGCCGCCCCGGCACCCACGCAGGCGTCACCGCAGGCGCCGGTGGTTCCCGTCCGGCACAGCACGGTCGGGTACGTGCTCACCGGTGCGCTGCAGCTGCTGACCTTCCTGCTCTACGCCACCGGCGTCGGCTACGCGCTGGACCGGGCCTACGTCTGGATCCTGGCCGGCAACGGGCTGCTGGACGTCTACCTGCGCTCGGCCACCGCCGGCGGGACCGCCTTCCTGGCCCTGTGCCTGCTGCCGATCGTGGCGAAGTGGGTGCTGATCGGTCGCTGGAAGGAGGGCGAGCTTCCGGTCTGGAGCCTGCGCTACTTCCGGTTCTGGCTGGTGAAGACGCTGGTCCGGGCCAACCCGCTGGCGCTGTTCGTGGTCGGCTCGCCGTTGTACGCGCTCTACCTGCGCGCGTTGGGGGCGAAGGTCGGGAAGGACGTCGCGATCTTCACCCGGCACCTGCCGATCGCGACCGACCTGCTCACCATCGGCTCCGGCACCGTGATCCGCAAGGACGCCCTCCTGCTGGGCTACCGCGCTCGGGCCGGGACGATCCAGACCGGGCGGGTCACGCTGGGCCGCGACGTCGTCGTCGGCGACAAGAGCGTGCTCGACATCGACACCGCCATCGGCGACGGTGCCCAGCTCGGGCATGCCTCCGCGCTGCACCGCGGCCAGAGCGTCCCGGCAGGGCAGAGCTGGCACGGTTCGCCCGCGGAGCCGACGCACACCGACTTCCGTGCCGTCCCGCCGGCCCGGGTCCGGGCGCTCCGGAAGTTCACGTTCGTCACGAGCCAGTTGGTCAAGCTGTTCGGGATCTACCTGCCCCTCGGGTTCGGCGGCCCGTTCATGCTGCTCACGACGGTGCCGCGGTTCAAGGAGCTGCTGGAGCCCGGCGCCGTGGCTCACACGACCGCGCAGTTCTACCTGAACGCGATGGTCGACTCGGCGCTCCTGGTCGTCGGAGGTCTTCTCCTCGGGCTGCTGGTGGTGGTCACCGTGCCTCGGCTGCTGGCCCCGTTCGTGCGCCCGGACCGCGTGTACCCGCTCTACGGGCTGCGGTACTCGCTGCACCGCACGATCTCGCGCCTCACCAACGTCCGCCTGTTCGTGTACCTCTTCGGCGACAGCTCCTTCATCGTCAACTACCTCTACCTGCTGGGGTACGACCTCGGGCGGGTCGAGCAGACCGGCTCCAACTTCGGCTCGCACTTCGCGCACGAGACGCCGTACCTCACCTCGGTGGGCACCGGCACGGTGATCGCTGACGGCCTGGTCGTCGCCAACGCCGACTTCTCCAACACCTCGTTCCGGACGTCGCGGGTCGCGATCGGCGCGCACAACTTCCTCGGCAACTACATCGCCTACCCGATCGGCGGCCGCACCGGCGACGACTGCCTGCTCGCCACCAAGGTCGCCGTGCCGGTCGACGGCCCGGTGCGCCAGGGCGTCGGGCTGCTCGGCTCGCCCGCCTTCGAGATCCCGCGCACCGTCCAGCGCGACCGGGTCCTCGAGATCGACGTCCGGGAGCGGCGGCGGCGGTTGCGCCGCAAGAACGGCCACAACCTGCGCACGATCGCCCTCGTCCTGCTGGTGCGGTGGGCCCACGTGCTCGGCCTGCTGCTGCTCGGCCTGCTCGCGGTGGACCACTACCAGGACTGGGGCCCGGTCGCCTTCGCGGCGGAGGTCGTCGCCAGCGTGCTGTTCACGGTCGGGTGGTTCGTGTTCTGGGAGCGGCTGTCGACGGGCTTCCGCCGCCAGCGCCCCCGGTCCTGCTCGATCTACGACCCCGTCTTCTGGCGGCACGAGCGCTTCTGGAAGTTCATGGTGCCGTCGCTGGACCGGCTGCTGGCCGGGACGCCCTACAAGAACCTGGTCAGCCGCCTGGTCGGGACCCGCATCGGTCGCCGGGTGTTCGACGACGGGGCCATGGTGGTCGAGCACACCCTGACCGCGATCGGCGACGACTGCACCCTCAACGTCGGCACCATCGTCCAGCCGCACTCGCAGGAGGACGGCGCGTTCAAGTCCGACCACGTCACGATCGGCCGCGGCGTGACCCTCGGGGTCGGCACCTTCATGCTCTACGGCGTGAGCCTGGGCGACGGCGTCGAGATCGCCGCCGACTCGTTCGTCATGAAGGGCGAGGAGATTCCGGCCGGGGCGCGGTGGGGCGGGAACCCCGCACGGGAACTTCCCGCGGGGCGGTAACACGCCGCGCGACCGCCTCGATACGCAGCGTGACGGGTCGGGCGGCGACGCCCCCCGGCCGCCCGGCCCGTCGCCGGCCGGCCCCCGTCCCATCGCTGCAGGAGGCGATCGCCCATCACCGACATGACGAACCCCCAGGGGTGCCGGCTCGAGATCGAGGTGGGGGAGCGGACCGTCGTCCGGCTCTCCGGCGAGCTCGACGCGCCCGACACCCGCAGCGCACGGAAGCTGCTCACCGCCTACATCCGGGCCGGCACCACGATCGTCGTCGACCTGGTGGCGGCGACCTCGGTCGGCCCGAGCGGCCTCGCCGCGCTGGTCGACCTGCACGAGCTGGCCCGCCAGCAGGGGTCCCGCCTGGTCGTCGTGACCGGGGACGGTCCGGCGCAGCAGGCGCTGGAGGGAGCGGGCCTGACCGGCACCATCGACGTCCGGACGGTCCTCGCGGAGGAATGAGGGCACCCGACGTGGTCCCGGCGGTGCGGACCACGGGAACGGGCCCGACCAGCCCGGTCGCCGACGCGGCGACCGGGCCCGGAGCCGGACGGGGGGCGCCCCGGTCGTGCTCCGCCGCGGGGCACCGGCTCGGCCGGACGTTCCCGCGTGCCGACGGTCCCTGGTCGGGACGGTCGCCAGCAGGGCCCAACGGCCCGGCGCCGGGGGACGGACGCCCTGCCCGGGCCGTCGGCCTTCACTGCGGGGCGACCGCGGCGGGCAGGTCCGCGAGCGCGGCGTAGAGCTCGGCCGGTGTGCGCGGGCGCGCGGCGGAGCCGAGGGCCTCGAGGAGCCGGTGCACGCCCGGTGCCCAGGCCGGACCCAGCCGCGCGGACCGCAGCAGGTCCGCGTCGCCGAGCACCTCGTCGACCGCGGCGACCCGCACCCGGCCCGCGGCCACGACCGCGACCTCGTCGGCCCACCGGTGGGCGAGGTCGACGTCGTGGGTGGAGAGGACGACCGTGGTCCCCCCACGGTGCAGCGCGTCGAGGGTGGCGAGGAGCTCCTCGACGCCGGCGGGGTCCAGGCCGGCCGTCGGCTCGTCGAGCACGAGCAGCCGGGGGCGCATCGCGACCGCCCCCGCGATCGCGGTGCGCTTCTTCTGCCCGAACGACAGCAGGTGGGTGGGGCGGTCGGCCAGGTCGGCGATGCCGAGCGCGGTCAGCGCGGCGTCGACGCGGGCGGTGACCTCGGCGGCGGACAGGCCGAGGTTGAGCGGGCCGAAGGACACGTCCTGGGCCACGTCGGCGGCGAAGAGCTGGTCGTCGGGATCCTGCAGGACGAGCTGGACCTGTTCGCGCAGCCGGGTCAGGCCGCGCCGGTCCCGGCGGACGGGCTCGCCGTCGAGCAGCACCCGGCCCCGGCCCGGTTCCAGCAGCCCGAGCAGCAGCCGGAACAACGTCGTCTTGCCGCCGCCGTTGGGGCCGAGCACGGCGAGGCGGCGGCCCTCGTGCAGGGACAGGGTGGCCCCGGTGAGCACCGGGCGGTCCGGGTCGTAGCCGAAGACCAGGTCGTCGGCCCGCAGGATCGGGTTCACCGGGGCACCAGCAGGAACGTGGCCACGACGACGGCGGCCAGCAGCACGCACGTCGCCGCGACGAAGGCGGCGGAGAGCTCCCGCGCGGCCACCTGGACGCGCAGCGAACCGGTGTAGCCCCGGGAGGCCAGCCCCTGCTCCAGCCGCCGGGCCCGGTCGAAGGCGCGCACGAAGACCGCTGCGCCCTGTCCGCTCAGCGCGCGGTAGGACGTCCGCCAGGTGCGGAAGCCGAGCCGGCCGGCCTGGGCCTCGCGGACCGCCCGCAGGGACTCGAGCAGCAGGAACAGGAAGCGGTAGGTCAGCGCCGCGACCTCGGTGACCGCCGGCGGCACGCCGATCCGGTTCAGCCGGGGCAGCAGGTCCGCGAGCGGGGTCGTCGCGGCGAACAGCAGCAGGCACAGCAGGGCGGCGGTCGCGCGACCGGCAAGCTGCGCCGCCTGCGGGAGCCCGGCCGGTTCCCACCGCAGCCACGGGTCGCCACCGAGGGACACCAGCAACGGCAGCATCCCGGTCACGACGAACCCCAGCGGTACCCGGACCGCCCGCCACAGCGCCCGGCCCGGCAGCCCGGCCGGCCCCAGGACCAGCACGAGGGCCACGCCACCGGTGAGCGCCGCCCCCGGCCACGTGGGCAGCACGAGGGTCAGCACCAGCAGGCCGAGCGAGAGGAGTGCCTTCTCCCCGGGGTGCCGCGGCCGCCAGCGGTTCGTGTAGGCCGCCGCGTCGAGCGGCAGCATCAGGGGGTGTCCTCGGGGTGGCGGTCCGCGGGGCCGCGCGCGAGCCGGCGCTTCGTGCGGGCCGCGCCGAAGTAGTAGCCGACCACGCCGGCGCCGATCGCGGCCTGCAGCGCGAACAGCCCGGACTCGATCTCGCCCGACGGCGGCTCGTAGATCGAGGAGAACCAGGGCTCGTAGTCGGGGTGGGACTCGGTGATGGCCTGCTCGGCGAGCCCGTCGGAGCCGCCGAACTCGCCCTGCACGAACAGCACCGGGATCGCGGCGAGCGCCACGACGGCCAGCACCAGCAGCCAGTTGACCAGGGTGGAGCGCTTCACGCGCCGACCTCCTTCGCGGTAGGGGTCGCCGGCGGGGTGGGCAGCACGCCCAGGCGGCGCAGCTCGTCCGGGCTGACCCGGACCAGCAGCCGGACCACCAGCAGGGTGAGCAGGCCCTCGCTCACCGCGAGCGGGATCTGGGTGATCGCGAAGATCGAGCCGAACTTCACGACCGCCCCGCCGACGCCGGACGTGGCGTCGGGGAAGGCGAGGGCGAGCTGCACGCTGGTCACGCAGTAGGTCGCGAGGTCGCCCAGCGCCGCGGCGAGGAACACGGCCGGCCCGAGGCCGCCACCGAGGCGTCGGACCAGCCGGTACGTCCCGTACGCCACCCACGGGCCGACGACCGCCATCGAGAAGACGTTCGCCCCGAGCGTCGTCAGGCCGCCGTGGGCCAGCAGGACGGCCTGGAAGAACAACACGACGGTCCCGAGCAACGCCATCACGGGTGGTCGGAAGAGCACCGCTCCCAGTCCGGTGCCCGTGGGGTGCGAGCACGAGCCGGTCACCGAGGGGATCTTCAGCGCCGAGAGCACGAAGCTGAAGGCGCCGGCCGCGCCGAGCAGCAGCTTCGAGTCCGGGTCGGTCCGGACCTGCTGCACGACGGCCCGGGCCCCGTGCACCACGAACGGGGCCGAGGCCACGGCCCACGCCGCGGCGTGCAGGGGTGGGAGATAACCCTCGGCGATGTGCACGACCCGCTCCTTCCGGACACTTCTGCGGACCATGGGACCGTAAGGTTCCCGTCGGATCAGGTCAACGGTTGAACACTCCTTCAATCGTTGTGGCCCGGGGTCCTCGATCCGGAGGGCAACCCGTTCCGTGTGTGCGAGGGGCGCCGGGCTGAGCGCTCGCCGCACCTCACCCGCCGTCGGGTGCCGTCCGGCTCGCCGCGATGACCTCGGTCAGCACGGCGTGGAGGTGCTCGAGGTCGGTGAGCGGCATCCCCAGCCGCTCGATGATCGCCGGCGGGATGCGCTCGGCCTGCGCCCGCAGCGCCCTTCCCTCCGCCGTGAGGCCGACCGCGAGCATGCGCTCGTTGCCCTCGACCCGCTTCCGCGTCACGTAGCCGGCGGCCTCCAGCCGCTTGAGCAGCGGGGACAGGGTGCCGGGGTCGAGCGCGAGGGCCGTGCTCAGGTCGGTCACGGAGCGGGGCGAGCGCTCCCACAGCGCCAGCATCACCAGGTACTGCGGGTGCGTGAGGCCCATCGGTTCGAGCAGCGGGCGGTACAGCGCGATCACGTTGCGCGCCGCCACGGCCAGCGCGAAGCAGACCTGCCTGTCGAGCTTGAGCAGGTCGGTGTGCGCGAGGGTCGCGAGGTCACCCTCGTCACGTCGTCCGGAGTCGGCCACGCCGCCAGTGTACGATCCTTGGTGCGCAAAGTGTTGGGGTGAGGATGATGACCGGAACCGTGAGGCCGAATCCGCTGCGTTGGCTGCTCTACGCCTACGGGGCCGGCCTGCCCCCGCGGCACAAGGAGTGGGTGCTGCACGACGTGACCGCCCCGACCTGGCGGTGGCGGCACCTCGCGCGCGCGACCGCCCAGCTGGCCCCGATCGCCGTGCTGCTGTACGTCTTCATCCCCGGCGAGCCCTGGGTCCGCGCGATGGCGGTGCTCGGCGGCCTGCTGATCGGCTACTTCTACTCGTTCGCCTACATGTACGAGTCGGCCGAGCACCGGGCCGTCAAGGCCGGCTACCCGCAGGGCGGCGCCGCGGCGGTGCGGGACGAGGCGCACGCCGACGAGCGCCGCGAGCAGGAGGAGCGCTACGCCGCCCGCTGGCGGCAGGACGACTGACGGGCTCCCGGTTCGGCCCCTTCCGCCGGCGACCCTCCCACGCCGGCGCCGGCGGGGGGTCCCGCTGCTCCATCAGTGTTCAAATCCTTGACGAGTTCTGGCGCTCGTCCCGTCGACGCCCTACCGTTCCTCGGGTAGTCAAACCTTTGATCGCTGCTCCGGTGCGTGCCGCCGGGTGACGGTCGGGTTTCCGAGACCTCCCAGCGACGGGAAGGGACTGTCGATGACCCAGCACGCGCCCGAGGCCGGCACGGCCAAGCCGTTCGCCTCCTCCGCCGACACCACCGCCAAGGAGCAGAGGCTCGAGGTCCTCGCCGAGGGCGTCTACGCGCTCACGGCCGAGGGCGACCCGAACATCGGGGCGGTCGAGGGGGAGGACTTCCTGGTCTGTTTCGAGGCCCTCGCCACGCCGGTGGCCGCGCGGAAGTGGCTGGCGAAGCTGCGCGAGCACACCGACAAGCCGGTGCGCTATCTGGTGCTCTCGCACTACCACGCGGTCCGTGTCCTGGGCGCGAGCGCGTTCGACGCCGAGATCGTGGTGGCGCACGAGAACACCCGGGCGCTGATCGCCGAGCGGGGCAAGCAGGACTGGGAGTCGGAGTTCGCGCGGATGCCGCGGCTGGCCGAGGCCGCCGACTCGGTGCCCGGGCTGACCTGGCCGACGCTGACCTTCGCCGAGCGGCTCACCCTCGACCTGGGTGGTGGGCGCGGGGACCTGGTGTTGCAGTACCACGGGCGGGGGCACACCGAGGGCGACCTGACCGCGTGGCTGCCGCGGCAGCGGATCCTGTTCGCCGGCGATCTCGTCGAGGCCGAGGCGGCGCTCTACACCGGTGACGCCTTCCATCGGGACTGGGCGACGACCACCCTGGACCGGGTGCAGGCGCTCGGTGCGGAGCAGCTGGTCGGGGGCCGGGGCGCGGTCACGCGGGGCCGGGCGGCCGTCGACGCGGCGATCGCGCAGACCCGCGGGTTCCTGCAGGTGATGCTCCGCGAGGTCGGTGGGGTGCAGCAGCGGGGTGGGACGCTGAAGGAGGCGTTCGAGGCCACGCACGCCGCGTTGGTGGGCGACTACGGGCACTGGCCGATCTTCGAGCACTGCCTGCCGTTCGACGTCTCGCGGCTGTGGGACGAGCTGTCCGGCGTCGAGCGCCCGGTCGTCTGGACCGCCGAGCGCGACCAGGAGGTCTGGGCCCAGCTGCAGGGGTGAGCGCGGTCGCATCGACCGCAGGACTCGCGACGACGGGAGTACCGCATGACCACCGCACCTCGCCCGCGGAGCAGGGACCGGTCGGCGGGCGCCTGGCCCGCCGCGCCGGTGCTCGTCCTGGGCGCCGGCCCGGTCGGACAGACCACCGCCCTGCTGCTGGCCCGCTGGGGCGTGCCGACGGTCGTGCTCGACCAGCGCCCCGAGCGGGACCGGGTCGGGTCGAAGGCCATCTGTCAGCAGCGTGACGTGCTCGACGTCTGGGAGGCGGTCGGCGCCGGCCGGCGGATCGCCGCGGAGGGCGTCACCTGGACCACCGCGCGCACCTTCCACCGCGACCGGGAGCTGTTCGCGACGGAGCTCGCCGAGCCCGGCCGCCCGGCGTTCCCGCCGTTCGTCAACATCTCCCAGACCCGCACCGAGGAGATCCTCGACGAGTGCATCGCCGCGGAACCCCTGGTGGACCTGCGCTGGGGGCACCGCGTCGTGCACGTCGAGCAGGACGACTCGGGGGTCCGCGTCCGCCTCGACGACGGCCGGGAGCTGCACGGCTCCTACCTCGTCGTCTGTGCCGGGGCCCGGAGCGACGAGCTGCGCCGGCTGCTCGGGGTGCGCTTCGACGGGCGCTCCTTCGACGACCGCTTCCTCATCTGCGACATCCGTGCGGACCTGCCCGGCCGGGCGAGCGAGCGGCGGTTCTACTTCGACCCGGAGTGGAACCCGGGCCGACAGGTGCTGATCCACCCGTGCCCGGACTCGACCTTCCGCATCGACTGGCAGGTCCCGGCCGGCTACGACCTGGACGACGAGGTCGCCTCAGGTGGGTTGGACGCCCGGATCCGGCAGATCGTCGGCGACCGGGACTACGAGCTCGTCTGGAAGTCGGTGTACCGCTTCCACTCCCGCGTGGTCGACCGGATGCGCTGCGGCCGGGTCCTCGTGGCCGGCGACGCGGCGCACCTCGTGTCGCCGTTCGGCGCGCGGGGCCTGAACTCCGGGGTCGGCGACGCCGAGAACGCGGCCTGGAAGATCGCCTACGTCGGGCACGGCTGGGCCCCCGACGAGCTCCTGGAGAGCTACCACGCCGAGCGGCACGCCGCGGCCGTGGAGAACCTCGCGGTCACCACGGCGACCATGGACTTCCTGGTCCCGCCGGACGAGGACCGCGCGCGGCACCGCGCCGAGGTCCTGAGCCGCGCGGCGACCGACGCCGACGCCCGCGCCCGGGTCGACTCGGGCCGGTTGTCCGAGCCGTTCTGGTACGTCGACTCCCCGCTGACGACCGCGGACCCGCGGCGCCCGTTCGGCGGGCGGCCGCCGCGCGGGCAGGTCCCCCCGGCCGGGCCGGGGGTGCTGCTGCCCGACGCCCCGGTCGTCGTCGCCGGGAGCGCTGCCGGCGGCCGGGCCCGCGCGCTGGCCCGGGACGGGTTCCTGCTCCTGACCGGCGCCCGGGTCGACCACGCGGCGGCCACGCGGGCCGCCACGGCGGCGCACGGTCCGGTCCGGGTCCTCGCCCTGCCCGAGATCGACCTCGAGGGCACCCTCACCGCGACGCTCGAGGCGCGGCCCGACGAGGTGTGGGTCGTCCGTCCGGACGCCCACGTCGCCGCCGTCCTGGCCGACCCGACCGCCGCAGAGATCACCGGCGCGCTGCACCGCGCCGCCGCACACCCCGTGACCCGGGAGGAGAGCCACGATGGCGTTCTACAGGCGAGTCGGTGACGTCCCGCCCAAGCGGCACACCCAGCACCGGACCGCGGACGGCGGCCTGCACTACGAGGAGCTGATGGGGGAGGAGGGCTTCTCGTCGGACTCCTCGCTGCTCTACCACCTCGGGGTGCCGTCGGCGATCGTCGACGCCACGCCGTGGGAGCTGCCGGACCAGACGCTCACCGAGAACCGGCCGCTGATCCCGCGACACCTTGCGCTGCACCGGCTGACCGGCGACGACTGGAAGGCCGTGGACCCGGTGACGGGCCGGCGGCTGGTGCTGGGCAACGCGGACGTGCGGATCTCGTACGTGGTGGCGGGGGAGACGTCGCCGCTGTACCGCAACGCGGTGGGCGACGAGTGCGTGTACGTCGAGTCCGGCAGCGCGACGGTCGAGACGGTGTTCGGCGTGCTGCAGGCGGTGCAGGGCGACTACGTGCTGATCCCGCGCGCGACCACGCACCGATGGATCCCGACGGGCTCGGACCCGTTGCGGCTCTACGCGATCGAGGCGAACTCGCACATCGCGCCGCCGAAGCGGTACCTGTCGCGCTTCGGGCAGCTGCTCGAGCACGCGCCGTACTGCGAGCGCGACCTGCACGGGCCGGCCGAGCCGTTCGTGGTCGAGGGCACCGAGGTGGAGGTGCTGGTCAAGCACCGCGGCTCTGCTCGATCATCTGGCAGCGGGATCACCGGCACCCGCTACGTGTGCCCGACGCACCCGTTCGACGTGGTCGGCTGGGACGGCTGCCTGTACCCGTACACGTTCAACATCGCGGACTTCGAGCCGATCACCGGGCGGCTGCACCAGCCGCCGCCCGTCCACCAGGTGTTCGAGGGCACCAACTTCGTGATCTGCAACTTCGTGCCGCGCAAGGTGGACTACCACCCGCTGTCGATCCCGGTGCCGTACTACCACTCCAACGTGGACTCGGACGAGATCATGTTCTACTGCGGCGGGAACTACGAGGCCCGCAAGGGATCCGGCATCGGGCAGGGCTCGATCAGCCTGCACCCCGGCGGGCACTCCCACGGCCCGCAGCCGGGTGCGGTCGAGCGGTCGCTGGGCGTCGAGTTCTTCGACGAGCTGGCGGTCATGGTGGACACGTTCCGGCCGATGGAGCTGGGCGAGGGCGGCATCGCGGCCGAGGACGACGCCTACGCGTGGACCTGGGCGGGCCGCGGGCCGGCGTCATGACCGCTCGGGTCCCCGCGCTCGTCGCGGGTCTGTGCGACGACGCCGCGGTCTTCCCGCCGGGTCTGGCCCCGTTGCCCGACGCGGTGCGGGCCCACCGGGAGCGGCAGGACACCTGGTACGCGGGGCTCGTCGGGCCGCTGGTGCTGGGGGCCGCCGCGCTGCCGCAGCTGGGTGCGCTGCTCGCGCCGGGCGAACGGCTGCCGCTCTCGGTCACCCTGCCGGGCGGGCCGGCGGGCCTGCCCGCGGTGCTGGCGGGGTGCGCGCGGCTCCCCGTGGAGCTGCGCTCGGTCGAGGTCGCGGTACCGGAGGCCATGGCGCCCGCGCAGTTCCTGGACCTGCTCGCCGCGGGCCCGGAGCGGTCCGGCGACCTCGACGTGTACGTCGAGGTGCCCCGTGACCGGCGGCGCGGCGCGGTGCTCGAGGCGCTCCCCGGTCGCTACCGGGCCAAGTTCCGCACCGGAGGCGTCCGGGCCGACCTCCACCCGGACGAGGCCGAGCTGGCCGCCGCGGTCGCCGCGGTCGTCGGGGCGCGAGTGCCCTTCAAGGCCACCGCCGGGCTGCACCACGCCGTGCGCAACACCGACCCGCGGACCGGGTTCGAGCAGCACGGCTTCCTCAACCTCCTGCTCGCCACGGACGCCCTGGTCCGCGGCGGGACCGAGGCGGACGCCCGCGCACTGCTCGCCGAGCGCGACGGGGCCGTCGTCGCCGACCGGGTCCGATCCGTGGGCCCGGAGGTGCGGGCCCTGTTCACGTCGTTCGGCACCTGCAGCATCACCGAGCCACGCGACGAGCTGGTCGATCTCGGCGTGCTGGCCGCGCCCCTCCCGGAAGGAGTGCGTTCGTGAGTGTCGTCGAGGTCCCGGCGGGCTCGCCGTTCGGGCCGGAGAACCTGCCCTACGGGGTCTTCTCCGTCGCCGGCGGCCGCCGCCGGGTCGGGGTGCGGCTGGGTGACAGCGTGATCGACCTCGCGGTGCTGCTCGAGGACGAGGTCTTCGCCGCCCCGTCGCTGAACCCGTTCCTGACGCAGGGGCCGGAGCGGTGGGCGCAGGTCCGCGAGCGGATCACCGCGCTCGTCGCGAGGGACGTGCCCGGTCCTGCCGTCCGTCCGGTCCGGGACGTGACGCTGCACCTGCCGTTCGAGGTCGCCGACTACGTGGACTTCTACGCCTCCGAGCACCACGCGTCGAACCTCGGGCGGTTGTTCCGGCCCGACGCCGAGCCGCTGATGCCGAACTGGAAGCACCTGCCGGTCGGGTACCACGGCCGGGCGGGCACCGTGGTCGTGTCCGGGACCGAGATCGTGCGGCCGTGCGGGCAGCGCAAGGCACCCGACGAGGCCGCGCCCTCGTTCGGCCCGTCGCGGCGGCTGGACATCGAGGCGGAGCTGGGGTTCGTCGTCGGCGTCGGGTCGGAGCTCGGCGGCCGGGTCGGGGTGGACGAGTTCGCGCGGCACGTGTTCGGGGCGGTGCTGGTCAACGACTGGTCGGCCCGCGACATCCAGGCCTGGGAGTACGTGCCGCTGGGCCCGCACCTGGGCAAGAGCTTCGCCACCTCGGTCTCGCCGTGGGTGGTGCCGCTCGCCGCGCTGGAGGCGGCACGGGTGCCGCTGCCGGGACAGGACCCGCAGCCGCTGGAGTACCTGCGCGGCGGCGAGGACTGGGGCCTGGACGTCGAGTTCGTCGTGGAGTGGAACGGCGAGGAGGTGTCCCGGCCCCCGTACCGGGAGATGTACTGGTCGCCGGCGCAGATGCTGGCGCACATGACCGTGAACGGGGCGTCGGCCCGGACCGGGGACCTGTTCGCGTCGGGCACGATCTCGGGGCCGGGGCGCCGTCAGCGCGGCGCGTTCATCGAGCTGACCTGGGGCGGGCGGGAGCCGGTCGTGGTCAAGGGTGAGGAACGGACCTTCCTGCTCGACGGCGACGAGGTCACCCTCTCGGCCACCGCCCCGGGGCCGGACGGTTCCCGTATCGGGTTCGGCGAGGTCACGGGCCGAATCACCCCGGCCCGCTGACGGCGCTCACGCACTGCTGCCGACCCCGACGTGCCTGGCTACCGACCGTCACCGAGCTAACACACGGCACGGTCGGGACGAGGGTCATCACGAGCGGGCGGCGCCCAGAAGGGGGGTCCGGGCGCCGCTCGATCGCCTGCACCGGGAGTGCCGGGGCCGCACCGGCAGTCCCGTGAACCGGCAGTACGGGAGCGGGAACCGCTGGCGCGAGCGAGCGTCCGACCCTGCGCTGCCCCACCGACGACAGGCGAGGGGCTCCGCCGAACGCGCCGCGATCGCGATTCGGTGGCCTGGTGCTCGCCGGCCGACGGGCCACGCGGACAGGTTCTCGACGACCAGGGCGCCCTCGCCCGGTACCCGTCTGGCGACCCCCGACCCCACCCGAGGAACCCCGACCCCCCCGCGACCGACCTGGACGAGCCATCGCCGTTCTGACCGGGGTCGGGACGGAGTCGGGACGGAGCGGAGCGCTACCCGCGCCGCTCCGCCTCGACCAGCTCCCGTGTGCGCGGGGCGACCTCGTGGGCGTAGCGCTCCAGGGTGGCCCGGTCGTCGGACTGGAGGAGGAAGCCGGAGACACCCTCGGCGAGGGCGAGGTCGGCGAGCTCCTGCGCCCACTGCTCGGGCGGCCCGACGAGCAGGCCGCCACCGGTCTGCGCGAACCGGCCCTCGACGTTGAGCAGCCGCCGGACCGCGGCCGGATCGCGTCCGGCCGTCGCGGCGCCCTCGTCGATCAGGGCGGTCATCGCGGTGCGGGAGGCGGGGCCTTCCGGCAGGTAGGAGAGTGTCGGGAGCCAGCCGTCGGCGAGGCGGCCGACGAGCCGGAGCATCCGGGGGCCGTAGGCGCCGATCCAGATGCCGATGTCGTGGGCGGGCGCCGGGCCCCGCTTGGCCCCGGCGACGCGGTGGAACTCGCCGTCGACCCGGACGCCGCCGCGCTCGTCGGCGGCCCAGATGCCGCGCAGGATCGCGATCGCCTCCTCGAGGGCCTGCACGGCCTGGCCCGGAGCGAGCCGGGGGCCGCCCATCGCCTCGATGGCGTCCCAGAAGCTGCCCGCGCCGAGGCCGAGCTCGAGGCGGCCGCCGCTCAGCCGGTCGAGGCTCGCGGCGCTGCGGGCGAGGACGGCGGGCGGGCGGAGCGGGAGGTTGAGCACGTCGCCGGTGAGCCGGATGCGCTCGGTCCGGGCGGCGACGACGGACATCAGCGTCCAGGTGTCGAGGAACTGCGGCAGGTACGGATGGTCCTGGAAGGCGACCAGGTCCAGGCCGGCGCGGTCGGCCGCCACCGCCAGGTCCACGGCCTGGCCGGGCGGGTCCGCGACCGGCGTCACGAAGCAGCCGAAGAGCAGGTCGTGTCGGTAGTCGGGCACACGTCGAGGGTGGAGGCGGACGTCCCGGCGGGCAAGGGGCCGCGGCAGGGCGAGGAGAGGCGGGGCGTGCGGGCGCGACGCAGCCCCGCCGCCCCCGCCGCAGCGGCGCCGTCAGCCGCGGACGCCCTGCCGCACCCAGGCGACGGCGTCGGACACGCGCACCCCGCGCGGCCGCCAGCCGAGCCGGCTGCAGAGGTCCTGGAAGGCCTCGGGGGTCAGGGCGTGCCGGACCTGCAGGCTCCTCACCTGGTCGACGAGCTGTGCCGGGGCGCCGTGGGTGTTGAGGTACTCGACGAGCTGGGGCAGCGTGTGCACGGATCCTCCTTCGGGGGAGCGTCTCGGGCGCCGGGTCCGGCGCCGGGGAGAACACTGCGGTCCGGGCCGAGGAGCGGGCTGTGCGCGACGTGTCCGAGCACTGTGAGGACCCCGCCGGGCCGGGCGCCGGTCCGGTACGCCCGCAGGACCGCGGCGAGCCCGCGGAACACCAGCGCGGCGCCGACCACGACCACGAGGGCGCGCAGGTCGGCGGGGCCGGTCTGCAGCTCGCCGAGCCGGTGCGCGGAGAAGCCGTCGTAGACCGCCCAGCCGACGGCGCCCGCCACGGCGGCGCCGGCCGTGGACGTCGCGGTCGCGACGAGGCCCGCGGCGAGGGCGGCGAGCACCAGCCCGCCGACGCCGACGCCAACGCCGACGTCGGCCGGGTCGCAGGCCCAGGCGACCACCTGCGCCCCCACGGCGGCCGGCACGCCGAGGAGCAGCCCGCCGGCGCACCCGGGCGGGCCGGAGGGAGGAGCGGCACGGTGCCTGCGACTCTGCAGCATGCCGCGAGCCTGCTGCGGCGCGCGGCCACGGGGCCGGTTCCTGACACGATGTTGACGCGCGGCGCGCGAATCCGAACGCGGTCGTGGCGCGCAGTCCTCGACCGGAGCCCCGGACGCCCCGCCGAGGACGGCGAGGACGGCGAGGAAGACGAGGACCCCGACAGCCGCAGTCGATCTCGGGTGATCGGGACGATTCTCCTGAGGTGCGGCCGGGGTTCACCGGGCGGTCAGGTCACCGCGCAATCGTCGTCGTCCGTGATCACTCGATCGAGGCGCCTCCCCACCACGGCCGCACTGGCGGTGACGGGCACCGTGCTGGCCGTCGCCGCGGCGGCGGGCTGCTCCACCCAGGCCCAGGCCGGAGCGGCGGAGCCGGGCGCGAAGAACGTCATCTTCGTCAACGGCGACGGCATGTCCGCCGCCCACCGGGAGGCCGGGCGGCTCGCCCAGGTCGGCCTCGACGGGCAGCTCGGGATGGACGAGATGCCCGTCGGCGGGACGCTGACCACCGACTCGCGCGACCCGAAGTCCCTGGTCACCGACTCGGCGGCGGCGGCGACCGCGTGGGCGACGGGGCAGAAGACCTCCAACGGGGCCATCTCCGTCGATCTCGACAAGAGGCCGCTGCCGACCCTCGGGCAGCAGGCCAAGCAGGCGGGCAAGGCCACCGGCCTCGTCACCACCGCGCAGGTCACGGACGCGAGCCCGGCCGCGTTCTTCGCGCAGACCGCCGACCGCAAGAACCAGGACGACATCGCGCGTCAGTACCTCGAGCAGAGCAAGCCGGACGTGATCCTGGGCGGCGGCGAGGACTGGTGGCTGCCGAAGGGCACGCCGGGTGCCTTCCCCGACACCCCCGCCGAGGACCCCGAGGAGGCGAGCCGGGGCACCAGGGGCGACCTCGTCGCCGAGGCGAAGCAGCAGGGCTACGCCTACGCCTCGACGCCCGCCCAGCTCGCCGCGGCCGACGGCCCGAAGCTGCTGGGGCTCTTCGCGAACGAGGAGATGTTCCAGCAGGGGCCGGAGGGCCAGGGCGACGTCTACGCCCCGGTCGTCGACCTGGCGACCATGACCCGCAAGGCGCTCGACACCCTGACCGGCACCGGCGGCGACAAGGGCTTCTTCCTGTTCGTCGAGGAGGAGGCGGTCGACGAGTTCGCCCACGACAACAACGGACCGAGGGTCCTGCAGGCGATGCAGCAGCTGGAGTCGGCCGTCGACGTCGCCCGGGCCTACGTCGCCGACCACCCCGACACGATGCTCGTGGTCACCGGCGACCACGACTGCGGCGGGCTGACGGTCGAGGCGCCCGCGACCGGGCCGGCCCCGGCCGGCACCCCGGCTCCCGACGGACCGTTCCCGGTCCCCGGCAGCACGCAGCAGTTCGTCATGAAGTGGTCGACCGAGGAGCACACGGACGTGCCGGTGCCGGTGAGCGCCGAGGGCCCCGGCTCCGAGGCCTTCGACGGCCGCCACGCGAACACCGACGTCCACGAGATCCTGGCCCGCTCCCTCGGGGTCTGACCCCGCTCCGGTCCGATGCCGCGCCGGCGTCGTCGGGAGGCCTCGAGCGCTCTGGACGGCGCCGGCGTCACGCCGACGGGGGACGGCCTCCGGTTGCGAGGATGTGTTACCGCCGGTAACGTTACCGCCGGTAACGCCAGTAGTCGTCGATCCGCGAAGGAGCGACCATGGACGACACCATTGCCCTTGACCGCCCGCTGACCAGCGCCGACCGGGGCGCCGACACGGCCGTCGAGGGCGACCTCGGCGACGTCACGCGGCGCCTGCTGCGCTCGTCGGAGATGCTGTCCTTCGACCCCGTGCAGGAGGTCGACTGGGAGACGCCGCTGGACACGGCCTTCCACGGCGCGAGCCCGGAGTGGAGCACCCTCTACGGCACGGCCTACTGGGACGAGCTGACCCCGGAGCAGCAGCGCGAGCTGACCCGCCAGGAGTCGGCGTCCGTCGCGAGCACCGGCATCTGGTTCGAGATGATCCTGCAGCAGATGGTGCTGCGGGACTTCTACGCCAAGGACCCGACCGACCCGGCCTTCCAGTGGGCGCTCACCGAGATCGCGGACGAGTGCCGCCACTCGATCATGTTCGCCCGCGGGGTGGCCAAGCTGGGCGCGCGGCCGTACCGGCCGAAGCGGTCGGTCGTCGAGCTCGGCCGCGCGTTCGCGGCGCTCGCCGGCGGCGAGGCGGCCTACGCGGCGATCCTGGTCGCGGAGGAGGTCCTCGACGTCATGCAGCGGGACTGGATGCGCGACGAGCGGGTGGTCCCCTTCGTCCGCACGATCAACAACATCCACGTGGTCGAGGAGTCCCGGCACATGAAGTTCGCCCGGGACGAGGTCCGTGAGCGGATGCGGGGCGCGGGCGCCCTGCGCCGCCAGGCCGACGCCGTCGTGATCGCCGGGGCGGCGTACCACATCGTGACCAGCATGGTCAGCGACGACGTCTACGAGGCGGCCGGGCTGGACCGCAGGCGGGCCGTGCGCGAGGCCCGGGCCAACGAGCACCACAAGGCGCTGCTGCGCTCGAGCTGCGCCGGGCTGATGGAGTTCCTCGGCTCGGCCGGGCTGCTCACGCCGGCCGCGCGGGCGATCTACCGCCGCGCGAACCTGCTCTGAGCGGACCGGGACGACAGGACAGCCGACAGGACACGGACGACAGGCCCCGCGATGCCGTACGCGATCACCCAGACCTGCTGCACCGACGCGTCGTGCGTCGCGGCGTGCCCGGTCAACTGCATCCACCCGACACCGGACGAGCCGGACTTCGGCACCACGGACATGCTCTACATCGACCCGCGGTCGTGCATCGACTGCGGCGCGTGTGCCGACGCGTGCCCGGTCGAGGCCATCCACCCGGTCGACCTGCTGAGCGGCCCGCTCGAGGGGTACGCGGAGGTCAACGCCGAGTTCTACGCGGACCGGCCGACGTCGGCGGTCGACGAGGCGGAGCGGACCCCGGTGTTCCACCGCTGGGGCCCGCCGTCCTTCGACCACGCCGTCCCGGCCGGCTTCCCGGCGCTCGACGTGGCGGTGGTCGGCACCGGGCCGGCGGGGATGTACGCGGTGCAGGACCTGCTCCTGCACACGAACGCCCGGGTCACGCTGTTCGACCGGCTCGCCGTCGCGGGCGGGCTGGTGCGGTTCGGCGTGGCGCCCGACCACCCGTCGACCAAACGGATCGGCGAGTCGTTCGCCCGCCACCACCGCCACCACCGGCTGCGGATGCGGCTCGGGGTGGAGGTGGGCCGGGACGTCACGCCGGCGCAGCTCGCCGCCGAGCACGACGCGGTGATCTACGCCGTCGGTGCCGCGGAGTCACGCTCGCTCGGCGTCCCGGGGGAGGACCTGCCCGGCAGCCTGCCGGCCACCACGGTCGTCGGTTGGTACAACGGCCATCCCGAGATCGCGCCCGGCGCGGTCGACCTGTCGTCGGGGCGGGTGGTCGTCGTCGGCACCGGGAACGTCGCGCTCGACGTCGCCCGGATCCTCACGGCCGACCCGGCCGACCTGGAGGACACCACGATCGCGGGTGCGGCCCTGGACCTGCTGCGCGGGTCCGGTGTGCGCGAGGTCGTCCTGCTGGCCCGGCGCGGCCCGGACACCGCCGCGTACACGCGGCCCGAACTGGTGGCGCTGCTCCACCGGGAGGGCGTGGAGGTCGTGGTCGACGACGCCGACCCGCGCACCGGGAAGGCGATCGACGAGGCGGCGCCGGGCGAGCACGCCGCGCTGCTGCAGACGGCGCGCCGCGAGGTCGTCGACTGGTCGGTGCCGGGGCCCGACGGCCGGCGCCGGCTGGTCCTGCGGTTCCACACGTCGCCCACCGCGATCACCGGCTCCGGCCGGGTCGAGGCGGTGCGGGTGACCGGCCCCCACGGCGAGGTGGAGATCCCGGCCGGGATGGTCGTCCGGGCCGTCGGGCACCGCGGGCGGCCGCTGGCCGGCCTGCCGTTCGACGACGCCACGGGTACGGTCCCGAACCACGAGGGCCGCGTCGAGGGCATGCCCGGCAGCTACGTCGTCGGCTGGATCAAGCGCGGCTCCACCGGGGGGATCGGCGCCAACCGCACCGACGCCGCCGAGACCGTCAGGGCCCTGGTCGACGACGCCGTGGAGGGCAGGCTGCCGAACCGGCGGAGGCGCCGTATCCCGTTGCCGCTGCTCGGTTCGCGGCGGCGCCATCGGGTGTCCTAGGCCACTCCGGCCCGGGCGGCGAGGCCGGTGCGGGTCAGCAGCCCGGCGAGCCGGCCGTCGCGCAGCAGCACGGCGTACGCGGCACCGGCGGCGTCGAGGCGGACGAGGGCCTCGTTCGCGGTCTCGCCGGTGCCCACGGTGACCGGCGGCGGGCCCGCGAGCCCGCCCACCGGCGTCGCCGGGTCCCTGCGGGCGGCCTCGGCGGCGAGCACCGCCGGGTCGAGGACCCCGAGGACCTCGGAGGCGGCGGTGGCGAAGTCGGGGCTGCGGCCGGGCAGGACGACGGGGATCACGGGCTGGTCGTGTGCCGGGCCCGCGGCCAGTGCGGCGGCCTCGCCGAGCGGCGTGCGGGTGGTGACGGTGTGCACCGGCGCGGCGGCGTCGGCGAGCAGCCCGGGGCGGTCGTCGTCGAGGAACCCGAAGCGGCGCAGCCAGTCCACGGAGTGGTACTTGGACAGGTAGGCGCGCCCGGAGTCGGGGAGGACGGCGACCACGGTGTGCTCGGGCCCGAGCCCCCGCGCGACCCGCAGCGCCGCCGCCACGACCAGCCCGGACGAGGCGCCGACCAGCAGCCCCTCCTCGCGGGCGAGCCGGCGGGTGGTCAGCACCGACTCGCGGTCGGGGACCGCCTCGATCCGGTCGACGACGTCCTGGTGGTAGGACAGCGGCCAGGTGTCGTCGACGGTGTCGGTGTGCCGGTAGTGCCCGGAGGCCTCGACGAAGAACGGGCTGCCGTCGCCCCCGTGGTAGACCGAGGTCGCCGGGTCCGCGCCGACGACCTCGACCCGGCCCACCTCCTTGAGGTACCGCCCGGTGCCCGAGATCGTGCCGCCGGTGCCGATCCCGGCGACGAGGTGCGTCACCCGGCCCTCGGTCGCGGCCCAGATCTCGGGGCCCGTCGTCGCGTGGTGGACCGCCGGGTTCGCGGGGTTGTCGTACTGGTCGGCGAACCAGCCCCCGGGGGTCTCCGCCGCGATCCGCTGCGCCAGCCGGTTGACGTGCTCGGGGTGTTCGCGGGGCAGGCTCGCGGAGGTCGTCACGACCTCGGCGCCGTAGGCGCGCAGGATGTCCAGCTTCTCCACGGCCACCGTGTCGGGCAGGACGACGACGATGCGGTGCCCGCGGACCGCCGCGGCCTGCGCGAGCCCGATCCCGGTGTTGCCCGAGGAGGCCTCGACGATGGTGCCGCCGGGGGCGAGCACGCCGTCGCGCTCGGCGGCGAGCACCATCGCGGCGGCGGCCCGGTCCTTCACCGAGCCGCCGGGGTTGAGGTACTCGGGCTTGACGAGCACCGTGGCCGCGAGACCGGCGGTGAGCCGGTGCAGCCGGACGAGCGGGGTGCCCCCGACCAGGTCGATCAGTGAGTCGTGGATGACCATGGCCCCGGACGATGCCACACGCTCAGACGTGCGCACAGGCGATCAGGTCGCCGGGGGCGCCGAGGGCGCGCAGGTCGGCGAGGACCCGCTCGCGGTCGCGGTCGGCCGGGAGGATGCCGCCGAAGGGGGCGGCGGGGCGGAACTGCTCGAGCCGGAACGGGTTCCAGCGGCGGCGCGGGCGGTCGGTGCGGCGGGCGGTGCGGGTGAAGGTGATGCTCATGGCCGTGCTCCCTGTCGGTGTCCACGGGGCTCGTTCCCCGCTGGACACACCGTCCCGCCGCGGCGCCCGGGGCACCGTCGGGCCGACGCCCGATCCGCCGGGGGAGCGGGGTGTCGGGCGATCGGGGGACGGGCTCAGCGCGGCGCGGCCCGGCTGTCGTCGCTGCTGTCGTCGCTCTCGCTGCTGTCGCCGCTGTCGTCGCTGTCGCTGAGCAGGGGCGAGCGGACCAGCACGAACGTGCCGAGGATCAGGGCGGCGCCGCCGGCGGCCGCCATGGCGTACCAGGCGCCCCCGCGGACGTGCTCGTCGTAGACGACCACGCCCCAGGCCGTCGCGAGCAGCGGGTTCGCCAACGTGAAGCCCGGCTGCGAGGCCACCAGGCTCCCGGCCTGCAACGCGGTCTGGAGCAGGAAGAACGACAGCGGCCCCACGACGACCACCGTCCAGGTCTGCCACGCGGTGAGGACCCCGGACACGCCCTCCCGCTGCGCGATCGCCCCGACCGCCGCCACCAGCACCGCGACGTAGCCGAACGCCGTGCCGGTCCCGACGCCGAGCCATCCCGCGCGCGCCGCACCCGTCGTCGCGCGGCCGGCCGCCACGGTCACCCCGACGATCAGGGCGACGACGGCGGACCCCACCGCCCACATCCAGCCGGGCACCCCGACGGGGTCGCCGCCCTGCGGGGCCAGCGCGACCACGACCATCGCCAACCCGGCGGCGAGCACGGCGATCGCCGTCCACTCCTGGCGGCCCGGTCGCGCGCCGAAGGCCCATGCGGCCAGCAGCACGGTGAACGGGAGCTCCGCCACCAGCAGCGGCTGCACGACCGCGACCCCGGCCAGCGTCAGCGCGACGGCCTGGACGAGGAACCCCACGATCACACAGGCGATCCCGCCCAGCCAGGACGGCCTCCGGACCAGGTCGAACAGCAGACCGATCGAGAACTCCCGCTCGGCGGGCTCCTCGCGGGCCGCCTTGCGCTGCAACACCGAGGCGGCCGCGTTCAGCGCCGCCGCCACCACTGCCAGGACAGCACCCACGCGCCCGGATAACCGTTCCCCCGGAACTCGAACCGCCGGCGGCGATGAGTTCCCGCGCACGGTGCTCGGGGCGATCGGCCTGTACGTGCGGCCGACCGGCCCGCTGACCGCTCCGGTCACGCCGGACGCTCCGCCCCGGTCCGCCGCCGGGCCGGGCCTTGAAGGAGCCCACAAGCCGCCGCGCCGCGGGCGGGTGACAGCCCCCGCCCGCCCGACGACCCTGACGCCATGACGACGCGCCCCGGCGAGCTGCTGATCACCGACTTCCTCCGTCGGGCGCGCCGGCACCATCCCCACCGCGAGATCGTGGCGTACGCGCACGGCGACGAGGTCCTGCGCTACGACTACGCCGCCTACGCCGACCGGGTCCACCGGCTGGCGGGGGCGCTGCGCCGGCTCGGCGTGCGGCCGGGGGACCGGGTGGCGAGCCTGGCCTGGAACCACCACCGCCATCTCGAGCTCTACGCAGCGGTCCCGCAGGTCGGGGCGGTGCTGCACACGCTCAACCTGCGGCTGTCCGCCGAGGAGATCGCCTACATCGCCGGGCACGCCGACGACCGGCTCATCGTGGCCGACGCCGAGCTGGCCCACCTGCTCGACGGCGTGCAGCCCGAGCTGGGCGTGCTCGACACCGGCGACGCCTACGAGGCACTGCTGGTCGAGGGCCCGGCCTACGACGGCGAGCCCGGCGTGCGCGAGGACGACCTCGCCGTCCTCTGCTACACCTCCGGCACGACCGGCCGGCCGAAGGGCGTCGGGTACAGCCACCGCGGTCTGTACCTGCACACCTTCGCCGCCTGCCTCGCCGACGGACACGCGATCTCCGCCGCGGACACCGTGCTGCACGTCGTGCCGATGTTCCACGCCAACGCCTGGGGCGTCCCGTTCGCGGCCACGATGACCGGCGCGACGCAGGTGCTCCCCGGGCCGCACCCGACGCCGGCGGAGATCGCGCGGATCATCGAGCGGGAGAAGGTCACCTACGTCGGGATGGTGCCGACGGTGGCCGTCGACATCCTCCGGCACGTCCGCGAGCACGGCGGCGACCTGCGCAGCCTGCGCGCGCTGGTGCTCGGCGGCTCCACCCCGAGCCTCGCCCTGATCCGCGACCTCGAGGAGGAGCTGGGCATCCCCGTCTACCAGGGCTGGGGGATGACCGAGCTGTCCCCGATGGCCAGCTTCACCCGCCCGCCGCGGCCGATCGCCGACCGCGAGGAGCACCGCCGGCGCACGCAGAGCCAGGGCCGGCTGCTGCCGGGCCTGCAGTGGCGGATCGTCGACGACGCCGGCGGCGAGCTCCCGTGGGACGGCGAGTCGGCGGGGGAGCTGCAGGTCAAGGGGCCGTGGGTGGCCACCGGGTACTACCTCGGCGAGGCCCCCGAACGGTTCGACGACGGCTGGCTGATGACCGGGGACGTCGCCGTGATCGACCCGGACGGCTGGATGCGGATCGTCGACCGCGCCAAGGACCTGATCAAGAGCGGGGGCGAGTGGATCAGCTCGCTGGCCCTGGAGCAGGCGCTGCTGGCCGACCCGGAGGTGGCGGAGGCCGCCGTGGTCGCCGTGCCGCACCCGCGCTGGCAGGAGCGGCCGCTGGCGCTGGTGGTGCTGCACGCCGGATCGACGGCGACGGGGGAGGAGCTGAAGGCGCGGCTCGGCGAGCGCGTACCGCGCTGGTGGCTGCCCGAGCGCGTCGAGGTCACCACCGAGCTGCCGCGCACCAGCGTGGGGAAGCTCGACAAGCGGTCGCTGCGCGAGCACTGGTCGGCCGGCGTCCACGCTTGACCGGCGCAGCCTGACCGGCGCACACCGGCCCGGACACGGACGAGGGGCCGCGGGGAGAACCCGCGGCCCCTCGTCGTCGTCGCCCCGGTCAGGGCGCCACGAACACCGCCGTGGTGTGCTCGGTGTCGAGGAACTCCTTCACCGAGCTGATCTTGCCGTCCCGCACGGTGAACACGAAGTGGTACAGGTTGTTGTAGACCCGCCCGTTCTTCAGCTCCGCGTACGACTCGGTCTCCACCGCGACCCGCTCGCCCTCGGCGGTGAACGCCAGCGGGGTCAGCGTGATCGCGCCGGTCGTCGTGCCCTCCGCGATGCCGCCGAGCATCTCGCCGAAGCCCGCCTTGTCCTTGGTGCCGGAGATCCCCGGGATGTTGCCGGCGACCCACCACGTGGCGTCGTCGGTCAGCGAGCCCAGGATCCCCTGCACGTCACCGGAGGAGAAGACCTCCATGAACTCGGTGACGACCTTCTTGTTCTCCTCCTCGAGCGCGCCCACGTCAGACCGCCGCCGGAGCCTCGACGCCGAGCTTCTTGAGCTCGGGCACGACCTTCTCGCCGAACAGCTTCAGGCTCGCCCGGACCTTGTCGAAGGGCAGGCCCGCGAACGACGGCGCGATGCTCGGGTGGTGCGGGCCGAGCACCTCGAGGCGGTGCTTGTACTTCTCGATGCACTGCTCCGGCGTGCCGAACACCTGGGTGTCCGCGTAGCCGGCGGCCGCCGCCTCCATGCCGGCCTCGCGGATCATGTCCGCGCCGACCTGGTAGGCCTCGTAGCCCTTGGTCTCGCGCCAGTGCTTGCCCGCGAAGTCGTAGTGCTTGACCACGGACAGGAAGTAGCGCGACAGGTACTCGCGGGCGGTCTTCTCCGCCTCCTCCGGGTCCTCGTGGCAGTAGATGAAGTCCTGCGTGTGCACCGGCAGCGGCTCGGTGCCGTGCTCCTCGCGGTAGATGTCGCGGTACCGGTTGATCGACTCGGCGTGGACCTCCGCCGGGTACTGCATGAAGGTCATCATCCGGGCGCCGACCTTGGCCACCGCGGGCACCGAGTCCGGCGACATCGCGACGCCGTAGATCCGGCCGGTCCAGTCGTACTCCGGGTTCGGGCCGGGCCGCACGACCGCCCGCGGCTGCGGGTAGAAGGGCCCGTCGTTCTCGACGTACCCGTTCTGCAGGCCCGCGACGATGACCGGGGCGGCCTCGTCGAAGCGCTGGCGGGACTCGTTCATGTCCACGCCGAACTGCTCGTACTCCATCTTCGCCAGGCCGCGGCCCATCCCGAGCAGCACCCGCCCGCCGGACAGGTGGTCGAGCATGATCGCCTTCTCGACGACCCGCAGCGGGTCGTTCCACGGCAGGATCACCGCGCCGGTCCCCAGCTTGATCCGCGAGGTCTTCCCGGCCAGGTAGGTCATCAGCTGGAGGTTGTCCGGGCACATCGAGTAGTCGTCGAAGTGGTGCTCGGCGGCCCAGACGGAGTCGAAGCCGTACTCCTCGGCCAGGACGCCGAGCTCGGCCTCCTGGCGGAACATCTCGCCGTCGGACAGGTTCTCGTGCCAGTTCTGGAACACCAGCAGCACACCGACATCCATGTGGGCGTCCTTCCGTGTCTCGTCCCGCGTCCACTCTTGCCTAACGACTGTTAGGGAGGCAGATTGTGACGGTAGTCGCAGGGCCCTGCCGAACCAACGACGTCGAGGGAGAGCCATGGCGAGTCCTACAACGGTCCGCCCGGAGCCGCCGCAACAGGACGTGACGGCGGCGTTGACGCTGGTCGTGCGCGCGGCGCGCGCCGAACTCGGTGCCGCGCGTTGCGTGGTGTACGCGCGCCGCGCCGACGGCGTCCTCGCCCGCCTCGCCGCCGACGGCGACCCGCAGCGCTGCCTGCACACCAGCGCCGCGGTGCCGCTGCTCGTCGAGGGGGAGGTCGCCGGGGTGCTCGAGGTCGAGCGCCCCGCCGTCGACGGCCGTCCGCCGGACGACACCGCCGCCGAGCGCGACGCCACCGCGGCGGCCCCGTACGCCGGCCTCGCCGAGACGATCCTCGGCCGGGAGCGGCAGGCGGACGTCGGTGCCCGGCAGCGCCGCGAGCTCGCGGAGCTGGGCCGGACCCGGGAGCTGCAGCGGCGGCTGTCCGCGGCCGTGGCCAGCGGGGCCGAGGGGGACGCGCTGGTCTCGCTGCTGGCGTCGATGCTCGGCACCGGCGTCGCCCTGCTCGACGCCGCGCTGCACCCGGTGGCCTGGAGCGCGCCCGAGGGGCCCGCGGTGCTGCACGAGTCCTCGTTCCTGCCCGGTACCGCCCGGGTCCGCACGGCGCTCGCCGACCTCGGACCGGAACGCACCACGGCGGTGCTGCCGCCCGATCCCGACGCCGGCCTGATGCGCCGTCACCTCGTGGCCGCGCTGGTCGGTGAGGGGGAAGTGTCCGGCTACCTCGACGTCGTCGAGACGGGGCGGCGGCTCGGCCCCGCCGACGCCGCGGTCGCCGAGTACGCCGCGGCCGTGCTGGCCCTGCAGTCGCTGTCGGAGACCCGGCGCGCGCAGGCGGTCGTGCAGGCCCGCGACGACGTCCTCGGCGAGCTGCTGCGCGGTTCCCGCACCCCCGACGACCTGCGGCGGATGGCGGCGCACGTCGGCCTGGAGGTGGAGCGGCCGCACCTGCTCGTGCGGCTGCCGGTGGCCGACGGGCGCAGCGCCCGGGACGGCCGGGCCCCGGCCTCCGCGGTGGTGGCGGACGCGATCGGGGTGCCGGTGCTCGCGATCGCCGAGCCCGACGCCGTCGTCCTGCTCGCCGGGCTGCCCGCCGGCAGCGCCCCGGAGGCCCGGGTGAAGGCGCAGCTGGGCGCGGTGCTCGACCGGCTCGGGCCGTTGACCGGCTGCCGCCGGGCCGTCGTCTCGGCGGTCTGCCGGCGGGTCGAGGACTACCCGGCGGCGCACGCCGAGTGCCGGGACGCCGAGGCGATCGTGGCCGGCTTCGGGGGTCGGCCCGGCGTCCTCGACGCCGCGGACTTCCGCACGCTGCGGCTGGTGGTGAACGGCGAGCGCACCTCGGTGGCCGTGCAGTTCGCCGAGACGCTGCTCGGCCCGCTGCGCCGTAACGACGCCGAGACCGGCGGCGACCTGACGGACACGCTCCGGCACTACCTCGCCTGCGGCGCACAGGTGCGTGCCACGGCGAAGGTGCTGGGCGTGCACGAGAACACCATCCGCTACCGCCTGGGCCGCATCGAGCACGTCGGCGGCCTCGACCTGCGGCGGTTCGACGCCCTGCTGGCGGCCCAGCTCGCCCTGCAGATCGACGACCTGGCCCGCGGCGGCAGCGCATGAACCGCCGGCCCGGGGTTCGATCCCGCGTGGTTCGATCTCCGGGGCGGTGCCGACCGGAGGGGGATCCACGGTGACGCAGGCACAGGCGGCCCGGGCCCGGGGGACACGGGCCCGGCCGCGCGGGCCGCGGTCGGCCGCGCGCCGCGCGGAGCTCGTGGCGGTGGCGAGCCGGTTGTTCCGCGAGCGCGGCTACCACGGCGTGGGCATGCGGGCGATCGCCGAGGCGGCCGACATCCAGGCCGCCTCGCTCTACCACCACTTCGCCAGCAAGGAGGAGCTGCTCCTCGAGTCGATCTACGTGGTCGACCGCGACCTGGTGGTCGACCAGCTGCCGATCCTGGAGGGCGGGGGGACGTACCGGGAGCGCCTGGAGCGGCTGGTCCGCGGGCACGTCGGGCACATCGGCGCCAACCGGGACGCGTGGTGGGTGGCGGGGCGCGAGCTGCGCGCACTGTCCCCGGGGAAGCTCGACGAGGTGCAGGTCTACCGGCGCCGCTACCAGCACGCCCTCGGGGACTTCCTGGCCGCGGGCACCGCGGCGGGCGCGTTCGCGTGCGAGGACCCGCGGCTGTCCGCGCTCGCCGTGCTGGACATGATCAACGGACCGAACGAGTGGTGGGAACCGGGTGGCCGGCTCGCCATCGACGAGCTGGCCACCCGGTACGCCGCGCTGGCGATGCGGCTGGTGGGCGGCGACCCGGCGGAGGGGACCGCCGCGGTGCAGGGTCAGGCCAGGAAGCGCAGGAGCTCGGTGCGGTAGGTGTCGGGGTCCTCCAGGAAGGGCGCGTGCCCGACCCCGGCGAACTCGACGAGCCGGCCGTCGCGGCAGAGCTCGATGCCCGCCTTCGCGCCCGAGAACGACACGAAGGCGTCGTCCGTGCCGTGCAGGGACAGCACGGGCACCGCCAGCCCGGCGAGGAGCTCGCGCTGGTCGAGGTCGATCAGCCCCCGCATCGTGTCGGCGGCCCGCGCGCCGGTCTGCATGAACTGCAGCCAGATGGCCTGCAGCACGTCGTCGGGCACCGGCTTGGCGCACACCGCCGAGGCGATGCCGCGGAAGGTCGACGGCCGGTCCGCGGCCAACCCGGCCAGCACGGCCTCGGTGTCGGCGGCGTTGCCGCCGTGCGGCCACCCGTCGGTCGCGGTGTAGCGCGGGCTCGCCCCGCCGGTGAGGACCACGCCGGAGATCGCGTCGCCCAGCTCCGCCGCCGCGGCGCCCACGACCGCCCCGCCCAGCGACCAGCCGTTGAGCACCGGTCGGTCCAGGTCCAGGTGCCGGACCAGGGCGACGACGTCCGAGGCGATGGCCTCGACCGAGACGTCGTCGAAGTCCTTGTCCGAGCGCCCGCACGCGCGGTGCTCGATCAGCGCGACCTCGTGCCCCGCGCCGAGGAGGGCGGTGAGCGTGGTGTCCCAGCACTCGCTCGTCGCGCCCCAGCCGTGCACCAGCACGACCGGGCGCCCGCCCGAGCCGCGGTGGTGCTCGTAGTAGACCTGCTTGCCGTCGCGCTCCAGGTACGCCATGTCGTCTCCTTCTCGGGGGTCGGGGTCAGGCGGCGAGCCGCTCGCGGACCTGCGGCATCACCTTCGTGGCCAGGTACTCGACGCGCTCGGAGCCGCTCTCGACGGGCTCGCCCGGCAGCTGCGCCCAGAAGTGCACGTCGCGGATCTGCGGGCGGTCCCGCAGCAGCGCGGTCAGCTCGGTGACGGCGGTGTCGGCGTCCCAGAGGAGGTAGGCGCCGGCGTCGACGATCTGTTGCGGGTCGGTGAAGCGCGGGGTGGCGTCGGGCGGGCCGAACGCGCCCCAGGCGATGTACTCGTTGAGCTGGTAGAGCGCGTGCTCGCCGATCCGTGCCCAGGTCCGCTCCGGGTCCTCCGCGATCACGGCCCACTGGCCGGCGTAGATCCTGGCGTCCTCGACGGGCCTGCCGAGCGCGGCGACCGCGTCGAGATAGGCCTGCTGGTGGGCGTTCTGGGTGGAGAGGAAGCCGTCGGCGATCCGTGCGGCCCGGGCGATCGCGGGCTCGGCCATCGCCCCGACGAGCAGCTGCGGCGCCGTCTCCGGCCGCGGGGTCACGGCCAGCCCCTCGGGCAGCGCGTACCGCTTGCCGGAGAAGCCGCTCGCGTCGCCGGCCCAGGCCCGCCGGATGATCTCGACGCCCTCCTCGAGCAGGCTGGGCCGGTTGCGCACCGTCTGCCCGAACGCCGCGAACTCGCGCTCCCAGTAGCCCTGCCCGACGCCGAGGTCGAACCGGCCGCCGGTGAGCAGCGAGAGGGTGGCGGCGTCCTCGGCCAGCCGCACGGGGTTGTGCAGCGGCGAGACGATCAGGTTGGTGCCGATCCGGAGGGTCGCGGTGCGCTCGCCGATCGCCGACGCCAGCACGAAGGGGGAGGGGCTGTACCCGTCGTCGCAGAAGTGGTGCTCGGTCAGCCAGACCGAGCCGAGGCCCTTCTGCTCGGCCCAGGCGATCTGGTCCAGGACCTCGCGGTAGAACGAGCCGAAGGGCCGCTCCGGGTCCGGGTTGCGGAAGTCGTACCAGAGCCCGAAGACCGGTCCCGTGCCGTCCACCTGTGCCTCCTCCGTCGGGTGCCGCAGGAGCGTCCCGGGGCGGGGCGGGGGTGTCATCCCCCTCGTGCGCGCGGCGTTGTCGACGTCCCCAACCGGGCCGCGCGGTCCTGTGGACTCTCCCAACACCTCGGCGGCGCCGCCCTGTCGGCGGTGCGCGGCGGTTCCTACCGTCGGCCGGGCCGTCGTCGAGAGGAGCACGTCGTGTCCGATCTCCCCCCGCTGCAGGAGGCCACGCTGCGCGACAAGGTCGCCGTCGTCACCGGCGCCGCGCAGGGCATCGGCCGGGCCACCGCGCTCCGGCTGGCCGCCGAGGGTGCGCTGGTGACGTGCGCGGACATCAAGGACACCGCCGAGACCGTCGCGCTCGCGGAGAAGGAGGGCGGGCAGGCCGTCGGCGTGCGGCTCGACGTCCGCCGCGCCGCCGACTGGGAGGCCGGGATCGCCGGGGTGCTCGAGCGGCACGGCCGGGTCGACCTGCTGGCCAACATCGCCGGCATCGTGAACATGCAGAGCGAGGACACGGTCGTCGGGCTGACCGAGGAGGCGTGGGAGAACGTCCTCGCGACCGACCTCAAGGGTGTCTGGCTCGGGATGCGGGCGGTCCTCCCGTCGATGATCGAGGCCGGCGGCGGCCGGATCGTGAACATCAGCTCGCTCGCCGCGCTGCGCGGACTGCCGAACCTGGCCTCGTACTCGGCCGCGAAGGGCGGCGTGATCGGGCTGACGCAGCAGGCGGCCTTCGAGTACGGCCCGCGGAACGTGCTGGTCAACGCGATCGCCCCCGGCACGATCGACACCCCGATCCTCGGTGACATCACGCCGGAGATGAAGGCGGCCAACGCCCGCGCCCACATCATCGACCGGCTCGGCCTGCCCGAGGAGATCGCCTCGATGGTGGCGTACCTGTTCCGCGAGGGCCGGTTCGTGACCGGGCAGGTCTACCCGGTCGACGGCGGGTGGTCGGCCAAGGGCAACTACTGATCCGTCGCGCCGTCGGGGCCGAGCAGGTCGGGCGGGCGGCCGCCTCGCGGACGGCGACGCCGGGGCAACGGCGGTCACTATCCTCGGGACCGTGTCGGCGTCGACCGGAACGCTCCGCCGGGGCCGGGGATGACGGCCTCGCCCGAGCTCACGCTGCGTGCCCTGTCCCCGGGCCTGCTCGCGTTGCCCTGGGAACAGCCGCTCGGGGAGTGGAGCCCGGCCGAGGTCCCGTTGCGCGACATCGCCGTCGGCCCGAGCCGCCACCTCGTCCGGTTCGTGGGGTGCGACGGCCTGCTGTGGGCCCTCAAGGAGCTGCCGCACCGCGTCGCGCGCAAGGAGTACGCGGTGCTGCGCACGCTCGAGGACCTGGCCCTGCCGGCCGTCCGGCCCGCGGGCGTGGTGTTCCAGGCCGAGGACACCGCGATCCTGGTGACCCGCTACCTAGAGGGCTCGTGGCAGTACCGGCGGCTGTTGATGCGGCTGCCGCCGAACCGGCCGACGCACCGGGCCCGGCTGTTCGACGCGATGGCCGGCCTGCTCGTCGAGCTGCACCGGCACGGGATCTTCTGGGGCGACTGCTCGCTGGCCAACACCCTGTTCTCCCGCGACGGTCAGATCCTGCAGGCCTGGCTGGTCGACGCCGAGACCAGCGAGGTCCATCCGTCCCTGTCGGACGGGCAGCGGCAGATCGACCTCGACATCCTGGTCGAGAACGTCGCGGCCGGGATGGTCGACCTCGCCGAGCGGCTGGACCGGCCGCCGGAGATCCACGACCAGCTGATCGACGAGGCGCTCGCGATCCCGGGCCGCTACCGGGCGCTGTGGGACGTCCTGCACACCGAGCCGGTGTACTCGTTCGGCGACCGGTACCGCGTGGAGGGCACGATCCGCGAGCTCAACGAGCTGGGGTTCGCGGTCGAGGAGGTCACGCTGCGCCCCACCGGCGACGGGCCCGGCACGCTGCGGCTGCAGGTCGCGGTGGGGGACCGGCGGTTCCACGCCGACCAGCTGCGCGCGCTCACCGGGCTCGACGCCGGCGAGGGCCAGGCCAGGATCCTGCTCGGCGACCTGCACGCGTACCAGGCGGCCCGATCGCGGCGCCGTGGCCGCGAGGTCGGCGAGGCGGAGGCGGCGCGGAGCTGGCGGGACGAGGTGTTCGAGCCCGGGACCGCGCGGGCGCACGCCGCGCTCGGCGGGGTCGGGTCGCCCGTGCAGGCCTACTGCGACCTGCTCGAGGTGCGCTGGATCCTCAGCGAGCGGGCGGGTGCCGACGTCGGCGACGGACGTGCCCTCGCGGCCCTCGCCGGTCGGGCCCCGACCGATTCGGCCGCCCGCGCGGCGGTCGCCGAACCGCCGGAGCCGGGGGAGGGGTAGGGCGTCCGGCGGGCCAGGCCGGGCGGAGCCGGATAGCGGCTCGGGGATCGGGATTCGGGCGACGCCGGAGGGCCGTCGTGGGCACCTCCGGCGTCGCCGGCGCGCGGTTCCCCGGAGGAACCGACGGGTCCTACCGGATGGTGAGCCGGCTGTCCGGGTCGACGACCTGCTGCTCGGCGCTCGGCTCCCCGGCGGCCGGCTCCTCGGCCGGGGCGGCCGGGTTCGGCACGCTCATGACCGGGCCCAGTACGTCGGGCGCGCCGGTCGCCGCACCGACCAGTGCCGCGCGGGTCGTCGTGCGCATGAGGAGCTCCACTCGTCCGTCCGGGGACCTCGTCGTCCCGCCTCCTCGTGCTGGCGGCGGTGCCGACGAGCGTCATCGGGCACAACGGCCGCGCGCCGGGGGAGGCGCGAGGCTCCACACGAAGGGGTGACGACCGCGACCTGCTGCGCGACGACCCCGCGCGACGGGGGCCCCTCCGCGCCACCCACCGCCCTCGCGAACGGGACGAAACACGGACCGTCTGGCCCGGTGGTCGGATCAGCGGGATGCTGCCGCGGTGGGCGTGATCGAGAGCAGCCGGCACCGGGTCGGGGGGTGGCTGCTGCAGGGCGAGAGCCGGCACGCGCGGCAGGGGCCGCACACCCACCCGCCGGAGCCGGAGAAGCGGCATCGGTGGTGGAAGGTCATGTGCCTCACCGGGGTCGACTACTTCAGCACCCTCGGCTACCAACCGGGCATCGCGGCACTGGCGGCCGGCGTGCTGAGCCCGCTGGCGACCGTCGTGCTGGTGACGGTCACCCTGCTCGGCGCGCTGCCCGTCTACCGCCGCGTGGCGCGGGAGAGCCCGCGCGGCGAGGGCTCGATCGCGATGCTCGAGCGGCTGCTGCCCTTCTGGCGCGGCAAGGTGTTCGTGCTGGTCCTGCTGGGCTTCGCCGCCACGGACTTCCTCATCACGATGACGCTCTCGGCCGCCGACGCGACCGCGCACGTCGTCGAGAACCCGCTGGTCCCGTCCCTCCTCGACGGGCACGACGTCGGCATCACGCTGTTCCTGCTCGCCCTTCTGGGCGGGGTCTTCCTCGCCGGGTTCGGCGAGGCCATCCGGATCGCCGTCGTCCTGGTGGCGGTCTACCTGGGGCTCAACGCCGTGGTGGTCGTCGACGGACTGCGGCGCATCGCGACCGCGCCGCAGGTCGTCACCGACTGGACCCGGCTGCTGGAGATGCAGTACCCGAACCCGTTCCTGGCCCTCGCGGTGGCGCTGGTCGTGTTCCCCAAGCTCGCGCTGGGCCTGTCCGGCTTCGAGACCGGGGTCTCGGTGATGCCGTTGATCAGGGGCCGGCCCGACGACACCGAGCGCCGCCCGGCCGGCCGGATCGCCGGGGCGCGGAAGCTGCTCACCACCGCGGCGCTGATCATGAGCGCGTTCCTGGTGACGTCGAGCGTGGTGGTGACGCTCCTCGTCCCCGCTCCCGCGCTCGCGCCCGGCGGCTCCGCCAACGGCCGCGCCCTCGCGTACCTCGCGCACGCGGACCTCGGGCCCGTGTTCGGCACGGTCTACGACCTGTCGACGATCGTGATCCTCTGGTTCGCCGGCGCCTCGGCGATGGCGGGCCTGCTGAACCTGGTGCCGCGCTACCTGCCGCGCTACGGCATGGCCCCGCACTGGGCGCGGGCGGTGCGGCCGCTCGTCCTCGTGATCACTGCGATCGCGTTCCTGGTGACCGTGCTGTTCGACGCGAACGTCGACGCCCAGGGCGGCGCCTACGCCACCGGCGTCCTGGTCCTCATGACCTCGGCGGCGATCGCGGTCACGCTCTCGGCGCGGCGGAAGAGCAGCCGGGCGGTCTTCGCCGGCTTCACCGTCGTGTCACTGGTCTTCGTCTACACGACCGCGCTGAACATCGCGGAGCGGCCGGAGGGCGTGAAGATCGCGGCCTGCTTCATCGTCGGGATCCTCGTGGTGTCGTTCGCGTCCCGGGTGGTCCGCGCCTTCGAGCTGCGGGTCACCGAGGTCCGGCTCGACGACGTCGCCCGCGGCTTCCTGGACTCGTGCGCCCCGGGCCCGGTCCGGCTCGTCGCCCACGAGCCGCGGCCCGGGGAGTCCTCCAGCCCGGCCCGCGACGAGGAGTACCGGGCGAAGCTGGCGGAGGAGCGCGAGGACCACAACATCCCGGACCCCGAGAAGGTGCTGCTGGTCGAGGTCCGGATCACCGACCCGTCGGAGTTCGAGACCTCGCTGAGCGTGGTCGGCGAGCAGCGCGGCCCCTACCGCGTGCTGTGCACCGAGGCGCCCTCCGCGCCGAACGCGATCGCGGCACTCCTGCTGCACGTCCGCGACGTCACGGGCCGCGCCCCGCACGTCTACTTCGACTGGACCGAGGGCAACCCCGTGCTGCACCTGCTCCGCTACCTGTTCACGGGTCAGGGCGAGGTGGCCCCGGTGACCCGCGAGATCCTCCGGGAGGCCGAACCCGACCTGCGCCGGCGGCCCGCGGTGCACGTGGGGTGAGCCGGGCGCCGCGGGCGTCGAGGACGGCCTGCGCCCGCGCGGGTTCGGTGATCAGCCCGACGGGGTGCGAGAGGCACCACCGGACGACCTCAGGCGACCCGCACCGCCGACACCCCCGGGACCTGCGGGAACCGGGCGAAGACCTCGGGGTCGTGGCCGGGGACCACCAGGTCGGCGGCGTCGGCGAGCTCCCGGGCGCGGTCGAAGCCGGCGTACATCGCGGGCGTCGAGTGCAGGATCGGGAAGAGCCGGTCCTGCTCGAGGTTCTCGTAGAAGTGGGCGGCGTCGGAGGCGAGCACCACCCACCCGCGGGCCGATCGGACGCGGGTCAGCTGCATCCCCGCGGTGTGCCCGCCCACGAGGTGGACCGACAGCCCGGGCGCGAGCTCCCGGTCGCCCTCCACCAGGTCGAGGCGGTCGGGAGAGCCGAGGACCTCGCTGAGGTCGTCGTCGGAGACGAGCCAGCGCTCACGGGCGATGCGCTTCGCGACCGGGCCGGACCAGTAGTCGGCCTCGGCGCGCTGCACCACGCGCCGCGCGCGGGGGAACCGCGCGACCGTGCCGGTGTGGTCGTAGTGCAGGTGGGAGAGCACGACCCGCTCGACGTCGGCGGGGTCGACCCCGAGCGCGGCGACGCCGTCGGCGGGGGAGCAGTGGAACTCGAGCCCGTCGAGCGGGGTCCCGCGGTCGGGGTCGAGCCCGGCGTCGACGACGACGGCCCGCTCCGGCGAGACGGCCAGCCAGACGTAGTAGGCGGTGGGGTGCGGCTCGTCCCAGCGCTCGTCGTAGCCGAGGAAGTGCTGGCCGCGCCGTCCGGCACGCGTGGCGTACCGGACGGCGAAGACCTGGAACTCCTCGCTCACGGAGCCACCGGAGCCGTGGCGGGCCGCTCATCGGGGACCGGGCGCTCACCCAGCCGCTCGGTCGGCGTGCGGTGGTAGTCGCGCCCGGTGGCGACGGCGAGGACGTTGAGCAGGCAGACGGCCGCGACGAACCAGGCCACCGGGACCCAGTCCGCGCCCTCCGGGCCGGCGAGTGCGGCGGCGATGGACGGCGCGAAGCCGGCGACCGCGAAGCCCACCTGGGTGCCGATCGCGGTGCCGGACAGGCGGACCCGCGCCGGGAACATCTCGCCGTAGAAGGCCGGCCAGACACCGCCCGTCGCGCTGTGGATCACGCCGAACATCAGGATGCCGACGAGGAAGATCAGCACGTAGTTGCCGGTGGAGATCGAGCCGAGGTAGGCGAACATGAGCACGCCGCAGCCGAGCGAGCCGCCGATGAACACCGGCTTGCGCCCGATCCGGTCGGCCAGCCGGCCGAACAGCGGCAGCGCGACGAGCGCGACGGCGTTGGCCAGCACACCGACCCAGAGCATGGCGGAGCGGGAGAGCCCCTCGACGTTCACGGCGAAGGACAGGGCGTAGACGGTGAAGATCGTGCTCACCGTGGCGATCGTCGCGGCGAGGACCACCCGCAGCACCGAGGTCCAGTGGTCGCGGAAGAGCACGGCCAGCGGTGCCTTCGCGACCTCGTGCCGGGTTCGCTCCTGCTCGAAGACCGGGGTCTCCTCCAGCGTTCGGCGGATCAGCAGGCCCGCGACCACGACGATCGCGCTGAGCCAGAACGGCACCCGCCAGCCCCAGGTCAGCAGGGACTCCTCGGGCAGCACCGCGATCGGCAGGAAGATCGCCGTGGCCAGGATCTGGCCGAACTGCGTGCCGCTGAGGGTGAAGCTCGTGTAGTAGGCGCGCTTGTCCGCGGGCGCGTGCTCGAGGCTCATCGAGTTGGCGCCGGCCTGCTCACCGCCGGCCGACAGGCCCTGCAGCAGGCGCAGCGCGACGAGCAGGACCGGTGCCGCGACGCCGATCGCGCCGTAGGAGGGCAGACAGCCGACCAGGAAGGTCGCCGCGCCCATCAGCAGGACCGTCGCCACCAGCACGCGCTTGCGGCCGAACTTGTCCCCGATGTGGCCCAGCACGAACGCGCCGACGGGACGGGCGACGTAGCCGACACCGAAGGTCGCCAGCGCCAGCAGCGTGCCGGTCGCCGGGCTCTGCGCCGGGAAGAAGATCTTGTTGAACACCAGCGCCGCGGCGGTGCCGTAGATGAAGAAGTCGTAGTACTCGAGCGCGCTGCCGATCCAGGCGGCGAGCGCCGCCTTGCGCGGCTGGGCCGCCGGGGCGGCGGGGGTCGGTGAGGACACGAGGGGCTCCCTGGAGTGTTGCTCCGATGCACGACACAGCGGGACCGGGTCGGGACGGGCTTATGTACCGCCTGGTTACGTACCGGATAGTGAGTTAGCCCGCGGGAGCTGTCAACCCCTGTCGGCCGATCCGTTCGCGTCAGGCTCTGCCGACGTGCGCCGTGAGGTACTCCAGGACCAGGTCGCCCAGCATGCGCCGGTAGTGGTCGCGCCGGTCGGGGTCGAGCAGGTCGCGGTCGAAGATGGCCTGGAAGGTGTGCCGGTTCGCCGTGCGGAAGATGCAGAACGCGCTGATCACCATGTGGACGTCGAGCGCGTCGACGTCCTCGCGGAACAGCCCGGCCCGGCGTCCGCGCGCGAGGATGCCGCCGAGCACGTCGACCGCGGGCGCGGCGAGCCCCGGCAGGATCGGCGAGGTCCGCAGGTGCTCGGCGTGGTGGATGTTCTCGATGCTGACCAGCCGGATGAAGGCGGGGTGCGACTCGTGGTGGTCGAACGTCAGCTCCGCCAGCGCGCGCATGGCCCGGGCGGGGTCGAGGTGGTCGACGTCGAGTTGCTGCTCCAGGCCGCGGATGCCCTGGTAGGCCCGCTCCAGGACGGCCACGTACAGGCCCTCCTTGCTGCCGAAGTAGTAGTAGATCATCCGCTTGGTCGTGCGCGTCCGGGCCGCGATCTCGTCGACCCGGGCGCCCGCGTAGCCGCGGTCGGCGAACTCCGCCGTGGCGATGTCGAGGATCTCGGCGCGGGTGCGCTCGGCGTCGCGCTGGCGCTCCGGCGCGCCGATCGGCCCGGTCGGCTGGGCGCTCACGGGGTCGTCCCGGCGGCGCGGCCCACGGGGCGGCTCAGGAGTCGGCTCACGGGGGCGACGATATCCGGCTCACGCTTCCCTTCCGTCCTTCCAACGGGTACAAGTAACTAACCGGTACATTCAACGACGGCGAGGGAGCCCGTGAGCATGTCCCAGGACCGCCTCCTGACCGGCCTGATCGGGGCGGGCATCGGCCCGTCGCTCTCGCCGGCGCTGCACGAGCGCGAGGCCCGCGAGCTCGGTCTGGACTGCACGTACACCCGCTTCGACCTCGACGAGCTGGACCTGCCGGCCGAGGCCGTCGGCGACCTGCTGGTCCTGGCGCGGGCCGAGGGGCGGGCCGGCGTGAACGTCACCCACCCCTGCAAGCAGCTCGTGATCCCGCACCTCGACGCCCTGTCGCCCGACGCGGCCGCGATCGGAGCGGTCAACACCGTGGTGTTCGACGGGCAGCGCGCCGTCGGGCACAACACCGACTGGTCCGGCTTCCGCGACGGCCTCGTCACCGGCCTGCCGGGCGTGCCGCTCGACGACGTCGTCCTGCTCGGCGCGGGCGGGGCCGGCGCGGCCGCGGCGCACGCCCTGCTGAGCCTGGGCGTCGGGTCGCTCGCCGTGCTCGACGTCGACCCGGCCCGGGCCACGCGCCTCGCCGACGTCCTCGCCGCGCGGTTCGGCGAGGGCCGGGCCCGCGGCGGTGCCGTCGCCGAGCTCGGTCAGCGGCTGGCCGCGGCCGACGGCCTGGTCCACGCCACCCCCGTCGGGATGGCCGAGCACCCGGGCCTCCCGCTGCCGGCGGCGATGCTGCGCCCCGAGCTCTGGGTCGCCGAGATCGTCTACCGGCCGCTGGAGACCCCGCTGCTGCGCGCGGCCCGGGCGCGCGGCTGCCGCACCCTCGACGGCGGGCGGATGGCCGTGCACCAGGCCGCGGAGGCGCTGCGGCTGTTCAGCGGCCACGCGCCCGACCCGGCCCGGATGCTGCGCCATCTCGCCGAGCTGGTCGGCGCGGAGACGGCCGGGGCCGAGGGAGGTGCCGGCCGTGTCGCGTGAAGCCCGCACGGCGCCCCGGACCGCCATCGCCACCGTGTGTCTCTCCGGTGCGCTCGAGGACAAGCTCCCGGCCGCGGCGGCTGCCGGGTTCGACGGCGTCGAGATCTTCGAGCCCGATCTGGTCGCCTCGCCGATGCCACCCGGCGAGGTGCGGCTGCGCTGCGCCGACCTGGGCCTGTCGATCGACCTCTACCAGCCCTTCCGCGACCTGGACTCCGTCGACCCGGAGCGCTTCGCGGCCAGCCTGCGGCGCGCCGAGCACAAGTTCGGCGTGATGGAGGCGCTCGGCACCGACACCGTCCTGGTCTGCTCCTCGGTCGCGCCCGACGCCGTCGCCGACGTCGACCTGCTCGCCGAGCAGCTGCACGCGCTGGCCGAGCGCGCCGCCGCCCGCGGCCTGCGGATCGCCTACGAGGCGCTGGCCTGGGGCCGGCACGTGAACACCTACGACCGGTCGTGGGAGGCCGTGCGGCGGGCCGACCATCCCGCGCTCGGCCTGTGCCTGGACAGCTTCCACATCCTCTCCCGCGGGTCGGACCCGGCCGCGATCGCCGACATCCCCGGCGCGAAGCTGTTCATCCTGCAGCTCGCCGACGCCCCGCACCTGGCGATGGACGTGCTGCAGTGGAGCCGCCACCACCGGCTCTTCCCCGGCCAGGGCGCGTTCGACCTGCCCGCCTTCCTGGAGCCCGTGCTGCGCGCGGGCTACGCCGGGCCGCTGTCGCTCGAGGTGTTCAACGACGTCTTCCGGCAGGCCGACCCGGCCCGCGCGGCCGTCGACGCCCACCGGTCCCTGCTGGCGCTCGCGGAGGCCACCGCGGCGCGCGGCGACGCCGCCGCACCGGTCGGCGATCCCGTGGCGGAACCCGCGCCCGAGCTGCGCGGGCACGCCTTCGTCGAGCTCTCCGCCGACGGGTCGCTCGCCCCGGTGCTGGCCGCGCTCGGCTTCGCCCGCACCGGGCTGCACCGCACCAAGCCCGTGGAGCGCTGGGAGCAGGGCGGGGCCCGGATCCTGGTCAACCGCTCCGGCGGCCCGGTCGCGGTCGCGGCGCTGGCCGTCGAGTCGGCCGACCCGCCCGCCGCGGCCCGCCGGGCGACCCGGCTCAGTGCGCCCCGGCTCCCGCGCGAGCGGGGGCCCGCCGAGGCCGATCTCGCCGCCGTCACCGCGCCCGACGACACGGCGGTGTTCTTCTGCCGCACCGGGGCGGAGACCGACTGGACCGGGGACTTCGTGCCCACCGGGGAGACGGCGGCGGGGATCGGCGTGACCGGCATCGACCACGTCGGCCTGGCCCAGCCGTTCGACCACTTCGACGAGGCCGCGCTGTTCTACCGGACGGTGCTGGGCCTCGAGCCGGCCGCGACCGGGGAGTTCGCCGCGCCGTTCGGCCTGGTCCGCAGCCGCGCCGTCGCCGACGCGCAGCGCCGGGTCCGGCTCGCGCTCACCGTGTCGCTGCTGCGCCGCGGGGAGTGGGCGCCCGGGGTGTCCGAGCCGCAGTACGTCGCCCTGGCCGTCGACGACGTCCTCGCCGCCGCACGGGCCGCCCGCGCGGCCGGGGCCCCGCTGCTGGCCATCCCGGACAACTACTACGCCGACCTCGACGCGCGGCTCGCCCTGTCGAAGGAACGGCTGGCCGCCTACCGCGATCTCGGCGTCCTGCACGAGGAGACCGCCGAGGGCGTCTACCTGCAGGTCTGCACCGAGGTACTGGGCGGGCGGGTGTTCCTCGCGCTGGTGCAGCGCGTCGGCGACCACGACGGCTACGGCTGGACCGATGCGCCCGTCCGGATGGCCGCGCACCGCCGTCGCAGGCTCGCCCGGGAGCGCGTGCGCGCCTGAACCCGGCTGTGAGTGAATGGGCGGGTGCAGACCAGGGTCCTCGTCGTCGACGACGATCCGGCCATCGCCCGGGCGCTGCGGATCAACCTGACCGCGCAGGGCTACCGCGTGACCCTCGCCGGCGACGGGGCGGCGGCCCTGCGGGCGGCGGCGGACCGGCACCCCGACGTCGTCGTCCTCGACCTGGGCCTGCCCGATCTCGACGGGGCGGACGTCATCGCCGGCATCCGCGGCTGGAGCCCCGTCCCGATCATCGTGCTGTCCGCGCGGACCGACTCGGGGGAGAAGGTGGCCGCGCTCGACGCCGGGGCGGACGACTACGTCACCAAGCCCTTCGGCATGGACGAGCTGCTGGCCCGGCTGCGCGCGGCCGTGCGCCGGGCGGCAGCCGCCACGCCCACCGGCGAACCGGTGCTGCAGCTCGGCGAGCTGACCGTGGACCTGCAGGCCAAGCGCGTCCGCCGGGGCGACGCGGAGGTGCACCTGACCCCGACCGAGTGGGGCATCCTCGAGATGCTCGCCGGGCATCGCGGCACGCTCGTGGGGCAGCGGGAGCTGCTGCGGCAGGTGTGGGGGCCGCAGTACGAGGAACGCACCAACTACCTGCGGGTGTACCTGGCCCAGCTGCGGCGCAAGCTCGAACCCGATCCCGCGCACCCGCGGTACCTGATCACCGAGGCCGGGATGGGCTACCGGCTCGACGTCTGATTCCCGCCGGACGCGGGCGGCCACCGCTGGTGGGGTGAAGGCATGGATCTCGCGGAGGAGCTCGAGGGCACCGGGGTCGCGCACGTCCCGGGCGTGCTGTCCCCGGAGGAGTGCGCCGAGGTGGCGGCCCTGTTCGACGACGACGCGCGCTTCCGCAGCACCGTCGTCATGGCCCGGCACGCGTTCGGGGAGGGGACCTACCGCTACTTCGCCGACCCGCTGCCGGAGGTCGTGCAGCGGCTGCGCGAGGAGTGGTACCCGCCGCTGGCGGAGGTCGCGAACGCCTGGGCCGAACGCCTCGGTGAGCGGACGTACCCGCCCACGCTCGCCGAGCTGCGGGCGGAGTGTGCGGAGCGCGGCCAGCGCCGGCCGACCCCGCTGCTGCTGCGCTACGGGCCGGGCGGGCACAACCGCCTGCACCAGGACGTCTACGGCGACCTCACCTTCCCGCTGCAGCTGCTGGTGATGCTCAGCCGGCCCGACGTCGACTTCACCGGCGGCGAGAGCGTGTTCGTCGAGCAGGTGCCGCGGCAGCAGTCCCGGCCGGTCGTCGTGCGGCCGGGCCAGGGCGACGCCGTGGTGTTCCCGGTGCACCACCGGCCCGCCCGCGGTGCGCGCGGGGACCACCGCCGGCAGCTCCGGCACGGGGTCAGCGCAGTGCACACGGGGGAGCGGTTCGTGCTGGGGATCATCTTCCACGACGCCCCGTAGCGGCCCCCGAACATGACCGAGGGGGAGTGACGACGATCGTCACGCCCGACAGGACCGGCCCGCGGCGGCGCCGCGTGCGACGATCCGACCCGTGGACCCGACCGCGACCGAGGACGCCCCCCGCTGGTTCCGGACCGCGCTGGCCGAGCCGCCGGTGCACCGCGACACGGAGGTGGAGGGCGCGCGCGTGCACTACCGCGCCTGGGGCGAGGAGGGCCGGCCGGGCCTGGTCCTCGTGCACGGCGGCGCCGCACACTCCGGCTGGTGGGACCACGTCGCGCCGTTCTTCTCGGCCCACGCCCGGGTCGTCGCGCTCGACCTGACCGGACACGGCGACAGCGACCACCGCGGGGAGTACGACCTCGACCTGTGGGCGCGCGAGGTCATGGCCGTGGCATCGGCCGGGGGTGTCGCCGGCCCGCCGACGGTGATCGGGCACAGCATGGGCGGCTGGGTGACCGCGACCGTCGGCGCGCGGTTCGGCACCGACGTCGACGGCATCGTGATCATCGACTCGCCGCTCGACGAGCAGCCCCCCGAGGAGGAGCGGCTGCGGCGGAAGAACCGGACGGCGAAGGTCTACCCGGACCGCGGGACGATCCTCGGCCGCTTCACCACGATGCCGGCGCAGGAGGTCCTGCTGCCGTACGTGCGCCGGCACATCGCCGAGGAGTCGGTCAAGGCCGTCGACGGCGGCTGGAGCTGGAAGTTCGACCCGAGCCTGTTCGCCGAACGCGTGCTGCTGCGGGACATGCTGCCGGAGCTCAAGTGCCGCGCCGGCTTCCTCCGCTCGGAGTTCGGTCTGGTCCCGGACACGATGGCCGCCCAGATCGACGCCCTGCTCGGCCACCGCGTCCCGATCGTCGACCTCCCCGCCACCGGCCACCACCCGATGCTCGACCAGCCGCTGGTGCTGGTCACCGCGCTGCGCGCGCTGCTGCGGCAGTGGGCGGTGGACTCGCTCGAGGACTGAAGCGGGCCCCGGCGCATGCCGTGCTCGGCGGGAACACGGCGCATGCCGTGCCGGTCGACGTTCGCGCCGGCGTCCATCCCCGAGCGGGGGTGCCGCCGGCCACCGGCGTACACCACCGGCTCGGTGAGGTGGAGGGCCAGGTGCATCACTGCACGGTCTGCGCGGTCACCGGGCGTTCGCGGGCGACAGGTCCTGGACCGCCTCGGACACCTCGACCTTCTTGCGCAGCACGCCGTAGGCCTGGTAGTCGTCCGCGACCGTCTGGATCTCGCCGACCAGGGACTGGTCCAGCGGGACCAGGGAGCGGTTGGCGCGGTGCGACATCAGGTCCGCGACGGCGGCGGGCCGCTGGGTCAGCTTCGTGTAGATCGCGGCGTTCTCGGCCGGGTGGCCCGCGGCCCACTCCACGGCCCGGCCGTAGCGGGAGACGAAGTCCTGCATGGCCTGCTTCCGGCCGGCGTCGGAGAGGGCGTCGGTGTTGGCGTCGAGGAAGGTCAGGCCGGGGGCGAGCCCGTCCGGCCCGCGCAGCACGCGGGCGCCCTGCTCCTGCTGGGCGACCGCGGTGTACGGGTCCCAGGTGGCCCAGGCGTCGATCGCGCCGGACGACATCGCGGCGGCCGCGTCGACCGGCTGCAGGAAGGAGACGGTGACGTCCTTGTCGGTGAGCCCGGCTTCCTTGAGCGCCTGCAGCAGCAGGTAGTGGCCGACCGAGCCCTGCGTCGTCGGGGAGACGGTCCTGCCCCTGAGGTCCGCCACCGACCGGATCGGCGAGTCCTTCGGCACGATCAGCGACAGGCCGTACTGCTGCGGGACCTTGGTCGCCGCCACGATCTTGATGTCGTCCGTGGACGACAGCGCGGTCAGGGTCGGCGCGTCGCCCGCCACGCCGATGTCGACGGCCTTGCCGCGCAGGGCCTCCAGCACCGGGGCGGCCGCGGGGAACTGCGCCCACTCGACCTTGTAGGGCGCACCCTGCAGCGCGCCGGAGGCCTCGAGCAGTGCCTGCTGGATGCCGGCCTGGTCACCGACCTTGAGGGTGACGGTGGACAGGTCGACCGGCCCGTCGCTCCCGGCCGAGCCGCCCGACGAGCAGGCGGCCAGGCCGAGGGCGGCGACGGCCAGGAGGGAGGTGAGCAGACGCTTCACGAAGGGTTCTCTTCCAGGGGGTAGAGGGCGGGGAGGTTCACGACGATCCCCTCCTGGGTGCTGCGGGAGATGACGACCACGGCCGGGTTCTCCGGGTCCGGGTTCTCCTCGCGGTGCGGGACGAACGGCGGCACGAAGATGTAGTCGCCGGGCTCGGTCTGCAGCGCGACCTCGCCGGTGCCGTCGTGGAAGACGAACCGCGGGTTGCCGCTGACGATGTAGATCGAGGTCTCGGCCTCGCCGTGGTGGTGGTCGCCGGAGTTGGTGGCGGGCGCGACGTGCGTCTCGCCGGTCCAGAGCTTCTCCGAGCCCACGGTCTTGCCGCTCACGGCCTCGCGGCGGGTCATGCCCGAGGTCTGCAGGGTGTCGCCGGTCAGGTCGGCGTTCTTGATCAGGTGCACCCGGGCCCGGTCCGGCAGCTGCGCCTGGGCCGTGGTGAAGTCGGGGTGGAAGGCGGTGTTGTCCAGCTCAGGCATGGTTGCTCCCGGTGGTCAGTTCGAGGACGGAACGCTCCTCGAGATACTCGCGCACGGTGCGCTCCAGATCGCCCCACGGGGCGCCGGCCGGCACGGTCGCGATGGCGCCCTCGGTGGCCCGGACGACGTCCGCGAGGGTGATCTCCGCGGCGTCCCGGGCGAGCCGGTAGCCGCCCTCGCAGCCGCGGCGGCTGCTCACCAGGCCCGCCTTCCGGAGCTGGATCATGATGTTGACCAGCGAGTTCAGTGGGATCGCCCGGCTGCGTGCGATCTGCTCGCAGCGGACCGGGCCGGCGTCGGCCACGATCAGCTCGGCGATGGCGCGCAGCGCGTAGTCGAGCCGGGCCGAGACGTGCAGCGGCGCGGCCTTGCGGGACGTGGTCTCGCGCACCGCGGCCTCGACGAACCCGGCGCCCTTCGCGACGCCCTCGAGGAACGTGACGATCCGGGCGGCGACGATCCGGTGGAACTGGTCGTTGAGGACGTCGTGCACGCCGTCCCGGACGACGGCGACCTCTGCGGTGAGCGCGCGGACGGCCTCGACCGGGGCGATCGGGTCGGCCTCGCCGTGCAGCACCAGGGTCGGCACGTCCGGGAGCGCCCCGGGGTGTTCCGGGAGGTCGCCGGTGAGCTCGCCCCAGCGGAAGTCCGGGTCGGCGTCGAGGACCTGCCGGTGGACCGGGCAGGCGGTGCGGGCGGCGATCTCGGCGTCGTGGTCGGCCGGGGCGTCGCCGTCGCCCAGGGGCAGCGCGGCGAGGACCAGGGCGTCGGGGGCGTTCTGCGCGGCGATGCTCCACGCGCGCAGGGCGCCCGCGTCGGACCCCAGCAGGACCCGGGCACCCTCGCCCTCGACCAGGGCGGCGGTGACCTCGGCGTCCGTGGCGTCCGCGTGCGGGACGACGACGGTGTACCCGTCGAACGCGAGCCGCGTGCCGAAGCGCGCGTAGACGCCGGGGTTCTCGCCGCGGCCGACGAGGACCACGACGGTGCCGCGGACCGCGGCGGCGGGGGTGAAGACGGTGGGGGCGGGTGCGGCTGTCGTCACGCGGACACCTTCTGGTTCCGCCGGGTCACCTCGGCCCGGACGAGGGGGAGCAGGTCACGGCCGTACGCGGTCGCGTCGGCGAGGGGGTCGTAGCCGCGGATCAGCAGCGTGGTCACGCCGATGTCGACGTAGTCCAGCATCGCCTGCGCCACCGTCTCCGGGGTGCCGACGAGTGCGGTCGAGTTGCCCGCCGCACCGGAGGCGGCCGCGGTGGCGGTCCACAGGCAGCGGTCGTGGACCTCGCCCTTCTCGGCCGCCGCGAGCAGGCGCTGGGAGCCGACGTTCGACGGGCCGCCCTTCTCCCGCATCCGGGCGCCGGTGAACGAGCCGTGCCCACCCTTGGCGGCCACGATCGCGTCCCGGATCGCGTGGGCACGCTCCCAGGCCTGCTCCTCGGTGGCGCCGAGGATCGGGCGGAAGGACACGCTGATCCGGGGGAGCTCGCCGCGGCCCGCGGCGCGGGCCGCCTCGTGCACCCGCGCGATCTGCTCGGCGGTCTCGGCGAGGGGCTCGCCCCACAGCGCGAACACGTCCGCGTGCTTGCCGCCGACCCGGAACGCCGCCTCGGAGGAACCACCGAAGTAGATCGGGATCCGGCTGCTCAGCGGGCGGATCTCCTGCTGCACACCGGCCACGTGGTACTGCTCGCCCTCGTGGTCGAACGCCTCGGGCTCGTACCAGGAGCGGCGGACCACGTCGAGGTACTCGTCGGTGCGGGCGTAGCGCTGCTCCTTGTCCAGCCAGTCGCCGTCCCGGCGCTGGTCGACGTCGCTGCCCCCGGAGATGACGTGCATCGCGACCCGGCCGCCGCCGGAGAAGTGGTCCAGCGTGGCGTACTGCCGCGCGGCCAGCGTGGGGGCGGTGAAGCCCGGGCGGTGCGCGACCAGGAAGCCCAGCCGCTCGGAGTGCGCGGCGGCGAAGGCGGCGACCTGCAGGCCGTCCGGTGTGGACGACGAGTGGCCCACCAGGACCTTGTCGAAGCCGCCCTCCTCGTGGGCGGCGACGAAACGGCGCACCGTGTCGCGGTCGACGACCGGGCCGGACGCGGGGTGGATCTCCGAGACCTCCTGGGTCCCGATCATGCCGATGAACTCGACCATCGTGGTCTCCTCCTAGTGCACGCCGAGCCGGGCGAGCAGCTCGGCGCGCAGGCGCTGGAACTCGGGATCGGTGACGTCGCGCGGGCGGTCGATCTCCACGGGGGAGTCGTAGCCGATCTTCCCGTCCTGCATGACCAGCACGCGGTCCGCGAGCGCGAGGGCCTCCTCGACGTCGTGGGTGACGAGCAGGACCGCGCAGCCGTGCCGCTGCCACACCTCGTCGACCAGCCCGCGGGCGGTGATCCGGGTGAGCGCGTCGAGCGCGGAGAAGGGCTCGTCGAGCAGCAGCAGGTCCGGCTCGCGGACCAGGGCGCGGGCCAGGGCGGCGCGCTGCGCCTCGCCGCCGGAGAGCACCTTCGGCCACACGTCGACCCGGTGGGCGAGGCCCACCTCGGTCAGCGCGGCCACGGCGCGCTCGCGGTCCGGCTTGCCGGGCAGGCCGAGGACGACGTTGCGCCACACCTTCTTCCACGGCATCAGCCGCGGGGCCTGGAAGCCGACGGCCCGCCTGCGGGGCACGGTGACCTGGCCGGAGACGTCGCGGTCCAGGTCGGCGAGGATCCGCAGCAGGGTGGACTTGCCGCAGCCCGACGCGCCGAGCAGCGCCACGAACTGGCCGGGCTCGATGTCGAGGTCCAGGTCGTCGATCACCGCGCGGTCGCCGAAGCTCCGGGTGAGGCCGCGGACCTCGACCGCCTTCACCTGCCGCTGAACGCCGGTCGCCACGACAGCAGCCCCCTCTCGAGACCACGCACGATCATGTCCGCGACCAGGCCGAGGATCGCGTAGAGCGCCAGGCAGACGACGATGATGTCCGTCGCGAAGAACTCGCGGGCCTTGTTCATCTCGTAGCCGATGCCGGACGTCGCGTTGATCGTCTCGCCGAAGACGAGGGCCAGCCAGGCGGTGCCCAGCGCGTAGCGCAGGCCGATCAGGAACTGCGGCATCGCCGACGGCAGGATCACGTGCCGGACCTGGCCGAACCAGCCGAGCCCGAGCGTCCGCGCGGCCTCGACGAGCGAGGAGTCGACGTTGCGGATGCCGCCGTAGAGGTTCAGGTAGAGCGGGAAGGTCACCGCGAGCCCGACCAGGATGATCTTGGGCTCCTCGTCGATCCCGAACCAGATGATCAGCAGCGGGATGAGGCCGATGACCGGCACGGTGCGCAGCATCTGCATCGGCGCGTCGATGATGTCCTCGCCGCGGCGGAAGAGCCCCGCGAGCGTGGCGAGCACGACCGCGGCGACCAGGCCGACCCCGAGGCCGGCGAGCACCCGGATCACCGAGGTGACCACGGCGCTCTGCAGCGAGCCGTCCGCCCACATGCCCGCGGCGGTCTGCACCACGGTCAGCGGCGAGGCGAGCGTGTCGTCCTCGAGCACCCCGACCCCCGACAGCAGCTGCCACAGGGCGATCAGGACGATCGGCGAGATCGTCTTGAGGACCCAGCGCGGCACGCGGCCGGCCCCGCGGGCGGTCTCGGAGGTCAGCGTGACGGTGTCCACTGCGGAGGGGGGCGGTTGCACCCGTGCCCGCTCGGGCGTGGTGGTCATGGATGTCCCTTGGGGGCGAACGGGCACCCGGGAGCCAGAACACGCCGGGCGCCCTGGATGGATCGCCGCCGAGGGTGGGGCGGCGCGGTCCGACGAGGGCGTCAGCGCGGACAGAGGGCCGACGCCACGCGCTGGAGGTCGATGTGACCCCGCGTGGTGAGGAGCGCCGAGCCGGTCATGAGGCGACGGTAACCCGGTCCGGGCGCGATTCCCAACTCCGGACGTTGGGATTGCGAAGCCGGTCACAGAGGGCGTTCTGCCTGGTGGGACGGCACCTCGACGGTCCGGACATTCCCCGCCGCACCGCGGCGCCCACGCCAGCGGGGCGACCCGGGGCGGTAGCGATCGCGCGGCTGAGTGCGCTCTGCGCCGGCACACCCGTACCTGCGCGACGCGGGCCGTCGACCGGTCGTGCCGCCGATCTGCAGGATGTGCGACCCCGCCACCGAGTGACCGCACGGGGGTGAACCGCGCGGGCATCCCGCGCGGCCGCCGTTCACCCCGCCAGGTCAGGCCTCCGGCTCAGATCTCCGGGGTCAGATCTCCGGGTCGGGCCGCCGGGTCAGACCTCCGGAGCGGCGTCGAGGGCGGGGTCGGTGTCCAGGTCCAGTTCCCGCCGCAGGATCTGGGCGGGGACGGAGACGCTGGTGCGCGGGCGCCGCATCGGCGTGCGCAGGGCGATCGTGAGTTCGTGCGCGAGGTCGTAGCCGTAGTCGCTGTGCGGATCCTGATCGCCCGACATCGTCGTCTCCTTGCTGCCGCCGGGATCGTGCTGACGCTCCGTAACGGGACGTGCCCGTTGGGTGCACGAGAATCATCGCCCGGTCGGTCACCGGGCGGCAAGGAAAGTCCACCGACCGGAGTCGACTCTCCACGGTCGGGGGACGGGCGGTGGCGTGTCCGGGGTCTGCTGCTTTGTGAGGACAAAGTCTTGACAGCTCGCCGCCCGGTCCCGACCATTGGTCGTTGTTGGAGCGCTCCAATCACGTGCTCCGCCGGCTGACGACGAGGTGGTCGACGACATGGGTAGGGAAAGGCTCGAGCGCTACGACCTGACCGGGCCCGAGAACCGCGCCGCGGTGCAGTCCGGGCTCGCCGGCGCGACGTGGTTCCGCAGCGCCGTGCCGCGCAAGCGGATGAAGGAGCTCATGCGCCGGACCGACGGGCCGGCGATCCGCGACACCGCCCTCTGGGTCGGGCTCATGGTCGCCTGCGCCGGGGCCGGGATCGCGCTCTGGGGCAGCTGGTGGGCGGTGCCGTTCTTCCTGGTCTACGGCGTCCTCTACGGTTCGGCCTCGGACTCCCGCTGGCACGAGGCCGGACACGGGACGGCGTTCCGGAGCCGGTGGCTCGACGAGGCCGTGTACCAGGTCGCCTGCTTCATGATCATGCGCGATCCGACGGCGTCGCGCTGGAGCCACACCCGCCACCACACGGACACCCTGGTCGTCGGGCGCGACCCGGAGATCAACGTGATGCGGCCGGCGCGGCTGGCGAAGCTGCTGGCCAACTTCCTCGGGCTCGTCGACGTGCCGCTCGCGTTCCGCGCCATGGCCGTCCACGCCGTGGGCAGGCTGACCGTCGAGGAGGCCGACTTCGTCCCCGAGTCCGAGCGGCCGAAGGTCTACCGCACCGCCCGGGTCTGGCTCGCGATCTACGTCGTGGCCGTCACCGCCGCGGTCGTGTTCGGCACCTGGCTGCCGCTGGTGCTGGTCGGCGGCCCGCGGATCTACGGCACCTTCATGCACGTCGTCTACGGGCTCACCCAGCACGCGGGCATGGGCGAGAACGTGCTCGACCACCGGCTCAACACCCGCACCGTGCGGATGTGCCGGGTGAACCGCTTCCTCTACTGGAACATGAACTTCCACGTGGAGCACCACATGTTCCCGATGGTCCCGTACTACCGGCTGCCGGAGCTGCACGAGGAGGTCAGGCACGACTGCGCGCCCGTCTACCCGTCGCTGTGGGCCGCGTACCGGGAGATCGTGCCCGCGGTCCTGCAGCAGCTGAAGGACCAGGACCACTACGTGAAGCGCGAGCTGCTGCCCGGCGCCGCGCCCTTCCACATCCCGAACGAGCTCACCGACGGCCGGGCGCGCCCGCTCGCCGCCGCGGCCACCCCGAGCGCCCCGGCCTCCGATCAGACCGCCCCCGACCCGACCGTCCCCGACCCGACCGCCGCCTGACCCACCACAGGAGACCCGCCATGCCCCAGTGGATCGCCGCCTGCGAGACCGACGACGTCGACCCCGAGGACGTCGTCCCGTTCGAGCACGCCGGCAACGCCTACGCCGTGTACCGCTCGCCCGACGACGCCTACTTCGCCACGGACGGCCACTGCACCCACGAGCGCGAGCTGCTCTGCGACGGGCTCGTCATGGGCGGGGTGATCGAGTGCCCCAAGCACAACGGCCGCTTCGACTACACCAGCGGCAAGGCGCTCGGCGCCCCGGTGCTGGTCGACGTGCGCACCTATCCGACGAAGGTCGAGGACGGCACCGTCTACATCGGGGTCCCGTGACCGGGCCCGGCGGCGTCGTGCCCGGCGGCGTGGTGATCGTCGGGGCCGGCGAGTGCGGCACCCGGGCGGCCCTGGCCCTGCGTGCGGAGGGGTACGCAAGGCCCGGTCACGCTCGTCGGCGGCGAGCCCGGGCACCCGTACGAGCGCCCGCCGCTGTCCAAGGCGGTCCTGTCCGGGGCCGCGGACCTCAGCCTGCTCTGCACCCAGGAGCGGCTGGTCGAGGCCGGGGTCGTCCACCTCGCCGGGGTCGCGGCCACCGCGCTCGACGTCCGCGCGCAGGCGAGGTGGCGGCCACGGCCGCCGGGCTCGGCTGCGCCGTGACCGTCGTCGAGGCCGCGCCGCGGCTGATGGGCCGCGCGGTGCCCGAACGCCTCGCGGCCCGCGTCGCCGCCCGGCACGCGGCGGCCGGGGTCGACGTCCGCTGCGGCTGCCCGGTCGCGCGGCTCGAGCCGGGCCGGATCGTGCTCGCCGACGGGCAGGTCGTCGAGGTCGACGTGGTCGTGGCCGGGATCGGTTCGGCCCCGGGGACCGCCTCGGCGAGGGCGCCGGACTCGCCGTCGAGAACGGGATCGTGGTCGACGGGGCCTCGCCACCTCCGCGCCGACCGTGTTCGCCGCGGGGTACTGCTGCTCCTTCCCGAACCCGCTCGACGACGACCGTCGTGTGCGGCTCGAGTCGTGGCGGGCCGCGCAGGAGCAGGGCGCGCACGCTGCCCGGGCGATGCTGGGCTCCTCGGTGTCCTACGCCGCGGTGCCGTGGTTCTGGAGCGACCAGTACGAGCTGTCGCTGCAGGTCGCGGGCCTGCTCGGGGTGGCGACCGAGGAGGTGCTCCGGCCGCGCCCGGACGGCGCCGAGCTCTGGTTCGGCCTCGACGCCGGACGCCTGGTGGCCGTGGCCGGGATCGGGACGGGCACCGCCGTCGCCAGGGACGTCCGGATCGGCGAGCTGCTGATCGGCCGCCGGGCCACCCCGGCCCCGCGGTCCTGGCGGACCCGGGTGTCGCGCTCAAGCCGCTGCTGCGCGCGCCATCGCCCGTCGGGTGAGAGAGGGCGCGGTAGCGTGACGCCGCTGCCGTCCCGGGAGGCACGTGTGGGGATCCGCGAGACCGGCCGGCCGACCCTGGAGACGGTCGCCGCGCGGGCGGGCGTGTCGAAGTCGCTGGTCTCGCTCGTGCTGCGGGACTCGCCGAAGGTCAGCCCGGCCCGGCGGGAGGCGGTGCTGGCCGCGATCGCGGAGCTGGGGTATCGGCCCAACGCGGCCGCGCGCCGCCTGGCCGAGCGCCGCTCGCACAGCGTCGGCGTGCTGCTCAACGACCTCCACCAGCCGTGGTTCGCCGACGTGCTCGACGGGGTCGGGCCGGTTCTGCACGCCGAGGGCAAGCACATGCTGCTCGGCGACGGCCGGCTCGATCGGATGATGGACGACACGCTGACCTGGTCGTTCCTGGAGCTCGGGGTCGACGGGCTGATCGTCGCCGGCTCCGGGCCGCCGTCGGCCGCGCTGGTCGACGTGGCCCGCCGGATCCCGACGGTCGCCGTGGGCGGGCGGGACCTGGACGACGACGGCGCGCTCCCGACCGTGGACGTCGTGGCCTACGACGACCGCGCCGGCGCCGCCCTCGCCGTCGGGCACCTCGTGGAGCTGGGGCACCGCCGGATCGCGCACCTCGCGGGGCCGCCCGGCAGTGCGGGCCGCGACCGGGCGCAGGGGTACGAGGAGGCGATGCGGGCCGCCGGGCTGGGCGCCGAGATCCGGGTCGCGGCGAGCGACGTCAGCGAGGAGAGCGCCCGCCACGCCGCGGCCGCGCTGCTCCGGGGCCCGGACCGGCCCACCGCGGTCTTCGCCTACAACGACATGGTCGCGATGGGCGTGTCCTCGGCGGCCGTCCGGCAGGGGCTGCGCGTGCCCGAGGACCTCTCGCTCGTCGGGTTCGACAACTCGGGGTTGGCCCGGCTCCCCGCGGTGTGGCTGACCAGCGTCGACGGTGCCGGCGAGCACATCGGCGCGCGGGCCGCGCGGATGCTGCTCCGGCGGATGGCCGAGCCCGCGCGGGCGCGCGAGGTGGAGCTGGTCGCGCCGTCCCTGGAGGTGCGGGGGTCGACGGGCCCGCCCGCGGGGGTGTCCGCCGGCCCGGCCGCGCTCTAGGGTGTTCTTGTAGAGCGTTCGTTCAGTTCGGGCGACGCGGGCGAGCAGGCAGTGGGAGGAAACGTGTCGGACGAGGTCCTCGTCGAGCGCCGCGGCGCGGTGCAGGTCATCACGATCAACCGGCCGCAGCAGAAGAACGCGCTGAACCTCGGTGTGGCGCAGGGGATCGCGGCGGCCGTCGACGAGCTCGACGCGTCGGACGAGCTGCGGGTGGGCGTGCTCACCGGGGCCGGCGGCGCCTTCTCCGCCGGCATGGACCTCAAGGCCTTCCTGCGGGGGGAGAGCCCCTCGATCGAGGGGCGCGGGCTCTGCGGGATCACCCAGGCCCCGCCGCGCAAGCCGCTGATCGGCGCCGTCGAGGGGTGGGCGCTCGCGGGCGGGTTCGAGCTGCTGCTGGCGTGCGACCTCGTCGTCGCCGCGCGGACCGCGCGGTTCGGGGTTCCCGAGGTCAAGCGCTCGCTGGTCGCCGCGGGTGGGGCCGCGCTGCACCTGCCGCGGCGGCTGCCGCCGGCGATCGCGCTGGAGCTGCTGCTCACCGGCGACCCGATCTCCGCCGAGCGGGCGGCCGAGGTGGGCCTGGTCAACCGGGTGACCGACGAGGGCGGCGCCCTCGACGGGGCGGTCGCGCTGGGCGAGACGATCGCCGCGAACGGGCCGCTGGCCGTGGCCGCGACCAAGGAGGTCGCGCGGCAGACCGTGGACTGGACGCTCGCCGACATGTGGGCGAAGCAGGAGCCGATCATCCGCCCGGTGTTCTCCTCGGAGGACGCGAAGGAGGGCGCCACGGCGTTCGCGGAGAAGCGCGCGCCGGTGTGGAAGGGCCGCTGAGCCGGTCCCGACTCCGGCCCCGATCCCGGCGCTGATCGGGCGCCGGTCCCGCCCGCGCACGCGGTGACGCGGGGCACGGGGGACGGTTTCGCCGGGTGACCGGGGGGAACAACCTCCGGTCGGACACCCGTCGAGAGGAGATTCCCGTGACCGGCTTCTTCGGGCCCGGATCAGGCTTCCCGCACATGGGTCCCGGCGATCCGCGCGGCCCCGCGCACCGGATCGACCTGACCCGCCTCATGAGCCAGGGCGCGAAGGAGATCATGGCCGCCGCGGCCCAGGAGGCGATCGACCGCGGCGACGCCGATCTCGACGCGACGCACATGCTGCTCGCCTCGACCCGCTTCGAGCCGACCCGCAAGTGGCTCGCGCGGGCCGGGGCGGACCCGGACACCGTCGCCGACGCGCTGGAGAAGGGGTTGCCGCGCGGCGAGCAGACGGGCCGCGCCCCGGCGCTCACCCCGGCGGCGAAACGCGCGCTGCTCGACGGGCACCAGATCTCCCGCTCGTTCGGCTCCACCTACATCGGCCCCGAGCACCTGCTGCTGGCGCTGGCCGCCAACGAGGAGTCCGCGGCCGGCCGGCTCCTCGCCGAGGCCCGGTTCGCGCCGAACCAGGCCACGCAGGGGCCCGGCGGCCCCGCGCCGGAGGTCGCCGCGAACTCGTCGACCCCGACGTTGGACCAGTACGGCCAGGACCTCACGCAGGCCGCCCGCGACGGCCGGCTCGACCCGGTCATCGGCCGCGCGGATGAGATCGAGCAGACCATCGAGGTGCTCTCCCGGCGGACCAAGAACAACCCGGTGCTGATCGGCGAGGCCGGCGTCGGCAAGACGGCCGTGGTCGAGGGCATCGCCCAACGCATCGCCGACGGGGAGGTCCCCGACACGCTCAAGGACCGCCGCGTCGTGCAGCTGGACCTGTCCGGGGTCGTCGCCGGCACCCGCTACCGCGGTGACTTCGAGGAGCGGATGCGCTCGGTGATCGAGGAGATCCGGGCCCACTCCAAGGAGCTGATCGTCTTCATCGACGAGCTCCACACCATGGTCGGCGCCGGGACCGGCGGCGGCGGCGCGGGCGGCGGCGGAGGGTCCATGGACGCCGGCAACCTGCTCAAGCCCGCGCTCGCCCGCGGCGAGCTGCACGTCATCGGTGCCACCACGCTGGACGAGTACCGCCGCTACATCGAGTCCGACGCGGCGTTGGCCCGGCGGTTCCAGGCCGTGTACGTGCCGGAGCCGTCCGTGGAGGACACCTACGCGATCCTGTGCGGGCTGCGGGACCGGTACGAGGCGCACCACCAGGTCCGCTACACGGAGGAGGCGCTCGAGGGCGCCGCGCAGCTCTCCGACCGCTACATCACGGACCGGTTCCTGCCGGACAAGGCCATCGACCTGATGGACCAGGCCGGCGCGCGGGTGCGGCTGCGCACCCGGACCCCGAGCGTCGACCGTCGGGACCTGGAGCAGCGCCTCGAGCAGCTGACCCGGGACAAGGACCAGGCCGTGGCCGACGAGCAGTTCGAGCGCGCCGGCGAGCTCCGGGACGAGATCGCCGAGCTCCGCACGCAGATCGCGGCCAGTCGGGGTGCGGGTCCGGGCGGGGTGCCGGAGGTCGGCATCGAGGACATCGCCGAGGTCATCTCCCGTTCCACCGGGATCCCGGTCGCGCAGCTCACCGAGTCCGAGCGCGAGCGGCTGCTGCGTCTGGAGGACGAGCTGCACCGGCGCGTCGTCGGGCAGGACGAGGCCGTGCGGGCGGTCGCCGAGGCCATCCGCCGCTCGCGCACCGGGCTCGGCGACCCCGACCGCCCCGTGGGCAGCTTCCTGTTCCTCGGCCCGACCGGCGTCGGCAAGACCGAGCTGGCCAAGGCCCTCGCCGTGGCGCTGTTCGGCGAGGAGGACCGGATGGTCCGCCTCGACATGAGCGAGTACGGCGAACGGCACACCGTCGCGCGGATGGTCGGGGCGCCCCCCGGCTACGTCGGCTACGGCGAGTCCGGCGAGCTCACCGAGGCCGTCCGGCGCCGTCCGTACTCGGTGCTGCTGCTCGACGAGATCGAGAAGGCCCACCCGGACGTCTTCAACACGCTGCTGCAGGTCCTCGACGACGGCCGGCTCACCGACGGCCAGGGGCGCACGGTCGACTTCCGCAACACGGTGATCATCATGACCTCGAACGTCGGGTCGGAGCTGATCACCAGCCGCGGCGCGACGTTGGGCTTCGGCTCCACCGCCGAGCGCACGTCGGAGTCCCCGGAGGACGCGGTGCTGCGGGAGCGGCTGATGCCGCGGCTGCGCGAGGTGTTCCGGCCCGAGTTCCTCAACCGGATCGACGAGACCATCGTCTTCCGCCGGCTCGAGCCCGAGCAGCTCGAGGAGATCACCGGGCACCTGCTGCACGAGGTGGAGGAGCGGCTGTCCGAGCGGCACATCGCGCTCGAGGTCGACCCCGAGGCCGTCCACTGGCTCTCCGAGCACGGCTACCAGCCCGAGTTCGGCGCCCGGCCGCTGCGCCGCACGATCCGCCGGGAGCTGGAGAACCGGCTCGCCGGGCTGCTGCTGGCCGAGCAGATCGAGGAGGGCGCGCGGGTGCACGTGGGCGTGAGGGACGACGCGCTCGACCTCAGCGTGCGGCGCTCGCCCGAGCCCGTCGGCTGAGGCGCCCGCGGACGGATGGTGCTCCCGCTCAGTCCCTCCGGACGGGAGCGCCGCCCGCTCCCGGCCGGCGGGCGTAGCGGGCGAGGAGCAGCGGGGCGGCCACGGCCAGCGCGGCCGAGGCCGCCAGCGTGACCCGGAGGATCGCGGGGAAGTCGCCCGCGTCGGCCGCCGGCCCGGCCACGGCGGTGCCGGCCGCGCTGCCGAGGAACAGGGTCGCGGCGAAGAGCGCGATCGTGGTCGCCCGCTCCTGCGGGACGACCGAGGTCGCCCAGTTCTGCAGGGTGGAGTGCAGGAAGGCCCAGGCGCCGCCCAGCAGCAGCCCCCCCGCGACCGCCGTCGGCAGGGTCACCGCCGCCGCGGGGACGCCCCACCCCGCGACCAGCAGGACCCCGCCGACGGTGGCGAGCGCGGTCGTCGACAGCCGGCCGACGAGCGGGCGGACCGAGCGGGAGAACAGCACGACGCCCACGCCGTACCCGGCCGCCGCGAGCCCGGAGACGGTCGGGGAGAAGCCGAGGGACTCGACGGCGGGCGCGACGTAGGTGAGCACGCCGATCACCACTGCACCCTCGGCGAAGACCAGGACCAGCACGACGAGGGCCCACCGCTCGCGCAGCACCGTCGCCAGGGCCCGCAGCGGGGCGGACGGCGTCTTGCGCGGCGGTTCGGGCAGCCGGCGCAGCACGACGCCGAGCGCGAGGGCGAGGAGTGCGGTCACCGCCAGCACCACGCGCCAGCCCGCCCGGTCCCCGAGGGCCCCGGCCCCGGCCGTGGCGAGGGCGACGCCGAACGACGTCGCCGCGGCCAGGTCCACCAGGGCCCGTTGCCGGATGGACTGCGGCCAGGTGTCGCCGACGTAGACCAGCCCCGCCGGGTTGACCGCGCCGAAGCAGCCGCCCGTGATCGTCCGCAGCAGGGCCAGGACCAGCACGGACGGCGCGAACGCCGACGCGACGCCGGCGATCCCGGCGATCACGAGCGCGATCCGCATGACCCGGACCAGCCCGATCCGGTCGCCGAGCATGCCCCAGACCGGCTGCAGGAGGCCGTAGGCCAGGAAGTACGCCGAGGCGACGGCCGCCGACTGGGCCAGCGACGCCCCCAGCTCTGCCCCGATCGCGAGCAGCAGCGGCGAGATGGCGAACCGGTCGAGGCTGCTGATCGCGACCGCGGCCTGCAGCAGCCGCAGCGCGCCGCGACCGCCCGGGGGTTCGGTGGTCGTGCTCATCCCAGCCATGCGTACGCGGTCTGCCGGGAGATCCCCAGCGCCTTCGCCATGGGGCTGATCTCGAGCCCGCGTTCGCGGCCCTCGAGCAGGAGGCGGCGCTGCTCGGCACGCAGCTCCTCCATCCGCGCCGCCACGTCGCTCATCTCGGCCAGCAGCGCCTGCGCCTCGTCGCCGGCACCCGCGCGCGACCGGCCGGCGCCGGGGCGGGGGAAGGCGCGGACCTCCTCGGCGGACCAGCGGCGCGGGCCGTCGCCGGGGAGCGGGGCCGGTGCCTGGCCGCGGGAGACATAGCTCGCCCAGGTCCCGGGCCGCACGCCCCACGCCTCCGCGCACTGCGCGGCCGTCCAGGTCTCCACGCCCGCGATCCTAGGTTCCGGGCACCGGCGACCGTGCCCCCCGCTCACCACCGTCCGCGGTGGTTGGGCAGCCGGGCGGCCGCGACCGCCGCGGCGGTCAGCAGGCCGGCCAGCACCACGAAGCAGACCGCGGCGGCGAGGCCGGGGTCGTCGGCGGCGGTGACGGCCGCGGTGGTGACGGAGACCGCGGCGATCCCGCCGATCTGCCGGAACATGATCCGCAGGCCCGAGACGGCGGTGACGTCGTCGCGCACGAGGTGCATGCCGGCGTTGTTCGCGGCCGGTCCCGCGAGACCCATCCCGAGCCCGGTCACGGCCGCGGCGAGGGTCAGCCAGACGGCGGGGGAGACCCCCGCGGGCGGCAGGGCGCCGAGGACCAGGCCCGCCACGATCCCGCCCAGCCCGACCAGCAGCAGCGGCCGGTGCCCCACCCGGCGCAGCAGCGCGACGGACACCCCGGACGAGGCGATCGTGCCGATCGCGCGCGCGGTCAGCAGGACGCCGGCGGCCAGCGGGAGCACGGCGTAGCGGACCTGGGCGTAGAGCGGCAGGAGCGCGGAGAAACCGATGATCGCCGCGCCGAACAGCACGTTGGTCGTGTTCATGATCCCGAGGCCGCCGCCGCTGAGCAGCCGCGCCGGCACGACGGCGTCGGCGTGCCGGCGCGCGTGCCGCAGGAAGAACCCGCCGGCGACGAGGGCCACCGCCCCGGCCAGCGCCACGCCGACGGGCCCCGCGACGCCGTCGCCGATGGCGCCGACCCGGGTGATCGCGACCATCGTCGCGAGCAGCGCCACGGTCAGCAGCGCGATGCCCGCGACGTCGACCCGCTCCGGGCGGCTCCGCGGCGGGTCCTGGACCAGCAGCGCCCCGGCCACCACGAGCACGGCACCGATCGGCAGGTTGACCAGGAAGATCCCGCGCCAGGACCACACGGTGAGGATCAGGCCGCCGACGAGCGGGCCGAGGATCGCGCCGATCGGGAAGACGCTGGTGAACAGGGCCAGCGCGCGGTCGCGGTCCCGGCCGAACGCATGGGCGACGATGCCGTTGGCCGCCGGCAGCATCAGCCCGCCGGCCAGGCCCTGCACGAACCGGCAGGCGATCAGCTGGCCGACGTCGGTGGTCGCCGCGCAGGCGCAGGACAGGGCCGTGAACGTGGCGACGGCGCACAGGAACACCCGCCGCCGGCCGAACTGCTCGCCGAGCCGGCCGCCCAGCGGCAGGGCGAGGATCTGGCCGACCGCGTAGATCGTGACCGTCCAGCTCGCCCACGCCAGGCTGGCCCCCAGGTCCCGCTCGAGCGTCGTCAGGGCGGTCGCCACCGAGGTCTGGTCCAGCGAGAACATCAACAGGGCGACACCGACGACGGCGAACACGGCACGACGACGGGGGAGCGGGGCGAGGCCCGACCCGTCCGCGACCGGGATCTCCTCGGGTGCCCTGCCGCGGACGGTTTCGGACACGAGGGCGCCACCTGCTTTCCCGGGAGTTACCGGGCACAGTAGTTTGCTTGACACAAGCAAAGCAAGTGGCGCCGCGGACCTCAGCCCTGGTCGCCCGCCAGGATCTCCTGGTGCACGGCGAAGGGGGCGCCGAACGGGTCGCCGAGTACCGCCATCCGCCCGAACGGCGTGTCCTGCGCGGCCATCACCACGCCCCCGCCGCGCTCGGTGGCGGCGGCGACCGCCGCGTCGACCGACTCGACGCCGAAGTAGACGAGCCAGTGGCTCGGGGTGCCCTCCGGCGCGCCCATCGTGCCGCCCATCCCGCCGAGCGGTTCGTCCCCGAGCCCGAAGGTGCCGTACTCCGCGAGCGGGAGGCCCGGGACCTCGGCGAACCGGTACGGGAACAGCCCGGCGTAGAACTCGCGGCCGCGCTCGACGTCCGTGAGCCGCGCGTCCTCCCACACCAGCGAGCCGGGCTGGTTGAACACCTCGATCCCGACCTGCCCGGCCGCCTGCCAGAGCCCGAACACGCCGCCGGTCGGGTCGGAGCACACGGCCATCCGGCCGGTCTCCGGGATGTCCATCGGGCCGGCGAGCACCGACCCGCCGCCGTCCGTGACGAGCTTGGTGGTGGCCTCGACGTCGTCCGTCGCCAGGTAGAGCGTCCAGAAGCTGGGCTGACCCTCCTGCATGACGGGCCCGATGCCGGCGGCCGCGCGACCCTCGGTCTGGCAGAGGTTGAAGTGGCCGTACTCCTCGCCCGTGTCGACGAACGACCAGCCGACCACGGCGCCGTAGAAGGCGAGCGCCGCCGGGAGGTCGGGGACCGCGATGTCGGCCCAGCAGGGCGCGCCGTTGGGCCACGGGGTGTCGGTGAAGGGCATGGCGATCTCCTCCGGAGCAGCGGATACCGGTGCGCAGCGGAGCGTCCCACCGGGCACCGACGGTTCCGGAGAACCGTGCGCCGAGCGGTCGTCCGCCAGGGAGGAACCACCCCGGTCCGGCCCGGCGGCACCGGCTGGGAACGACCTCGGCGGATCACCACCTCCTCGAAGGGACCTCGGCTCGAGGGGCCGAGGGGGTTCTCACTCCACGAACTCCGCCCGCACCCCGAGCAGCCGCACGGCCCGGTCCTGCCGGAACCAGCCGGCGACCTCGAGGGCGGCGTGCTCCAGCACCGCGGGGTCGCGGGTCGGGGCGGGGAGGGTGGTGCTGCGGGTGCGGGTCAGGAACGGCGCGTAGCGGACCTTGACCCCGACCCGGGCGACGTCCCGTCCCTCGGCGGCGACGTCCTCGGCCACCCGCGCCGCCAGGGCCGAGACCTCGGCGAGCACCGCCGTCCAGTCCTCGAGGTTCGCCGGGAACGTCGTCTCGCGGCTGCGCGAGCGTGGGACGTACGGCGAGGCCTCCATCTCGGTGCGGCCCATGCCGCGGCCGAGCGAGACGTAGTACGGCCCCATCCGTGGGCCGAGCCGCTCGCCGACGGCCGCGGGGGAGGCCTCGGCGAGCTGCGTGACGGTGTGGATGCCGAGCTCGGCGAGCTTGCGGGCGGTCCTGGTGCCGATCCCGTGGAGGACCTCGGTGGGCCGGTCGCCGAGTGTCGCGAACCAGTTGTGCGCGGTGATCCGGTGCACGCCCCCGGGCTTGGCGAAGCCGGTCGCCATCTTGGCGCGCAACGTGTTGTCGCCGATCCCGACCGCGCACGACAGCCGGGTGCGGGCGCGGACCGCGACCTGGACCGCGCGGGCGAGGGCCTCCGGGTCGTCGCCGTCCCACTGCAGGAAGGCCTCGTCCCAGCCGATCACCTCGACGACCACCGGGAACTCCCGCAGCACCGCCATCACCTCGTCCGACGCCGCCTCGTACGCCGGGTTGTCGGCGGGGAGGAGGATGGCGTCGGGGCACTTCCGCGCGGCCAGTCGCATCGGCATCCCGGAGTGCACGCCGAACCGCCGCGCCTCGTACGAGGCGGTCGCCACGACGGTCCGCGCGGCCGGGTCGCCGTTGCCGCCGACGATCACCGGGCGGCCGGCCAGCTCGGGGTGTCGCCGCTGCTCGACGGCGGCCAGGAACTGGTCCAGGTCGACGTGCAGCACCCAGCGGGTCACCCCGCGAGTGTGCCCGCCGCGGGTGGCCGGTCGCGCGGGCACGGGGACGGGGGGACCGCCTCGGGCCCGACGACGCGGGGCCGGGCGTGCGCCGCGGCGTCGAGGGCGCCGGCGACCAGGCGCAGGGTGCGCCGGTCGGTGCAGGTCGCGAGCAGCTCGGCCTGCTCGACGGCGTCGGGGCAGGTGGCGGACGCGTTCCGGTGCGCCCGGCACAGCGCGTCGAGGTCGAACAGCGGCTCGCCGGGGAGCGGGCGGACCGGACGGGGCACCGCGAGTACCGCCGTGAGCAGCCGGAACGCCTTGAACCCGACGAGGTAGAGCCCGCTCGGCAGGGCTCGGTCGGCGTCCGGGGCCCCGGCCGCCGGCGTCCACCGCGCGACGGCCAGGACGCCGCCGTCGGCCACGGCCCACGCGTCGACCGCGGGCGCGTGCGGGTCCCGCGTCCATGCCGTCGCGACGTGCTGCGCGGCGAGCCACTCGCGGACGCGGGGACGGGCGTCCGGGGTGACGTCGAAGACGGTCGGCGCAAGCGAGGAGCGGCCGAACAGCCCCGTCCACTCGCCCGTACCCGCCGTCATGGCACCTCCCCCGAGTGGCAGGAGCATAGGGGCGGCGGCGCCGCCGCCGCAGCGCTGTGCACCGATCCGGGTACGCAGAGTCGTCATACCGGCGAGCGGTTTACTACGCACGGTGATCGAAGTCCGGAAAGGACACGATCGTGGGACACCGCGGCCGGCCGGTAACGGGGCAGGATGGCTCCCACGATCCAGGAAGCGACGAGCGTTCCACTGGCGACGGACAGTTGGAGGACGAGATGAGCGGCGAGCAGGAGCACGGCACCCCCGGCGGCACCGGGGGGCGCGAGGGCGTGCGGCCGTTCGTCCCGCGCCAGGCTCCGTCGCCCTCCGACCTCGCCAAGGTCCGCCGTCTCACCCCGCGCCCGCGGACGTCCCCGGAGGCCGCCGAGCGCGAGGCGAGGGAGCCGCGGGGCCCGGTCCGCGACCCGGACCGCGCGCGCATCCTGCTGCGCTACGCGAGGCTGATGAGCACCGGCCGTCCCGTCTTCTGCAAGCCGAGCCGCGCGGAGCTCGCCGGAACCGCACCGCGGCGGCAGGGCGTCGGGGCGGACGGCAAGGTGATCTACCCGGACCGCGAGTCCGCGGAAGCGGCCGCCCGCGAGCTGGAGGAGCTGGGCGCCCGGGCGCAGCGGGCCTACGTGTGCAAGCGCTCGCGCCACGGCCACTACCACCTGACGACGGACCTCGTCCGCGAGCGCCGCCGCACCGGTCTCGAGGTCCCGGAGCAGGCCACCGGGAGCCCGCTCGACCCGGGGACCGCCGCGGCGCTGGCCGCGATCCCGCACCAGCGGGACCGGCGTTCCGCCTGATCCACCCGCACCGTCCCTCGTCCCGGGACGGGTTTGGGTTTCGTCTTCCGGGTGACTCCGACCTCGGCTACCGTCGCGTGTGTCGGCGATCACACGGTGATCGTCGCCACCCGTCCACCACCGGGGAGGAACGTCCGTGAACCCGTATCGCCTGCAGGAGCGCCTCGACTCCGTGCCGGACTCGCTCGACGCCGGCCAGCGGGCCCGCCTCGGCGCGCACCGCAGTGCCGTCGAGGAGTGTCGTGAGCGGATCGCCGAGCTGCGTGGGGAGCTGCGTCGCGCGCTGTCCGGCATCGACGGACCACGCCACACGCTGGAGATCATGACCGAGCTCGACGCGCTCGAGCGCGTGCAGCAGCGCCTGGACTCGCGCCTGTCCGATCTCTGCGACGAGCTGACCGGCACCGCGCCGACCGTGCCCTACGGCGACGACGCACCGCTGACCTGACAGGGCACGGCTGCAGGCATAGATACAAGCTTGCATCTGACTTGCTAGGGTCTCGGGCGTGCCCCCGAACCCCGACGCCTCACGTCCGGACACCGCACGTCCGGACACGGACGGGCAGGTGCCCGCCGCCGACCGGGCCTATGCCCTGACCAAGGAGCTGGTGCTCACCGGCGAGCTGCCCGGCGGGCACCTGTTCAGCGAGGGCGACATCGCGGCGCGGCTCGGCGTGAGCCGTACCCCGGTGCGGGAGGCGTTCCTGCGGCTGCAGGCCGAGGACCTGCTCACGCTGATCCCGAAGCGTGGCGCGGTCGTCGTGCCCGTGCCGCCGGGGGAGGCCGAGGACGTGCTCGACGCCCGCGAGGCCGTCGAGACCGCGGCCGTCCGCCGGCTGCTGCGCCGCCCCGAGCAGGTCCCGGCGGCCGTCGCCGAGCTGCGGGCGGCGCTGGACGTGCAGCGGGGGCACGCCGACCGGGGCGACCTGCAGGCCTTCGCCGAGGCCGACGAGACCTTCCACCGGACCCTCGTCGCGGCCGGGCGCAACGCGCTGACCATGCGGTTCTACGCCACGCTCGCCGACCGCCAGCGCCGGATGAGCGTGCACGCGCTCGGCCCGGTGCCCGAGCAGCTCCCGGTGGTGCTGCGCGAGCACGAGGAGCTGATCGGGATCGTCGAGGCCCGCGACGAGGCGGCGTTCGCCCTCGCCCTGCGGGCCCACCTGGACGGGACACACCGGCGATGAGCACGGAACGCGGCGGACGGAACCTGTGGCGGGCCGCCGCGGCCGCCGTCCTCGCCTGCGGCTGGGGCGGCAACCAGTTCACCCCGCTGCTGGTCGTGTACCGCGAGTCGGGGCTGTCGATCCTCACCGTCGACGCGCTGCTGGGCGCGTACGTCGTCGGGCTCGTGCCGGGGCTGCTGACGGTCGGGGCGCTGTCCGAGCGGTACGGCCGCAAGCCGGTGATGGTGGCCGGAACCGCGGCGTCGCTGGTCGCGAGCGTGTTCCTGGCGCTCGGCGACGTCGGCTGGATCGCGGCGGGCCGGTTCGTGACGGGCCTCGGCGTGGCCGTGGCGATGGCCGTCGGTTCGACGTGGGTGACCGAGCTGTCCGTGCGGGGTGGGGCGGAGCGGGCCACCGGGACCCGGCGCGGCGCGCTCTGGCTGACCCTCGGGTTCGGGCTCGGCGCCGGGGTCGCGGGCGTGCTCGCGCAGACCTCGGTCTCGCTGGGGGCGCCCTTCCCGCTGGAGCTCCCGTACGTCGTGCACGCCGTACTGGCCGCGGTCGCGCTGCTCGCGATCGTCCGGCTGCCCGAGACACGGGTGGCCCCGGCGGCCGCGCGGACCACCGGTCGCTTCGCGGGGGCCCGGCACCCGCGGTTCCGGCGGGTGATCACCCCGATGGCGCCGTGGATCTTCGGCTCGGCGGGTGTGGCCTACGCGATCATGCCGCAGCTGGTGGGGGACCGGCTGGGGACCTGGGGGCTGGCCTACTCCACGTTGCTCACCGTGTGCACGCTCGGCGCCGGTGCGCTGGTGCAGCCGCTGGCCAAGCGCCTGGACCGGACGACGAGTGCGCGCGGCGTCGTCGTCTCGATGATCGTGATGTCGGCCGGGTTGGCGGTGAGCGCGGTCGCGGCAGTGGTCCGGTCGCCGGTGGTCGCGCTGGTGGCGGCGGTGGTGCTCGGCGCCGCGTACGGGATCGCGGTGGTCTCCGGACTGCTGGAGCTGCAACGCCTCGCCCGGCCGGACGAGCTGGCCGCCCTCACCGGGGTCTACTACGCGCTGGCCTACGTCGGGTTCCTGCTGCCGTCGATCCTCGCCGTGCTCAGCGGCGTGGCGAGCTACCCGGTGCTGCTCGGTTGCCTCGTGCTCGTCGCCCTGGGTGGGACGGCGGTGATCCTGCGGCACTCCCGCCGCCACCTCCCGGTTCCCGCATAGCTCCCGACTCGCGGTGCCGGAACTCCCGACTCGCGGTGCCGGAGCTCCCGACTCGCGGTGCCGGAAGTCCCGACTCGCGGTGCCGGAACTCCCGACTCGCGGGAGCTCGGGGCGCGACTCGCGGAAGCCCAGGGCGCGGGTCCGGGTCGGTCAGGAGGGTTGCAGTTCGTCCGTGCGGTCGTCGTAGCGGTCCCCGTCCGGCCCGCCCCGCAGCCGCTTGGCCTGGGCGAGCCCGGCCGGGCCGGTGCGCGCCAGGGCGTGCAGGGCCAGGTCGCGGTGCACCGGGTCGTCCGTGCGGGCGAGGAACCGGCCGATCTCCCGCGCCGCGTCGGCCGGGGTGCGGGCGGCCACCCAGGCGTCGAGCTCGGCCTCGGCGACCGCGCTGCGCACCTCCGACATCCGCACGCACACGTACTCGAGGTCCTCGTCGGCCAGCTCGCCCGGCAGCGGCGCGTGCAGTCCCTGGTCGATCAGGGTCTCGTGCACCGCCCACAGCCCCATCGGGGTGAGCGAGACGATCGTGGGGTCGGGGTCGTCCCGGCCTGCCAGCTCGACGAGCCCGTCGAGGTCCTCGGCGTCGAGCAGCTCGCCGAGCTCGACCGCGCCGAGCAGCTCCAGCGCGTCGAGCAGCGCGGTGACGTCGCGCCGCCAGAGCCGCTGCTCCGCGTCGCCGGCGAGGTCGTCGACCACGCAGCCGCACTCCTCGTTGACGGCCTCGCGGACGAGCCGGTGGAAGAGCTCGACCGGGATGGGGCCGCCGCCCGCGGCGTAGAGCTCGAGCCACAGGATCGGGAACGCGTCGGAGAGGGACATGCCGAACAGCGACGGCGCGCCGAACACGTCGGTGCCGCCGAGGTGGTCGCCGATCCGCCCGACGGCCCCGAACACCCGCCGCCACAGCTCGATCGGCCGGTGCAGGTCCTTCGCGGCGCTCTTCACCGGGACCAGCCGGCCGTGCAGCGGGCGCACCAGCCGGGCGGCCTTGGCCCAGTGCAGCAGCATCGAGGTCTCGGGCAGGTCGTTGCCGGTGCGCGCGCTGTCCCGGTAGAGCTGGTCGAGGCCGAGCAGGTCGGCGAGGGAGAGCGCATCGGCGAGGCCGAGCTTGCCGTCCCGGGTGAGCCGGCGGCCCGCGCGCACCCACACGGTGAGCTTGCGGAGCAGGTCGAGCGCCGTGCTCTCCTGCGCGGCGGTGACCATCTCGGCGGCGCTGGGCAGCAGCACCGGCGGCAGCTCGGGTGCGGGCGCCGGGTCCCGCGGCGCCTCCTCCTCGCGCCGGGTGATCTCGGCGAGCGCGGCCCGGTCGATGTCGACCTCGCCGGAGCGGGCGCGGTCGAGGAAGCGCTGCACCGCCCGCGGGTCGGCGGGGTCGACGCCGTGCCGGCGCAGCTGGACGCCCCAGAACTTGCCGAGGTCGTAGTTGCGCTCGTCGGCGATCCCGTCGAGCAGCGCGGGGGTGGAGTCCCGGACCTGCGCGTGCAGCTCCGCGCGCGAGGCGGAGCGGTGGTCGAGCCCGTCGGCGTCGGCCAGGAAGTCGATCAGCGCGTGGAAGGCCTCGGGGACCTCCTCGGCGTCGAGCACGGTGACGTGCCGCGGGAACCACATGCCGAGCGCGTCGGCGACGTGCGCCCGGGTCCACCGGCCGAGCCTGCGGTCGAGCGCGTACTTGTAGTCGAGCGCGGCGGCGACCAGGAAGACGTCCGCCGAGACCCGGCGCCGGCGGGCCCATGTCAGGAAGGCCTCCAGCAACCGGTCCCGAGCTCCGGCGTATCCCTGGTCGTCACCGGGGGCGAAGACGAGACGCATCGGGAGCCACCTTCTCAGCCCCGGCGGGAAGCGGGGGACAGGGGGTCCGGAGATCCGCGACCGGCCGGTGCGGTAGGGGCCGCACACGCGACGGGGCCCCCGGCGCACGGCCGGGGGCCCCGGCGCTGCGCGGCGGTCAGGCGCGCCGGGGCGGCTGCGGCTCGCCCGGCAGGAGGGTGCCCCCGCCGTGCTCGCGCGCCTCCTCGGCGCCGTCGGCCATGCTCATCGGCTTGACGTTGAGGATGAAGTCGCCGTCGTGCGCCTTGAGGCCGTAGTCCACGGCCTGCTCGACGGCCTCGGCGGCCTTGTTCTCCTTGCGGATCAACGGGTCGTGGCGCAGGTCCTTGTACAGCGACACGCACAGCAGGACCATCACGATCACGAACGGCAGCGCCATGATGATCGTGATGTTCTGGATTCCGGACAGCGCGTCGGAGCCGCCGACCAGCAGCATGACCGCGGCGATGGCGCCCATCACCGCGCCCCAGAAGATCACGATGCCGCGGCTGGGCTCGAGGGAGCCCTTCTGCGAGATGGTGCCCATGACGACCGAGGCCGCGTCGGCGCCGGACACGAAGAAGATCGCCACGAGCAGCATCGCCACGACGGACAGCACCACCCCCAGCGGGTAGGACTGCAGCAGCCCGAACAGCTGGCCCTCGGTGCTCGCCAAGGCGAGGTCGTTGCCCGCCTGCTGCTCGGAGATCGCGGCACCGCCGAAGATCGCGAACCAGGCCAGCGACACCACGCTCGGGATGAGGATGACGCCCGCGATGAACTGCCGGATCGTGCGGCCGCGGCTGATGCGCGCGATGAACATGCCGACGAACGGCGTCCAGGAGATCCACCAGGCCCAGTAGAAGACCGTCCAGCTCTGCAGCCACGCGGCGGTCTCCGGGCCGTCGGCGCCGGTCCGGGCGGCCATCGACGCGAGGTCGGCGAGGTAGTGGCCGATGCTGCCGGGCAGCAGGTTCAGGATCAGCACGGTCGGGCCGACGACGAAGACGAAGAACGCCAGGATCGCGGCGAGCACCATGTTGATGTTGCTGAGCCACTGGATGCCCTTCGCCACGCCGCTGACGGCGGAGGCGATGAACGCGATCGTCAGCACCACGATGATCCCGACGAGCAGCCCCGAGCCCGGGTTGTCCATCCAGCCGGTCGCCTGGAGACCGCCGCCGATCTGCAACGCGCCGAGGCCCAGCGAGGCCGCGGACCCGAACAGGGTCGCGAAGATCGCGAAGATGTCGATCGCCTTGCCGAGCCCGCCCTCGGTACGCCGGGTGCCCAGCAGCGGCGCGAACGCCGCGGAGATCAGCTGGCTGCGGCCCTTGCGGAAGGTGCCGTAGGCGATCGCGAGCCCGACGACGGCGTAGATCGACCACGGGTGCAGCGTCCAGTGGAACAGCGCGGTCGACATGGCCACGTCGAGCGCCTGCGGGCTGCCCGGGGCGGCGCCGCTCCCGGGCGGGGGCGAGGTGAAGAAGGACAGCGGCTCGGCCGCGCCCCAGAACATCAGGCCGATGCCCATGCCCGCCGAGAACATCATCGCGACCCACGAGGACGTCCGGAACTCCGGGCCCTCGTCGTCCCGGCCGAGCGGGATCTTGCCGTAGCGGCTCGCGGCCAGCCAGACCGCGAACACCACGAAGCCGCTCGCGGCGAGGATGAAGAACCAGCCGCCGCCGCTCATGATCCCGTTCAGCACGGCGCTCGCGACCGACGAGAGGTTCTCGGTGCCGGCGATGCCCCAGACGATGAACGCGACGACCAGGGCGGCCGAGACGCCGAAGACGACCTTGTCGGTGGGCTTGCGCCGTTCCGCCGCGCCGGCGCCCTCGAGGACGGGTGCGGCGGCCGCGGCGCCGTCCTCGGGGTCGGGGGTGGGGGAGGGGCCGCCGGTGGTGGGTTCCTTGACTGTCATGCGTGGCTTCCCGCCCGGAGGCGGGGTCCCCCTCACGTCTCGTCGGTCCGGTCCGTGTGCGTCCGTCACCTTCGGTCCCCGGACGGGCGGAGTCAACCTTCCCGTCCCCTCCCGTTCCGTGTGACGCTTTTGGTTGCGCACGGTGCGTACCAGCGTGAAACGGCCCGATCGACCTGCGAGAACGGACGAACGGGTCATTCGGATCGTTACGGGAACGTCACGGCGCGGACCACCCCTCGGCGGGCACCCCGCCCGGCACGGGCGCGGCCGGGTCGTACGGGGTGCGGGTGAGGACGAAGGTGGCCAGGTTCAGCGCGACGGGGTCGAGCCGGAGCGTCTCGCCCGCGAAGTAGCCGTCGAGCCCGACCCACGTGCCGTCGGGGCGCGGCCGGAACCGGGAGGAGCGGCCCCGCCTGCCGAGCCCGCCCAGGTGCAGCAACCCACCCGGGACCGCGCGCAGCACGTACGGCGAGGGCCCCCAGTACCAGGGGCCGAGCAGCGCGGCGGGCACCGGCGACGGGGCGGGCGACCAGGCGTCGACGACGGTCGGCTCGGCCGCGCGGAGGTCGGCCAGCAGCCGGGAGGGGAGGGCGCCGTCGAGCCCGGAGGTGACGTTGGCCAGCGCGAGCGCCGCGGTGCCCTCCTCGCGGTCGGCCCACAGCCCGGCGAGGAAGCCCGGCATCGAGCCGCCGTGCCCGACCAGCGTCCGGTCCTCGTGCCGCTGCACCTGCACCCCCAGCCCGTACGACGACCAGGTCGGGCCGGAGAAGTCGACGCCCGCCGGGATCGTCATCTCCTCCACGGTGGCGGGGGAGAGGACGTCGCCCGTGTCGCCCAGCAGGAACGCCCCGAGCCGCCCGAGGTCGGCGGCCGTGGACCACAGCTGCCCGGCCGCAGCCATCACGCCGGCGTGGTGCTCGGGCTCGGCCAGCAGCTCGTCCGACCACGGGTGCACGGCGTAGCCCTGGGCGGCGCGTCCGTCCGGGCGCGGGGTGGTGCGGCGCATCCCGAGCGGGAGCAGCACCTCGTCCCGGGCCACCTCCTCCCACGCGCGCCCGCGCACGCGGGCGACCAGCTCGCCGAGCAGCCCGAAGCCGAGGTTGGAGTAGTGGAACCGGCGCCCGCCGGGCAGGACGCGGTGCTCCTCGGCCAGCCCGAGGTCCGCGAGCGTGCCGCCCGGGGTGCGCTCCCACCACGCCCCGGGGCTCTCCGAGGTCGCGCCGGCGGTGTGCGAGAGCAGCTGGGTGAGCGTGCGGTCGCCGAGCGGGGTGCCGGGCACGTGCTTCCCGAGCGGGTCGTCGAGGTCGAGCAGGCCCTCGTCGCGCAGGCGCAGCACGGTGACCGCGCAGACGGTCTTGGAGATCGAGCCCAGGCGGTACTGGACGTCGGCGTGCGGCTCCGCGACCGCGCCCCGCCCCGTGGACCAGGCCAGGGCCCCGTCGCGGACCACGCCCGCGACGAGGGAGGGGCAGCGCCCGTCGCGCTGCGCACGGGCGACACGGGCGAGCAGGGTGCGTTCGGTCGACGGCAGCAGGGAGCTCATGATCGGACGCTAGCGACTCCCTCGGCGGTACGCGGCGAGTGGTGCTTCGGTACCGCCCGCCGCGGACGGTCACGCGAGCAGCTGGGTGACACGGTGGTCGACGAGGCGCCGCATGACCAGCGAGGTGGTGGTGCGCTCGACGCCGTCGATGACGAGCAGCCGCCCCGCGATGCGGTAGAGGTCGTCCGCGTCCCGGGCCACGACCTGCACCTGCAGGTCGCCCTGCCCCGAGATCCCGACGACCTCCAGCACCTCCGGGATCGCGGCGAGGGCCGCGGCCACGCGGTCGAGCAGCCGCTGGACCACCACGACGGTGACGTAGGCCGTGAGCGGGTACCCCAGCGCCGCCGGGTCGATCCGCCGCTCCTCGCTGCGCAGCACGCCGCGGTCCTCGAGGCGCGCGAGTCGGGCCTGCACGGTGTTGCGGGACAGCCCGGCCGCCTCGGCGAGCGCGAGAGCGGTGCCGCGGGGGTTCGCGACCAGCGCGCGCAGCAGCCGGGCGTCGATGTCGTCGACCGGGCCCGGCCGGGGGTCGTGCATCCTGCTCGCCTCCTCACGGAGCCGGACCGCCGAGGTGTGCAGGATGCACGCCTTCTCGGCCCCGACTTGTGCAGGGATCGTATCGGTGGTGCGCTCGTCGGGCACCGTGCACGAGAGGAGCCCACCGATGACCGCCGTCTCCGACTCCCGACCCGCCGGCACCGACCGGCTCGCGGTACTGGGGGAGATCGAGCAGCGGGTGCGCTGGCTCTCCACCGCGATCATCGACCACGCCAACCGGGTGCGGCCCAACCCGACGGGGTTGAAGGTCGGTGGGCACCAGGCGTCGTCGGCGTCGATGACCA
>NZ_JAJSOK010000140.1 GCF_021283305.1 Pseudonocardia kujensis
ACCTGGCCCGCGACCCGTCCGGGCACGTGGGGTTCGGGATGGGCATCCACCAGTGCGTCGGGCAGCACGTGGCCCGGCTGGAGGCCGAGGCCCTGCTCACCGCCCTGGCCCGGCGGGTGGCGACGATCGAGCCGGCCGGCCGGCCGCGGCGCCACCTCAACAACACGCTGCGCGCCTGGGAGGCGTTGCCCCTGCGGCTGCGCCCGGCCTGAGCGCAGCCGGGGCGGGGGCCGTGGTCAGCCCTCGTCCGCCGGGAGCACCCCCACGGCGAAGGCCAGGAGCATCGCGGCGGTGTCGGCCGGGTCCTCGTCGGGATGGGTGAAGCACCGCAGGAACAGCAGGAAGGTGAGCTGCTCGGCCAGGTCGGCGGGGTCCCGCTGGTGCCCGAGCTCGCCGGCGCGCTGCGCGGCGTCGAGCAGGACCGCGATCCGCTCGGCAACGGGGGTCGTGGCCCGCGGGTCCTCCGGGTCCGGCGGGGACGGGCCGCGCCGGACCCGCGCGGTGGACTCCTGGACCGCGCCGGCGAAGGCCGCGGTCAACGCCCGGTGCCGGCGGGCGACCCGACTGATCCGGCGCAGGTGGGCGGCGAGCTCCTCGGTGCGGGCGCCCGGCAGGGACCGCGCGGCCGCGGTGGGCCGCTCCGCCGGTTCGGCGTCGAGCCCCTCCTGCCAGGCGACGGCGAAGGCGGCCCCGATCAGCGCGTGCTTGCCGGAGAAGTGGTTGTAGGCGGTTGCCACGCTGACCCCGGCGACCCGGGCGACGTCCTCCACCCGCGTCTCCGCCCAGCCCTGGTCGGCGAACACGCGACGGGCCGCCGCGATCAGCGCGGCGCGGGTGCGGGCCCGGCGCGCCAGGGCCGTGCGGCGCCGCGAGTCCCGCCGGGCCTGCGAGTCGCCGACCCGGGCCCGGGCCTCCTCGCCCCGTCCGTCCGGACGTTCGCCCGTCGCCATTCTGTGCCCTTCCGCTCCCCGCAGGGAGACGCTCCCGGAAGGGGCTACCCGCGTTACATCAGCGGGCGCACCTGTCACTCGCTGCGGCGCCGGCACTCCGCACGGTGGGCTTCGCGCCCGTCGCCAGGCTCGCGGCCCGTCCCCACCGCAGCCGCCACGGCCGCAGCACGACGATCCCGGCGTCGGGCGAGGCCAGGCCGCCGGCGAACATCGCGGCCGGGTCGAAGCCGACGGGCGGGTCCGGCTCCGTGAACAGGTGCCAGGACCGGGCCGGGTCGGGATCCCAGGCCGCGCGGCACTCCGCGACCGCGACGTCGTGCTGCGGGTCCCAGTACGAGCAGGAGGCGTAGGGGTGCGCGGTCAGATGGGCGGCCTTCGGCGACGAGCGCCGGCTCGTGATCCGCCCGACCAGGCTCCCGTCGGTCTCGATCGTCCACAGCGGGTGCACCAGCCGCGACCGCGGACGGCCGCGGGCGTCGACGGTGGCGAGCGTGCACCAGACGATGCGGTGCGCGATCGCGACGAACTCGGCGAGGTCGGACGCCGTGGGATGCGGCGCGGACCCGGCGCTCACGGGAGGGGCTCGGTGTAGCAGACGGCGGTGCCCTCGACCGCCACGACGCCGTCGTCGCGGGTCACCCGGACGGCGAGCGTGGTGAGGGGCTTGTCCGCGCGGGCGGCCGTCACCTCGGCGGTCCCGGTGATCACGTCGCCCGGCCGGACCGGGGCCCGGAACGCCAGGTCGAGCTGCAGGAAGACGCTGCCGGGGCCGGGCAGGTCCTCCGCCACCACGGCGTTGAGCAGCGCCGTGGTGACCCCGCCCTGCACCACGATCCCGCCGAAGCGGGTCGCGGCGGCGCGCTCCTCGTCGTAGTGCAGCGGGTTGCGATCCCCGGAGATCTCGGTGAACAGCGCGATGTCGCGGCGGGTCACGAGCCGAGAGCGGCTCGCGGTGGCGCCGACGCGCGGAGTGGGCTGCAGCGTGGTGCGGGGGTCGGTGTCGGTCATCTCGGGCTCCGGACGTGACGGCGGGGTGGTGCTCGGTCGGCACCGACGCTAGGAACACGGCCGCGCCCGGCCATCGGTGTCGGATGCCCATCTCCCGTGCCCACCTGCCCACGCTCCCGGCCCGCGGAGTGGGAGGACCCGCCACCCGGAGATGGGTGATCGTCACCGATGGCCCGCGGCCCCGCGCTCCCTAGCGTCGAGGACACACCGAATCCCCTGGAGGACACCATGATCCACAACGTGACCGGCACCGTGACCGGGACCGTCGTCGTCGGCGCCGGGCAGGCGGGGCTCGCGATGAGCCGCTGCCTCACCGACCGCGGCCTGCCGCACGTCGTGCTGGAACGCGCCGCCGTCGCCGACAGCTGGCACAGCCGCCGCTGGGACTCCTTCCGGCTGCTGAGTCCCAACTGGCAGACCCGCCTGCCGGGCTGGCGGTACGCCGGGGCCGATCCGGGCGGCTTCATGACCGGCGCCGAGGTGGCCCGGTACCTGCAGGACTACGCCTGGTCGTTCGACGCCCCGGTGCGCACCGGCGTGGACGTGCGGCGGCTGTACCGGGTCGCCGGGGGCTGGCGACTGACGACGAGCGCGGGCCGGTTCCTCGCCCGGAACGTCGTCGTCGCGACCGGTGACCTCGCCCGTCCGCGGGTCCCCGCGGTGGCCGCCGACCTCCCGGCGCGGATCCACCAGCTGCACACCGCCGACTACCGCAACCCCGAGCAGCTGCCGCCCGGCGCGGTGCTGGTGGTCGGGGCCGGGCCGTCCGGGCAGCAGATCGCGCTGGAGCTGGTCCGGACCGGCCGGACCGTGCACCTCGCGGTCGGGCGGCACAAGGCGTTGCCCCGCCGCTACCGCGGGCACGACGCCTACTGCTGGATGGACCGGCTCGGCATGCTGGACCGCACCGTCGACACCCTGCCCGCCCCGCCCGGGCGCACCCCCAACGCCGTGCTCACCGGCGGGACCCGGGACCTCGACGTCCCGCGGCTCGCAGCGGAGGGGGTCGTGGCGCACGGGCGGCTGCTCGGGTGCACGGACGGCCGGCTCCGGTTCGGCGACGACCTCTCCGCCACCCTCGCCGAGGCGGCCGGGAACGCGACCCGCTTCCGCAGCGCGGTCGACGCGTTCGTGGCCCGCACGCGTATGGACGTGCCTCCCGAGGCGGCGCCTCCCCCTGCCTCCGTGCACGCCGGCGCGGCTCCGGCGCTCGACGGCATCGCCGCCGTGGTGTGGGCGACCGGTTTCGGCCGCGACCACGGCTGGATCGAGGCCCCGGTGACCGGCGTGGACGGCGACATCGTCCACACCCGGGGCGTCACCGCTGCGGCGGGACTGCACGTGCTCGGCCTGCGCTGGCAGTACCGCCGCTCGTCGAGCTTCCTCGACGGTGTCGGCGCCGACGCCCGGTACCTCGCCGACGTGATCGCCGAGCGGACCGTGGAGCGCCCCACCACCGTGGCGGCCTGAGCGGAGGAATCGCGACCGCAGGAACCGGACGCCCCGCCGAGCGCGGGGCGTCCGGCGTTCTCGGGATGCCCGCATTATGGAACCACAATGCGCTCAGACGGCAGCATCAAGCGCGTTATGGAACCATAATGCGATCAGCAGGAACCTATCACCCCGCTATGGAACCATAATGCGCTCGACCGGGTCCCATCGGCGCGCTATGGAACCATAACGCGCTCGAGCGGAACCTACCGGTGCGCGAAGGAGCCAAAGACGCCTGGCCGCAGCACATGAGCGCGTACCGGCGCCGTGATGTCGCCGACCCGAGCCTCTCGACGCGTTAGAGAACCACAACGCGCTCCAGCAGACCCTCTCAGCGCGTTAGGGAACCATAATGAGCCTTTCTCAGTAGGCCGTTGATCATGTTGTGCGGTCGTGTTCGTGGTGCAGGACGACGAGCGCAGCGGCGGTGATGGCGCCGATGCGGCGGGGGCAGAGGCTGACCCGGCGCA
>NZ_JAJSOK010000141.1 GCF_021283305.1 Pseudonocardia kujensis
GCCTGCCGGTCGACTCCCGCTCCTACGGCGTCGGCGCCCAGATCCTCGCCGACCTGGGCATCACCCGGCTACGGCTGATCACCAACAACCCCGCCAAGTACGGCGGGCTCGACGGCTACGGGCTCGACATCCTCGACCGGATCGGCCTTCCCAGCACCAGCAGCCCGCACAACCTCCGCTACCTGCGCACCAAGCAGGAACGCCTGGGACACCTCATCGCCCTCGACGAGAACGCCGGCTGACTTCATCCGCGCGCGGCCACAGGGCGGTCTGCTTCGCTGGACGTGCAGGACGTCCGATCCGCGGATCTTCGGCCACGGATGTCCGCGAACCGTCACTGACCAGCCGCGAGACGTCGTCGAGGGTGCCGCTGCGCCCGTCACGGGTTCCTGCAGTGCAACAGACGGTTTCCCTTGCTCCTGCCGCCGAAGGGATGTCGTTCTGCGGATACTCGCGTCGCGACGCGGATGGTGGCGGCAAGGAGCAGTCACTTACCGTTGGCGACCACCGACGGCATGGATGCCGGCAGGACGGGCACAGACGACCACGGCGGTCGAACCCCGCGGAGGCTGGAGATGACGCGTGAGGACCCCGGTGTCGAGCAGGCTCCTCGGCCCCTGCTCGTGACTCAGGATCTCGAAGAGGCCCAGCACTACATCACGGACGTCTACATCCCCCACGACCTGCAAACCCGGGACGGCCGGACGCTGGACTTCAAGCTGCGCTACCTCTCCTCCGAGCGGCTCACCGTCGGCCACCTCGTCTACGGCGCCGACGCAGAGCTGCTCGTCCCGCCGATGCGCGACTGCTACCACATGAACCTGACCCTCAGCGGCCAGACGATGGTGTCGCAGAAGGGCCACCGCGCATCCACCCGGGCCAACCGCAGCGGGGTGCTGTTCCTGCCGGACGATCCGTTCACCGTCCGGTGGAGCCCTGAGGCGGTGCAGTACGCCGTCAAGCTCCCCCGACGCCCCCTCGAGGCACACCTCTCAAAGCTGATCAACCGCCCCGTCGAGCGCCCGATCGCCTTCGACCTCGGCTTCGACCTGACCGCACCCGTGGGCCAGTCCCTGCTTTCTGCGGTCAACTATCTTCGTGTCGAGCTCGCCCGGCCCGGGGGCATCTCCGAGATGCCCCTGGCCCGCGACCACCTCGAGTCGCTCGTCCTCACCCAGCTGCTGCTGACCATCCCGAACGCCTTCACCGAGCTGCTCCACACCCCCGGGCAGCCCGTGCAGCGCGGCAAGATCCGCCGCGCCGTCGAACTCATCGAGGCCAACCCGCAGGCCGAACTCTCCCTCGCCGATCTCGCCGCCGCGGCCGGAGTCACCGGCCGGCAGCTGCAGCGCGGCTTCAAGGAGACGGTCGGCATGTCCCCGATGGCCTACGTCCGCGCCGTCCGCCTCGACCGCGTCCACGCCGAGCTGCTCGACACCGCCGGCGAGGTCCCGGTCACCGAGATCGCCATGCGCTGGGGCTTCTTCCACCTCAGCCGCTTCGCCCAGCAGTACCGAGAGCGCTTCGGACACCTGCCGTCTCAGACAGTGCGGCAGGTCCTACGCCGCTGACAAATGCCGATGCAGCGAGCCCCGCTCGGGAGCAAAGAGCACTAGCTCGAGGTCGGTCACGCCGAGAGGCGCACCTGTGCACGGCCAGAGAGGCGGCGCGGCCGTCCACCCCCACAGGTGACCCGCGTCGTCGAGGGTCGCCGGGACGGCCGCGCCGCTGCAGGCTCCAGATCGGAGGTCGAGGGCCCGCGCACCTCGAGTTCCCGGGGGCAGACGGCAGCCCGACACCTTGTACAGGTTCGGGCTGCCAGTGCCCAGATTGACCTCCGAGCTGGGCTGGCCCCGACCGCGGCGCCAGGCACAGTGGCCAGGGAACGCCGACACCAGGTCACGTGGGCGCTGCACCCAGGCGTGGAGCCTCAAGTGGGGGACGGGTCGGGCCCACCTCGGTCAGGGGCCGGCCCGCACGGCGAGCAGAGCCATGTCGTCGGGGCGTGGGTCGTTGGCGAAGCGCTGGACGGCCTCGCGCACCGTGGCCACGAGCCGCGCGGCGCTCGCGCCGGACGCGCCGGCGGCCGCCTCGAGCAGCCGGTTCTCGTCGAACTGCTCCGGTCCGCGCCGGCACTCCGTGATGCCGTCGGTGTAGAGCAGCAACGTCTCCCCGGCGGTCAGCAGGTGCCGGGTGCAGTGCAGGTCGACGACCTCGACCAGGCCCAGGGCGGTCCCGAACCGGCCGATCAGCTCGGCGGTGCCGTCGGCGCGCACCACGACCGGTTTGGCGTGTCCGGCCAGCACCAGCTCCACCGTCACCGCGGACCGTCCTTCGGGCCGTACCCGGCTCACCATCACCGCTGCGAGCGTGCAGAACTGCTGTGGGTCGGCGGCCTCCAGCATGATCTCGTTGAGTATCTCGATCGCCCGCACCAACGGGCGGCCCTCGCGGACGAGTACCCGGAGCACATCACGGACCAGCCCGGTGCGGGCCGCCGCGCGGGCGCCCTTGCCACAGACGTCGCCGACGGTGACGAGCCATCGCTCGGGGCCGAGCGCGACCACGTCGTAGAAGTCCCCGCCCACGTCCGCCCCGGTGCTGGCGGGCAGGTACTCCGCGGCGAACTCGATCTGCGGTATCTGCGGGAGGGCGCGCGGGAGCAGTGCGGCCTGCAACGCCTGCGACACCCGCACGTGCTCGCCGACGGTCTGTGCGTTGTGGATCGCCAGCGCGGCGCGCCGGGCGATGTCGTCGATCAGCAGCAGGTCCTCGGGGGTGTGCGGACGGCCGACGGGGCGGCCCACCAGCAGCACCCCGATCGAGGTCCCGCGAGCCCGCAGCGCGACCGCGACACCGTCGGTCGGGTCGGAGAACCACGAGGGGGCGGCACCACGCATGGCCGCCGCCACCTGGGTGCGCAGTTGCGGCGAAGGACCCGGCGCGGCGTCGGGGTCGAGCACGGCGCGCAGCTCCGGTAGTCGCTCCTCGTCGGCGTGCGCGATCGCCGCCAGGCGCGGTCGTCGCGACGGCTCCGGCAGCAGCACCGCGCACCACGCGCCCAGCCGCGGCACCACCAGCTGCGGCACGAGCGCGACCGTCAGGTCGAGGTCGAGGGACTGCCCGAGCAGCTCGCTGGCCTCGACCAGGTAGGTCATCCACGCATGGCGGCGCCGATCGAGCTCGCGTAGCCACTGCGACTCGACCGTGACGGCGACCCGCCCGGCGACCAACTCGGTCAGCTCCCGGGCGCGTGTGGCGTCGCCGGCCTCGGGCAGGACGATCCGGATGGAACCGTGCAGGCCGGCCGTGGTCGGCAGCGGTATGT
>NZ_JAJSOK010000142.1 GCF_021283305.1 Pseudonocardia kujensis
GGCGCTGCGCGCCGACCCCACCCTCGCCCAAGGCCTGTCCACCCACGCCGGGGAGCTGACCAACCCCGAGGTCGCCCACGCCCACAACCTGCCCTCCCGCCAGACCGGAGCAGTCCTGACCTCCTGACAGCGAGCGCAGCTTCGACAGCGCCGTCCCCAAGGACGTCATCACCGCAAGGGGCTCGTCGCTGCTCACGAGTCGACCGCGATCACCTGCTTGGCCAGCCCGGTACTCAAGCTGTTCGTGACCCGGCGTCTGTGAACCGCATGCCCTCGCTCGGGGGGACGTAGGAAGGTCACATCTCGCGCATCACCCGCACGAGGTCGGGTAGCTCGCGGCTACCCCCGAGGCCACGTGCCGTTTCGACAACCCTCCGACGCAACTCGTCGGACCAGAACGAGTCCATGGCCAGCGCGCTCTTCCGTTCGAGATCCTCCCACGTCAGGGTCGCAGGCTCGCCGGACGGCACGTCAACCCTGACCGCGGTGGAGCCCGAACGGAGTTCGGCTCCCGCTGTGGGGATCGTCGGATCGGTGACGATCTCGATGCGGTCGATGAGCTGAAGGACTGCCTCGTCGTCGAGGTGGGCGTAGCTGTTCCAACCGGGGGCACCGGCCAGAAGGGTGACCGCGACTTGGAAGAACACGCTGAACTGGGCGTCCACTGTGTTCTGTGGGCGGAGCTTGGGGCTCACGGAGCGGCCGACGAGGTCCACGGCCCGAGGCTCAAGGCGCAGCTGCAGGACCCCGCTCCCGCCGGCAACGCCGGGGTCACGGTCCCGCAGCTGCAGAGCCGCGTCGATCGCCCCGTGGGTGGCCCGGCACGCCGGGTAGGGCTTGATGCCGGTGTCCGACGCAGTCCACGGCCGGTCGGGCGGCGGGACGAGGTGGCGGACATCGGGGCCGGCGCTGAAGGCCAGCAACGCGCCGCGCCTGCCTTCCAGCGCCTGTCTGCTTCCCTTGACCCCGGCTTCGGCCAGCGCCGCGGCCAGGAGGCCGTTGCGTGCGGCAAGGCCCGGGTGCAGCCGCTTGTTCCAGCTGCCGTCCTCCATGAACTGCATGGATCCCGACGCCGAGGAACCGGCGAGCCCGATCGCGCTCTCGGCGGCGTCGGCGTCCAGCCGCAGCAGGGCCGCGGCGGCCGCCGCGGCGCCGAAGGTGCCTGCGACCCCCGTCGGGTGGAATCCCCGGTCGTAGGCGGACTGACCGATGGCCATCCCGACCCGGCAGGTCACCTCGTAGCCGACCGCGGCAGCGGTCAGCAGTGCGCGGCCGTCGGCGCCGCGGTGCTCCGCGAGCGCGAGCACCGCCGGCCAGACCGGCGCACCGGGGTGGAGCGCACCTCCGAGGTGGGTGTCGTCGAAGTCGAGACTGTGCGCCGCGATCCCGTTGAGCAGGGCCGCGTTCTCCAGGGACGCCCGCGCGGTCGAGGCGATCACCGTCGCTCCCTCGCCCGCGGGTGCGGCATCGAGGCTCGCCGTCCCGGCGCGGAACGCGGGGCTCGACTCCGCCAGGTGTGCCCCGGCGGCCGCCACGACCAGGAAGTCGAGTAGGTACATGCGCATCCGCTCGACGACGTGGTCGGGCAGGTCCACGAACGTCGTGCTCGCGATGAACTCCGCGAGACGCTGGGTCAGCAGGCCGGCCACCTCGGCGGGTGTGTCGTCGGTCCTCAGCATCGTTCTCCCCCGGTCGGGACGTAGGCGACGCCGCTCATGAGGCGCCGTGCGGTTCGGGTCATCGCCAGTCGGGTGAAGCGCGGGGTCTCGCCGGGCGCCTCGGGGTCCACGCCGACCTGGGTGACCATCACGCCGAATGGATGGCCCAGCCGCAGCGAGCCCGACCCGCCGCTTTCCCCGCAGACCCGCGCCACCACCGACCCGGGAACGCGGGAGGCGGCGGTCAGGGCCATCGACGCCGTCCCGGGGATGGTCGGATGCAACCGCCCCATGAACAACATCCGGACCCGGAGGTCCATCTCGGCCGCTGGCACCTCGGTGCCGTCGGGGGTTCGGTAGTTGCCGGGCGGGGCGACGACGCCGAGCAGGGGCAGTCCGGGGCTGTGTTCCTCCGCGAGGGTCCAGTCGTCCACCAGGCCGGTGAGCTCCGCGGCTCTCGCGCGCAGCTCGTTGAGCAGCGCCATGACCTTGGTGTCGCCCTCGATGTCGTCTGCCTGCTCGCTGCCGTTCAGGCCGACCGCGGCGGCTTCGACCCAGATCGTCGGGTTTCCGACGTCGCAGAGGGAGATCGAGACGGTGTCGCCCGAGCTCACCGTCACGGTGTCGACGGCGTGGCCCGTGGGCAGCAGCCGCCCGGTTCGCGCGCCGACTGTGGCGGCCCAGTCGATGAGGATGGGCGCGCCGGTGCCCGGCACGCCGGGGATCGCGACGTCGCCGGTGACGGCGGCTCGTCCGCCGCGCACGGGAACCTCGGCGACGAGGATTTTGTCGGTGTTGGTGTTGCGGATCCGGACCCGGGTGACGGGCTCGACGACCGGCACGAGCCCCTCGTCGACGGCGAATGGCCCGACCCCGGACGAGATGTTGCCGCAGTTGCCCGCGTAGTCCACGTGGGCCGTTTCGATGTCGACTTGGGCGAAGGTGTAGTCGACGTCGACGTCGACGTCGTCGCGAGCGGAGGCCGCGATGATTGCCACCTTGGACGTGACCGGTCGGGACCCGCCGAGGCCGTCGACCTGCAGGACGTCCGGTGATCCCATCAGCCGGCACAGCAGCGCGTCCCGCTCGGCCCCAGGGCCGGGGATGTCGTGTTCGTGCAAGTAGAGCCCCTTGCTGGTGCCTCCACGGGCTAGCACCAGCCGGACTGTCTCCTGGTCGGGGCGTGCCGTGGTCGTCACTGCACGCTCACTCATCGGGTGCTCCCCTCCACCTGGCGATCGGGTCGTGTGCGCGATGCCGGGGGTCGCACCTCGCGGCGGAGGATCTTGCCGGTCGGGCCCTTGGGCAGGGCGTCGACCAGCCAGACCGCGCGCGGGTACTTGTAGGCCGCGAGGCGGTCCCGGACGAAGTTCTTCAGCTCCTCCGGGTCGGCGGACTGGCCGGGCTTGAGGGCGACGGCGGCGCCGATCTCCT
>NZ_JAJSOK010000143.1 GCF_021283305.1 Pseudonocardia kujensis
CCCGTTTGACAGACTGAGGGCGCAAGTTCCCGCAGTTCCCCGTGTCCGACCCCGTCCGCGGACGCCCACGAACAGGAGCAGGGTTGACCACCAGCAGCCGCCCGGGCCCGCCGGTGACCGGCGAGAGCGCGCCCGAACCCCCGCCGCTGGCCGCCGTCGCCGACCTCACCGGGCGCATCGCGCAGAACGTGCAGCGGATCATCGTGGGCAAGCCGGAGGTCGTCCGGCTCGCGCTGGTCACCCTGCTCGCCGAGGGGCACCTGCTGGTCGAGGACGTGCCCGGGGTCGGCAAGACCTCCCTGGCCAAGGCGCTCGCCCGCTCGCTCGACTGCTCGGTCAGCCGGGTGCAGTTCACCCCGGACCTGCTGCCCGGCGACATCACCGGCATGTCCGTCTACAACCGGCAGACCGGTGAGTTCGAGTTCCGGCCGGGCCCGGTGTTCGCCAACGTCGTGATCGCCGACGAGATCAACCGCGCGTCGCCGAAGACCCAGTCGGCGCTGCTGGAGTGCATGGCCGAGCACCAGGTGACCGTGGACGGCGGCACCTACGGGCTGGCCAGCCCCTTCATGGTCGTCGCCACGCAGAACCCGGTGGAGATGGACGGCACCTACCCGCTCCCCGAGGCGCAGCGGGACCGCTTCACCGCGCGGATCAGCGTCGGCTACCCCGACCCCGCCGCCGAGCTCGCGATGATCGACGAGCACGCGGGCGCCGATCCGCTCGACACCCTCCGACCGGTGGCCGACGCCCGCACCGTCCGCGCCGTGATCGAGGCCGTGCGCCGGATCCGGGTCGGCCAGGAGGTGCGGCAGTACTGCGTCGACCTCGTCGGGGCGACCCGGCGGCAGCCCGAGCTGCGCCTCGGCGCCTCCCCGCGCACCACCCTGCACCTGGTCCGGGCGGCGCGGGCGCAGGCGGCGCTGGCCGGGCGCGGCTACGTCGTCCCGGACGACGTGCAGGCGATCGCCGTCCCCGTCATCGCGCACCGGCTGACCGTCGCCCCCGAGGCCGGCGCGTCCCGGGTCACCGCCGCCGACGTCGTCCGCGGGTTGCTGTCGCGCATCCCGGTCCGGGCACCCTCGCGGGCGTGAGGTCCCGGCCGTCCGTGGGTCGCTCCGGGACCCGCACGTTCGGGCTGACGGTCCGGGGGCGCAGCCTCCTGGCCGGCGGCGTCGCGACCGCGGCGTGTTCGGTCGTCCTCGACGAGCGGGACCTGCTCCGGGTCGGGCTGGTCGTGTGCCTGCTGCCGCTGGTCTCGCTGCTGCTCGCCGTGCGCACCCGCCGCTCGGTGCAGGCCGGCCGCACCCTGCTGCCCGGGCGCACGGCCGCCGGCACCCCGGTCGAGGTCGCCCTCGACCTGCGGGGCGGGCCCGTGTTCGGCGCGCTGCGCCTCGCCGACACCGTCCCCGACGCCGCCGGCCCGGTCCCGTCGACGCCCCCGCGGTTCACCGTGCACCGGATCGGCGGCCGCGGCGCCCGCGTCACCTATCCCCTGCGGCCCGCCCTGCGGGGCGCGCACCGGGTGGGTCCGCTGACCGCACGCGCCCTCGGGGCGCTGGGGCTGGCCGAGTTCACCCGCGAGATGCTCGCGCCGGACCGGTTGCTGGTCGTGCCGCGGGTCGTCGGGTTGCACGGGGCGCCGCGCGCACTGGGCAGCGGCGAGGGCCTCCCCGGGGCCGCCGCGCAGCAGGGCCAGGGCAGCCCGGACGTGATGGTGCGGACCTACCGGCAGGGCGACGAGCTGCGCCGGGTGCACTGGAAGAGCACGGCCCGGCACGACGAGCTGATGGTGCGGCTCGAGGAGCGACCCTGGCACGCGGGCGTCACCGTGCTGCTCGACCGGCGCGACGGGGCGCACCGCGGCCACGGCGCCGGCGCCAGCCTGGAGTTCGCGGTCACGCTGGCGGCCAGCATCGGTGCGCACCTGCTGCGCCGGGGCGAGCCGGTCGAGGTGGTCACCGAGGACGGTGCGTCGGTCGCCGCCGGCGAGGGCCTCGACCCCCTGCTCGACGCGCTCGCCGTGCTCCGCCCCGCCGCCCGCCCCGACCTGTCCGGCCCGTCGACGGCCGCCGGCCGGGACATCGTCGCCGTGCTGGGGGCGTGCACGCCCGAGCAGGCCGGGCAGCTCGCGGGGCGCCACCCCGGCGGCGGCTACGCCGTCCTGCTCGACGTCGCGACCTGGGACGGCGGCGAGCGGACGCCCGACCCCGCCTCCGCCGCCGAGGTGCTCCGCCGCGCGGGGTGGCACGTCACCGTCGCGGGCGCCGACCGCACGCCCGAGCAGGCCTGGGACGCGCTCGTCGCAGGCAGCCCCGTGACCCCTGCCGGCGCGCGATGAGCGCGCCCACCGCGGTCCGGCCGGCGCCGCCCGCGACCGCTCCCCCGCCGGACCGTCCGCGGTTCCGCTGGGTCGCCGCGGTGGCCGGCGGGCTCGCCGTCCTGCTCGCCGGGACCTGCCTGGTCGCCGTGGTGCAGGGCGGCACCTGGTTCGCCGACGCGGCGCTGGTCGTCGCGGTGGTCGTCGGGCTGGCGGTGGCGCTGCAGCGACTGCCCGGCCCGGGCGTCGCCGTCGGACAACTCGTCGGCGCCCTCCTCGTGCTCACCGGCCTGTTCGGCGACGGCGCGGTGGCGGGGTTCCTGCCCGGCCCGGCGGCCTTCGGCGCCTTCGCCGCCCACGTCACCGAGGCCGCCGCACA
>NZ_JAJSOK010000144.1 GCF_021283305.1 Pseudonocardia kujensis
GACGCCCTCGAAGCCCAGCCGCTCGGCCGTGTCCACGATCGTCAGCATGTCCTGCAGCAGCTCGCCCCACGGGCGGTCCATGTCCGAGTAGAAGAAGGGCGTCGTCACCCAGAACTTCAGTGCCATGACTCACTCCATCGTCGGGAATCGTGTGTGAAGAGGAAGGAACGGGTGAGGCTGAGTCCGACGCTCCGCGGACCAGCTGCGACAACGTGGGGCGAGGCTGGGATCTCTCCACGCCACCCGAGGTCGGAGCTCGACTTCGTGGCGAAGTACGGTCCACTCGGCGACGGACTGCTTGCACGTACGCTCGTTCGGGAACGGCCTGGCAGCAGGGTGCGCTCGGGCGTCGAGGGTTGGTCTCGCGTGAGCATGGTCATGTGGCCTGTGTCGCCTCCTTCAGGGAGTTGACCCAGAACGGGTTGGTGAGCAGGAGCCGTCCGATCGCGACGAGGTCGCAGTCCCCGCCGGCGAGCGCGGCTTCGGCCGCTTCGGCGCTGCTGATGCCGCCGGCGACGATGGTCGGCACACCAGTGCGTTCGCGGACCTGTGCGGCGAGGTTGCGGAAGTCGACCGGGATCTCGAACGATGACGCGCCCTCGACCGCGCCGCCGGCCGCGGCGTCGATGGCATCGCAGCCGGCCCGGCTGAGCTGGTTGATGACCGGGATGGCGTCGTCGACATGCCAGCCGCCGTCGGCGAGGTCGTCGATCGCCAGCCGGACGAACAGCGGCATTCCCGGCTCGCAGGCTGCGCGTACCTGTTCCACGATTTCCAGCAGGAACCGACTGTTGGCCTCGGGGCTGCCGCCGTACGGGCCTGAGCGGTGGTTGGTCAGCGGCGAAAGGAACTCGTGAATGAGATAGCCGTGCGAGGCGTGGATCTCGATCACGTCGACGCCGACCCGACTCGCCCTGGCTGCGGCCTGCCCGAAGGCGGCGACCAGGTCGCAGATCTCCTCGTCGGTCAGCGCGTGGGGCTGGTGGCTCGAGGTGCTGAAGGGCGCCCCGGTAGCACCGACGACCTGGTCGAGCGCGTCGCTGTCGGCGAAGGCCTTCCGCCCGGTGTGCCCGAGCTGCACACCGACCTTGGCCCCCTGCGCGTGGCAGAAATCCACGATGGGCGCCAGCGCCGCGGCCTGCTCGTCGGTGTAGAGGCCGAGAGCACCGCCGTGGCCGCGGCCCTCGGGCGAGACCGCCGAGTCCTCGATCATCACGAGCCCGACACCACCGACCGCACGCGAGCCGTAGTGCACCAGATGCCAACTATCTGCGCACCCGGTCTCGTCAGCGGAGCGCTGCGACATCGGCGCCATGACGACCCGATTCGGCAGCTCCAGGCCCCGAACCTTGAGGGGGTCGAGCAACATGAGCGTCTCCTTAAACCGCAGGCGGTCGGCCGTCCGACCGGTCAGAAGATGTGGTTGGAACCGTCGAACACCGCGCTCAGCGAGCCACCCACCTCGATCTGAGCGATCGACGGAGCAAGACGCTCGGGACACGACAACTGCTGCACCAGACCACTCACCGGGCTACGCAGCGCACCCGTGTCGGTGACGAACTGGTCGAACCTTCTCAGATGGACGCGGGCGGGCCAGGTGACCTCCGATGCACACGGGTCGGCCAGTGGCCTTCAGAGTCAGGGCTCGATCCTGTGCCGACATGCCCGTTCCGCAGCTGCCGTGGTCGACGGTGAATCGTGGACGCGGCGCCGTGGGTGTCCGTGTTCTTCGGGACCATGTCCTCGAGCCCAGCTCCCGGGCGCGGGCGGCAGGCATCGGCGCACACAGGATGCCGGTCGTGTGCCGCACCCTGAAGGCCACCGCGTCCGCGGTTGTCAGAGCGCCCGCCGGGATCAGATCGCCCTCGTCCTCGTGTCCATGGTCATCGGCGACCACGACCAGCCCACCTGACGGAAGCGCCTCGACGGCCGAACGCACTGCCTGAGCGGCACGCTCCAGCTCTCCGGTCCTACGGACCACCTGAGGATCCCACCCTTCGCGATGAATCGACCTGCACACGGCGACCACCTCGGCCTCCGCCACAGGGGTCGAGCTTCCTGCCGAACTCACCGCCCTGTGCGACCCGATCTGCCGGGCTACTTTGAACAAACGTCCAACATCGCGCCTGAGTATGGGCATCGCTCCACGGCGTGTCAACGGTCAGTTGATCGGTACGCGCGATCCCAGCGGTGACGAAGCACCCGGCGGCCCGCTGGGGCTGCCCGACCGCTGGGGCTGCCCGTCTGGGCCCGGGGGCGCCGAGGGATGCCGAGGGATTACGGGCCCGTCTGCTCGCTCGGCAGGACCGCACGCCGTCCGGTAGCGGTCGCGGGAGGGGCCGGCCACCCAGCGAGCCTCCCGACGGGCCGTCCGGGTCCGTGAGTCCTGGGCCGGCGCCCCGAGGCACATCGTTCAGCCGCTCGACCTCTGCTGGCCGGGTGGAAACGTTCCGAGCCCTTGTCAGTTCTCCGGGATCTGGCTACTTTCGGCCGGGTAGGGGGCCGCGAACCGGGCGGCAGGTACGCCCTTGGCAGAAACGTTTACCTCGAAGAGGAGGGCATGTGCCCGACAGTCTGAGTTCTGCCCCGCTCCGCGTCCTGGTCGCGGGTGAGTCCTGGATCAAGCACACGATCCACATGAAGGGTTTCGACCAGTTCCACTCCACGGAGTACGAGGAGGGTGCTGGTG
>NZ_JAJSOK010000145.1 GCF_021283305.1 Pseudonocardia kujensis
CTGAGAGTCCGAGGTGACGTGACGTGACGCAGTCCGACCGCAGGCGTAGGCGGCCGACGATGAAGGACGTGGCCGAGCACGCCCGGGTGTCTGTGAGCACGGTGAGCTATGTGCTCAACGACTCCGGGCCGGTCGCCCCGGAGCGGCGGGACCGGGTGCTCGATGCCGTGCGGATCCTCGAGTACTCGGAGCCCTGTCGCGAGGCGGGGCTGCGGGTGCCCGAAGAGGTGAGTGTCGTCGGTTTCGACGACCTCCCGGCCGTTGTCCAGGTGCGGGAGTCCGTGTGCCCGCCGAGGTCCGACGGATGACGCCCCGGGTGGTGGTGGTCGGCGCGGTGAACGTCGACCTCGTGGTGCACACCGACCGGCTGCCGGGGCCGGGGGAGACGGTGGTGGGTCCGGGCGTCGAGCGGCACGGCGGCGGGAAGGGTGCGAACGCGGCGGTTGCCGCGGCCCGGGCCGGCGCCGAGGTCCGCTACTGCGGCGCCGTCGGCGCGGACGACACCGGCGACGGCGCCCTGGCGGAGTTGCGCGCGGAGGGGATCGACGTCACCGACGTGGCGGTGCTCGAAGGAGTCGCCACCGGCATGGCCCTGATCGTCGTCGACGGCCGCGGGGAGAATCAGATCGCCGTGGGGGCCGGGGCCAACGCGGCCGTGGAACCGGCGGCGGTGCGCGCCGCGGTGGCGCGCTCGGCGGAGTGGGCCGGCTGCGTGCTGGTCAGCACCGAGATCCCGTCGGAGGCGGTCGCGGCGGCGGTGGAGACGGCGGTGGCGCACGGGCTGGTGTGCGTGCTCAATCCGGCGCCGGTAACCGCGGAGCTGGTGGACCTGCTCGGGCTCGGCCCGGTCGTCACGCCGAACCGGTCGGAGCTGCGGGACCTCTACGCGCTGGTGGAGGAGGGCACGGCCGACTCGGTGGCGGACATGGCGGCCGCGGTGGCCGGTCTGACCGGCGCATCGGTGGTGGTGACGCTCGGCGGCGACGGGGTGCTGATCGTCGACCCCGAGCGGGGGGCGACGCCCCTGCCCGCCCCGCCCGCCACGGTCCGCGACACCACGGGCGCGGGCGACACGTTCAACGGGGTACTGGCCGCCGCGCTGGCCGCCGGAGCCGCCGTCCCCGAGGCCGCGGCCCGCGGCGTGGCGGCAGCCTCGCTGTCCGTCGGCACGGTCGGGGCACGAGCCGGCATGCCACGGGCTGCGGCGATCGACGGAGCAACGGGGCCGGGCTGATGTGCCCCCCACGAACCCGACGAAGGGTGGATTCATGACGGCGTCCCTACAGCGGGGCTACGACAAGCGGCTGATGCTGTTCTCGGGCCGCGCGAACCCTGAGCTGGCCGACCGGATCGCCGGGCAGCTCGGTGTCGATCTCGGCCCGATCACGCTCAAGACCTTCTCCAACGACGAGGTCTACTGCCGGTTCGACGAGTCGATCCGCGGCGCGGACGTGTTCCTCGTCCAGCCGATGTGCGGCAACCCCGAGACCGGGCTCAACGCCAACGACGCACTGCTGGAACTGCTGGTCATGGTGGACGCGGCGGTCGGTGCCAGCGCCCACCGGGTGATCGCGGTGACGCCCTGGTACGGCTACTCACGGCAGGACAAGAAGTCCGCGCCACGCGAGCCGATCTCGGCCCGGATGGTCGCCCGCACGCTCGAGGCGGTCGGCGTGGACCGGGTGCTGACCATGGACCTGCACGCAGGTCAGCTGCAGGGGTTCTTCGGGATCCCGGTCGACCACATGACGGCGCTGATGATGTTGGCGGACCACTTCGCCGGGTTGGACGACGACCTGGTGGTCGTGGCGCCGGACGCGGGTCGGGTGAAGCTGAACAAGCAGTTCGCGACCCGGATGGGTGCCGGTCTGGCCATCCTGGACAAGGAGCGTCCCGCGCAGCAGGTGGCCGAGATCAACCAGGTGATCGGAGACGTCCGGGGCAAGACCGCGATCATCGTGGACGACATCATCGACACCGCGGGCACGCTGCGCGCGGCGGGCGAGGCGGTCGCGCGGGCGGGTGCGCGGCGGGTGTTCGCCGCGGCCACCCATCCCGTGTTCAGCGGGCGGGCCTTCGAGAACCTGGCGGCATCCCCGTTCGAGCGGATCGTCGTCACGGACACCATCCCGCTGCGGCCGGGCGGGCCGTCGAGGATCGACGTCGTGTCCTGCGCCCCGCTGCTCGCGGACTCCATCCGCCGGATCTTCACCGACGACTCGGTGAGCGAGGTCTTCGGCGGGAAGAACCACCTGTTCTAGGTTCACCCGAGGAGAACGCCGCGCACAGTGGCGCTTCCCGGGTGGAGTCGATACAGTGCTAGAAACGTTTATATCCTGACCGCCGTCGAGGAGAGTCGACATGGCACTGAAGTTCTGGGTGACGACGCCCTTCTTCTACTCGGACATGGACCGCCCGTGGGGCGAGCTGCTGCAGGACATGCTGACGATCGTGGACACGGCCGAGCGGCTGGGCTTCGAGGGCGTC
>NZ_JAJSOK010000146.1 GCF_021283305.1 Pseudonocardia kujensis
CTGGGGGAGATCGAGCAGCGGGTGCGCTGGCTCTCCACCGCGATCATCGACCACGCCAACCGGGTGCGGCCCAACCCGACGGGGTTGAAGGTCGGTGGGCACCAGGCGTCGTCGGCGTCGATGACCACGTTGATGACCGCGCTGTGGTTCGAGCACCTGCGCTCCGGGGACCGGGTCTCGGTCAAGCCGCACGCCTCGCCGGTGCTGCACGCGATCAACTACCTGCTCGGCGAGCTCGACGAGTCGTACCTGACCACGCTGCGCGCGTTCGGCGGGCTGCAGAGCTACCCGTCGCGGTCGAAGGACCCCGACCCGGTGGACTACTCCACGGGCTCGGTCGGGATCGGGGCGACCGCCCCGATCTGGGGCGCGCTGGCGCGGCGCTACATCACCACGCTGGGCGAGCAGGCCGGCGCCGGGCGGCAGTACTCGCTGGTCGGCGACGCGGAGCTCGACGAGGGCGCGGTCTGGGAGGCGATCCTCGACCCGATGGTCGCCGAGCTGGGCGAGGTCGTGTGGCTCGTCGACCTGAACCGGCAGAGCCTGGACCGGGTGGTGCCGAACATCGGGGCGCCGCGGCTGCAGGGCATGTTCGCCGCGGCCGGCTGGCAGGTGATCACGGTCAAGTACGGGCGGTTGCTGCACGAGCTGTTCGCGCGGCCGGGCGGCGAGGCGCTGCGCCGGCGGATCGACGAGATGTCCAACCCGGAGTACCAGCGGCTGCTGCGCTGCACCCCGGCCCAGCTGCGGGAGCGGCTGCCGGACACGCCCGAGCTCGAGCAGCTCGTCGCCACCCTGGACGACGCGACGTTGCACGCCGCGATCCGCAACCTGGGCGGGCACGACCTGCAGGCCGTCGCCGACGCCTTCGCCCAGATCGACGACACCCGCCCGACCGTGGTGTTCGCCTACACGGTCAAGGGGTTCGGGCTGGCCAGCGAGGGCCACCCGCAGAACCACTCGTCGCTGCTGACGGCCGACCAGATCGCCGAGCTCGCCGAACGCTCGGGGATGTCGCTCGACGCCCCGTGGCAACGGTTCGCGCCGGACACGCCCGCGGGCCGGCTGTGCGCCGAGACCGCCGAGCGGCTGCGCCGGGGCCCGGTCGAGGGGGTGGACGCCCCGGCGCTGCCCACCGACATCGGCCGGACGCCCTCGGGTCGGGCGACCACGCAGGCCGCGCTCGGCCGGGCGCTGCTGGACCTGACCCGGGAGGCACCCGAGGCGGCGCGGCGGGTGGTCACGCTGTGCCCGGACGTGTCCTCGTCGACCAACCTCGGCGGCTGGGTGAACAAGGTCGGGGTCTGGTCGCCGGCCGAGCGCCGCGACTGGTTCGACGACGACCCGGAGACGATCCTGCACTGGCGGGAGCGCCCCACGGGCCAGCACATCGAGCTGGGCATCGCCGAGGGCAACCTGGTCGGCGCGCTCGGCGAGCTGGGCGCCACCTGGTCGCGGTGGGGGCAGCCGCTGCTGCCGATCGGGGTGCTCTACGACCCGTTCGTCGAGCGGGCGCTGGAGCCGTGGTCGTTCGGGATCTACGCCGGCGGGCAGTCGATCCTGGTCGGCACCCCGTCCGGGGTCTCGCTCGCCCCGGAGGGCGGGGCGCACCAGTCGATCACCACGCCGTCGGTGGGGCTGGAGCAGCCGGGCTGTGTCACCTACGAGCCGGCCTTCGCGATCGACGTCGAGTGGACCCTGTTGGCCTCGCTGGCCCGGCTCGGCCGGCCGGACGGGACCAGCGCCTACCTGCGGCTGTCCACCCGGCCCGTCGACCAGTCGCTGGCCGCGGTGCCCACGGACCCGGCGGCCCGCGAGCGGCGCCGCCGGCAGGTCGTCGCGGGCGCCTACCCCCTGCGGACCAGCGAGCACCCGGCGGTGACGATCGCGGCGATGGGCGCGATGGTGCCCGAGGCGCTGGCCGCGGCCGAGCGGCTGGAGTCGCTGGGCACGCCCGTCGACGTCGTCGTGGTCACCAGCCCGGGTCTGCTGTTCGACGCCGCCCAGGCCCGGGCCGGGCACGGCAGCGCGGACACCTGGATCCTCGACGCCGCCTTCCCGGCGCGGCGCGCCACGCCGCTGGTGACCCTGCTCGACGGGCACCCGCACACGCTGGCCTTCCTCGCCGGG
>NZ_JAJSOK010000147.1 GCF_021283305.1 Pseudonocardia kujensis
CTAGGAGACTGCTGAACAAGGGCGATTGAGGGGGCAGGGCGCCTCATGGCGGTCTTGTGCCGCTGGGTTGGGTCAGCACCCGTGGGTGCGACATATCGAGGGTCGCCCTGCCCGCTGGGGAGCCTGCGCCGCTGATCTTGGCGGGTCAAGGCTGGTGGGCGCGCTGTGCGGGTTATGCGAGTGCCCAGGCGCCGGCGGGCTGGCGGTGTAGGCCCAGGGCGAGCAGGCGGCGCAGGTTGAGCGCGGCGGCGCGGTGGGATAGCCACAGGTCGTTGGCGCGGGTGCCGCGGAAGCGTAGGCGTCGGGTGCCGCGGGTGAGCCAGGCGATGCTGCGTTCGACCATGGGCCGGTGCCGCCGGTAGATGGCGGCGAACTGCGGATCGGCGGCGCGGGCGCGGTGGGCGCGCTGCAGCGCGTCGTGTGGGTGTAGCCGCAGGGTCCGCCCGGACGCGGAGGTGGTGCATCGCGAGGCCAGCGGGCAGCCGCGGCAGCGGGCCCCGAAGACCGCATACCGGCTGCGGGTGATCCGGGTGGTGATCCCGTTCGGGCAGGTCACCAGGCCTGCGTTTTCGTCGACGGTGAAGTCGTCGAGGCTGAACCCGCCCGGAACGGTCGGGCGCAGCGGCCAGGGTTTGATCACCGGGCGGTGCCCGGCGGCCTCGAGCGCGGCGAGCATCTCCCCGGTGCCGTAGGCGGAGTCGGCGAGCACCTCGAACCGCGGCCCGGCCTGGTCGTGCCTGGCCTGGCCCGGCTCGGTCTGGCCCGGCTCGGTCTGGCCCGGCTCGGTCTGGCCCGGCTCGCGGTCGAGAAGGGTGATGCCGATGGCGGCGTCGGAGTTGTCCGGCCCGGCGGCCGGGGTGAGCGCGGTGGCGGTGATGATCCCGGTGTCGGGCTCGACGACGAGGTGGGCCTTGTAGCCGTCCTGGCGGCGGTGGCGGGTCTTGTGCGCGTGCCGGGCCTCGGGGTCCACCGTGGAGATGACCCGGTCCGGGGCGGTGCGCCGGGCGATGCGCCAGCGCCCGTCGCGCCCGTCGGAGCCCTCGGCGGGTTCGACGTCCTGGCCGGCCACCAACGCCAGCAACCCCACCGCTTCAGCGGCCTTGGCGTCGAGCTCCTGGTCGGGCAGATGCCCGAGGATCCGGTGCGCATCGCCGACCAGGGCGTCGACCAGCTCGGCGCGGGCCTGCTCGTCGCCCCAGGCAATCTGCGGTTTCCCGGCCTGGGTGTAGTCATGCCCGCGGGCCTGGGCGGCGATCACCTCGGCGGCGCCGGGAACCTCGCGTGCGACCCGACGGACCGCGGCGATGATCTGGGTGATTGTGTCCTGGGTGGCCACCGCGTCATCGAGGATCGTCGAGTCCAGCGCCCGGCGGTGCTTGCCGGCCAGCGCGCCGGTCTCGGCCACCACCGCCCGGACCACGTCGAAGATCCGTTCCGGGCGGTCGGACGCGGCCAACCGGCGTCGCCAGTAGGTCAGCGTGGTCGGGTGGAAGCCGGAGTCGGTGACCGCGAGCCCGCACGCGGCCTTCCACCGCAGATCGAACGTCAACGCCTCGACGGCCTCGCGGTCCGACACGTTGTGCAGGGTCTGCAGCACCAGCACAGAGGCGACCTGCTCGACCGGGACCGACGGACGGCCCCGGCCGGTAGCGAACAGGTCGACGAACAACTCATCGGGGAACAACTCGCGCCGGTGCGCGGCCAGGAACGCGAACATCCCGCCCTCGGGCAGCAAATGCCCGGCCACGGACTCAACATCGAGCAGCTCACGCTGCGGATCAGACCGTCCCTGCACCCGGACATCGTCCCAGCGGCCCGAGATCAACTCGCGGTCCGACACCCGAGCTTTTCAGCAGTCTCCTAG
>NZ_JAJSOK010000149.1 GCF_021283305.1 Pseudonocardia kujensis
GGATGTCGATGCCTTGGCGTTGGGTTTGTTGGCCGACGGGGTGGTGAAGGGGGATCGGGTCGGGATCTGGGCGCCGAACATGGCGGAGTGGACGGTGTTGCAGTACGCGACGGCGAAGATCGGGGCGATCCTGGTCAACATCAACCCGAGCTATCGCACGCATGAGTTGGAGTATGTGCTGCGGCAGGCGGGGATTTCGTTGTTGGTGGCGGCGCGGGCGTTCAAGACCTCGGATTATGCGGGGATGATCGAGCAGGTGCGGGGGAGCTGCCCGGGGTTGCGGGCGGTGGTGTTGATCGGGTCGGGCGAGTGGGACGGGTTGTTGGAGGCCGGGCGGGGCGGGGACCCGGCGGTGCTGGCGGAGGCGCAGGCGGGGCTCTCGCCGGATGATCCGATCAACATCCAGTACACGTCGGGGACGACGGGGTTCCCGAAGGGCGCCACGCTGAGCCATCACAATATTTTGAACAACGGCTTTTTCGTGGGCCGGCTCAACGGTTACACCCCGGAGGACCGGGTGTGTATCCCGGTGCCGTTCTATCACTGTTTCGGGATGGTGATGGGTAATTTGGCGGCGACGTCGAATGGGTGCACGATGGTCATTCCGGCGCAGGGGTTCGACCCGAAGGCGACCCTGGAGGCGGTGGCGGCGGAGCGCTGCACGAGCTTGTACGGGGTGCCGACGATGTTCATCGCCGAGCTCAACCATCCGGACTTCGACGCCTATGACCTGTCGAGTCTGCGGACGGGGATCATGGCCGGGTCGCCGTGTCCGGTGGAGGTGATGAAGCAGGTCGTGTCGCGGATGGGCATGGACGAGGTGACGATCTGTTACGGGATGACCGAGACGTCCCCGGTGTCGATGCAGACCCGGGCGGAGGACTCGCTGGAGTTGCGGGTGTCGACGGTGGGGCGGGTGCATCCGCATCTGGAGGTCAAGATCGTGGACCCGGCCAGTGGGTTGACCGTGCCGCGGGGTGAGCCCGGGGAGTTGTGCACGCGCGGGTATTCGGTGATGTTGGGGTACTGGGAGGAGCCGGAGAAGACCGCGGAGGCGATCGACGCGGCGCGTTGGATGCACACCGGGGATCTGGGGGTGATGGACGCCGAGGGGTATGTGAACATCACCGGGCGGATCAAGGACATGGTGATCCGGGGTGGGGAGAACATCTACCCCCGTGAGATCGAGGAGTTCCTCTACACCCACCCGGACATCCTGGACGCGCAGGTCATCGGGGTGCCGGATGTGAGGTACGGGGAGGAGTTGTGTGCCTGGGTGCAGGTCCGTGAGGGCGCCCGGGTGTCCGCGGAGTCGATCCGCGAGTTCGCCACCGGGAAGCTGGCGCACTACAAGATCCCGCGGTATGTGCTGGTGGTCGACGAGTTCCCGATGACCGTGACCGGCAAGGTCCGCAAGGTCGAGATGCGGGAGAAGTCCGTCGACATCCTCGACCTCCACGAGGCGGCGTCCGTCCGCAACGCCTGAGCG
>NZ_JAJSOK010000014.1 GCF_021283305.1 Pseudonocardia kujensis
GGCGACGGCCGCGGCCGCGGAGTGCAGCTGCGCGTAGGTCAGCACGTACTCGTCGAGCTTCACGGCGGGGCGGTCGCCGTGCTCGCGAGCGGTCGCGACGAGGTTCGCGGCCAGGTTGGTCATCGTCAACTCTCCGGGATTCGAGTTCGTTCGTGGTCGGGAGAAGCCGGCATTCCCCCGCGGAACGGGCCGCCGTGGACGGACGGCGCGCGCGGAGGGCGGATCGCCGCGAGCGCGCCGTCCTCCCGTGGACAGGGCGGCGCGCAGGCCCGTGCCACCCCGAAGATGACACGGGCCGCGCGCAGGGTGGCCCTGCCGTCCATCACGTCCAGGTGAGCTCGAGGAGCGAGCCGAGTGCGGAATGGGCCTCGAACGTGTCGATGGCTTCGGCGAGGGCGACCGCCTGCTGTTCGCCGATGCGGCGCCTGGCGTTGGCGAGGAACTTCTGTCGTACCTGGTCCGAGCCGAGCGCCCACTCGGGGGTGCCGTGACTGGCAGGCACCCGATGGCGGACCACCCGCCCGTCGGCCAGGTGCAGCTCCACTTCGCCCGGGAAGTGCGCCGGATAGTCGCTCAGCGGGTCGGGTGGACACTCGACCTTGGCGGCCATGGCGAGGACGGCCGGGTCGTCGAGCGGCTCGTCGTAGAACACCGCGAGATCGACCCGCCTGCGCACCAGCGCGGTCGCGGCCACGTACTGGACGCTGAACAGGGCGTCGTAAGTAGTGGCCGGGGCGGTCTTCGCCGCGACCGGCTCGACGACCGCCGGGATCAGCGCCACCGAGGTCGGGCAGACGACCTTCACCACCTCCTCCGGTCCGATCCGGTCGCGGCCGAGCTCATCGAGCACGGCGAACGCCGCATCGGCGAAGGCGTGGGTGAAGTGGCAGCACGGGTAGGGCTTGAGCGCGATCTCCGGGGTCCACCACCGCTCGCCGAGGTCGTCGAGGCCGAGGTCCTCCGGAACACGGCCGAGGTGGGCGGCGTAGAGGCCCTTGCTGCCTTCGAGCACCGCGGCGGGTCCCCGAAAACCCGCCTCGGCCATCGTCACCGCAACCAGCCCGGCGTGCGCGGCCCAGCCGGGGTGCATCCGCTTCAGCCAGGAGCCCTGGATCTCCAGGATTCCAGCGGCCTGGCTGCCGCACAGCCCCAACGCGCTGGTCAATGTGTCGGGGTCGAGGCCGCGCAGGTGCGCGGCGACGCAGGCGGCGGCGAAGGTGCCTGCGATGCCGGTCGGGTGGAACCCGCGGGCGTGGAACTCCCCCGCCCCCGCGGCCGCCAGCCTGCAGCCGACCTCGAGCCCGATCACGTACGCCGTCAGCACGGCGGCCCCGGAGGCGCCCTCGGCCTCACCGACCGCCAGCGCGGCCGCCAGTGCCGGGCCGCTGGCGTGGTAGATCGCGCCGATGTGGGTGTCGTCGAAGTCCAGCCCGTGCATCAGCGTGCCGTTGACCAGCGCGGCCGAGGCGGCGGGCAGTGGGGTGCCGTACCCGAGGGCGTGCGCCTCGGTGCCGGCGCCAAGTCGGGTCCCGGCCGTGTGGACCGCTTGCCCGAAGTCCGTCCCCGCGGCGGCGAGGGCGGTACCGGTCGCGTCGAGCAGGTGGTCGCGGGCGACGGCGCGCACGGGCGCCGGGATGTCCGCGAGGGTGAGTCCGGTGGTCCAGCGGGCGATGCGTGCGGACGCCGTGTCGCGTGCGGTCTCGGCGAGGGTGGCGGTCATGAGCGGTCTCCTCCGATCTCCTCGAGGCGGCGACCGCGGGTGCGCTCACCGAAGAGCCCGACGGTCAGCCCGCCGAGCAGGACGAACACGGCGGTGGCTGTGAACACGCCGCCGAAGCCGAGAGCACCCGCGATGGCGGCGACCAGGAAGGCACCACCGAAGCCGGCCAGCCGGCCGAGGCCGTTCGCGAAGCCCGCGCCGAGCCCGCGCAGCGCGGTCGGGAAGACCTCCGGCAGGTAGGCGTAGACGACAGCGGTGTTGGTCTGCAGGAGCAGGGTGACCAGGAATCCACTGGCCACGAGCAGCCAGTACGCGCCGGTGAAGGCGAAGACGAGCATGGCAGCGGCGATCACCGCCGTCAGCACGAGGCTGGTCGTCCTGCGTTGGAACCGGTCGGTCAGGGCCATCCCGCCCAGCGCCCCGATGAAGGGGGCTACCGAGAAGATGGTGGTGATGCTCAGCGCCTCGGTGGTGGAGTAGCCCTTCTCCACCAGCAGGGTCGGGACCCACGAGTTGAACCCGTAGAAGCCGAGGATGCCGAAGACCATCGTCAACGAGGCCACGATCGTGCGCTTACGGATCCCGGCGGCGAACAGGTCGGTGGGCCGGTGCGGTGCCTCGACCTGCGGGTGCTCGACGATCTCGGGCAGCGGGCCGGGAAGCTGGGACTCCAGCTGCTCGACGGTCGACCGCGCCTCGGCTACCCGCCTGTTGACGGCAGCCCACCGGACCGATTCCGGCAGCAGGAACTGCGCGACGACGGCCGGCACCAGGCCGATCGCGCCGACCACGAACAGCCAGCGCCACGCGTCGGGACCGAGCGGGACGATCAGCCGGGCCGCGCCGGCGATCAACGGGACGCCGAGCAGGCCGATGCCCAGCATGAGGGCCTGGCAGCGCCCCCGGCTCGCGCCGGGGAACATCTCGGCGACGTAGACGATCAGCACCCCGGTCACGGCCTGGATGCCGAGGCCGGTGAGGACGCGCAGCACTCCGAGGACGGCGAGGTTGGGCGCGATCGCGGACAACAGGGAGGCCAGCGCGTAGAACACGGTCGCCCAGACGACGGTGCGCTTGCGCCCGAAGCGGTCCGACAGCCTGCCACCGAGGATGGCCCCGACGAACATGCCGATGAAGCTGTAGGAGGTCAGCTGCCCGATCTGGGCCACCGACAACCCCCACTCTGCGCGGATGGCCGGGGCGGCGTAGGACAGCGCGTTGGTGTCGGCGAGGTCGCAGGCGAAGAGGATGCCTAGCAGCACCATCCATCCGCGATGGGAGCGCGTCGTGCGGGGCAGTCGTTCCAGCCGGGCCGCGAGCGCGCCTGCGGAGGCTGTGTCGTCGGCAGGTGTGTCAGCGGGCCGGCGGTCGATTGCGGGGTCGAGGGTGTCGTCCATCGTGCTCTCCTTCGAGCCGGTGGTGAGGTGTTTGGCGAGGTGTCTCAGTCGGGGATCGGGATGTCGAGCAACGGGGCGTGCTGCGCGGCGCCGAACGTGTCGCGTTCGCCGGGGCCGCCCTGGAAGCCGCGTCGGAGGATCGTGAACTTGAAGGCGAGCGCGGGCTCGAAGAACGTGCAGATCCGGATGTCGCTCTCGGGTGCGCGGTACAGCTCGGCAAGTCGGGCCACCGTCAGCACGCCGCTGTCGCGGACGCGGGCGTAGACCGCGGGATCGTCGAACAGCACGTCGAAGGTGATCTCGTAGGGGCCGGCGTTCTTGCTGCGCACGACCGTTGCGAGCTCGGCCAGCGTCGTCATGCGCCCACCTTCCGATGCACGACCGGGAACAGGTCGAGCCCCTCGGCGTCGATGACGTGGAAGAGCGCGAACACGCACGCGGGACCGATCGGGTTGTCCAGCGGGTTCAGGGGGAGGGCGAGGTTGCCCGCCGTCGCCTTCTGGCCCGGGTAGGACAGGTGCAGCACCCCGATCCGCACGCTCGCGCAGATCGCCTTCGCCAGTGCGGGGGTCGGGGCGACGATCTCGCCGAGGATCCCGACCTCGTGCGGGGTGTCGCGGTTCGGCTCTCGCTCCCCCATGACGGCGTCGCGGCCGTAGACGTGGAAGGTCACGGTGGCGTCCCCCGCCGCCAGCTCGGGGTGCAGCTCGCCCGCGTGCGCCTCGACCCGGGTCAGGAACTCGTCCAGCTGGCCGATGAGGAGCGGGTCGCGCACACCGCCGATGAACACGCAGCGATGCCCGACGACCGCCGCGCCCTCCAGCTTCACGGTCGCCCGCTCGGCGGGCTCGTGCCTGCTGCCCGCCACCCGCACCGTGCGGTCGTCGAGCGCGGTGTAGGTGCAGTCTCGCAGGTCGAGCATTCCGGCTGGTCCGGGCAGCAGGTCGGGACGGGACTTCTCGTAGAGCGTGTGCGCGGCCACCGACAGCGGGGTGCAGGCCTGGCCGGGGCTCATGGGGGTGAGGTCGAAGGAGTCAGCGCGAACCGTGGCCAGGACGCCTCCACCCTTCGGTTCGGCGCAGGCTCCGCCGCACTCGAGGATCTTCCCGACGTGCCAGGCAACGCCGGCGTCCACGCCGCGGCGCTCCAGGAACGCGGCGTACGGGGCCGGGTCGTACGCCCGGCCGGCGACGATCACGTCGACCGGGTCGGGCCCGGCGAGGATCGCCGCGAACGGCTCGGCTCCCATTTGGGCGACGATCGCAGTGCAGGCGTCGACGTCGGCGGCGGTGGGCACCTCACCGCGCGGGTTCGGCTGGACTAGGTGAAGCCGGTCGTGGACCACGTCGGCGGGGACGTCGGCGTAAACGGCAGCGACCCGCAGCACGACCCCCTCCTCGGCGGCGAGCCGGTCGATGAGCTCGACCATGCCGTCGACCTGGGCGTTCGTCCCTGCGCCACCGGCCGAGCCGATCAGCAGGGGGACACCGAACTCGTGCACGGCCCGAAGCATCGGTCGCAGGTCACGGGCGTAGGACTCCTCGGTGACGAGCGTGTCCCCCAGCCCGAGCATCGACGGCCCCGGGTCGGTCGAGCCGGAGTCCACCACGATGGCGTCGACGCCAGCCTCGACGGTCGCCCGGAAGTCCGCGTGCGGGTAGCCGTAGCCCAGCATTCCGGTCGGCGTCAGGATCCGGGTCTCGCTCATGCGGTCACCGGCAGCGAGCGGGCGGGCTCGGGCACGGGCAGGCCGAGGTGTCCCCGCAGCGTGGTGCCCTCGTACTCGCGCCGCACGAGCCCGCGCCGCTGCAGCTCGGGCACCACGAGGCGGGAGAAGTCGTCATAGCTCGCCGGTACGCTCGCCGCGGCGAGGACGAAGCCGTCGCAGCAGGTCCCGAACCACTCCTCCAGCGTGTCCGCGACCTGCTCCGGGCTGCCCACGATCGTCGAGCCCTCGGCCAGTGTGCCCCGCCCCGAACATTCGACGAAGTCCCGGACGGACGGGTTGGGCTGCCCGCTGGCGGCGATCACCCTATCCCGCAGGCTGTGCCAGGACATCGCGGCAAGCTCGGCGTCGGTGAACGGCTCGTCGATCGGCCGCCCGGAGAAGTCGGTGTTGAGGACCTCGCACAGCAGGGCGAGCCCGTCTTCGGTGCGGGCCAGCCCGGACAGCAGCCGATGCTTCTCGGCGGCCAGTTCCGGGGTCTCCGCAGTGATCACCGTGACCGCCGGCGCGACGACCACGCTCTCGGGGTCGCGGCCGGCCGCCGCCACGGCCTGGCGCAACGCCCGGTAGCTGGACTCGCCGCTGCGCCGGTCCCGGTAGCTGGTGAAGATGACGTCGGCCCACCGGCCGGCGAAGGCCATCCCACGCCCGCTCATCCCCGCCTGCAGCAGAACCGGCTGCCCCTGCGGCGAACGCGGAACCGGGAACGTGCCGTGGCTGGCGAAGAACCGGCCGTCGTGGTCGAGGCGGTGCACCTTGGCCGGATCGGCGAACTCGCCGGTCCGCTTGTCCACCAGCAAGGCATCGGGGTCCCAGGTCCCCCACATCCTCGTGACGACGTCGACGAACTCGTCGGCCCGGTCATACCGCTCGTCGTGCTCGAGGTGGGCGACCCGGCCGAAGTTCGCCGCCTCGGAGTCGTTGAGCGAGGTCACGATGTTCCACGCGACCCGCCCGCCGGTCATGAGATCCAGCGTGGCGAAGTGTCGCGCGACATGGAACGGCTCGTAGTAGGTGGTCGAGTACGTCGCGCCGAGGCCGAGGTGGCGAGTGGCGGAGGCCATCGCCATCAGCACGACCGTCGGGTCCATCTTCACCGAGCGGATCCCGTGCCGGACCGCGAGATCGTGGTTGCCGCCGTAGAGGTCCGGCATGGCCAGCCGGTCGTCGAAGAACGCCATGTCGAACCGGCCGTCCTCGAGTGTGCGGGCGATTCGGGCGAAGTACTCCGCGGTGAGGAAGTCCTCCTTCGACGTCATCGCCCGCCACGAGCCGACATAGTTGGAACAGTTCTGCGCCTGAAGGAAGGCGACCAGCGCCATCCTGCGATTCGTCGACATTGGACAGTCCTCGTCCGGCTCGGGGCATGCGTCGGCGCACACGCCGGGGTCGTGGGTCTCGGGTTGCGGAGCGCGCCGTCCGCGGCGCCTCCGTGCGGACCATCCTGCGGTCGAGCCGCTACCGTCGACAACGCAAGGTGCAGCATCTGAAACCAACGCGGGAAAGGGCTGGTCAGGTGGCTGAGGACGGACACGTCCGTGCCCTACGGGTACTGGAGACCCTCGCCGGGATGCAGCAGCCGGCGGCACTCATGGCGGTTGCCGAGCGGTCCGGGCTGCCCAAGACGAAGACGTACCGGGCGCTGCGTGACCTGCAGAGCCACGGATACGTCGACCATGTGGGACGCAGCGGCTACCGGATCGGCAGCCGGGCCGTCGCGCTGGCGTCGCTCATCGGGCCGCGCCCGGCGCTGCTGCAGCGCGCCCAGCCGGTCCTCGCGCGGCTCGCCGCACAGTCCGCCGAGACCGCGACGCTGCATCTGCGCAGCGGCGCCCACCGGGTCCTGGTGCTCGGCGCGGAGCCGCCCGGCAATTCCGCCAGGCGGATCGCGACGATCGGCGAACGCTCCCCGCTTTCCTCAGGCTGCGGCGGAACGGCGATCCTGGCGTTCCTGCCGCCCTCCGAGGTTGACGACGTGATCCGGACCCAGGCCGGTTCCGCGCTGCGTCCCGACCTGGCCGAGCAGCTCGATCGGGTCCGCCGTGAGGGCTACGCCACCTCGCGGTCCGCCAACCACTCCGGCATGAACGGCATCGCAGCGCCGCTGCTCGACCCCGACACTGGGCACGCACTCGGCTCGATCGCGATCGCGGGTCAGGAGATCCGGCTGCCCGAGCCGACCCTGCTTCGGCTGGCCACTCCCCTGCTCGCGGCGTGCGCCGAGCTCGCGCCTCGTCTGGCCACCGTGTTGGGGCCGAGCTCCTCCGTGCGCCTGGAGTCGCTCGATGTGACGATCCAGGATTTCCTCGGCCCCCAGCGGCACCCGGGTCGGGCCTCGCGCAAGGAGGTCGTCGGCGACTGAAGACCTCCGACCTGTCGCGAGCGCTGCTATGTCGCCGTCGACGCCAGGTGCCGGGCGACGTCGGCCGCGGCCTCGGTGAGCATGTCCCGGGCCGCGAGGGCGCGATCCTCGGTCCAGCGGGCGTCGGGGCCGGAGATGGTGAGCGCAAGTGGAGTCTCGTAGCTGCCGGGGACCGGGACCGCGATGCCCCGCACCCCGGGGTGGTTCTCGCCGTGGGACAGTGCGTACCCGCGCTCCACGACCTGGGCCACGGCCGCGCGCAGGGAGTCGGCCGGGTGCCCGGCACGCTCGGCGACCGCGGTGACGGTGGGCTCGTCGAGCCCGGCGAGGATGGCACGACCGCTGCATCCCTGCACCAGCGGCACCGCCTCGCCGACCAGTGCCAGCTGGCGTAGTGCGTGCGCGTCGCTCTCGACGCCGAACACGATGAGGCCGAGGTCCCCGGCTCTGCGGTGCAGGGTGACGGTCTCCGTGGTCCGGTCGGCGAGCGTGCGCAGGATCGGGCGGGTGGACTCGTAGAGGTAGGCCTGGGGCGAGATCAGCGCTGCCAGGCCGGTCAGGGCCGGGCCGATGCGGTAGCCGCCGCCCTGCATGCGCTCGGCGAACCCCTCCTCCTGCAGGACTCTCATCAGCCGATAGCTCGTGCTCTTGGTCAGCCCGACCAGATCGCCGAGCGCGTCGAGCTTGACCGGCTGATGCCGGGCCAGCGCCTCCAGCAGTCGAACGGTGCGCCGTGCCGTCTCCGCCCCGCTCGCGCCCTTGGCGCCCGCGTCCACCTCACTCATCCCGCCTCCTCCCACAGTGTGCAACCGCGGGCTCTCCCACTCACATGCGGCACCGAGGCGGCCTTGACGCACCGGTCCACACGGTGCCACGCTCTGCGCACTGTAGAACTAGCCTCCTCACAATGTGAAACTCGAACACCGATGTTCCACCGGCGACGGCGCCGGTACACCCAAGAGGGGAAGATCGCGATGCCTCGACGACTCGGGCTCCTGGCCCTCGCCGTCCTCTGCACCGCCACCACCGCCTGCGGAAGCTCCGCCACCGAAGGCGCGCCCACCCCGGAGAAGATCCGGGTGACCGTCAGCAACGCCACGGAGCCCTACGTCATCCCCTGGCTCGTCGGCGACCAGGAGGGCCTGTTCGAGGCCCACGGGGTGGCGGTGGACGAGATCGTGGCGGGCCAGGGCGGGAGCACGACCCTGCGCAACCTCATGTCCGGTGACCTGGCCGTCGGCGAGGTCAGCCTGCCCGCCGTCATCGACGCGAAGCTCGCCGGCACCCCGGTGACGGTGGTGGGCGGCGCCACCCGCAGCGTCTACGGCCTGGACTTCTACGCCCTTGCCTCCGGCCCGGTGCAGACCATCGCCGATGCCCGCCGGTGGGCGTTCAGCAGCCCAGGATCGGTGAGCGAGTCACTCACGCACCTGGTTCCCGAAGCCGCAGGTCTGGCTCCGGACGCCGTGGAACGCGTGGGCGCGGGCGGGATCGGGGAAGGGGTCGCGCTGCTCGAGGCGGGCGAGGTCGACGTGGCGCTGGTACCCACGTCACTCGTCGCGAAGGACCCGCAGCGCTTCCGCCTCATCGCCTCCAGCGCGGACTACGTGCCGGCGTTCGAGCAGAGTGTGATGACGGTCCGCGACGACTACCTCGCCGCACATCCCCGGGTGATCTCCGGAGTCGTGGCCGGCTACCAGGACGCCGTGCACCGGATCGAGCAGGACCCGCAGCGGGCCGCGGAGATCTACGCCGACTACATCGGAGTCGGCCCGGACCAGGCGCGGCTCGTCGTCGACGCGGCGCTGAAGGCGCAGAACTGGTCCGCGGGATTCGACCGGCCTGCGCTGGACAACGCCGTGCGCGCGATGAGCGCAGGCGGCTTCACCGGCACGGTGCCCTGGTGCGATCTGGTGGATCCGAGCCATCTGCCCGAGGACGTGCCCCGTGACCTCCCGCTCGAATGCGCGGCGGCCCAGTGAGCGCCCAGCCGCTGATCCGTAGCCACGACGTGACCCGCCGCTTCGGCGCCGTCGAGGCGCTCGGTCCGTTGTCGCTGCACGGTGCGCGCGGGGAGTTCGTGTCGATCGTCGGACCCAGCGGATGCGGGAAGTCGACCATGCTCGAGATCGTGGGCGGGCTGCAGCGGCCGGACTCCGGTTCGGTGTTCGTCGCGGGTGTCCCGCTCGAAGGCCCGCGTGACGAGACGGCGATCGTGTTCCAGGACTCGGCGACCCTGCCCTGGCGCACCGTGCTGGACAACGTGGCGTTCTCGCTCGAGGCCCGGGGCGTCGCCCGCGACGAGCGGCGCGACATCGCCCGCCGGGGCCTCGAGACGGTCGGCCTCGCAGCCTTCGCCGCGCACTATCCGGCCCAGCTCTCCGGTGGCATGCGACAGCGGGTGGCACTGGCCCGCGCTCTGGTCACCGAGCCGGACCTGATCCTCGCCGACGAGCCGTTCGGTGCACTCGACGAGCAGACCCGGCTGCTCATGTCCGACGAGCTGCTCGCCGTGGTCGACCGCCTCGGCTGCGGGGTCCTGTTCATCACGCACAGCATTCAGGAAGCGGTGCTGCTGTCCGACCGCATCCTGGTGATGAGCGCCCGCCCGGGGCGCATCGTCGACGAGATCACCGTCCCGTTGGAACGTCCCCGCACCTCGGAGGTGCTGTCCTCGACCGCGGCCGCGGAGTGCGTGAGCCGGATCTGGGCGCTCATCCGCCGCGAGGCGCAAGTCGCCATGCAGGGGGCGTCGTGACCGCCGCGCTCCCCCGCTACGCCCGGCCGAGGCCGGACCGGCTGCTCGGGCTCACTCCGGCCGTCTGGACCGGCGTGCTCGCCGTGCTCGCGCTCGCCGCGCTGGAGGTGCTGGCCCGGACCGTGGTCGACCCGATCGACCTGGTCCCGCCGACCACGATGGTCGTCCGGACCGCGGAGCTCCTGGGCACGGCGGGGTTCGTCACCGGTCAGGTCCTGCCCAGCCTGGGGCTGATCGCGGCGGCCTTCGCGCTCGCCGGGGTGGCGGGCGTGGGCCTGGCCTACACCATGTGGCGCTCGCCCTGGTGGCGGCTGGCGTTGCAGCCCTACCTGAACGTCTACTACGCGATCCCCATCTTCGCGGTCTACCCGATCCTGGTCGTGCTGCTCGGGACGGGGGGCGTGCCCATCGTCCTGCTGTCCGCGGCCTTCGGCGCCGTCGTCGTGGTCACCAACAGCCTGCTGGGATTCGACTCCGTGCCTGAGCCGGTGCGCAAGCTCGCGCGCTCCCGCAACTTGGGCACCCGCCGCTACCTGACCGCGATCCTGCTCCCGGCCGCGCTGCCGGACATCGCGAGCGGGCTGCGGCTCGGGCTGGTGTACGCCACGATCGGGGTGCTGGCGACCGAGTTCATCCTGTCCACCCGTGGCCTCGGCCACGAGATCGCGGACGCCTACCACACCTTCCGGACAGCGGACATGTACGCAGGGATCTTGCTGATCTGCCTGCTCGCGCTCGCGCTCAACATCGCTGTCGGCGCTGTTCTCGACCGCCTGGACTGGAGGAGGCGATGACACTGTCGGACTCGGCCCTCGCCGACACGCCCGTTGCTCCGGCCCGTCCCGCCTCCCGGGGGGTGCCGCCACCGCTGGTGCTCGGGATCGGCCTGCTGGCCGCCTGGTGGGCCATCGCCGCGCTCGTCGACAGCGCGGTGATGCCCACCCCGGTGACCGCGGTCGAGCGCCTGCTGGTGAACCTGCAGAGCACCCGTTTCCTCGACAGCGCGGCCGACACCGTGCTGCGCCTGCTCACCGCATATGTAGGCGTCGCGGTCGTGGGGGCGGTGACCGGCTTCCTGCTGGGCCTGGCCAGGTTCTGGGCCGCCGCGGTCTCTCCCCTGCTCTACGCCGTCTACAGCGTCCCCAAGATCGTCCTGTTCCCGCTGTTCCTGCTGTTCCTCGGTCTCGGCGACGCGAGCCAGGTCGGGTTCGCCTTCTTCTCCGGCGTGCTGCCCATGGTCCTGCTCGTCTCGGCGGCGGCCGCCGCGGTGCCACCGTTGCCCCTGAAACTGGCCGCGAGCCTACGGATGAGCACGCCCGCGGTCATCACGAAGATCGTCCTGCCGAGCATCCTGCCCGCCTTCGCCGGCGCCCTGCGGCTGACCTTCGGGCTGACCTTCCTCGGACTGCTCATCGCCGAGATGTTCACCGGAGTCTCCGGCCTGGGCTACGAGCTGCTCCGCAACGTGCCGCTCGTCCGTATGGGCGACATCGTCGGCGAGGTCGTGCTCGTGATCCTCATCGCGCTCGCCCCGGCCATCGGCCTGCGAACGCTGGAGACACGGGTCAGGGCTCGATTCGGTACCACCACGGAAGGAGATGGCCGATGACCGGCCATGCCACCACCCTTCGCACCCTGCTGGACGCCCCGGAACTCCTTCGGGCTCCCGGGGTGTTCGACGGGCTCAGTGCCCACCTCGTCCGACGCGCGGGTTTCCGCGCGGCCTATCTCACCGGCGCCGGAGTCGCCGCCTCAGGCTTCGGGCTGCCGGACATCGGGCTGATCACCCAGACCGAGATGGTCGAACGCGTCCGGGTGATCGCCGAGGCGTGCGAGATCCCGCTGATCGCCGACGCCGACACCGGCTACGGCACCGCGCTGCACACCGTGCGCACCGTGCGCGCGTACGAGTCCGCCGGGGTGGCCGCGATCCAGCTCGAGGACCAGGTGTTCCCCAAGAGGTGCGGGCACCTGCAGGACAAGCAGGTCGTGGACACCGAGCAGTTCGCCCGCACCCTCACCGCGGCCCTGGAGGCGCGGCGCGGCGACACCGTCGTGATCGCCCGCACGGACGCCCGCGGCCCACTCGGCCTCGACGAGGCCATCGCCCGGGCCCACCGCTACGCCGAGGTCGGCGCGGACCTGATCTTCGTCGAGGCTCCCGAGTCCCGGGCCGAGATCACCCGCATCGCCGCCGAGATCGACGCCCCCCTGCTGTTCAACGTCGTCCCGGCGGGCCGCAGCCCGGAGATCGGCGACGACGAGCTGGAGCGGCTCGGCTTCCGGGCGGCCATCTATCCGGGCGCCCTGCTCGCCCCCGTCGCCGGCGCGATGGCGGCGGCGCTGACCGCGATGGGCGGCACCGCCGCCGTGACCCCGGGGCCGGCCGGACTCTTCGGTCTGGTCGGCCTGGACGAGTGGCAGCAGCTGAGCGAGCGGTACCGGCTGGAAGGAGCTCTCGCATGAGCACGGAGCAGGGCGTCGATGGCGGAATGACCGTGATCGAGACCATCCTCGCCCGGGCCGCAGGCCGCGACCGGGTCCGCCCCGGCGACACGGTTGTGACGCGGGTCGACATGAACGTCCTGATCGACCTCATGTTCACCCGCTGGGTGGACCCGCTGCGCATTGCGGACCCCGATCGCACCGCCATCGTGCTGGACCACGCAGTCCCCGCCCCCACCCTCGTCGACGCCGAGGCCGGAGTGCGTGCCCGCCACTTCGCCGAGGCGTTCGGCATCAAGCGCTTCTTCGACGTCGGCCGCCACGGGATCTGCCACCAGGTCATCGCCGAGAACGCGCTCGCGCTCCCGGGGCAGGTGCTCACCTGCACCGACTCGCACACCTGCGCAGGTGGGGCGTACAACACCGCCGCCCGCGGACTCGGCCCCGCCGAGGTCGTCGGGATCCTGTGCACGGGCGAGACCTGGTACACCGTCGCGCCCACCATCCGCTATGAGCTCGACGGCGAGCTGGCCCCGGGCATCGGTGGGAAGGACGTCTTCCTGCACATCGCCGGCACCTACGGCGACGCCACCAACCACAACCTGGAGTTCGGCGGCCCCGGCCTCGCGTCGGTGCCGATGAACGACCGGCGCACCATCGCCACCCAGGGCGCGGAGGTGTCCGCGGACTTCACGGTCTTCGAGTACGACGACCGCTGCGGCGAGTTCCTCGCCGCGCATGGCGCCGCCGAGTACACCCCCGCCCAGCCCGGCCCGGACGCCAACTACGCGGTGGTTCGGCACGTCGACCTCGGCGCGCTGGTCCCGCACGTCGCGCGGCCTGGCACCGTCAGCCGCAACGCCTTCCCCGTCACCGAGGTCGAGGACCGCGCCGTCCAGCAGTGCTTCGTGGGCTCCTGCGCGAACGGGCAGCTCGACGACCTGCGCATCAGCGCGGAGCTGCTGCGCGGCCGGCGGGTCGCCGACGGCGTCCGGCTCATCGTCACGCCGGCGTCGCAGCAGGTCTACCGGGACGCTGTGCGGCTGGGCTACGTGCAGGACATCGCCGATGCCGGGGCCGTGGTCACCAACTCCACGTGCGGCGCCTGCTTCGGCTACCACATGGGCCTGCTCGGCGCGGGCGAGGTCTGTCTGACCGCCAGCACCCGCAACTTCCGGGGTCGGATGGGCAGCCCCGATGCCGAGATCTACATGGCCTCGACCGCGACCGTCGTGACCTCGGCGGTCACCGGGCGCATCACCGATCCGCGGGAGGTGCTGGCATGAACCACGAGATCACGGGCCGGACATGGGTGATCGGTGACTCCGTCGACACGGACGCGATGTATCCGGGGTTCGCCATGAAACTCCCCGTCGAGGAGGCCGCCCGGCACGTTCTCTACGACCTGCGGCCGGGCTGGACCGAGCAGGTCGAGGCCGGTGACATCCTCGTGGCGGGCCGCAACTTCGGGATCGGCTCCAGCAGACCCGTCGCCGCCCTGCTCCGCCACCTCGGCATCGCCGCGCTGATCGCGGAGGAGTTCAACTCCCTGTTCCTGCGCAACGCCATCAACAACGGGCTGCCGGCCCTCGCCGTCCCGGACGTCAGGCGGTTTGTGTCCGAGGGCGACGTGCTCACCCTGAACCTCGCCACCGGCCAGGTCGACACGCCCGCGGGTCGGCTCGACGCCGCTCCGCTGCCGGCGATGGTGCTCGACATCCTCGACGCCGGTGGTCTGCTCCCGCGGCTCGCCGCCGCGGGCTATCTCCCCCGGGAGGACGCATGACGACGCTCACCCCGACCAGCTCCGCCACCGACCCCACCGGCCCCACCGGGACGCTCGCGACCTGGCTCGCCGCCACCACGCTCGACGACGTGCCTGGCCACGTCCGCGACCGGGCCGCACACCTGCTGCTCGACGCCGTCGCTTGCGCCCTCGTCGGCGCCAGGCTGCCTGTGTCGGAGCGCGCCGTCGAGGCCATCACCGCGCTCGAGGGCCCCGGCGCCGGGATGCTCATCGGGTGGAACGGTCGAACCACTTCGGCGGCCGCCGCGGCGATGCTGAACTCGAGCTTCGTCCAGGGCTTCGAGCTCGACGACTATCACCCGTTCGCCCCCCTGCACAGTGGCTCCCTCGTGCTGCCCGCCATGCTCGCCGCGGCTCCGCCGGCCGACATCACCGGCGACCGCTTCCTGCTCGGCGCGGTCCTCGGGTTCGAGACCGGCCCACGGGTCGGGCTGGCCCTGCACGGCAGCGAGATGCTGACCCGCGGGTGGCACTCCGGGCCGGTGTTCGGCACCCACGCCGCCGCTGTGGCCGCCGGCGCGGTCCTCGGCCTCGACGCCGTGGGCTACGAGGACGCGCTCGGCATCGCCGCCACCCAGTCCGGCGGTCTCATGTCCGCCCAGTTCGAGTCGATGGTCAAGCGGATGCAGCACGGCTTCGCTGCCCGCAACGGGCTGATCGCCGCGGCGCTCGCGGCGGGCGGCTACGTCGGCATCAAGCGGGTGTTCGAGCGCGAGTACGGCGGATACCTCGCGGTGTTCGGCGAGGGGCACGAGCCGGACCCTACCCAGATCGGCGACGAACTCGGCCGCCGCTGGGAGACCGAGCGCATCGCCGTCAAGGCCTATGCCGCGATGGGCGGACTGCACGCCGGCATCGACGCGGCCCGCGCGCTCCGCGCCGACCTCGACCCGGAGCGTGTCGAGCGCATTGAGATCAGCTGCGGCGAGGCCGCCTACCACCACGGCGGCTGGCGGGCCGAGCGCCCGCTGGAGACCATCGGGGCGCAGATGAACCTGGCCTACGCAGTGGCGGTCGCGTTGCTCGACGGGGACGCCCTGCTCGCCCAGTTCACCGAGGCGCGGATCGCCTCCGACGACGTCTGGCGGCTGATCGACCGCACCGAGACCCGGCACGATCCGGGGATCGACGAGCTCGGGCCCACCGAGAAGCTGACGACGCGCGTCCGGCTCACCCTCACCGGTGGCCAGAGCCGCGAGCACACTGTGCGCCATCCACGCGGGACCGGGAACCGTCCGCTGTCCAACGAGGATGTCGTGGCGAAGTACCGCACGCTCACGGCACCGCTGATCGGCACGGCCCGCCGTCACGCCCTCGAGGCCGCCGTCCTCGGCCTGGCCGAGCAGTCCGATCTCACCGAGCTCGCGTCGCTGCTCACCCCCGCCGTCCGCCCCGCACTCGGCTGAGTGCGGGGCGGGCTGCCCGGCCCGGCGGGCCGGGCGGTTCAGGCAGGTTGGGCGGCCAGCGGGATGTACTGCTGCGCGGAGTGCACGTCACGGTCCCCGGTCGAACCTTGCGGGACCGACCGAGGGAACGAGACCTTGATCGTGCGCAGCTCGGAGATGCGGAAGATCTTCACCATGCTCGGGTTCGCGCCATAGATCCCCGCGATGCGGTCTGCGGTGAGGCAGGGCGCCGCCGCGGCACGGGTGAAGGCCTCGTCGTCCGGCAGGAACACGTCGATGGTGACCCAGAACGGGCCCGCGTTCTTGGAGCGGATCTTCGAGGCGAGTGCGCCAAGAGTGGTCGGGGCCATCTCAGGCCACCTCCTCGACCACGATGCGGACGAGGTCGAGGGGATCGTCGACCCGGACGGCGTGCTGCAGGACGAAGGAGAACAGCGTGCCACGCTCCATCTCGGCAGGTGAGGACATGAACGACCAGCTTGGGATCGAGTCTGCGCCGGGCAGCGGGTGGTGCAGCAGGTAGGGATTGGCGAACTTGGCGATCGTCGTCGCGGTCGGCTGGTCCGCGGCGGTGGCGCAGAAGACGACGCCGACCTCCCGAGGCGGGGTGCGGTCCGGGTCCGCCGACCCGAGGACGGCGTTGGCGCCGTACGGGCGCAGGTCGATGTCGTAGTCGCCCGGCTCGATGCCGAGCACTTCCGGGATGCGATTGTGGAGGTAGGCGCGCAGCGAGTCCAGCCACTCGTCGAGCCGGAGTAGCACCTCCGGCTCGCGGATGCCCACGATGCTCACCGTCTGGGCGCCTGCCGGGGCCGAGCCCTCCAGCTTGATCGTGTGGTCCTCGGCGAACTCGAACTCCGAGCCGCGGACCAGCACCCGGCGCTCATCGAGTGCGGTGTACTGCGCGTTCGTGGCGACGAGTGTGCCCGCCGGCTCCCGCAGCCGGAAGGGGTCGGCGTTCTCGTAGAGCATGTGCGCCGAGACGCTGAAGGGGGTGCAGCGGTCGGTCTCGTCGACGGGCTCGACGACGAACCCGTCGTCTCCGACGTGGACCACGACGCCGCCGAGGCCGGAGCCGGTGGTGCAAAGGTTGCCGCATTCGGCGATCTTGGCGGCGTGCCAGGCCGGGCCGAAGGGCTTACCGCGCATCAGCGGCACCGCGGCGATCAGCGCACAGTCCGTGGCCCGGCCCGCGAGCACGATGTTCGCGCCTGCCGACAGGGCCGCGGCGATGGGCTCGTGCCCCATCAGCCCGACGACGTGCGCGCATCCGTCGAGCACCTCGCGGGTCAGCGGTCCAGCCGGTGCGAGCGGGCGGACGTCCCCGGCGGCCAGCTTGTCGTGCAGGGCCGTGGGCGCGAGCTCGCTGTAGATTCGGGCGACGGTCCGTCCCGGGATCCGGTCCTGATGCAGGATCTCGCAGACCATCTCGTGCACCCAGTCCACTCCAGCGTCGGTCCCCGAGGTCCCGCACGAGCCGACGATCACCGGTATCCCGGCCTCCGCGGCGGGGGCCAGGATCGCCTGCAGGTCCCGGCGCACCGCGGCCCGCGCGGTCTTGGGCGTGGCGGCGCCCAGGTAGTAGGGGCCGGAGTCGGTCGAACCGCCGTCGACGGCGATCGCGTCCGCACCCATGGCGATACCGCGCTTGACCGTGTCGCTGGGGAATCCGGCCCCCAGCATGCCGACCGGGACCAGTACCCGGACCGGATTCCGCACCTCGTCACTCATGGAATTGCCTCCTCAGGGCACGTCGGACCGGCCGCACAGCCCAGTTGCGGTCCGGGATTAGGGTGAGCGGGTGGTCAGTCGATCTCGAGTAGGAAGTCGACGACCCGCAGGAGGTGGGCCCGCATCGCGGTCTCGACCGTGTCCGGGTCTCGGCGGCGCAGCGCCGCGAGCACCTCGCGGTGCGCCGCGACGCGCTCGGCGAACACGTCCGGTCGTTGCTGCATCTGCTGCAGCGATCGCGCCCGGCGCTCGGCGCCGAACAGCGAGACGCTGCCGATCAATCCGTCGACCACGGCGTTGCCCGCTGCCTCGGCGAGGATCTCGTCGAAACGGTGCGCGGCGCGCTGCTGAGCAGCGGGATCCTCGCCGACCGGGTTCGCGATCTGCTCCACGATCTCCGCGAGTCGGTCGAGGGTGGCGTCCGTGAGCCGGGTGGTCGCGAAGCGGGCCTGGGCGGCCCGCAGGACGACCTCCACGTGCATGAGTTCGCGCAGTGCGCGATCGGAGTGCTCGGCGACGGCGAGCCGACGCGGACCGAGCCGGACGATCAGCCCCTCGTGCTCCAGCCTCCGCAGGGCCTCGCGGATGGGTGTCGGCGACACCCCCAGCCGGGCGGCCAGACCTCGCTCGGTCACCCGCTCCCCCGGTGTGAACAGCCCGGTGGCGATCCCCTCGCGCAGGGACGCGTACGCGCGCTCGGCCAGCGATTCAGGCTGTTCGAGCTTCTGCAGGTCCCTGGGGACGCTCATGCGGACTCCTCACGACACCTCACAACTTGCTATAGCATAGCCCAAGCCTCAGCCTAGCGGGACGACACCGGTAACCACCGCGGTCATCAACATCAGCAGGGAGACAAGCACCGCCCAGGGCAGGCCCTTGCGCTGCAGGTCGGCCAGGCTCACGTCGAGTCGCCCGACCAGCAGATACAGGGCGGGCACCAGTGGACTCAGGACGTGCACCGGACCACCGACGAGCGCCGCTCGCCCAACCTCCGCCGGCGTGAGCCCGTGCGCGGCGCCCGCCTCGGCGAGCACGGGCAGGACCCCGAAGTAGTAGGCATCGTTGGACAGTACGAAGGTCAGCGGCAGGCTCACGATCCCGACGAGCAGGCCATACGCGCCGCCCCAACTGGCCGGCATGACCGCGACGAGTGCCTGGCCCATTGCGTCGACCATCCCGGTCCCCGCGAGCACGCCGACGAACACCGCTGCCGCGAACACCATCGTGACGACCGGGATGACTGCAGGCGCGAAGCCGGCGACCTGCTCGCCCTGCGCTTTCGGGCTCGGGAAGTTGACCAGCAGCGCGATCGCGAAGCCGGCCGCAAAGAGCACCGCCAGCGGCCAGACCTCGAGCACCACACCGACCATCAGCAGCACGGTCAGCAGGGCGTTGAACCAGATGATCCTCCGGTGCCGCGGCGCCCGCTCGGGCAGGATGCCGGCAATGATCCGCCCGTCATCACCGCTCACCGCGTCGGGTCCGGTACCGGAGCCCCCACTCCCGACGCCCGCGCCGACCGGCACGGCAGTGCGCAGCCGGCGGCGCTCCCGGCGCCCCAGCAGGTACGCGACGCCGAACAACGCCACCGCACCCACGATCATCGATGGGATCATCGGAAGGAACAGCGTCGCGGGATCGAGATCGAGCGCGGCCGCTGCCCGCGTGACCGGGCCGCCCCACGGGGTGAGGTTTGTGCAGGCCACCGCGAGCACGAGCAGTACCGCCAGCACCACGCGGGACATGCCGAGCTGGTTGTAGAGGGCCAAGAACGCTGCGGCGACGATGAGGATCGTGGACGAGCCGTCGCCGTCGAGCGACACAACGAGGGTCAGCGCGACCGTACCAAGGGTGATCCGCACCGGATCGGCCTTCGAGAAGCGCAGGATGGCCCGCACGACCGGGTCGAACAGGCCGACTTCGATCATCAGGCTGAAGAACATGATCGCGAAGACGAGGAGCAGCGCGGTCGGCGCGAGGGACTTGACCCCGTCGACCACGTACCCACCAAGATTCGCCGCCTGACCTGCGATGATGCCCGCCGCGAGCGGGAGCACGATCAGACCGACGACCGGCGACAAGCGCCTTGCCATGATCAGGCCGATGAAGACCGCCACCATGGCGTAACCAAGCACGGCAAGCATGAGCACACTCCCGACGATGGAAGAAGATGCACCGCAATCTGCCATAGCAAACGCGCAATAGCAATCGCACCTTCGAACGGCGCATGCTCGCCGGAGCCTGGCGGTGCGCGGCAATCCGGGCCACGACAGCCGGCCGTCTGGCTCATCCGTGTCCCAATCACCAGTGGGCATCAGAGATGGGCAAGTGCGAGGAAGGATATTTCGCGGCACGGCGATGAGGCAGCGGTGGCATGGCGCGGGTGGTACACCAGGCGGTGAAGTCGGCCCAGTCGCTGGTGCAGGCGCCCCAGTCAGGTTCCCGGCGCCGGTACGGTCCACGATCACGAGCAGGACCTGGCGGGCTCCGTCGGGGAGCTGCTCGGCGAACACGTGCGGATGCGCGCGCCGCAGCCCGTCCCAGGCCGAAGTGCTCAGGTAGAACGGGGTGCGCTGGTGGCGCAGCAGGATCCGCCACCCGTAGCGAGTCTCGCCCACCTCCCGCAGCTCCCCGAGCTGCTCGCCCCCGGAGAGGAGCCCCGCCTTCTGCCGGCGTCGCTCGGCTAGCCGGGGGTCGGTGTCGAACCAACGTCGCACGTCTGCGGTGATCGCCTTGCGGTCCTTGCGCAGGTGGGCGCCGGCCCTCCGGTTCTCTTCGACGGCGAGATCCGCCAGGGTGCCCCGACCCTGCGGCACCTGGGAGAGCCTGCGGCGGACGATCCGTCAGGAGTCGCACGTGAGACTGGCACGCCGGCGGCCCGGGCACCCGTGAACATGTCCAGCGGTTCCTCTACTGGTGTCGCGGGCAGCGGCTCACCGGCAAGGTCGAACTCCCGCGCCGCGACAACGACAACCCGCAGCTGATCGGTGAACACGCCCGATCTGGAGATCATCCGCTCGCTGCTGCTCCACGACGAGCTGGGCAACACTCCCCTACCGCATCGCCGGCTGCTTGATCACTCTCTTCGGGCAGCCCGCCGGGGAGGTCGTCGCCCTAACCCTCGCCGACCTGGCCGAGTCCGACGCCTTCTCACCGGAGCTACGACTACGCCTTGGCAAGCAATGGATACCCGTTCCCGAGCAGCTCGCAGCGCTGATCCGCCTTCACCTCAAGCACCGCGCCAACACCAACACCGCAGCCAATGCGCAGTCTCGATGGCTGTTCCCCGGTCAGGTCCCCGGCGAGCACCTCAGCCGCACGACCCAGCTCGCCGCCCGGCGTGGCGGCCGGGATCCCGGTTCGCGCCGCCCGGAATACCACCTGGCAACAACTCGTCCGAGAAGCACCGCCCCAGGTTCTCGCCGACGCCCTCAACATCAGCCCCGCCATGGCCATGAAGCACGCACAACGAGCGGGCGCGGACTGGGCGCGCTACGTCAGCACCAGCCTTCACCAGCGACGATCCGTCCCCGACGAATACGTCGCCTTGCCAGCTAACCTAAAGAGGAGTGCAGACGCTGCGTCGTTGCACGGAGCGCTCGTCACCCAGCTGCTCCTGATCACGGCATAGGGCCAGCGTTGCGCCCAAGGTGGCGGCACATCCCCGACGCGCACCGATGCCAGATCCGGCGTTCTTCGGGGTCGAGCGCGGCCCACTCGATGCGGAGCAGTGCCCCGTCAGTCACGGGTCGTGTGTACGACCATGCGTCGAGCGCCATGCGATCGAGTAGCTCGGCTGGGACCGGTGCTCTCATCCAAGTCGGAACATCACCCCGCGATCCGGCGGTCGCTGCCTCCGGGTTTTGACACCGGTCAGGCAAAGCGGTCGGCAGTCTTGACGATTTGCCCGTAGCACAAGCGCTGGCACCACATGAATCATGAGTCAAGCGTCAGTAGCGACGCCATGTCAAACGGATGGTGACATGACGACTACCGATTTGCGTTCTTCCCTCAGCGAAGCTGATTCGAGCAATGCGGTTGCGGGCGAGAGATGACCGAAGCGGTCTCGAAGCTATCTCGAGGACTCGGCTTAGATGCCACTCAGAGGAACGAGATCCAACCAGCCAATTGACTGCTGACAGTCCCGAGAGAAGGCCCTCATGAGAGAAACACCATCCACCACAGATTCGGACAAGCCTGCACAGACGACCGACGCGTCGTCCGGCGCGGCCTTGGGTGGCAACCTCGGTGTTGTCCAACTACTTTTCACCATCCTGGCTTTCAATGGACCGCTGACGGTCGTAGTGGGCATCGTCCCGCTCGTCATCGGATACGGAAACGGGTTGGGTGCGCCCGTCGCTTACCTCGTGGCGGCCCTCGTCGTGGCAACTTTCGCCGCCGGCTTCACCAAGATGGCTCGGCACGTCGAAAACCCCGGGGGGTTCTACTCCTTCGTCGCACTAGGCCTGGGACGCCGCGCCGGCTTGGGTGCTTCCTTTCTCGCTCTTGTCTGCTACTATCTGGTCCTCCTCGCCAGTTACGCGTTCATCGGTATCACCGTCGAATCGGTCGTGCGCGACACGTTGCACGGTCCATCGATCTCGTGGTGGGTCTGGGCACTGGTCGCCCAGCTCACGGTCGGCGTTCTCGGGTACTTCCGCCTCGATATCTCCGCACGATTCTTGATGGTGCTGATGGCGGGTGAAGTACTGATCATCATCGCCTACGACGCAGCCGTCGTAGCCAGCGGCGGGTCGGAAAGACTCACGGCGAGCTTCCTAATGTCCTCGAACATCACCTCCGGGTCGGCTGGCCTCGCTCTGCTCTTCGCCATGCTTTGTATGGCGGGCTTCGAGGCGACGGTCATATTCCGGCAGGAGGTGCGCGCCCCCGAGCGGACGATTCCGCGCGCTGCCTACGGATTCATCGCGACGGTCGCCGTGCTCTTCGGCATCACCGCTTGGGCTGTCACGCAAGCGCTGGGAGATAGGAGTGCCGTGGCGGCGACCGCGACCGATCCCGTCGGTTCCTTATTGGGAACCGTTCGGATCTACCTCGGTGCGGTCGGATTGGACCTTGTCTCGGTCCTGCTGGCCACGAGCATCTTGGCCGCCCTGGTCTCGTCGCACAACATCCTGAGCCGGTACCTGTTCAGTCTCGGGGTGGACGGAATCCTCCCAGGCGCTGTCGGAAAGGCGCATCGGCGGCACAAATCTCCCCACCGTGCCTCAGTCACCGTCAGCATCGTCGCGTTCATCGGGCTACTGCCGTTCATGATCTTCGATGACACCCCGGCGACCCTGTACGCCAAACTCTCGGGTGCCTTCGGCTACTCATTCGTGCTTCTGCTCGCCTGCACTGGGCTCGCGATCCCGGTATACCTGAACCGCGTTCGGCCAGCCAGCGTGACGGTGTGGCACCGCATTGTCGCTCCAGTCCTGGCGCTTGCTGGAATGGCGATAGCGCTGTACCTGGCGACCGACAACATTGAGCTCCTGATAGGAGCGGGCACTTCGGTTATAGTAATCCTGATGGTGATCGTTTATGGATCCTTCGTTCTTGGGTTCGCCGTTGCATCCGTCTTTCGGCGCACCAAGCCGGACGTTTTCGAGCGAATCGGGCGGCAGTAGACCGACCGCCCCGGTGGTCGCCGTAGAGGCGACCTCCGAACAAAATCCACTAACGACAGAAAGTCGCCAATGTACCTTCATAGCCCTTCGATAGTCGTCAGGCGCGACGCTTCCGGATCAGGAGCGACGACCGCCGCAATGGTCGCGGCCGGAGCACCCGTATACGTCCTTGACCCGGAGATGTCGATCGCCGGGCTGCGGAGCACGCAGGCGATCACCTGCCTCACCGTCGACGTAGATGCACTTTCCAGTTTTCCGGGAGGCTTCGTTGACCGAGTTTGACGCTGAGGTCGGGGTTGTCGGGGTCGGGACCGTCGGCAGCATGGCCATGATGGAGCTGACCCGGCGCGGCTGCAGCGTTCTAGGCTTCGAACGCTACTGGGGAGTGCCCCACGACCAGTCGGCCTACGGAGGAGAGAGCCGCCTCTACCGCTCGATCCCTGTTCTGGAGCTGGGAGCCGGCGACGTGCGGATCGCTGCCGACAGCTATGCCGCTTGGCGGCAACTGGAATCGGCAACCGGGCACCAGTTGCTGGTGGAATGCGGCGGCCTGGTGATCGAGCCTGCCGGGTCGGCAGCGATCGACAGGCTCCTCGGTCTCGTTTCGGCGGGAGCCATCCGTGCAGAGCAGCTGAGCCACGAGGAAATGCGCGTGCGATACCCACAGTTCGTTCTGTACCCGGAGGACCGGATCGTCTTCGATCCGCGAGGCGGGTGGCTCCGTCCCGAGCTGGCTGTGGCGGCCGCCGTCCGACTCTCGACTGCGCGTGGCGCAAAAGTCCTGACCAACACAGAAGTCACCGGTTGGGACAGCGACCGAACCGGCGTGACGGTCAGGACCGCTGGGGCTGAATACCGCGTACGCAAACTCGTGGTCTCCCCAGGCGGCTGGGCTACAGAGTTGCTGCCCGGCCTAAAGGCCGACGCCCAGCGGGTCGTAATGGCCTGGTACACGCCCCGGACCGCAGAGGACGCCGCACTGTTTGGGCCGGATCGCTTCCCTTCCTTCACAAGAACTCATCACGGAGAGTTTTCTTTCGGAGGGCCGACTCTCGAGGGCAGCATGGTCAAGATATCCGGCGCATACAGCGAAGTTTGGGGTCACTCGGAGAAGGTCGACCAACTCGACCGGACTGTTGCAACTGCCGATCTCGCTCCCGGTCGCCGGCACCTGCCACAAATTGTTCGCGGACTCGACCCGACCCCCGCTAGAACAGGAGTGTGGATTGAGTCGACCTCACATGACGACACCGCCATCGTCGGGCACTGGAAGGACGATGAGCGCGTCATCGTCGCCACGTCGTTCTCGGGGTACGGATTCAAGATCTGTCCGGTGATCGGCAGCATCGTTGCCGACTTGGCGACGTCGGGGACCACTCCATACGACATCTCGCACATGAGCCCCGGCAGGTTCAACCGTCCAATGTAGCCCATTCCCGAGTTCGAGTCGATGGCTACCGAGCGCGTGCGGCCCAGTTCCTCAGGGTCGGGCCGTTGCCGACCATGAACTTCTCGGCCTCGGAGTCGTCGATGTAGGCGGCGACTCTTACAGCGATATTTAGGCCAAGCAGAGTTTCGGCGTCCGCGAGATCCACGCCCAGCACGGATTCGATTCGTGAGATTCGGTAATAGAGTGACTGGCGCTCTATTTTTAACGCGCGCGCGGTGACTGATTTGTGGCCCCCGCATCGGAGGAACTCGCACAACGTCTCGAAGAGGCGCGTGTTATTCGTGGCGTCATAAACTCGAAGTGCCGAGACCCGGTGGTGAGCGAATCGCACGTACTTTGGATGATCCCTCACGACCCAGAACAAGTGCTCGAGGTCAAGCAGCATAGCGTCGTGCCACAGCTTCGCCGGCCCGCTAAGCGCCCCGGGCATGACGTCGAGCGCCGTGCGTAGACCGCTGATGATGCCGTCCCATGTGTATGCTGGCGGGCCGACACACACGACTGCCGCCCCCGAGTCGCCCATGCGTCTCTCCGCCGCTGCGGCGATGATCTCCGAGAATTCTTCGGCGGCGGGCGCGCGCTCGTCTGGGCTTCGCATCCCGAGGACCGCATACGTGGGCGCGGTCAGCCGGTCGGGCCCAATCAGTACGTTGGTGCGATGGCTGCGAAGCTCGCGGACAACGTCACGCCAAAGAGATTGCCACGCGCGGTCCTCCTCCGCGACTGGATTTCCCTGAGAACGTCGAGCGCGCCGGATGACTACGGGGACGCCCAGGCTTGCCTCCGAAGACAGCTGCAGTGACAGGTCGAACTCCAGTGCGTCGGTGGCATCGAGCCTGCCGTCGACAAGCGCGGCAAGGATGCCTCCGTCGCGAGGCCTCTGGTGTGAATGCTCAAGTGGGTTTCGCGAATCAACGATGGCGACGTGAGTAGCCAGGGCCTTGAGCGCGACTCGATCACTCTGCAACGGCATACCCGCTGTGTTGAGGACGACGAGCCGGCCTGCCGGGGAGCCGTCTCGCGCTTCGACCTCGGCTTCGGTCGCCGTGACCTCGCCATCGGACTGATGCGTGTAGGCCTGCCAGGCAAAACGCGCCTCACGCTCGGTGCAGGAGGGCGGGAAGCCGTAGTCGATGCCGCCTCCATCGTGCTCCAGGAAAACGGGCCTGCCTAGTTCGTGCGCCGCGGTCATCAGGAGTTCGCGGTGCCCCGCCCCTCGTGCCAAGCTGGCGGTCAGCGCCTCCTGGAATGCCAGGATTCGGCGCGTCGCGTCGTAGTCGTAATTGACGATGGAGGTGTGGATCGCCTCGGTGATGTCCACAAAGCGCACTGGCGCGCTGAGCTCGACGAGCGGAATGGCGTTGCGCAGGCACGCCTTGATCAGTCCTGGGGGCGTGGCCTTCAACACCGGGCCTAGTTCGATCACGAGACCGGCTACGCGACGCTCGGCCAGTTCGTTGCTGAAGGTGTCGAGCTCGGCATCCCCGCAACCGAGTGACATACCGTGAGTGAGCAGCAGCTCGCCCCCATGGATCAGGGAGGCGAGATACCGACCCTCGACCACATGCACCCAACGGATCTCGTTGGTGAGATTGGCGTCGCCCGACAGCACTCTGGGGCTGCCCCGGGCGAGCTCGGGAAGCGTGAGGGCATCGCCGACCGTGATGGCCCCGTCCAGCGCCCTACCGGCTCCTCTCACCACATGTCGAGTATGTGCTCTCGACGTAAGGCGATCAACATGATGGTCGCCTGTATCTCGGGTACGAGTCCACGCTCGCGGCCCGTCTTGACAGTCAGCACGCCGAGCCCACGAAGTTTTGACACTTCGCTCGTGGCGACGCGCTCCCCACCGGGTCCAGACTCTGGCGTCGTGACTGCTCCGGTGCCGTCGATGGCCGCCACCAGGTCGGGATCCGGGACCGCTACAGGGCCGGCGACGACCCTCTCGCGGGTACAAGTTGCCGCGTTCCTTCGATCTCGGCCAGCGCATGATGGCCCGCGGCGGAATGCGCTGCAAGCGGAGCTTCGGTCGGCGACGAGGGTTTCGTTGCGACCAGGTCCAGTCCCGGGACGATCGCATGGCAGCATGCGCATAAGTGACACGAGGAGGACCATGGCCACACTAGTTCACGGACACGCTGATTCTCGCTTCGAGGAGGTGGTGACCGAACTCGCGTCCAACATCGAGAGTGGCGCCGAGCTAGGCGCGTCGATCGTTGTGGATCTCGACGGTGAGACCTTGCTTGACGTATGGGGAGGTCACGCGGACGCCAACCGTGAAGAGAAGTGGGCGCGCGACACCATCGTCAACGTCTGGTCGATCACCAAGACGGTCACCAATCTGGCGGCGCTCGTTCTGGTCGACCGCGGACTTCTTGACCTCAACGTTCCGGTAGCGACGTACTGGCCCGAGTTCGCGGCGAACGGCAAAGAATCCGTGCTGGTGAAGCACGTGATGTCACACACCTCGGGGGTCTCGGGCTGGGACCAGCCCTGGGAGCCCCACCAGATCTATGACCGTGAGCGCGCCACGAACCAGCTCGCTACACAGGCTCCATGGTGGGAACCAGGCACCGCGAGCGGGTATCACGACCAGAGTCTCGGCCACCTCGTGGGCGAGCTGATCCGTCGGGTGTCAGGGAAGTCGCTCACCGAGTTCGTACGGACCGAACTCGCGGAGCCGCTCGGCGCCGACTTCCAGATCGGGGCTCGGGAGTCCGACCGTGGACGCATCGCCGAGATCATTCCGCCTCCGCCCATAGAGTTCGACATCAATGAGCTCGCCGAGGACGACCCGATGCGCAAGACGTTCAGCTCAACGATCTTGGACGCATCTGAGGCCAACACGATCGACTGGCGCCGGAGCGAGCTCGGCGCGGCGAACGGTCACGGGAACGCCAGGTCGGTCGCCCGCATTCTGTCGCCGATCTCGCGTGCTGGGGTGGTCGATGGTGTTCGTCTCCTCAGCCCGTCAACGATCGACTTGATCTTTGAGGAGCAGGCGCGCAACGTTGACCTGGTCCTCGGAATCCCCGTCCGGTGGGGTATCGGATTCGGCCTGCCGGAACCGGCCACTTTGCCGTACATCCCAGACGACAGGATCGCCTTCTGGGGTGGTTGGGGCGGCTCGATGGTCCTGACGCATCCGGGACAAGGTCTCACGATCTCGTATGTGATGAACAAGATGGGAGACGACATAATCGGTTCGGACCGGGCCGGGTCCTACATTACGGCGATTTACCGGGCTCTCGGTCGCAAGTAGGAGGCAGCATCGCCGCAAAGATCGAGTTACCTCGTGCCGACAGCGCGGAAGCGGTCGAGGTAGGCGGCGCGGACCGCCCTGCGAGGCGATCAGCACCGGAGGGCGGCGCGACAGGAGCAGGTTCGATGACCTCGTCGGCGAGCGGTAGAGCGGCAGGTTGATCGTCCACGGCGATCGGTGCCGAGGCCGTCTCGTCGGGCATCCGGGTGTGGTCCGGCAGCGCACCGGGCCGCCGCGACCACGCCGAGCCCACCTGCCCCGCTCACCGCGAGCGGCAGCGCCGAGGACGACGACGCCCCCGGCATCCCGGCCTGCAGATCGGCAGCTCGGTACCGAGCAGCACGGTGACCCGGTGTACATAAGCGCGCGACCTGCTCGAGCAGGCTGCGGGCGTGGTCGGCGGGCTCGTTCTTCTTCATCGTCGAGCTCACGGTCATGCCGATGGGCGCGAAACTCGCGACGACACTCGGTGTTTGGGCAGCTCGAGGCCGGGCAGCGGGCGATCGCCGGCGCAGTCGAGGATCTCCTCCGGCGGCGCGGTTCCCGGCCCTGTGAGGACGACGAAGGCGAACGGCACCTCGACCAGCCGCTCGTCCGGCATCCCGGACACGGCGGCCTGCCGCACACGGCGGGGTGGCGGTGCAGCGTGCCTCGACGTCGGCGGGCCACGTTCACGCCGCCGACGTGAATGCTGTCTTTGGTGCAGCCCACGAAGTGCAGGACGCCCCGACCCGATGATGACACCCTGCAGCGCAGGATCGATGTGGTTTCAGGAGGTCAGGACTGCTCCGGTCTGGCGGGAGGGCAGGTTGTGGGCGTGGGCGACCTCGGGGTTGGTCAGCTCCCCGGCGTGGGTGGACAGGCCTTGGGCGAGGGTGGGGTCGGCGCGCAGCGCCTCGCGCCAGCCGTGGTCGGCCAGCCGGGTGATGTAGGGCAGGGTGACGCTGGTGAGGGCGTGGGTGGAGGTGTGCGGCACTGCACCGGGCATGTTGGCCACGCAGTAGAACACGGTCTCGTGCACCCGGAACGTCGGGTCGGCGTGCGTGGTCGGGCGGGTGTCGGCGAAGCAGCCGCCCTGGTCCACGGCGACGTCGACGAGCACCGCGCCCGGCTTCATCCGCGCCACCAGCTCGTTCGACACCAGCGTCGGCGCCTTCGCGCCCGGCACCAGCACCGCGCCGATCACCAGGTCGGCGTCGAGCACCGCGTGCTCGACCGCGTAGGCGGTGGAGTGCACGGTCTCGACCCGGCCGCCGTAGCGGGCGTCGAGCGCGCGCAGCTTGTCGACGTCGAGGTCCAGCACGCTCACCCGCGCGCCCATCCCGACGGCGATCTGCGTGGCGTGCGAGCCGGACACCCCGGCCCCGAGCACCACGACGTGGGCCCGCGGCGCGCCGGGCACGCCGCCCATCAGCACGCCGCGCCCGCCGGCCGCGCTCATCAGGTGGTACGCGCCGACCTGCGGCGCGAGCCGGCCCGCCACCTCGCTCATCGGGGCGAGCAGCGGCAGCTTCCCGTCCGCGGTGCGCACGGTCTCGTAGGCGATCGCGGTGGTGCCCGCGGCGAGCAGCGCGTCCGTGCACGGCCGGGACGCGGCCAGGTGCAGGTAGGTGAACAGCGTCAGGTCGCCGCGCAGCCGGTGGTACTCGCTCTGCACCGGCTCCTTGACCTTGAGCAGCAGCTCGGCGGCGTCCCAGACGGCGTCGGCGTCGGCGAGCAGCTGCGCACCCGCGGCCTTGAAGTCATCATCAGAAATGGACGAGCCCAGGCCCGCCCCCTGCTCGACGACGACCTCGTGACCGCGCCGCACCAGCTCGTGCACGCCCGCCGGCGTCAGGGCGACCCGGAACTCGTTGTCCTTCACCTCGCGCGGAACACCGATGCGCATGAGTAGCTCCTTCTTCCGGCCACGGCCGGGGTGATGGCGATGGGGTAGGAGAGCTCGGACACGGGAGTGGGCGCGCTCGGTCAGATCTCACCGGCAGGATCCGAATCACCGGGTCCGTCCTGAGCGCGGTGACCTTGTGGTGGCGTAGGGCCTGATCGGAAGGCTGGACAGCGTCTATCGGACCCCCGCGTCTAGGGCGGACCGATCCGATGTTCGGCCGGGTACCGGGAATGCGCCAAAGTGACTGATGACGTTTTCAGCCATCAGCTCGCGCTCTCGCGCGCGCCCACGCGCCCACGCGCCACCAACTCTGTCATTGCTGCTCAGGGAGCCTTGTAAGCGCGAATCGAGTCCACGCGGACCAAAAAGTCCACAAGATTCTCTTCGGCCCGCTCAAATGCGCGAGCTGGTCGAAGCACTTCGTTCATGCGCGCGGCGCGGCAAGCCCTCACACAACCTGCGCGGCCTCGGTCAGCGTCGCCCTGAGGATCGACTCGATCTCGTCGAACTCCGCCTGACCAGCGATGAGTGGCGGAGCGAGCTGCACGACGACATCGCCGCGGTCGTCGGGGCGGCAGTACAGACCGGCGTCGAACAGCGCGCCGGGGAGGAAGCCGCGGACGAGTCGCTCGCGTTCGGCTGGGTCGAAGGTCTCTCGGGAGGTCTTATCCTTGACCAGCTCAACGGCCCAGAAGTAGCCGTCGCCGCGAACGTCGCCAACGATGGGCAGGTCAAGGAGCTTGCGCAGGGTGTCCCCGAAGGCCTGCTGGTTGTCCAGGACGCGCTGGTTCAGGCCCTCGCGCTCCATAAGGTCGAGGTTGGCGATCGCGACCGCAGCCGACATCGGATGCCCGCCCCAGGTGTAGCCGTGCGGGAAGGCAACGCCGGGGGCAAGGAAGGGCTCCATGACCCTGTCCGAGGCGATCAGTGCGCCGAGCGGGCCGTAGCCCGACGTCATGCCCTTAGCACAGGTAATCAGGTCCGGGACGTAGCCGAACTTCTCGCAGGCGAACGTATGGCCGTGCCGACCGAAGGCGCAGATGACCTCGTCCGAGACCATGAGCACGTCGTGGCGGTCACAGATCTCGCGAACCCGGGCGAAGTAGCCCGGAGGAGGAGTGAGGCAGCCACCGGAATTCTGCACCGGCTCGAGCACCACGGCGGCAACCGTGTCGGCGCCTTCGAACAGAATGGCCTCTTCGATACGGTCGGCCGCCCAGCGGCCAAAGGCCTCGGGATCGTCGGCGAACTCCGGGTGCCGGTAGAGGTTGGTGTTGGGCACTCGAAACCCACCGGGCGTCAGCGGCTCGAAGTCCTTCTTCATCGCAGGCAGACCGGTGATGGAAAGCGCTCCGTGCGGAGTGCCGTGATAGGCGACCGAGCGGCTGATCACCTTGTGTTTTCCCGGCTTGCTGCGGAGCTTGAAGTACTGCTTGGCCACCTTCCACGCGGACTCGACCGCCTCACCGCCGCCGGTGGTGAAGAAGACTCGATTGAGATCGCCAGGCGCGAGATGCGCCAGCCGCTCGGCCAGCTCGGCTGCTGGCCGGGTGGCGTACCCCCAGACGGGGAAGTACGCGAGCTCGGCCGCCTGCTTGGCCGCGACCTCGGCCAGCTCACGGCGGCTGTGCCCGACCTGCACAACGAACAGGCCGGAAAGGCCGTCGATGATTCGTCGACCGCGTTCGTCCCAGATGTGGACGCCCTCGCCCCGCGTGATGACCGGGATCGGGTTCTCCGGTCCTCGCCCGCCCATGCGCGCGAAGTGCATCCAGAGGTGTCGAGCTGCGGCCTCGGCTGTGGGCGTGGCCGCCCCCGACGGGGCGGCCGTGTGGTCGATGGTGGTGCTCATCGGATCCTCTGCTGCTGTCGTGGTCAAGCGTTCTGGGGGAAGCCGAGGTCGATACCGCCGTCCTCAGCGCGATCGGCGGGGTCGAGCCAGCGGGTGGTCACGACCTTGCCGCGGGTGAAGAAGTGAAAGCCCTCGACGCCGTGGGCGTGGGTGTCGCCGAACAGCGAGTTCTTCCAGCCCCCGAAGGAGTAGTAGGCCATCGGGACCGGCACCGGCACGTTGACGCCGATCATCCCGACCTCGACCTCGTTCTGGAACTTGCGCGCCGCGCCGCCGTCGTTGGTGAAGATCGCCGTCCCGTTCCCGTACGGGTTGGCGTTGATCAGCTCCACGGCGTCGGCGTAGGAGTCCACCCGCACCACCGACAGCACCGGTCCGAAGATCTCGTCGGTGTAGATCGACATGTCCGTGGCGACGTTGTCGAACAGCGTCGGGCCCACGAAGAACCCGGACCCATCCGCGTCGAACGAGCCCTGCCGCCCGTCCACCACCAGCGTCGCCCCGGCGGACTCACCCGCGTCGATGTAGCCCGACACCCGCTCCCGCGCCGCCGAGGTCACCAGGGGCCCCATGTCGCAGCCCCGCCGCCCGTCCCCGGTGCGCAGCGCCTCGGCCCGCGACTTGATCTTCCCGACGAGCTCGTCGGCGATGTCGCCCACCGCGACCAGCGCCGAGATCGCCATGCACCGCTCCCCGGCAGACCCGAACCCCGCATTGACCGCCTGGTCCGCGGCCAGGTCGAGATCGGCATCGGGCAGCACCACCATGTGGTTCTTCGCCCCACCCAGCGCCTGCACCCGCTTACCGTGCGCGGTCCCGGTCTCATACACGTACCGCGCGATCGGCGTCGACCCCACGAACGAGATCGACTTGACGTCCGGGCTGGTCAGCAGGGCGTCCACCGCGGTCTTGTCGCCGTTGACGACGTTGAACACGCCGTCGGGCAGCCCCGCCTCGCGCCACAGCTCGGCCAACCACAGCGCCGCGCTCGGGACCTTCTCCGACGGCTTGAGCACCACAGTGTTGCCCGCGGCGATCGCGACCGGGAAGAACCACATCGGCACCATCGCCGGAAAGTTGAACGGCGAGATGATCCCCACCACGCCCAACGGCTGGCGAATCGAGGCCACGTCCACACCGGTCGAGGCGTTCTCCGTCGCCGAACCCTTCAACAGGTGCGGGGCGCCACACGCGAACTCCACGACCTCCTGGCCACGCGCCACCTCACCCGCCGCGTCGGAGAGCACCTTGCCGTGCTCGGAGGTGATGATCGCCGCCAGCTCCGACGCACGCTCGTCGAGCAGCTCCCGGAACGTGAACAGGATCCGCGTCCGCTTCGCCAGCGAGGTGTCGCGCCAGCCCGGGAACGCCGCCTTCGCCGCCGCGATCACCTCCGCGGCCTCCTCCTCCGACGCCAACGGCAGCGACGCGGTGACCTCTCCCGTCGCCGGATTGGTCACGTCCGAGAACCGGCCAGAGGTCCCCGCGACTGGGGCACCCCCTGACCAGTGAGTGAGCGTGGTGATAGCGGTGTCGTGCGTGGTGGTCGCGGACATGGGCCAAGTCTCGACACAGGACTCGCGTGTCTCAGGTTGCATTGTGTATGGCATTTCCGCTGACTCCGACGTTCTGTCACACTGTGGCGTGTACCTGACAGTGGATGAGGTCCTCGGGCTACCGGCGCTGGCGGCCGGTCGCCCAGCTGTGCGCGCAGGGCGCTCTGCGTTGAGAGCGCCCGTTCGTTGGGTGCACGTCAGCGAGCAACGTGATCCTTCGGGAACGTTGACGAGCGGGGTGCTCTTGCTGTCGATCGGCGTGGCCGTGGCCGACCCGGCCGTCGACCCGTCGACCTACTTCGCCGCCTTGCGCGAGGCCGGTGCGGTCGGCCTCGTCGTCGAGCTGGGGCAGCACCTGCGGTCCCTGCCCGACGCTTGGGTGCAGACGGCGCGGGCGATGGATTTCCCGCTCGTCGAGCTCCGCCGAACAGTCCGGTTCGTCGAGGTCACCGAGGCTGTCCACGCGCACATTGTGACGGCACAGTACGACCGGCTGAGGTTCGCGGACCGCGTTGCCGAGACGTTCCGTGGGTTCGCCGTCGAGGGGGCCAGCGCTGAGCGGGTCGTCACGGAGGCGGCGGCCCTGCTGGGCCTGCCTGTCGTGCTGGAGGACGCCGCCCACCGCGTGCTCGCGTACGCCGGCGGAGCGGCCAAGGAGGTCCTGCGGGACTGGATCAGCCGGTCGCGCAGGACGCCGACCACAGGCGCCCTCGACGGTGGCGGCCCCGAAGGCTGGGCTTCGGTCGCGGTCGGGCGACGGGAGTCGCGCTGGGGCCGGTTGATCGTCCCCGTCCGCGCGGAGGACGCCACCCGGGCTCAGATGGTGCTCGATCATGCGGGCGATGCGGTCACGCTCTCCGCGTTGCTGCACGCGGAACCTGCCGGGCCGGTCTCGGAGGCCTACGACAAGCTGATCGCCGACCTCCTCCTCGGTGCACCTCGGGCGGGGCATACGGAGGTTCACGCCCGGCTACGGGCGCTCGGCTTCTCCAAGGAGGGACCATTCGACGTGATGGCTTTCCTGCCTCAGCGCGGGAAGCAGCGTGCGCTACGCAGGGCTGCTGACTCGGTCCGGTCGCCGGCAGTGGTGGGGTCGCTCCCCGACGGCGTCGTGGTTGTACTGGGTGACGCCCTGGGCGGGACCCGGGACGACATTCTCGGGTGTGTCCCGGAGGAGCTCGTCGAGGCGTCGTCCACCGCTAGAGCAACCACAGTCGTCGCACTCGCGGACGCGGTGGCGGAGGCGGGACTAACTGTGCGGGCGGCCGCCGCGAGCCTCGACCCAGCGGCCCGCCGACCCTGGCGGGCAGCTGATCTAGGCGCTCGCGGTCTGTTTTGGCACCTTCGCAGTGACGCACGGCTGCTGACCTACGTCGACGAGGAACTCGCCCCCATCCAGTGCCTGGAGTCGAAGCGCCGCCGCGAGCTCCTCGCCGACGTCCGCGCCTTCATCGAGGCGGACGGAGTCGTGGCCGGCTTCGCCGAGCGGATAGGGGTGAGCAGGGCAGCGGCCTACGGCAGGGTGAACAGACTCTCCGAGACTCTCGGTCGAGATGTCCGCGAGCCGATGGTCCGGTTCTCCTTGGCCGCCGCTCTCCTCGGACTGGTGATGAGCGGCGACGGCCACTGAGCTCGTCGCCGTGCCGGGGGCCACGCCAACCAGGTCGCACCCTGACCGCCGAGCTGGGCGCTACGTGGGCGAACGCGCCGAGCTGCCCACGACGCGCGGATCACTGCCGAGGTCCGCGAGCGGCGCGATGGCGAGCTCGTCGAACGCGAGGAGCACATCCGCGCCGAGCTGACCTGCACCTGGAGATCTCCGTCGGCACGATCACCTACTCCGGTTCGCGCCCCGGCCGCGGTGGCGTCACCCTCACCTACGAGACGATCAACCAGCACGGCGACGTGCGGCAACGGACGAGGGGGCGCATCGTCGCGTGGCGACGGCCGGCCGCGGAGCGCGCGGCGCCGACGGGGAGTGTGTGGATGCGGCAGACGGACCGGGCCACGGTCATCGTCGCCTCCGCGGCGACCTTCCTCACCCTCATCGTCTTCACCACGCCGCTCGCCACGCTGCCCGCGACGGCGTCCGCGCTGGATTCGAGGCCCGAGGGGCGCTGCCCGCGATCGGCAACGCCCTCGGCCGCGCCTACCTGCCCGACCTGCGCCCCACCCAAGCCGCCGCCCTCGCCCGCGCCCTCCTCGGCCGCTGACCGGGACCGTCGGCCGGGCGTCAGGAGGGCGGCGGCACCGGGGCGAGGATCCCGAGGCGCCCGGCGAGCCAGGGCAGTGCCGCACCGAGCGCCTGCGAGGCCAGGCTCCAGCTGTGCCCGGCAGGAAGCTCGACGAGCGCGAGTGTGGCGCCCGCGGCGCGGCTCGCCGCGGCGACCTGCTCGGCCTGCGGACGGTAGGTGTCGTCGTCGCGCCCGACGATCAGCGTGCCGTGCAGGGCCGGGTAGGTCCGCCGGCGCAGCTCGGACAGCGGGGTGACCTGGTCGAACGCGCCGTCGTCGCCGCCGAAGGCCGCGGCGACCGTCGACGGGCGGTCGCCGAGGGTGGGTTCGGCCTGACCGGAGACGTCGAGGAAGGTCGGGAAGGTGTCCGGGTGGCGCAGGGCGAGCTGCAGTGCGCACGTCCCGCCGAAGGAGAACCCGCCGATCGCCAGGGGCCCGGGTGCGACCTGCAGGTTGGCCGCGGCCCAGTCGGGGACGTCGCGGGCGAGGTAGGTCTCGGCGTTCCCGAGCCGCGAGTCCAGGCAGAGCGTGTTGGCGAGGTCGGACCCGGTGGCGTCGGGGACGACCACGACCGGGGCGAGCCCCGCGTGCGCGGCGGCGAAGGAGTCCATCACCTCGGCCAGCCTCCCGGCCAGCAGCCAGTCCTCGGGTCCGCCGGGCTGGCCGGCGACGAGCTCCAGCACGGGCAGCCGCGGACGGGGCGAGGTCAGATAGGCGGGAGGCAGGTACACCCAGGCGGGCCGGGCGGCGAAGCCCGAGACGGTGCCGGGCACCGTGACCTCGCTGATCCTCCCGCGGCGCGGCATGTCGGCCGGGGGCGTCCAGGCCGATGCCAGCGGGCCGGCCGGGGAGGCCGCCAGCAGCGGCGCGGCCGGGACGTCCGCCAGGTCCACCTGGTTGCTGAACGGCAGGCCGAGGGCCGCGTTCAGCGTCGGCCGGTAGCCGTACACCGCGTTGACCTTGATCGCGCCCGTCGCGAGCACGAGGAGTGCGGCCAGCACGGCCGTGCCGGCCCGCCACCACCGCCGCCGCAGCGTGGGCGCCGCCAGCGCGAACGCCGCGACGACCACGCCGATCCAGACCAGGACGCGCGGCGGCAACGGATCGGGGAACGGCCGGAACACCGCCATGACCAGCAGGACGAGCCCCACCGCGACCGCCCCCGCCATCGCGGCGACCGGCACGGACCAGAGCCACCAGCGCCGCCCGCGCCCGACCAGCAGCGCCACCCCCGCCACCGCACCGACCACGGTGACGGTCGTCGGCAACGGCCCCGCGATCAGCGGGGCGTCCAGCAGCCGCGACAGGTCCATCGGCCGCTACCCGGTGATCCCGGCGCGACCGGGCGAGGAGGCACCCGCACCCGGCCGCGAAGGGCACGGGTGGTCACGGACGACGCGCGTGACGGCGCCGGGGCTTGACGACACCCGGCCATCCTCGTCCACGGCGGGGTATGAGCGCCGTGAGCGGGTCGCGGGTGTGACCGGCGGTGGTCGAGATCACCCATCGAGACCGGACTCAACGCGCGTTCAGCACCCCGTGGTGGCCCCGGAGACCCGGCGGAGAGGACCTGACGATGAGCGCGTTCAGCGACGGCCTCATGGCGGATCGCACGGTGTTCGTGGCGGGCGGCACGTGCGGCATCGACCTCGGCATCGCGCGTCGGTTCGCCGAGCTCGGCGCACGCGTGGCCGTGGTCGGACGGAACCCGGAGAGGGCGAAGACCGCCCCGGTGCGGAGAGCCGGACCGGGGCGGGGCGGCCCCCCGGTCAGCCCGCCACGGCGCGGTAACGACCCGGCTCCACCTCGGCGACGACCCCCGTGCGGACGAGCCGGGCGATGTGTTGTTCCGCGGTGCGCGCCTCGACGCTCTCGACGTGCGGGGCCTCGACGTGCGGCCGGTAGACGAAGCGGTGGTCGACGACCTCGGCGAGGGTCCGCGGCTCGGCGAGGAACTCGGTCAACGCCTCGTCCCGCCGCCCGATCACCTCCCGGTACGCGCGCAGCCTGCGCCGGAACTCCTCGGCCCCTTCGACCACGCCCTTCTGGTGGAACGTGCCGAACCAGCGCGCGTCGACGGAGCCGCAGACCTCGATCGACCGCTCGAAGCCCTCGAGGCTGCTCACCCGGTCCCCGTAGTAGGGCCCGAACGAGGTGAGGTCGATGTCGGCGATGTAGAGGAATCCGTCCGGCTCGATCAGCAGCCCGGAGTGCCCCACGGTGTGCCCGGGAAGGTGCACGACGGTCGCCGTGCGGTCGCCGAGGTCGAACCGGTGACCGTCCGGCACGCCCACGGCATCGGGGCGGCTGCCGAGGCGGAAGTCGGCGGTCAGGGACTCCGCGAGCTCCGCCGTGGCCTCCGCCGGCAGGCCGTAGGCCGCGAGCAGCACCTGCGTGTCGCGGACCGCGGGCAGGTCGGCGGTGTGCACGTGGACCGGGGCGTCGAACGCCTCGATCGCCACGAGGTGGTCCTCGTGGGCATGGCTGACGACGACGGCGTCGGCCTCCGGGAGCGCGTCCTGCTCGATCAACGCGAGCGACGGGTCCACGAGGAGTGTGCCCGCGCTCCCGCGGACCAGCAGCGAGTTCCCGTAGGGGTAGCCGCCGCCGTTCGCCGCCCGCAGCAGCGTGACCTGCCCGTACTCCTCGGGTGTCCAGCCCGTCGTCCCCATCGACGCCTCCCGTCGCGCACCATCGGCTTCCCGTAGTTCTGCCTTGTGGCCGCGGCCCACGTCAATCGGCTCGGGCCGGGTCGCGCCCCGCCGGGCCGCCACCCGGTCGCGGAGTGCCTGCGCACGGTGCTCCACGGGGAGTGGCAGCACGCCCCTACGCCGAGCGCGACCTCGACGTCCTGGACGGGGACGGACGCGCGGTCACGCGTCCCAGGTGACCGGGAGGCGCTTCACCCCGTAGATGTCCGCGGTCTCCGGGCGCAGGGCGACCTCGTCGGCCGGGACGGCGAGGCGCAGCGTGGGGAAGCGGTCGAGCAGCGCGGGGAACGCGACCCGCATCTCGACGCGGGCCAGCTGCTGCCCCAGGCACTGGTGGATGCCGTGGCCGAAGGCCAGGTGACCGCCGTCCTGCCTCCGGATGTCGAGCACGTGCGGGTCGGCGAAGCGCTCGGGGTCCCGGTTGGCGGTGTGGTACGAGAGGATCACCGTCGTCCCGGCCTCGATGGTCCGCCCGCCCAGCTCGACGTCCTCGAGCGCCGTCCTCATGAACGTCTTGGCGACGCTCAGGTACCGCAGCAGCTCCTCCACGGCCCCGTCGACGAGCGCGGGCTCGGCACGCAGGGCAGCCAGCTGTGGCGGGTTGCGCAGCAGCGCGAAGGTGCCCAGCGCCAGCATGTTCGCGGTCGTGTCGAGGCCGGCTGCCAGCAGGAGCAGACCCATCCCCTTCAGCTCCTCGTCGGTCAGATCGCTGTCCGTGAGGTCGCTGAGCAGATCGTCGGTGGGGTTCGCGCGCTTGGCGGCCACCAGCCCCGCGAGGTACTGCTGGGTCGCGGTGTAGGCCGCGACGAGGTCCTCGTCGCTCGTCTCCCCGCTCGTGAACCGCTCGACCTGCTTCTGGAAGGCACCCCGGTCCTCGTACGGCACCCCCAGCAGCTCGCAGATCATGACGGCCGGGACGGGCGTCGCGAACGCGGTCACCAGGTCCGCGGGCGGCCCGGCCTGCTCCATGGCGTCCAGGTGGTCCGCGGTGATCTTCTCCAGGCGCTCGGTGAGCAGTCGCATCCGCCGCACGGTGAACCGGCCCACCAGCGGCCTGCGGTAGCGCCCGTGCTGCGGCTCGTCCATGAGGAGGAACTCGCCGGGCGGCGCCGGAGGGATCTCCAGGCCGGTGATGTCGAGGGTCGGGTGGCGCATGAGCTCCTTGCGCGAGCTGAACCGTGGGTCCGCCAGGACCGCCCTGACCAGGTCGAACCCGGTGACCAGCCAGCCGGGCTCGCCCCCGGGGAAGGTGTAGCGGCTGATCGGGCCGTGCTCCCGGGCGTGGAGCAGCTCCGGCGGCGGGTCGAACGGGCAGCCGGACGGACGCGTGGTCGGCAGCGTCGTGACGGTGTGGTCCATGGTCGTTCTGTCTTCCCTTCCCGGCGGCGCCTGCCGCGTCGACCAGGAGCGTCGGGGCCGCCGGTTTCACGGCGCCTTCATCGCGGCTACGCGCTCACCCCGCGGGCGGGCCGGCCGCGTGCCCGGCCGCGACGGGCGGCGTCCCCGCACGCCCCGCCCTCGTGGTCCTCGCCGGGGCCGGCCGGGTCAGCCCGCGGTGGCGAAGTCGGCCAGCAGGAAGAGGTTCAGCGCGATGATCAGGGCCGCGACGACGACCGCCGCGGCGGTGGTCAGCCGATGGTTGACCAGGGACCCCATGACGTCGCGCCGGCGGGTGAACAGCACGAGCGGCACGAGTGCGAACGGGATCCCGAAGGACAGCACGACCTGGGACCACACCAGGGCCTGGGTGGGGTCCACACCCACGGCGAGGACCACGAGGGCGGGGGCCAGGGTCAGCGCGCGCCGCAGGAGCAGCGGGATGCGCCGGCGGAGGAAGCCCTGCATGACCACCTGTCCGGCGTATGTCCCGACGCCCGAGGAGGCGAAGCCGGAGGCCAGCAGCGCGATCGCGAAGGCGAGCGCGGCCCACTTGTCGACCGCGACCTCGAGCCCCGTGTAGACGCCGTCGAGGCTGTCGGTCCCGGAGAGCGCCGAGCCGGCGAAGACCGCGGCGGCGATGAGCAGCATCGACGCGTTGATCAACCCGGCGGTGCCCATCCCCACCAGGACGTCGACCCGGGTGGTGCGCAGGATGAACCGCTGCTGCTCCGGCCCCTCCGCCCGCAGCCGGCGCTGCGTCAGGGCCGAGTGCAGGTAGATCACGTGGGGCATCACGGTCGCGCCGAGGATCCCGGTCGCGAGCAGCAGGCTGTCGGTGCCTGCGAACTGCGGCACCAGCCCGCCGACCGCGCCGGCGCCGTCGACGTCGACCCGGAACACCGTGGCGAAGAGCCCCACGAGCACCACCAGGAACAGCACGACGATCGCGCGCTCGAACGGCCGGTGCCCACGGGTCTGCAGGGCGAGCAGCCCGAACGCCACCACGCCGGTGACGAGGCCGCCGACGAACAGCGGGATCCCGAACAGCAGCTGCAGCGCGATCGCCCCGCCGAGCACCTCCGCCAGGTCGGTGGCGACGGCGACCGCCTCCGCCTGGACCCACATGCCCCGGCTCACCGGGCGCGGGAACCGTTCGCGGCACAGCTCGGCGAGATTGCGCCCGGTGGCCAGGCCGAGCTTCGCCGACAGCGTCTGCACCAGCATGGCCAGCAGGTTCGCCCCGACGATCACCCAGAGCAGCAGGTAGCCGTACCGCGAGCCCGCCGCGAAGTTCGTCGCGAAGTTGCCGGGGTCGATGTAGGCGATCGCCGCCACGAACGCCGGGCCCGCGATCGCCAGCCGGGCCCGCAGCCCCGTGCCCAGGAGGCGCTGACCGTCACCGCGCTCCGGCCCCTCGGTCGACGACAGGGCCGACGACGCGGAGGGGCCGGCAGGAGGGTTCATGCCGCGAGGGTAGAGGCGGCTAACACGAAGCGATAGCCATCGCTTCATTCTGAGACGACAGCGACGCGGACGCCCCGGGCCGCTCCGTCACCCCGCCGGCGTGGTCGGTTGCAGTACCGCCTCGACCAGCGCCTCCGAGCGCAGGTGGGTGCCCTTCTGGTACTCGGGATCGCGGACCATGTCCGAGAACGCCCGCCGGCTCGGGTAGTGCACGAGCAGCACGGCGTCCCAGTCCTGGCCCTGCTCGGCCACGACGGGGGCGCCGCCGTACCCGTAGTAGACGACCCGGGCACCGAAGGGTTCCGACGTGCGACGGAAGTGCGCGATGTACTCGTCGTAGCGGGCGCGCCCGCCCTCGACGAACCGCAGCAGGTTGAGCATCGTGACCGGCTCGTCCGGAGCCGCGGCGAGGAAGGCCTTCATGTCCGCACCGGTGGGATCGATCGCCATCCCCGCAGTCTGCCATGGCTAATAATTGCTCTGTGCAATGATGTCCTGGTGCAAGAACCCACACCGGACGAGGTGGTGGACGCCGTGATGTCGGCGAGCCGGGCGCTGGTGGCCGTGGCGGCCCGCTCGCTCGCCGCGGTCGAGGAGGACGTGACGCTGCCGCAGTACCGGGCGCTCATCGTGCTCGCCCAGCACGGTGCGCGCCGTCCGGCCGACCTGGCCGGGGCGCTCGACGTCTCGCCGTCGTCGGCGACGCGGATGTGCGACCGACTGGTGGCCAAGGGGCTGATCGAGCGCGACCGGACCGGCGAGGACCGCCGGGAGGTCCGGGTGGCGTTGAGCGAGCGCGGGCGGGCACTGGTCGAGGAGGTCACCCGGCGCCGCCGGGCCGAGCTGGCCACCTTGCTGGGCGGCCTGCCCGCCGAGTCCCGCACCGCGGTCGTCGAGGCCCTGCGCACCTTCGCCGCCGCGGCCGGCGAGGTGCCCGAACCCGAGTGGGCGATGCTCCCGTGAGCGCCCTGCGCCGGGCGCACGGATGGCTGGTCGGGACGCCGTCCGGCTTGGTCGGCCTGGCCCTGGTCGTCGGCGCCGGGGCCGGGCTCGGCGCCGTGGTGTTCCGCTTCCTGATCATCGGGATCACGAACCTGGTCACCGGGCGGGACGACTACAGCGCCGCCGGTCGCGTCGCGAGCCTGCACCTGCCGGCCCTCGGCCCGTGGTTCCTCCTGCTCGCGCCGGTGGTCGGCGGGCTGGTCTACGGCCCGCTGGTCAACCGGTTCGCCCCCGAGGCCCGCGGGCACGGCGTCCCCGAGGTGATGGTCGCCGTGGCCCGCAACGGCGGACGCATTCCGGCCCGCGTCGCCGCCGTCAAGTCGCTCGCCTCGGCCCTGTGCATCGGCACCGGCGGGTCCGTCGGTCGCGAGGGGCCGATCGTCCAGATCGGGTCCGCGCTCGGCTCGTCCATCGGGCAGTGGCTGCGCGTGCCGGACCACCGTCTGCGACTGATGGTCGCCTGCGGCGCCGCCGGGGGGATCTCCGCGACCTTCGACGCCCCGATCGCCGGGGTGTTCTTCGCGCTCGAGATCATCCTGCGCGCCTTCACCGCCGAGGCGTTCGGCGTCGTGGTGATCTCCTCGGTGACCGCCAACGTGGTCGCCCGCGCGGTCGTCGGGAACGACCACATCATCGAGCTGCCCGCCTACTCGTTGGGCTCGGCGACCGAGTTCCCGCTCTACGCCGTGCTCGGCCTGCTCGCGGGGGTGGTCGGCTGGGGGTTCGCCCGGATCCTGTACCTGATCGAGGACCTGTGCGACCACGTGTGGCGGGGGCCCGAGTGGCTGCGCCCCGCCGTCGGCGGACTGCTCCTCGGCGGTGTGCTGCTGGCCCTGCCGCAGATGTACGGGGTCGGTTATCCGGTCCTCGAGGCCGGCATCGCCGGGAAGTACGCCGTCAGGTTCCTGATCGTCCTGATGCTCGGGAAGATGCTGGCCACCAGCCTGACGATCGGCATCGGTGGCTCGGGCGGGGTGTTCGCGCCGTCGTTGTTCGTCGGCGGCATGGCGGGCACCGCCTTCGGGTTCGCGGCGCAGGCGCTGTTCCCGGGCCTGGACCTCTCGCCCGGCGCGTTCGGTCTGGTCGGCATGGCAGCGGTGTTCGCCGCCGCCTCCCACGCCCCGATCGCCGCAGTGCTCATCGTGTTCGAGCTGACCGGACAGTACTCGGTCATCCTGCCCCTGATGGCGGCCGTCGCCCTGGCCACCGGGGTGTCACACCTGATCTCCCGCGACAACATCTACACACTGAAGCTGCTGCGCCGCGGGATCGACGTCGACGCCGACAGCCGCGCCGAGGCGCTCGTCCGGCGGCTCACCGTCGCCCAGGCCATGCGGACCCCGCCCGACCCGGTTCCCGCGGGCACCTTGCTCGACGACCTGGCCGCCCGGCTCGGCACGGCCCGGTACGGCGCACTGCCGGTCCGCGACGACGACGGCCGTTACCGCGGCGCGGTCACCGCCGCCGGCCTCGACCTGTCCGGACGCGACGGCAGGTCGGCGGGGGACGTCGCGGCGCCGTTGCCGGAGCTCGCCCCGGGGACGTCGCTGCACGCGGCCCTGCGCATCCTGGTCGACCACGAGGACACCGGGCTCCCGGTCCGCGCCGGGCCCGACGGGCCGCTCCTCGGCTGGCTCGACCACCGCGACGTGCTCGCCGCCTACGGCCGGGCCGGGTCCTCGACGCCCGCGGTGCCGTAGCGCACCGGGCGCCGCCGCGGCACCCGCGGCCCGGCCCGGCCCGCCCCGGACCGGACCGTGCCCCGCCGGGCACCACCGGGCGCGGGCGCGGGCGCGGCGAGGCACGCGACGTGGTCGGTCGACCACGAGTCCCGGCACCGCTCGAGCCCCCTCCGGTCGGGCCGTTGCGGTGTCCCCCGCCAGCCGCACCCGCACGCCGGGACGAACGCGGTGAACGTGCCGGGGGCGCAGCGGGTCACGTCGGTCCAGTTGTCGGACAACGCACCGTTGCGGTAGCGACCGGCGACGAAACCCTCGTGCTGGTCGGTCGCCCCGCCTGCTCCGAGCCCGATGGACGGCATCCGAACATGGTGCGACGGATCCGTGACCGGGACGAGGGGCCGGAAGACTCTTCACGGCACCGCAAGGTCCCGTCGGCACGCCGCGGGCCGGCTCGGACGCGTTGCCGGACACCGCGACCCTCACCCCAGCGTCGTCTCCGCGGCGCCGGAGGGCTCCGGGTCCGGGAGCCGCCGCATCCGCAGGGAGTTGGCGAGGCCGACCGCGGCGGCGAGCAGCGGCACGAGCAGGCCGACCTGCAGGGCGAACGGGCGGGCCTCGGTGTTGATCCGGATGATCTCCGACCGGATCTCCTCGGGCTGGCCGACGAGCAGCCCTGCGAGCTTGGTGTTGCTCATCAGCTCGGCGTCCTCCTCCAGCACCTGGGCGACCTGCTGCTTCTCGGCCGGTGGCAGCACCGTGCTCGCGTCCGTCTCCGCCGTGAACGTGGCGGCGAGGGCGGCGAGCATGATCGCGCCGGCGAAGGCGAGGCCGAAGGAGAGGCCGAACGACCCGGCCGCCGAGTTGACCCCGGCCGCCTCGCTGACCCGTTCCTCCGGGACCGGGGAGAGCGTGTAGTTGTTCAGCTGCGAGACCAGCAGGCCGAGCCCCGCGCCGGCGATCGCGAGCGGACCGATGAGCACCCACCCCGTCCCGGCGCGCGGGACCAGCGGCAGCAGGATCACGATCCCGATCACCACGAGCGCGAACCCCACGCCGACGACCGTGCTCGGCCGCCGGTGCCCGCTCCGCCTCCCCGCCAGCAGGGCCAGCCCGAACATGCTGAGCGACAACGGCGCGATCGTCAGGCCGGCCTGCATCGCATTGTACTCGAGCACCATCTGCAGGAAGATCGGGAGCACGATCATGACGCCGCCCAGCGCGACCTGCTGCAGCAGCTGCTGGGACACGCCGACCCGGAAGTGCGCCGAGGTGAACAGCGCCGGGTCCAGGAGGGCCGGCTCCGCGCGGCGCGCCCGCCGGCGCAGCCAGAACACCAGGCCCACCAGGCCGGCGACGCCGATCGCCAGGACCAGGCCGACCCGCTCGCCGCCCTCCTGCCACACCAGGATGCCGAGGACGAGCGCACCCATTCCGACGACCGAGAGCACCGCACCGACGACGTCGACGCCCCGGGGACCGGTGTAGGGGACGTCGCGCACGAGCTTCGCCCCGCCCAGCACCACCGCGATCACGACGACCTCGAGCACGAACCCGACCCGCCAGGACAGGAAGGTCGTGATGAAACCGCCGAGCAGCGGGCCCACGGCGGCGGCGATCGCCGCCGCGGCACCCACCAGGGCGTAGACCTTCTTGCGCGCCGCCCCGTCGAAGTTGCCGTGGATCAGCGACTGCATGGCGGGCAGCAGCAGCGACGCGCCGATCCCGCCGATCACCGCCCAGAACACGATGACCGCCGTGAGGCCCTGCGCCAGCGCCATGGCGGCCGCGCCCACGGCGTAGCCGAGCAGGCCGAGCACGTAGGCGCGCTTGCGCCCGACGAGGTCGCCGACCTTGCCGCCGATCAGGATGAACGCGGCGGAGACGAGCGCCTCGAGCGCGATGGCGGACTGCACCCCGCTGACGGTCGTGCCCAGGTCGTGCACCACCGCGGAGATCGACACGTTCATCAGCGAGGTGTCGACCACCAGCACGAACATCGCCATCGCGAGGAGGAGCCCGAGAACCCGGCTCTGGCTCCCGTTCGGCACGGGCGCGGCGGCCCCGTCGGTACTCACCCGTCCCCGCTCCGGCGCCGGTCAGGCCGGCTCGCCGACCGCGCGGCCGAGCGCCTTGGCCTTCAGGGACTCGTACTCCTCCGGGGTGATCGCGCCCTGGTCGAGCAGGCGCTTCGCCTCGGAGATCTGGGCCGTGGGTCCGCCGGTGTCGCCGTTCACGGCGGCGATCCGGCGCACGTCGTGCTCGTAGGCCTTGCGGGCCGCCGCGGCGTCCGCCTGCCTCCGCTCGCCCATCTTCCGGCCCTCGGCGATCAGGTACACCAGCGAGCCCACGATCGGCAGGATGATGATCACCACCGTCCAGCCGGCCTTACCCCAACCTCCGATGTCGTCGCGCCGGAAGATGTCACCGAAGATCACGAACAGCAGCCAGAACCACACGACGAAGCCGAAGAACACCAGCATCGTCCAGAACAGGTCCAGCAGCGGGTAGCCACTTTGTGCGAGCAACATGTCCAACCCCTTCTCTCGGGTGTGCCGGTCCGCCCGTCGGGCGTGCCGTGTGCGGGGCCGGAGCCGGTCCGGGCCGTCAGGCCTTCTCGGCCCGGTACGGGACGAGCGCCCAGATCACGATCAGGTTGAGCGCGATGAGCATCAGGCCCCAGATCGGGAAGTGCGGCAGGAACGCGAAGTGCGCCACGATGTTCAGCGCGGCGGCCGTGATGCCCAGGGCACGCGCCCAGCTCGCGCCCCGCAGCACCCCGAAGCCCGCCACGCCGAGCAGCACGGCCAGCACCAGATGGATCCAGCCCCACGTGCCGACGTCGAGCGCGTAGGTGTACTGCGGCGTCCGCACCACGACCTCGCTCTGGGCGATCGACACGATGCCGGTGAGGATGCCGACGGCCCCGCCCAGCAGCATCAGGATGGCGGCGTACAGGGCGAAGGTCGTGGTGAACTCCGCCCTGCCGCCGGGCGTCGCCGCTCCACCGGACTCGGCCGGGCGTGTGGCGTCCGTACTCATCGTGGACTCCCTTCGGCGGACCCGATCTCCGACAGCAGGTTGACCTTTCGTCCTGCCTCCGGCCCCATCCGCGACGGGTGAATCCGCGCCGCCCGAGCCCCCGCAGACTCCGCTCCGGGTGGACGACGGCGACGGAGGAGGCGCGCGGTGGGCGCGGAGAGCGAGCGGGTGCAGGGGTTCGACAGCCTCGACGACGGACTGCGGACGGGAGATCCCTGGTACCGCTGGGGCCCGTACCTCAGCGAGCGGCAGTGGGGCACGGTCCGCGAGGACTACAGCCCCGACGGCGAGGCGTGGACCTACCTGCCGCACGACCGCGCCCGGTCCCAGGCCTACCGGTGGGGCGAGGACGGTCTGGCCGGCTTCTCCGACGTCGAGCAGCGGCTCTGCCTCGGCCTGGCGCTGTGGAACGGGCAGGACCCGATCCTCAAGGAGCGGATCTTCGGGCTCACCGGGCCGCAGGGGAACCACGGCGAGGACGCCAAGGAGTACTGGTGGTACCTCGACGCCGTCCCGTCGCACGCCTGGAACCGCTGGCGGTACCACTACCCGCAGCGGGCCTTCCCGTACGAGGACCTGGTGGCGACCAACGGCTCCCGCGGCCGCAGCGACCCGGAGTACGAGCTGCTCGACACCGGTGCCTTCGACGACGACCGGTACTGGGTGGTCGAGGTGCACTACGCCAAGGCGGACCCGGACGACCTGCTGGTCACCGTCGAGGTCACGAACGCCGGTCCCGAGCAGGCCGAGCTCCACGTCCTGCCGACGCTCTGGTTCCGCAACACCTGGTCGTGGGACCCGGACGCCACGGCGCCGGTCCTGCGCGCGACCGGCCCGGCGGCGGTCGCGGTGCCGCACCCCTTCCTCGGCGACCTGGAGCTCGTCGCGGCCTCGGGTCCCGACGGCGCCGCGCCGGAGTTGTTGTTCTGCGACAACGAGACCAACCTGCAGCGCCTCTACGGCCGACCGGGACCGCGGTACCCGAAGGACGGGATCAACGACCACGTCGTCGACGGCACGGACACCGTGAACCCGGACGGCACCGGGACCAAGTGCGCCGTCCGGTACCGGGTGACGGTCGACCCCGGCGCGACCGTGGAGCTGCGGCTGCGCCTGCGACCCGCGGACCGGCCGGGCGACCTGGGCGAGGACTTCGCCCGGGTCCGCGACCGACGGCGCGCGGAGGCGGACGAGTTCTACGAGGAGCTCACGCCCTCGGCGGCCTCCGCGGACGAGGCGAACGTGATGCGCCAGGCCTTCGCCGGGCTGCTGTGGAGCAAGCAGTTCTACTACTACGACGTCGCCCGCTGGCTCGACGGCGACCCGGGCCAGCCGCGGCCGCCCGCGTCACGGGAGCACGGACGCAACGCCCGGTGGCGGACCTTCAACTCCTTCGACGTGATGTCGATGCCGGACAAGTGGGAGTACCCGTGGTTCGCCTCCTGGGACCTCGCCTTCCACTGCGTCGCGCTCGCGCACGTCGACCCGGCCTTCGCCAAGTACCAGCTGCTGCTGGTGTGCCGCGAGTGGTTCCAGCACCCGAACGGTGCCCTGCCCGCCTACGAGTGGGACTTCGGCGACGTCAACCCGCCGGTGCAGGCCTGGGCCGCGCTCGAGGTGTTCGCCCTCGACGGCGCCCGCGACGTCGAGTTCCTCTCCCGGGTCTTCGACAAGCTCCTGCTCAACTTCACCTGGTGGGTCAACCTGGAGGACTCGGACGGCTCGAACGTCTTCGAGGGCGGCTTCCTCGGCCTGGACAACATCGGCCCGATCGACCGCTCGCACCTGCCGCCGGGCTACCTGCTCGAGCAGTCCGACGCGACCGGCTGGATGGCCTCGTACGCGCTGGCCATGGGCGCCATCGCCGCCGTGCTGCGCAACGCCGGCCGGCCCGCGAACGATCTGGTGCGCAAGTTCCTCGAGCACATCGCCGCCATTCGCACCGCGGTCGAGTCGGAGGGGCTCTGGGACCCGGAGACCGGGCTCTTCGCCGATCGGCTCGTGGCCCCCGACGGCACCGCCGTGCCCGTGGCGGTGCGCTCGATGGTCGGCGTGATCCCGATGCTCGCCGCCGGGGTCGCCGACGAGACGACCCTGCGGCGGGCGGCGGCCGGGGGCAAGAACGTCGCCGCCCTGTTCGGGCGGAACGGCCTCGAGGACGAGGACGGGCTCGCCGCACGCGGGCTGCTGCGCGGCGGCCCCGGGGACCGCCAGCTGCTGCTCGGCGTGGTCGGCGTCGAGAAGCTCGACCGGCTCCTCGCCCAGCTGTTCGACCCGGCCGAGTTCCTCTCGCCCCACGGGCTGCGGTCGGTCTCGGCCTACCACCGCGACCATCCGTACGTGCTCGACGCGCCCGGCCTGCACGCCGAGATCGACTACGAGCCGGCCGAGTCGACAGTCGCGATGTTCGGCGGCAACTCCAACTGGCGCGGGCCCGTCTGGTTCCCGGTCAACCACCTCGTGGTGAACTCGCTCGAGCGCTACCACCGCTTCTTCGGCGACGACCACACCGTCGAGTACCCGACCGGGTCCGGGAAGCGGCTGCGGCTCGACGAGGTCGTGGCGGACCTGTGGGAGCGGCTGGTGTCGTTGTTCCTGGTCGGCGACCACGGCCGCAGGCCCTGTTTCGGCGGGGTCGAGCGGCTGCAGCGCGATCCCCGGTGGAAGGACAACCTGCTCTTCAACGAGTACTTCCACGGCGACGACGGCGCGGGGCTGGGAGCGTCGCACCAGACCGGCTGGACCGGTCTGGTCGCGGACGTGATCCGCCGCCGGCACGGCGCGGTCGACCCCGTCGGGGACGTGCTGCGCAGGCTGCGTGAGCAGGAGCCCGAGCGGTGAGCGCGCCGGTGCGGGTGCTGCCCGGCGCCGTCGCCCCGCTGGGGGCGACCGTGCGCGCGGGCGGCACGAACTTCGCCGTGGCCTCGCGGGCGGACGCGGTCGAGCTCTGCCTCTTCGACGGGCCGGACGAGGTCCGGCTCGAGCTGCCGGAGTACGACGCCGGGATCTGGCACGGTTTCGTGCCGGGCGCCGGGCCCGGGCGGGCCTACGGCTACCGCGCCCACGGGCCCTACGAGCCCGCCCGCGGCCTGCTCTACATCCCGGCCAAGCTCCTGCTCGACCCGTACGCGCGGGCGGTGGCAGGTGGGGTCCGGTTCGGCCCGGAGGTGCTCGGGCACGACCCGGACGACCCCGGGAGGCCGAGCACGCTGGACTCGGCGGCGCACGTGCCGCGCAGCCTGGTCGTCGGCCCGCCGCCGACGCTGTCCGAACCGGCGCCGCGCCACTCCTACGCCGACACCGTGGTCTACGAGATCCACGTCAAGGGGTTCACCGCGGCGCACCCCGGCGTGCCGCCCGAACTGCGCGGCACCTACGCCGGGCTGGGGCACGACGCCGCCGTGGCCCACCTCGTCGGGCTGGGCGTGACCACCGTCGAGCTGCTCCCGGTGCACCACCACGTGTCCGAGGCGTTCCTCCCCGAGCGGGGCCTCACGAACTACTGGGGCTACAACACGATCGGCTACCTCGCCCCGCACCCCGGCTACTCCGCTGAGGTGCGGCGCGGACGGCCGGGCGGGGAGGTCGCGGAGTTCCGGGCGATGGTCGACGCCCTGCACCGGGCGGGCCTGGAGGTCGTGCTCGACGTCGTCTTCAACCACACCGGCGAGGGCGACCCGCACGGGCCCACGCTGTGCCACCGCGGCCTCGACAACGCCGGCTACTACCGGCTCGACCCCGCCGACCCGAGCCGCTACCTCGACACCACCGGCTGCGGCAACTCCCTGAACACGGCGGACCCGTTCACGCTGCAGCTGGTCATGGACTCGCTGCGGTACTGGCTGACCGTGATGGGTGTCGACGGCTTCCGCTTCGACCTGGCCCCCACCCTCGCCCGCGACGACGGCGGGTTCGACCGCCTCGCCGCGTTCTTCGACCTCGTCTCGCAGGACCCGGTGGTGTCGCGGGCGAAGCTGATCGCCGAGCCGTGGGACGTCGGGCGGGCGGACAGCTACGACCTCGGCCGCTTCCCGCCGCTGTGGCGGGAGTGGAACGGCCGCTACCGCGACACGGTCCGCGACTTCTGGCGCAGCCACGACGGCCTGCTCGGCGAGTTCGCGACCCGCTTCGCAGGCTCCGCCGACCTCTACGGCGGCCGCGGCCGGCGGCCGACCGCCTCGGTCAACTTCGTCACCGCGCACGACGGGTTCACCCTCGCCGACCTGGTCGCCTACGACCGCAAGCACAACGAGGCCAACGGCGACGACAACCGGGACGGGACGGACGACAACCGGTCGTGGAACTGCGGCGTCGAAGGGCCGACCGACGATCCCGAGGTACGGGCTCTGCGGGGCCGGCAGCAGCGGGCCCTGCTCACCACGCTGCTGCTCTCGTTCGGCGTCCCGATGCTGCTGGGCGGGGACGAGCTCGGCCGCACCCAGCGGGGCAACAACAACGCCTACTGCCAGGACGACGAGCTGACCTGGTTCGACTGGGCGCACGTCGACGAGGAGCTGCTCGCCTTCACCCGCACGCTGATCGCCCTGCGGCGGCAGCATCCGGTGTTCCGGCGCCGGCGCTTCCTCTCCGGTGTCGACTGGCGGAACCTGCGCTGGTACACCCCGGCCGGCACGATCGTCACGGGTGCCGAGTGGGCCGACCCGGCCGCCCGCAGCGTCGCGACCTACCTCGACGGCGGGGACGCCCCCGACCGGGACGCCGAGGGCCGCGAGCTGCTCGACGACGACTTCCTCGTCCTGGTCAACGCGTGGTGGGAGCCCGTGCGGTTCACCGTGCCGGCCCTCCGCGAAGGCCAGGTCTGGGCGCCCGAGATCGACACGTTCGCCCCCGGCGAGCTCGCGGCGCACGGCAAGCCGGGGGCGGGCGACGTCGTGCGGGTGCGGCCGCGCTCGGTCGTCGTGCTGCGGGCCTCCTCGGACGGTCCGCCGCCGGATCGACCTGAGTAACCCCGCGGAGATCCGCTGCGACCATGGCCGCATGACGGTCCTCGAACGCGTCCGTTCGGCCGACGGCACCGAGATCGCCCTCGAGCAGGTGACCGACGGACCCCGCCGGCTGCTGCTGGTCCCGGGCGGCCCCGCGGGCCGGGGGCGCTGGGCCCGCACCGCGGCCCTGCTCGACGGCCAGTACGCCTGCTGGCTGATGGACCGGCGCGGCAAGGGCGACTCCGGCGACACCCTGCCCTACGCGTTCGCCCGGGAGTTCGAGGACGTCCGGGCCGCGGCCGGGCGCCTGGCGAGCCTGGGCCCGTTGAGCGTGGGCGCGAACTCCAGCGGCGCCTCCGTGGTCCTCGGTGCCGCGGCGGCCGGCGGCCTGCCGGCCGCCGAGCTGTTCCTCTACGAGCCGCCGTGGCCGGTCGACGGCCCGCTGACGCCGCCGGCGACGATCGACGCCCTCGACGTGATGATCACCGACGGCGACCGCGCCGGCGCGGTCGCGCGAGCCCTCACCGAGGTCGTCGGCGTCCCGGCCGACGCCGTGGCCGGCATGCGCGTCCTGCCCACCTGGCCCGAACGGGTCGCCCTGGTGCACACCTGGACCCGCGAGATGCGGGAGGTCGACCGACTCCCGCGGATCGACGCCCTGGCCGGTGTCGACGTGCCCGTGCTCCTCCTGCTGGGCGACCGCAGCCCCGGCCCCCTGCGGCGGGCCACGACGGCGATCGCCGCCGCGCTCCCGCGCGCGACGGTCGTCGGCCTGGCGGGGCAGGGCCACGGCGCGCTCGACGAAGCACCCGCGGTCGTCGCCGAGGCCCTGCTCGCCCGGGTCGCGCCGCGCTGACCGCCCCCCTCAGCGCGGCCCGGCGAGCCCGGCGGCGGTGTCGTCGAGCGTGACCGCGGCCCGGCCGGCCTCGAGCCGGGCGACCGGGACCCGGAACGGGCTGCACGAGACGTAGTCCAGCCCGATGTGGTGGAAGAAGTGCACCGAGTCGGGGTCGCCGCCGTGCTCCCCGCACACCCCCATCTTCAGCCCGGGCCGGGCCCGCCTGCCCTCCTCCACGGCCAGGCGGACCAGCCGGCCGACGCCGATCTCGTCGAGAGTCTCGAAGGGCGACACGGTGAACACGCCCTTGTCCAGGTAGAGCGCGAAGAACGCGGCCTCGACGTCGTCGCGGGAGAACCCCCACGCCGTCTGGGTCAGGTCGTTGGTGCCGAACGAGAAGAAGTCCGCGGCCTCGGCGATCCGCCCGGCCGTCAGCGCGGCCCGCGGCAGCTCGATCATCGTCCCGACCGGGATGTCGAGCGTGACGCCCACCCGCTCGGCGACCTCGGCGAGGATGCCGTCGGTCTCGTCGCGGATCAGGTGCAGCTCCATCACCGAGCCGACGAGCGGCACCATGATCTCCACGTCCGGCCTGCCGCCCGCCGTGATCCGCTCGGCGGCGGCCTCGGCGACGGCCCGCACCTGCATCGCGAACAGCCCGGGCACCACCAGGCCCAGCCGCACGCCCCGCAGTCCCAGCATCGGGTTCGACTCGTGCAGCCGCTCCACCGCGGCGAGCAGGGCCTCGTCGGCGGCGGGGTCCTCGCCGCGTTCGCGGGCCACGGCCACGCGCACCGCGAGCTCGGTGCGGTCGGGCAGGAACTCGTGCAGCGGCGGGTCGAGCAGCCGCACCGTGACCGGCAGGCCGTCCATCGCCTCGAACAGCTCGACGAAGTCGGCACGCTGCAACGGCCGCAGCGCGTCGAGCGCACCGGCGCGGCTCTCGGGCGTGTCCGCCAGGACGAGCCGCTCGATCAGGGCGCGTCGCTCGCCCAGGAACATGTGCTCGGTGCGGCACAGGCCGATCCCCTGCGCCCCGAGCCGGCGGGCCCGGGCCGCGTCCGCACCGGTGTCGGCGTTCGCCCGCACCCGCAGCGAGCGGGTGGCGTCGGCGTGGGACAGGATGCGGTGCACCGCGAGCACCAGCTCCTCGGTGTCCTCGTCCGCCCCGTCCAGGACGGCGTCGAGCCCCTCCTCGAGGTACCGGGCGACGGGCGAGGGGATCACCGGGACGTCGCCGAGGAAGACCTCGCCGGTCGAGCCGTCGATCGCCACGACGTCGCCCTCGCGCACCACGATGTCGCCGACCCGGGCGGTCCGGGCCGCCGCGTCGACGTCGATCGCCTCGGCCCCGCACACGCACGTGCGGCCCATCCCCCGGGCGACGACGGCGGCGTGGGAGGTCTTACCGCCGCGGCTGGTCAGCACGCCGGCCGCGGCGATCATGCCCGCGAGGTCGTCGGGGTTGGTCTCGCGGCGGACCAGGATCACGGGCTCGCCCGCCGCGTGCCGCTCGACGGCGGCGGCCGAGTCGAACACCGCCGCCCCGACCGCGGCCCCCGGCGAGGCCGCCAGGCCCGTCGCCAGCCGCGTGCGGTCGGCGGCCGGGTCGAACTGCGGGAACATCAACCGCGCGAGCTGCTCGCCCGTGACCCGGTGCAGCGCCTCGTCGAGCGTGATCAGCTGCTCGTCGACGAGCTGGGCGGCGATCCGGAACGCCGCGGCGGCGGTGCGCTTGCCGACGCGGGTCTGCAGCATCCACAGCTTCCCGCGCTCGATCGTGAACTCGATGTCGCAGAGATCGCGGTAGTGCGTCTCCAGCCGGCGCATCACCGCGTAGAGCTGGTTCGCCGACGCCCGGTCGCGCTCGGCGAGGTCGGCCAGGGTGAGGGTGTTGCGGATGCCGGCGACGACGTCCTCGCCCTGCGCGTTCGGCAGGTAGTCGCCGTAGACGCCCTGCTTGCCGGTCGCGGGGTCGCGGGTGAAGCACACGCCGGTGCCGGAGTCCGCGCCGAGGTTGCCGAACACCATGGTGCAGATGTTCACCGCGGTGCCGAGGTCGTGCGGGATCCGCTCCCGGCGCCGGTAGAGGCGGGCCCGCTCGGTGTTCCACGAGTCGAACACGGCCTTGATCGCGAGGTCGAGCTGCTCGCGGGGGTGCTGCGGGAACGGCCGGCCGGTCTCCTGCTGCACCACCTTCTTGTAGGCCTCGACCAGCTCCTCGAGGTCGCCCGCCGAGAGGTCGACGTCCTGCGTGACGCCGCGCTCGCGCTTCATCCCGTCCAACGCGTCGGCGAACTGCTCGCCGTCGATGCCGAGCACCGTCTTGCCGAACATGGCGATCAGCCGCCGGTAGGAGTCCCAGGCGAAGCGCTCGTCCCCGGCCACGGCGGCCAGCCCACGGACCGACGCGTCGTTGAGCCCGATGTTGAGGACCGTCTCCATCATCCCGGGCATCGAGAACTTGGCCCCCGACCGCACCGAGACGAGCAGCGGGTCCTCGGGGTCGCCGAGCTGGCGGCCGATCCGGTCCTCGAGCGCCCGCAGCGCGCGGGTCACCTGGACCCGCAGCTCGGCCGGCACCACGCCGTCGGCCAGGTAGCGCCGGCACGCCTGGGTGGTGACCGTGAACCCCGGCGGGACCGGCAACCCCAGCCGGGTCATCTCCGCGAGGTTGGCGCCCTTGCCGCCCAGCAGGTCCTTCTCGTCCTTGCCGCCCTCGGTGAACTCGTAGACGTACTTCTCCATCGGCCACCTCACACGTCGTCGGGCAGGAGGTCCACACCCCGCGGTCGAACCGGGGTCTCCGATGCTGCCGCGCCGCGGGGGGTGGGGGCCAGACCCGAACGCGGGAACACCCCCGGTCGCGCAGCGCAGGCGGCCCGCCTCGCTCCTGTGCGGAAGGAGGCGGGCCACGCGCGGCGACGTCCCGTGCGGGCGCCGCGGTGGGAGCGGACCGGATCGTGCGGCCGGGGTGGGTCGCGCGCCACTCCGGGTCGGTCCCGGCCGTGTGGGCGCGGGCCCGGTCCGCCTCCGCGGGGGTGGCAACCGGTGGCGCACCGGGCCGGCCCTTCTCCAGGGTGCGGCGCGGGGTCCCCGCCGGGCAACGGCCGAACCTACGCATCCGAAACCTCGACGCCGGGCGGCGCCGCGGCCCGGGAGGCGCACGCTGATCCCGTGCCCGTCGCCGCCGCCACCCACGACCGTCCGGATCGCCAGCTGACGATCCAGCAGGTGAGCGCGCTGTTGGCGGTGCCGATCTCCACACTGCGCACCTGGGAGTACCGCTACGCGGTGCCCGGCATCGTCCGCACCCGGGGCGGGCACCGCCGCTACCCCGCGCGGGCGATCGACGAGCTGCGGATCATCCGCGACGAGATCGCCCGCGGCCGGCGCGCCGGCGACGCGGCGACCACCGCCCGCCTCCTGGTCGAGTCCGCCGAGCCCGGCCGCGAGCTGGTGAACCGGTTCCTGGACGCGGCGCACGCCATGGACCAGGGCGGGATCCGCTCCTGCCTCGACGACGCCGCCCGGCAGCTGGGCCTGGGCGCCACCGTCGACCTCGTGCTCGTGCCCGCCATGCGCCGGATCGGGCACTGGTGGGAGATCGGGACCTGCGACGTCGGCCACGAGCACCTGGCCACCGAGGCCGCGCGGACCTGGCTCGCCCGGCTCGTCGCGTTCGCCCCCGAGCCGCGCCCCGGTGGAGGGGTCCTGCTCGCCTGCGGGCCGCGCGACCTGCACTCGCTGGGGCTCGAGGCGTTCGGCATGCTCCTCGCCTCGAACGGACGGGCCTGCAGGGTCCTCGGTGCCCGTACCCCCGTCCCGGCCCTGACGAGCGCGGTGCACACGCTGGAGCCGGCCGCGGTCGTGGTGGTCTCCCACCTGGCCTCGGCCCGGCGCCCGGCGGTCGACGCCCTCGCCGCCGTGGCGGCGCTGGGCACGCCGGTCTTCTACGCCGGGAACGCCTTCCTGACCCGCCCGGCACGTCGCCGGGTGCCCGGCTGCTACCTCGGCGAGAGCCACCGGGAAGCGGCAGGCATCCTCGAGGAGTTCCTGGTCCGACGCTCGGTCGACGAGCCGGGGTGACCGGCTCGGTCCCGGACCGGGCTCAGGCCACCGCGAAGGCCGGACACGCGAAGAAGAAGTGGTACTTCGCTCCGGGATCCACCTGGTCAAGCTGTGGTTCTCGGTGTCGCAGAACGAGCAGCGCACCCGCTTCCTCATCCGCCGAGTCGACCCGGTGCGCCAGTGGAAGCTCTCGCCCACGGACCTCGCGTCCCTCGACCGCTGGGACGACTACACCGAGGCCAAGGAGGCGATGTTCTTCCCCACCGACACCGCGGACGCCCCGTGGACGGTGATCAAGAGCAACGACAAGAAGCGGGCCCGCCCGGAGGCCATTCGGCACGTGCTGGCGCTGTTCGACTATCCCGGCAAGGACCTGACGGTGGCCGCCCCGCCCGACCCGTTGATCGTCGGGCCCGCCGCGTCGGTCTTCGAGGCGGGCGAGGGCCGGGCGGTCTTCCCGCCGCTGGCCGGCCACCCACCGCGTCGAGTCGGGAGCTCTCGACGGCCGCCCGCCCGTCGGCGCAGGGTACGGGCGGCCCGGTCGCACAGCTCGTCGGCGGCCTTGACCGCCGTCTGGACGAACGGGATCAGGTCGCGGATCACGTCGGTCACCGCCGCCAGGGCCGCCTGCCGCCGGGCCGGCGAGATCCACCTCCTCGGCACGAGCGCCACCTTTCCCCTCCTGTCGACGACCGCCGTCCGGATGACGACGGAGCCGTAGTCAACCCCGGACGGAGCAGCCGCGCCACGGCTGAGCGAAGCCCTGGCCGGCTGTTCACCGCGAGGTCGGCTCGCAGCCACCTCCCCCGCGGGCCCGGCGCCTACTCTCCGGCCGGCAGCTCGTCCGACCACCGGCCCGAGCCCGACCCAGGTGTGGAGGCCGACGTGACCGTCCGGGGATCCGGCGTGGGCCTGCGGCTCGTGAGGGCCTGGGCCCGCCTGGTCGGTGCCCTTGTCGTCGGCGGCCTCACCGCGTCGGTCGCGGTCGCGTGGGTCGGCGCCGAGATCGCCCGTGCGGTGCGGGGCGAACGCCGCCGCAGTGGCGCGGGCCGGCGGCCCGGCTGCGTGTGGTGCGGCTACCGGCACACCCGCCACCCCGTCCGCGTGCACGCCGACGACCTGGCCGCACGGGTCTCCGAGCGGGTCGCTGCGTAGGGACAGGCTGGGACCGGGCCGAGCCCGGCGGCGGTGGCACCGGGGGACCGGGGGATCCGCCAGACGCCCGGCGTCCCGCCCGCCCCGGCCCGCGGCGCAGGAACCGGCCCACCAGCTGGAGGCGCCCGAGCTCCTCGTGGCTGACGATGTGCGCCACCACCTCGCGCACGCACCACTCGCTGCAGGGCGTCGGCCTCCCACTGCTCCGAGGTGAGCGTGACGAGCAGGTCGACCAGCTCGCCGCGCTCCTCGCGGGCCATGGCCATCGTGTCCCCGGTGTTCACCGGTCCACGCGTCGGTCGCGGGCTCAGCCCTGCTCGGCGACGGTCTTGGCGAACCCGTCGAGCAGCAGCGCCCAGCCGCCGCCGCCGTTGATCGCGTCGTTGATCGCCCGTCCGCCGTCGAGCCGTTCGAAGTGGCGGTGCTCGACCTCGACGAGGCTCTCCCGCGGACCGGTCGCGGTGAACCGCGCCTCGATCTCGCTGGCCCTCCCCGGGTCCGGGTCGAACCGCCAGGAGCCGTTGATCTGCCAGGTGAACACCAGCCGGTGCGGTGGCTCCCAGACCAGCACCCGGCCCCAGTCGCACTCGCTGCCGTCGACGCCGCGCTCGAACCAGCGCCCGCCCACCCGCGGCTCGAGCACGACCTCGGCGACCTCGGCCTGCCCGATGTGGTACTGGTGCGGCCACCAGGCGTCGACGGAGCCGGTGAACACCTCGAACGCCCGCTCGACGGGGACCGCGAGGCTGACCGTGCCCGTGATGGGCGGGATCGGGGTCGTGCCGCTCATGAGTTCTCCTCGGGTGGGATCTGCGTCAGGTGGGATCTGCGTCGTCCTGGGGGTCGAGGCCGGGCGTGCTCGCCTCGGCGGCCTTCTGGAAATCGGTCAGCGCGTCGCTCCAGACGCCCTCGAGCCACGTCCGCAACGCGCCGACGCCCTCCGGGTCGATCCGGTAGATCCGCCGGGTCCCCTCCGCCCGGCTGACCACCAGTCCGCCCTCGCGCAGCGTGCGCAGATGCTGCGACACCGCGGGCCTGCTGATCGGCAACGCGTCGGCGAGCTCCTGGACGGAGCTGGGCCGCCGCGCGAGCAGCTCGAAGATGGCCCGCCGGCTGGGGTCACCCAGGAGCCCCAGTCCCGCATCTCCGTAAGCCGCCACGAACGGTAAGGCTAGACGCACAAACCTTGCTGTCAAGACCTGCCGTTCTCGATCCGGCGCGTCCGCGAGGCGTTCCTCGCCCGGCTCGCCGGTCGTCAGGTCGCGAGGCCGTGATGGGCCAGCGACGCGTGGTGGGCGTGGCCCTCCGGCCCGTGCGGACTCACGTGCAGGGTGGCGTCGACGAGCTTGGGCACCTCGTGCAGCAGCCGGTGCTTCGCCTCGGCCGCGATCGCGTGCGCCTCCACCACCGACAGGTCGCTGTCGACCTCGAGCCCGGCCTCGGCGCGCACGCGGTGTCCGACCCAGCGCAGGCGCAGCTGCTCGATCCCGCGCACCCCGGGCACCGCGCGCAGGGCCTCGTCCGCCCGGTCGACCAGCTCCGGGTCGACCGCGTCCATCAGTCGCCGGTAGATGTCGCGCGTCGCGCCCCGCAGGACGACGAGGATCGCGACCGTGATCAGGAGGCCGACGACGGGGTCGGCCAGCGGGAACCCGGCCAGCACGCCGAGCGCCCCCAGGACCACGGCGAGCGAGGTGAAACCGTCCGTGCGCGCGTGCAGCCCGTCGGCCACCAGCGCCGCCGACCCGATGCGCCGGCCCACCCGGATCCGGTACACGGCGACGAGCTCGTTGCCCACGAAACCGACCAGGCCGGCGGCGACGAGCACCCCGAGATCGGCGATCGGCTGCGGGTCGAGCAGGCGGCGGACGGACTCGTAGCCCGCGACCACGGCCGACAGCGCGATCATCGCCACGATGAACACCCCGGCGAGGTCCTCGGCGCGGCCGTAGCCGTAGGTGTAGCGCCGGGTCGGGCGGCGGCGCGCCAGCACGAAGGCGATCCACAGCGGCACGGCCGTGAGCGCGTCGGAGAAGTTGTGGATGGTGTCGGCCAGCAGGGCCACCGAGCCGGTCAGCACCACCACGGCCGCCTGCGCCAGGGCCGTCCCCAGCAGCGCCACCAGGCTGACCTTCAGGGCGCGGATACCCTCGGCGCTCGCCTCGAGGGCCTGGTCGACGGAGTCCGCGGCGTCGTGGCTGTGCGGCCGGACGAGCGAGCCGAGGAACCCGGGCAGCCCGCCGGACCCGTGCCCGTGCCCGTGCCCGTGCCCGTGGCCGTGTTCGTGGCTGTGCCGTCCGTCGACCCGCTCCCCTGCCATGGTTGGCAGGATGCCCAGCTCAGCGGCATTATGCAACCATGCGCGCACACAAGGACATCGCAGCTGCCACTCCGGTGCGGGAGCCGCTCGATGCCGACGTGGTGGCCCTCGCCGCGGACGTGCTGCGGCAGCTGGCCGACGCGACCCGCTTCCACCTGCTCGGCCTGCTCGCCGAGGGCCCGCAGGACGTGAACACCCTCACGGCGCGGGTGGCGGCCTCGCGGTCGTCGGTGTCGCAGCACCTCGCCCGGCTGCGCCTCGCCGGCCTGGTCGGCGCGCGCCGCGAAGGGCGGCGGATGGTCTACCGCCTCACCAGCGACCACGTGCGGAGGCTGGTCGAGGAGACCTACGCGTTCGCCGAGCACGTCGGCCACCGCATCCCGCACCACGACTCGGAGTGACGCCAGGCCATGGCGGCCCGCCGCCCACGCCGACTTCGTTGCCGTCCGGGTCGCGGTGGAGCGCCTTCCGCACGCCCTTCCGTAGGTCTCCCGCGTCCCCGGGTGGACCCCGCGTCGGGCCGCGGCGGCCACGAACCCGTCGAGATCACCGAGGAAGAGCCGACCTGCGCGCAGCCGGCGTGCTCCGGGACTCATCGGTGGCCCCCACCCCCACCGTGACGCGGCCGGGCGTCCCACCGGCCGGCGACGACGCGGGCTCCGCCACCTCCTGCGCGGGGTTGCCGCCCCACCGGGCGCCAGCCGGGACCTCCTCGCCCTTCATGACGAACGAGTCGGGCTCGACCTCCACGGCGTCGCCGATCGAGACCCCGTAGTGGACGAGGGTCCCGACACCGAGGGTCACGCCGGCGCCGAGCGTGGAGCGGTCCGACTTGAAGGCGCCGTCCTCCTGCGAGTGGCACTGGATGATGCTGCCGATGTTGAGCGAGCAGTCGTCGCCGACCGCGGTCATGGTGCGCTCGGTGATCGACGCGCCGTCGTCGAACACGCGCCGGCCGATCCGCAGGCCGAGCATCCGGGCGACGAGGTTGTGGTACGGGGTGCCGGCCAGCAGCCGCTCCAGGGGCGGCATGGTGAGCTTCCAGTACCGCTCGTGCCGCCAGAAGCGCACGTCGTAGATCGAGCAGGACTTCGGCCGGATGCGACGGAAGCCCACCACCGCCCGCTCCCAGAAGATGAACCAGAGCAGCGAGAACAGCACGCTCGCAGCCACCTCGGCCGCGAAGGCGACCGCGCCCAGGTCGGCGTAGTGGTCCACCGCCACCATCGCGAGCAGCAGGAGCCCGAACACGTGCCCCCACCGGACCAGCAGGGCGAGGGCGATCGTGAGGGCGTTGTGCGCGTTCTTGCGGCGCAGCAGCCGACGTCGTTCCTCGGGGCCGATCTCGAAGCCCCGGTCGCGCCGGACCGTCCGGGGGATCTCGAAGGCGGGCGAGCCGAGCAGGCCGACCCCCTCGCGCACCGGCCCGTCGATCGGGACCCCGACCTTGGTGGCGAGCAGGCAGTCGTCGCCCGTCCGGCCGCCGACGGGGTAGGCGACGTGGTTGCCGAGGAAGTTCCGGGCGCCGATCACGACCCGCGAGGTGCGGAAGGACGTGTTGGAGAAGTCGGCGTTGTTCACCGACAGCCCGTCCGCGATCACGGTGCCGGTCCCCACCGAGGCGAGGAAGGGCGTCTCGTGGGCCACCAGGGACCCGAAGTTCGAGCCGGTCTGCTCGACCTTCCCGAGGTCGTAGCCGAGCAGGAAGAGATAGCCGACGATGTACGAGCTGTCGCCGAAGAGCGTGACGAACAGCTTGACGTTGGTCAGCCGGGTCACGGTGCGATGCAGCGAGTACCGGATCCCGTGCACCGGGTACACCCGGTCCGGCCGCACGAACACCGCGAGCAGCCGTGGCACGGTGAACACCACGGCCAGCCCCAGGAGCAGGCCGCCGAAGACGATCCCGACCGACCCGAGCACCGCGTCGAGGTAGAACTCGGACGTGGTGTACCCGCCGGCGCCGGGGGCGAGCAGCGCCCGCATCCGCGGCACCTCCGTCAGCAGCAGGAACAACCCGCCGAACCCGAGCGGCAGGTAGATCGCGAACAGCTTGACCAGCTGGCTCGTCACGTAGGTGACCCTGCGCAGCCGCCGCACCCGGACGCCCGGCACCGCCCGGAAGTCGGTCCGCGTCGGGACCGGCGGCGACCCGTGCCACCGCTCCCCGGCGGGCACGCGCTGGCCCCGGTGCAGGGAGGAGGCGTGGCCGAGCTGGGCCCGGTCGCCCATCGCGGTGCCGACGTCGAGCACGCACTTCTCCCCGACCACGACGTCGCGGCCGAGCGTGACCGGCCCCTGTTGGATCTTGCCGGCGTGCGCGCGGTAGCCCAGCAGGTAGGCGTCCTTGCGCACGACGGTCCCTGCGCCGACGGAGATCAGGTCCGTGCAGATCGGCACGAAGCGGGTGAGGATCACGACGTCGCGCCCCACCTTCGCCCCGAGCAGGCGCAGGTACAGGGTGTACAGCGGCGACCCCACCATGAGCAGCACCAGCGGGTTGCCCCGCACGAGGGTCTTGACCAGCCAGAACCGCACGTAGCGCAGGCTCCAGACCGGGAACTCCGTCTCCTTCCAGCGCCCGATCAGCACCCACTTCGCCACGATCGGCATCAGGGCGAGGGCGAGGAACGCCACGGCACCCGCCGTGAGCGCGCGGAGGTAGATCTCGACCAGCCCGACGCTCGTCGAGATCCAGAGGTACGCACGGTCCAGGACGACGCCCGTGCCCGTGACGTAGAGCAGGAAGATCAACAGCTGCAGGACGCCGGTGAGCAGGTAGCCCCCGGTGCTGTGCCGCACCGGGGTGACCGCCGCGGAGGCCGACGGCGGCGGTGCGGCCGCCGTGTCGTCCGCCGGGCCGGCGGCCGCGGCGGCCATGCCGGCGATCGTCGGGGTGGCGTAGACGTCGGCGTCGCCCGCCGGCGCGCCGGATGCCGGGGTGTGCGTCTCGGGAGCCACGGGCCCGACCGCCGCGGCGAGCCCGGCGAGCGTCGGGTGCGCGTACACGTCCTTGATCGCGATCGACGGCAGGTCCGACCGTTTGCGCAGCCGCGCGCAGAACCGGGTCATCACCATCGAGTCGGCGCCCAGGTCGTCGAACACGTTGCGGTCGGTCGGGACGTGCTCCACCGCCAGCACCTCGGCCAGGACGTCCGCCAGCGCCGCAGCCAGGCCAGGGTCCGGCGCCGTGCGCGGGTACGGGGTCGGCCGCGGCACGCCCGGCGCCTCCCCCACGCACCGCTCGGGCACGCCGGGCGGCTGCGGCGTCCGGGCCTGCCCGGAGCGCCGTGGCGTGGGCTCCCCGGCGCCCGGAGCCGGCAGGGCCGCCCGGTCGACGTGCCCGTCGGGACCGACCGGGACGTCGTCGAGCCGCACGAGGACCGCCGGGACGTGGCTGCCGGGCGCCCGCTCGCGCAGCCGGGACCGGACGGCCCGGTCGTCGACCTTCGCGCCCGTCCGGCAGGTGTAGTAGCCGACCAGCGCGACCTCGCCGGGGCCCAGGTCCCGGACCGTCGCCACCGCGGCGGCCACCCCCGGCACGGCCAGCATCGTGGCCTCGACCGCGGTGAGGTCGACCCGCTCGCCGCGGAGGTCCACCTGGCGCGCGAGCCGGCCGCGGTACTCGATCCGCCCGGCCTCGTCGACCCGGCCGAGATCGCCGGTCCGGTGGATCCGGCCCGACGGGTTGCCGGGGATGTCGAGGAAGTCCTCGACGACCGCCGCACCCCCGCGGTCGCGGTACCCGCACGCGAGGCCCAGCCCGGCGAGCCCCACCTCCCCGGTGCGGCCCTGCCCCAGGGCCAGGGGGAAGTCGGGATCGAGCACCACGGCGGCGTAGGTCGGCAGCGGCACGCCGATCGCCGCCGGCGCGTCCGGGTCGGGCTCGGCCCAGGCCGCCGCCAGCATCGCACCGTCCGGCACGTAGGCGGTGCGCAGAGACCGCCCCGGCCGGTGCCATCGCGCGACCAGCGGCGGCGGGCACGGCTCCCCGGAGACGACCAGCAGGCGCAGGGCGGGCAGGTCCGGCTCGACCGTCGAGAGCAGGGCCGGGGTGGTGCACCATGCGGTCACGCGGCGGTCGGCGAGCGCGGCGTGCAGCGCCTCGCCGCGCAACGACGGGTCGGCGGGCACCAGCGTCGCACCGGCGACCCACGCCATCCACGTCTCCTCGATGCCCCCGCCGGTGAAGTGCGGGCGCCCCTGGTGGACGCGGTGTCCGCGGAGCCCGAACGTCTCGGAGGCGATCCGCACCGCGTTGCACAGGCCGCGGTGGTCGATCGGCACCGCCGCCGGCCAGCCGCCGGGCCCGCGGACGTACACCAGGTAGGCGGGCCGCTCGGTGCGGTCGCCGCGCTCGGCCGGCTGCAGCCGCCCGGGGCTCATCTCCGCGATCAGCTTCGCCGCGTCGTCGATCGCGACGACCTCGGCGGCGCCGGCGAGCAGGGTGGCGGTGGCCGGGATCAGGCCCCGCAGGTGGGCGCGGCCGAGCACGAGCCGCGCGGCGGAGTCGGCGAGGACGAAGGCCAGCCGGTCCCCCGGGGCGTCGGGATCGAGCGGCACGCACGTCCCGCCGATCGCCAACACGGCGAGCTGGGCGACGTAGGCGTCGACGCGGTCGTCGAAGAGCAGCGCGACCCGCTCGCCGCCACCGATCCCGCGCACGCGCAGGTAGCGGGCGAGCCGGTTGGCCCGTGCCTCGAGCTCGTCGTAGGTCAGCGAGCCTCCGGGGGCGTCGACGGCGAGCTGTCCGGCGCGCCCGTACTCCCGGATCCAGTCGCACCGCTCCTCGAAGACGGCGTCGAGCCGCTCGTGACGGCGGACCCGCCAGCCCTGCGCCTCGTGGCGGTCGACGACCACCAGCTCGGACAGCGGGAGGTCCGGTCGCGGGCGGACGGCGGCGTCCGGGTGCCCGGGACCGGGGTCCCGCGGCGTGACGATCGACATGAGGCCCCCACCCCGGCGCTGTCGCGTTGCGCGACAAGCACTCGTCCGACGGCTCGTCTCGGCTGTCGAGGGTGTCCCGGACGGAGCGATCCGGACAGGGGACCAAATACCCGACGTCGACGTCGGACAGGAGATTTTGCCGCCGGTTTACCTAGGCCCTTCGTGAGGAACCCGGCAGTCCGGAGAGCGCGGACGCGAGGGCGTCGTCCTCAGCCGAGGGTCGCGCCGAACAGCACACCCAGGCCGTAGGTGACCGCCGCGGCACCCCCGCCGATCGCGAGCTGGCGCAACGCCCGCCGCAGCGGTGGCCCACCGGAGAGCACGCCCACGACGGCCCCGGTGAGCATCAGCGCGATCCCGACGAGCACGCCCGACACCGTCACGGCCACGCCACCCGACAGGCCGACGAGGAACGGCAGGATCGGGATCAGGGCCCCCGAGGCGAAGAACAGGAAGCTCGACAGGGCGGCGCCGATGCTGCTGCCCACCACGTCGTGCCCCTCGGGGACCGGGTTCGTCGCGGCCACGGCGAGGGCGGGGTCGCTGCTGCGCAACACCTGCTCCGCCCGCTCGCGGGCCGCCTGGGCGGTCAACCCGCGGGCCCGGTAGACCAGGGCGAGCTCGTTGGCGTCGACGTCGAGCTGCGGCAGGACCCGGGAGGCGTCGCTGATGTCGGGGGCCGACGCCGCCAGCAGCTCGCGTTGCGAGCGCACCGAGACGTACTCGCCCGCCCCCATCGACAACGCGCCCGCCAGCAGCCCGGCGAGACCGGTGAGCAGGATCGTGCCGCGGGACGCCCCGCCGCCGATCACGCCGAGCACGAGGGACAGGTTGCTGACCAGGCCGTCGTTCGCGCCGAAGACGGCGGCCCGGAAGGTCCCGGACACGCGGGCGCGGCCGCGGACCGCCAGACCGCGGACGACCTCCTCGTGGATCCGTTCGTCGGCCGCCATCGCCGGGGTGGCGTCGACGTCCCAGCGGTAGGTCGAGCGGGTCTCCGCACGCTGGGCGAGCGCCAGCACGAAGACCGAGCCGAACCGCCGCCCGAGCCAGGCCAGCAGCCGCATCCGCAGCGAGCCGCGCCCGGCCGAGGCCGCGTCGTCGCCCAGGAGGCCCGCCCAGTGCGCGATGTGCCGCTCCTCCGCGTCGGCGAGCCCGAGCAGGATCTCCCGCTCGTCCCCGCTGCGCCGGCCGGCCAGGTCGCGGTAGACCTTCGCCTCCTCACGCTCGTCGGCCAGCATGCGGCGCCACCGGCGGCGGTTCGCGCGGGACGGCGGCGCGGAGGGGTCACTCCCCGTCGAGCTGTCGTGCATGCGCGACAGTCTGCGCCCCCGGCCCCTCGTGCGCGCGTAACTCCCGCCCGCGTCCCGCCGACCCCTCGAGGTCGGAAGAGGTGAGCGCCATGGTGCAGAGCTCGACCCCCGGTTCCCGGCTCCGCCGCGGCCTCGGCGTGTGGGAGGCGATCGGGCTCTCCCTGGCGCTCATGGCACCGTCGATGGCCGCCAACATCAACCCGCAGGGCACGGCGAGCTCCGTCGGGCGCGCGGTCCCGCTGGCCTTCGCGCTCGCGACCCTCGGCGTCCTGCTCGTCGCGTACACCTTCGTGCGGCTGTGTCAGCGGTTCCACCACGCCGGCAGCGTCTACGGCTTCGTCGGCGCCACCCTCGGCCCACGCGCCGGCGTGGTCGCCGGGTGGTCACTGCTGGGCACGTACGTGTTCTACGGCGTGGTCACGTCGACGGCGGCCGGCATCTTCGGGGCCGACGCCCTGCGCGTGCTCGGGATCTGGCCCGACCAGCCGGGCTGGGCCGGGTTCGCCCTGGCGGCGGTCGCCCTGCTCGGCGTGCTGGCGCTCGCCGTCGTCCGGGTGCGCGGCGGTACGCGGGTGCTGCTGACCATCGAGGGCGTGACCGTCGCGTTGATCCTCGCGGTCTGCGTGGTGGTCCTCGTCCGGCTGGCCGGCGGGACGGCGCCGGGCGGCCACACCCTCGATGGGTCGGTGTTCGGCGTGGCGCCCGGCACCGGCGTGTCCGCGCTGTTCCTCGGCGTGGTGTTCGGCTTCCTGTCCTTCGCCGGGTTCGAGGCCGCGGCGACGCTCGGCGAGGAGGCCCGCGACCCGCGCCGCAGCATCCCGCGGGCGATCCTCGGCACCGCCGTCTTCGGCGGCGTCTACTTCGTGTTCGTCACCACCGTCGAGGTGATGGGTTTCGGCACCGACCCGGCGGGGGTGTCGGCGTTCATCGCGTCGTCCTCGCTGCTCGGCGACCTCGGCGCGCAGTACGTGGCCGGCTGGGTCGGGAACCTCATCACCGTCGGTGCGGCGGTCAGCGCCTTCGGCTGTGCGCTGGCCTGCGCGGTCGGCGGCTCCCGGCTCCTGTTCGCCCTCACCCGCGACGGCGTCGGCCCGGCCGGACTGGCCGAGGTCTCGCCGACGCGCGGGACGCCGGTGCGGGCGGCGGTCGTCGTGGTCGGTGCGATGTACGTCGAGGTCGCGCTCGCCTGGTTCGTGCTGGACGCGGCACCGTTCACCCTGTTCCAGGCCTCGGCGACGATCGGCACGCTGATCCTGCTGGTGGTCTACGTGCTCGCCACGATCGGCGCCGCCCGGCTGTTGTTCTTCTCGGGGCGCCGCGAGGTGGCGGCGTGGGAGGTGGTGATCCCGGCGCTCGCGCTGGTCCTGCTCGGGTACACGCTGTTCCGCAACATCGTCCCGTACCCGGAGGGCGGCGCGGGGACCTATCCCGCGCTCGCGGCGGCCTGGATCCTGCTGGGTGTCGCCTGGGTGGTCGCCCGGCCCGGCAGGGCCCGGGTGGCCGGCACCCGCCTCACCGCGAACGACGGGCTCGGCCCCGCGGTCACCCCGCCGGGATGAGGCCCGCGCGATCTTCGGCGCGGCACGATCCGGGGGGCGGCCCGTCCGAGGGGGAGGCTCCGCGGTGCGACGACGGCGGTTCACGGTCCTGCTCGGCGTGCTCGTCGTGCTGGGCCTCGTCGCGGCGCCCGGCCCGGCCGCCGGATTCGGCACGATCGACAGCGGCGGCCAGAGCCGCGAGCACGAGCGTCTCACCCGGGCGGCCCTGAGCTGCGCCGGCGACGTCCGCGCGGAGCCGGACTGCTTCCAGCCGGCGACGATGGACTACCTCGCCGGGCACGGCCACGAGTTCGGTGCGATCGGCGCACCGGACAGCGACGAGCTGTCCGACCCGGCCGCGCACTGCGACGACGCGGACTACGTCGCGGGCGCCTATCCGCGCACCCGGATGCAGGCCACCGCGTCGCTCGTCGACTGCCTCAACCGCATGCGGATGCGGTTCGGGGAGGGTCTGGACGCGGCGCAGCGCCTCCTCGGTCCCGACGGCGAGGTGCTGGCGGGCGAGGTCGGTCTCGACCCCGAGTGCCGGCCCCGGGACGAGCGGGAGGTGCGCGCCAAGTGCACGACCCTGGAGGGGTTCGGCCGGGCGCTGCACGGCGTGCAGGACTTCTACGCCCACAGCAACTGGGCCGACCAGGCCGACCCGGCCCGCCCGGTCGGGGACGAGAACCCGCCGGGGCTCGACCTGCCCGCGCCGAGCCCGCTGCTCGACCTGCGCGGCGCCGCGGCGCCCGACCCTCCCGCGGACCTGAGCACCGGCTGCTACGTGGCCCGTGACGAGGTTCCCGGCGTCGGGGCCTGCCAGCTGCGCGTCACCCACGCGGGGCTCAACAAGGACCGCGGGCAGATCGACCCCGTCACCGGCGCGGCCACCGACCCGACGACGCCGCGCGGGATGGTCGGCACCAACTTCGCCAAGGCCGTGTCGGGCGCCGTCACCGAGACCCGCCGGGAGTGGCAGGACTTCCGGTCCGAGCTGGTGGCCCGGTACGGCACCGACCGCGGCGAGCGCATGATCTGCGCGCTCACCCGCGACGACCCGGTGAACGACTGCGGCGCCGCGAACACCGTCGTGGCCGTCGTCGCCCTCGTCGGGCTCCTCGTCGTGGCGCTCGGGGCGATCGTGTGGCTCCGGCGCTCGATCAGGCGATCGGAACGCGGTCGGGCCGGATCGGCCGGGGGAGCAGGTCCCGACCGGTGAGGTAGGCGTCGACCGCGGCCGCCGCGGCGCGGCCCTCGGCGATCGCCCAGACGATCAGCGACTGACCGCGGCCCATGTCCCCGGCGACGAAGACGCCTTCCGCGGTGGACATGAAGTCCTCGTCCCGGACGACGTTGCCGCGCGCGTCGATCCCGACCTCCAGCTGGGCGACGAGGTCGCCCTGCTCGGCACCGGTGAACCCGAGGGCGATCAGCGCGAGCTGGGCGGGGACCTCCGTGGTCGCCCCGGCGGGGTGGAAGCGCTTGGTCTCGTCGCGGAAACCCTCGACGAGCGTGACCGCCCGCAGTCCGCCGTCGGCGTCCCCGTGGAACTCGACGGTGTCGACCGAGAACAGGCGCGCCCCGCCCTCCTCGTGCGCCGGCGACGTGCGCAGCACCGCCGGATAGGTCGGCCAGGGCATCTCGGGGGTGCGGCGCTCCGGCGGGCGGGGCCGGATGTCGACGTGCGCCACCGACCGGGCGGCCTGACGGTGCGCGGTGCCCAGGCAGTCCGTGCCGGTGTCGCCCCCGCCGATGATGACGACGTCCTTGCCCTCGGCACTGATCGGCGACACGGCGAGGTCGCCCTCCTGCACCCGGTCCGCCCAGGTCAGGTAGTCCATCGCGAGATGCACCCCGGCCAGGTGCCGGCCCGGCACGGGCAGCTCGCGCGGGGCGGTCGCACCGCAGGCCAGCACGACGGCGTCGGACTCGGCGCGCAGCCGGTCGGCGTGCACGTCGACGCCGACCTCCACCCCGGCCCGGAAGGCCGTGCCCTCCGCGAGCATCTGCGCCAGCCGCCGGTCGAGCCGGCGCTTCTCCATCTTGAACGCGGGGATGCCGTAGCGGAGCAGGCCGCCGATCCGGTCGGACCGCTCGCACACCACGACGTCGTGGCCCGCGCGGGTGAGCTGCTGGGCGGCGGCCAGCCCGGCCGGCCCCGACCCGATCACCGCGACCGACCGGCCCGTCCGGCGCGGGGGCGGGAGCGGCCGCACCCAGCCCTCCGCCCAGGCGTGGTCGACGATCTGCAGCTCGACCTGCTTGATCGACACCGGGTCCGCGTTGATGGCCAGAACGCACGACTCCTCGCAGGGGGCTGGGCAGAGCACGCCGGTGAACTCGGGGAAGTTGTTCGTGGCGTGCAGCCGCTCGCTCGCCTCCCGCCAGCGCTCACGGTGGACCAGGTCGTTCCACTCCGGGATGAGGTTGCCCAGCGGGCACTCCGCGTGGCAGAACGGCACCCCGCAGTCCATGCAGCGCCCGGCCTGCTCACGCAGCGCCGGCTCCGGCAGCGGCTCGTACACCTCGCGCCAGTCGCGCAGCCGCAGGTCCACCGGGCGCCGGGGCGTGGTCCGGCGTGCGGTGCGCAGAAAACCCCAGGGGTCAGCCACGGCGGGCCTCCCGTCGGTGTGGTGCACGTACGGTGCACCCCCGCGCGGCCCCTGGCAACGGCCCGGCGGGCCCAATTTCGCGCGGACCCGCTCGGCGGACGTTGCGCGATGCAATCCGCATTAGCATGACGTGGGTCACATCCCGTGCACCGGAGGTCGAGCCGATGACGTCTGCACCCGCGAGCGCTCCCCAGGGCACCACCGACAGGGCCGTCGAGGAGGCCGGCCACGTCGACGTCCTCATCGTCGGCGCCGGCGTCTCCGGCATCGGCGCCGCCCACCACCTGCAGGAGAGCTTCCCCGACCGGACCTTCCTCCTCCTCGACGCCCAGCCGGACCGCGGCGGGACATGGTGGACCCACCGGTACCCGGGCGTGCGCTCCGACAGCGACCTGTTCACCTACGGCTACCGGTTCAAGCCGTGGCGCGGCCCGTCGATCGCCGCCGGGGAGGAGATCCTCGCGTACCTCGACGAGGTCCTCGACGAGGACGACCTGCGCAGGCACATCCGCTACCGGCACCGGGTCGTCGCGGCCGCGTGGTCCTCCGAGGAGCGCCGGTGGACCGTCGAGGTCGACCAGGAGGAGACGGGCCGGCTACTGCGCTTCACCACCGACTTCCTGTGGATGTGCCAGGGCTACTACAACCACGCCGAGCCGTACCAGCCGCAGTGGGAGGGCATGGACCGCTTCGGCGGCACGATCGTGCACCCCCAGGACTGGCCCGAGGACCTCGACCTCACGGGGAAACGCGTCGTCGTCGTCGGCTCCGGCTCGACCGCCTCGACGCTGATCCCCGCGATCGCCGAGACGGCCGACCACGTGACGATGCTGCAGCGCTCGCCGTCCTACTACTTCGCCCCGCCCGTCGTGCACGAGCTCGCGGTGCAGCTGCGCGCGCTGGACATCCCCGAGGAGTGGACCCACGAGATCCTGCGCCGCCAGTACATGCAGCAATACCACTGGCTGGCCCGCACGTCGCTCGACGCACCCGACGAGGTCCACACGTTCCTCATGGAGTCGATGCGCCCGCTGCTGCCGGAGGGCTTCGACGTCGAGAAGCACCTCACCCCGCGGTACCGCCCGTGGCAGCAGCGCATCGCCATCGTGCCGGACGGCGACTTCTTCGCCGCCCTGCGCGCGGGCAAGGCGTCGATCGTCACCGACACGATCGCGGAGTTCACGGAGAAGGGCATCCGCGTCGGCTCAGGCGACGAGATCGAGGCCGACGTGGTGGTCACCGCGACCGGCTTCAACCTGTCGGCCTTCGGAGACGTCGCCTTCCGCGTCGACGGCGAGCCGGTCGACTTCACGCAGAAGGTCACCTGGCGCGGGATCATGATCAGCGACGTGCCGAACATGGCCTACGTGTTCGGCTACTTCCGGCACAGCTGGACGCTGCGCGTCGACCTCGTCGCCGACCTGGTGTGCCGGATGTGGCAGCACATGCGGGACAAGGGCGCCACGGTGGTCGTCCCGACGCTGCGGCCGGGCGACGCCGACATGCCGCTGCGCCCGTGGTCGGACCCGGAGAACTTCAACTCCGGATACGTCCTGCGCTCGCAGCACGTGCTCTTCAAGCAGGGCGACCGCGAGCCCTGGACGCACATGCTGGAGCACGAGGAGGAACAGGAGGTCCTGCCCAAGGCCGACCTCGACGACGGCCTCGTCTACCGCTGAGCCCTCCCGTGTCCACCACCGTGCCCATGAACCGGGTGCCCGTCGGCGGCGGGACGATCCTGCCCGACGGGGTGGTGGTGACCCAGCCGGTGGAGGGCACGTTCGTCGCGTTCTCCACGACGTGCCCGCACCGCGGGTGCACGGTGCGGGCCGTGGCCGCCGGGACGATCAACTGCTTCTGCCACGGCAGCCGCTTCCGCATCAGCGACGGGGCCGTCGTCGGGGGGCCGGCGGAGGAACCGCTCGGGAGGCTCCCGGTCGTGGTGGCCGGCGCGGAGATCAGGGTGGGTGAGCCGGCCGCGGATCCCGGCTGAACGGATCAGCCCGCCGGCGCGGGCGGGGTCGGTCGCCCGCCGGCGGCGACGGTCGCGAGCTGGTCGACCACGGCGGCCCGCCACTCCGGCGGCACCACGGCGAACACGCCGTCGTCGACCGCACGCAGGGCCTCCCGGGCGACGTCCGCGGGATCCGCGCCGACCGGCGACATCCCCGTGGCCACCAGGGCCGGGCAGATCATGCCGATCCCGACCGGCGTGCCCTCGAGGGCCATCGCGGCGTGCGCGACGACCGCCGCCACCGCGTGCTTCGACGGGCCGTACGCCCCGCCGCCCGGGAACACCGTCATCCCCGCCAGGGAGGCGGTGACCAGCACGTGGGCCGGCTCCGCCGCGCCGAGCAGCCGGGGCACGAAGGCGCGCAGGCCGTTGACCACCCCCGCGACGTTCACCGCGAACACGCGGTCCCACTCCGCGGCCGGCACCTCCCAGGGGGCGCCGACCGACGGCCCGACGATCCCGGCGTTCAGGCAGACGAACCGTGCCCCCGACGCCTGCTCGGCGAGCTGCTCCACCGCCTCCGGATCCGCGACGTCCGCGACCACCGCGGTGGCCCCGAGCCGCTCGGCCGCGCCCAGCACCGCAGCCCGGTCGACGTCGGCGAGGACCAGCTCGGCACCGCGCTCCCGGAGCTGCGCGGCCAGCGCGAGACCGATCCCGCTCCCCGCGCCGGTGACCACCGCCGTGAACGGCCGGTCCCCGCCCCAGGGGCTCGTCAACGGTCCGCGCCGGTCGTCATGCGCCCAGGCTAGAGGTGCTCAGCCGACCACGGTCGCCGGACGGTGGTCGTCCCAGGGCAGGGCCTTCTCCAGATCGGCGGCCACGGCGAGGAGCGTGCCCTCGCCGGCGTACGGGCCGGTCAGCTGCACACCGACGGGCCAGCCCTCGTCGGTGCGGCCGAGCGGGAGGGAGATCGCCGGGTTCCCGGTGACGTTGGAGAGCGCGGTGAAGCCGGCGGTGGCGAAGAGGTGGTCGTACCAGCCGCGCGCGTCGAGGGAGTCGTCGTCGGCGTCGAGGTGGCCGAGGGGCGTGTTGGGGACGTTCATCGTCGGCGTCAGGATCAGGTCGAACCGCTGGTGGAAGGCGGCGACGGCCCGGGCGGTCGCGTTGAAGACCCGGTCGGCGGCGAAGAGGTCCGAGGCGCGGAGGGTCCGCCCGTGCTCGGCGCAGGCACGGGTGGTGGCCTCGAGGTGCTCGGGTCCGGGATCGACGCCGAGGGCTGCGGCGAGGGAGTCCACGCCGTCGGCGAGGAAGCTGGTCCACGCGATCAGGTTGGCGTCGTCGAACGCCTCCGGGTCCACCGCGGGGGCGGCGGGCTCCACGGTGTGTCCCAGCTCCTCGAGGGTGCGCCCGACCGCCTCCGTGGCCGCCACGCAGCGCGGGTCGACGGTGCCGTGGCCGGAGAACGCGGCGGTGTGCAGGGCGATCCGCAGCGGCCGGCTCCCGGCGCGGACCTCCTCGGCGAAGGGCCGGACGGGGTCCGGCAGCAGGTACCGGTCGCCCGGCTCGTACCCGTGCACGGCGTCGAGCAGGCCTGCGCAGTCCCGCACCGTGCGCGTCACGGCGAACTCGATGCCGAGTCCCAGCAGCGGGTCGGCGTAGTCCGGTCCGGGCGAGGTCCGCCCGCGGCTGGGCTTCAACCCGACCAACCCGCACGCCGCCGCCGGGATGCGGATCGAACCGCCGCCGTCGTTCGCGTGGGCGACGGGCAGCGCCCGGGCCGCGACCAGGGCGGCCGAGCCGCCGCTGGACCCGCCCGGGCTCCGCGTGAGGTCCCACGGGTTGTGGACCGGACCGGTCGCGACGGGCTCGGTGCTGGCGTTGAAGCCCAGCTCCGGGGTGGCGGTGACACCGAGGGTCGCCAGCCCGGCACGCCGGAAGCGCGCCATGAGGTGGGTGTCCGCGGGCATCGCCACCCCGTCGCCGAGCAGCCGGCTGCCGGCACGCTGCGGAACGCCTGCCGCGTGCACGATGAGGTCCTTGATCGCGAACGGCACCCCGGCGAAGGGCCCGTCCGCGGCGTGGTCGAGCGGCGCGGCGAACCGGGCGCCCACCAGGGCGTTCAGCGTGGGCTGCACGGCATCGAGGGCCTCGGACGCGGCGGCCTGCACCTCGCCGGCCGAGATCTCGCCGGAGCGGATCAGAGCGGCGAGCGCGGTGGCGTCGAGGTCGGCGTACTCGTCGGGCTTCATGGCGTCCTCCGTGGTCGGGAGGCGCGACGGTACGGACGACCCCGCCACGCCACATCGGTCGGTTGACGGATGCCCCCCGGCCCGTCGTCGCCGCTGGTCCGAGGGCTGCGGGCCCGGTAGCGTGCGCCGCGTGACCGCCCTCACCGCGGCCCGTGAGCTGAGGTCCTTCCTCCGGCGCAACGGCAGCCGCACCCCCGGCGCGGCGTCGGCGGCGCTCGAGGCCCTGCGCCCCGTGGTGCCGGCGGACTGTGTCGCGTTGTCGCTCTGGGACCCCGCGGCGTGGCGGCACCGCACGCTCGCCTCCTCGTACCCGTCGGCGGTCACCGCCCTGCTCGACGGACGCATGCACACCGATCCGTTGTTCGACCGGGTCCGGTCCGGCCGCGTTCCCGTCCGGGTCCGCGACCTGGCGCCCCGCCGCCGGCACGGCGAGATCTTCGACCGGATCATCACGCCGCTCGGCTTCCGGGACGGCGTCACCCACTGCCTGTTCGCGGCCGACGGGCGGTACGTGGGCATGCTCAACGCGAGCACGCTCGACGCCCGCCATCCGGACGACGACACGGTCGCCCTGCTCGACCTGCTCGGCCCCGATCTCGCCGCCGCGCTCGACCCGGTCGCCGCACCCCGCTCCCCGACCGAACGGCTGGTCCGCGGGGAGGTCGACGGGTTCGTCACGGGTGCCGACGGGACCGTCACCCCGCTCTCCCCCTCGCCGCGCCCCGACCTCGTCGCGCCGCCGTCGCCACTGGCCGCAGTGGTGGCGCAGGTCCGTGCGGGCGTCCCACCCGCCGCCCCCGTCCTGCACCTCGTCCGGGACGTCGCCGTGGTCGCCGTCGAGCTGTACGCCTCCCCGTCGGGTGTCGTCGTCCTGCACCGCGAGGCGCCCTCGCCGGCCGGGCTGACCGTGCGGGAACTGCACGTCCTCGACGGCGTCGCCCGCGGCCTGAGCAACACCGAGATCGCCGCCGGCCACGGCATTGGCACCCGTACGGTCGCCACGCACGTCGAGCACATCCTGGCCAAGACGGGCTGCCGCAACCGGGTCGAGGCCGCGCAGCTGGCCACACGCTGGGGGCTGCTGGTGGCCCCCGCGGGCAGCCGGCCGGGCTGAGCGCCTCGCCGCCCGTCAGAAGGCGAACAGGGGCCACTCCGGCGGCAGCCCGAGCATCAGCTGGCCGACGGACTCGTACCGGGCAGGCGAGACGAACGCGTGCTGGGTGAGGGTGTGGACGTCGCGGAAGTGTGCCGCGAACGGGCGGGCGTTGCGGATGGCCGAGGTGCCTGCGACCTGGTGCACGAGCCGCACGGCGGTAGCGGCGGCCTCGACGCCGTGAGTGGCGGCGAGCTGAATGGCCTGGCGGTTGCGCGCTCCCGGAGGCGTCGACCGCCGTCCGGCCGTGGCGGCCGGGGGTGAGCCGGCAGTCGGCACACGAGCGGTGGGCCCGCCGCGTCGCCGACGTGCTGCGGCGCGGGCACGGTCGAGGCCCTCGCGACGTGGATCTTCGACGCCGAAGGCCCACTAGGGTCGGACGAATGCCCGTCCGCGCGCGCGACGTCATGACCCGCCGGCTCGTCACGGTGCAGGCGGACGACCCCGTGGACCTGGCGGCCCGGCGGATGCTGCGGGCCGGGTTCAGCGCGCTGCCGGTGGTGCGGGGCGTCGACCGGCTGGTCGGGATCGTCAGCCTGGTCGACGTCCTGCGCCACCGCGAGGACGGCGCCGACGCCGGCGCCACCGTGGGGTCGATCATGACCACGGACGTGCTGACGATGTCGCCCGCGACGAGCGCGGCCGTCGTCGCGCACCGGCTGCGGACCTACGGCGAGCTGCGGGTCATGCCGATCGTGGAGCGCGGGCTCGTGGTCGGGGTGGTCACCCGCAGCGACCTGCTGCGCGGCCCCCGGGAGCGCCCGGGGTTGCTGACCCGGCTGTTCGGCCGGACCACGCTGCCCGATCCCGTGCCGCCCCGGATGCCGCGGGAACGCAAGCCCGGCGCCCGGACGGTCGGCGAGGCGATGACCGGCACCGACCTCGTCGTCGTCCGGCCCACCACACCCTGCTCGCGGGCCGTCGAGCTGCTCCTGACCCGCCGGTTCAGCCTGTTGCCGGTGGTCGAGGAGGACGGCGGACTGGTCGGTGTCGTGAGCGAGGCCGACCTCCTGCGCGACCCGCTCGACGGAAGCCGCGGCGGGCCACCGCGCACGGTCGGGGCCGCGATGACCCGCTCCCCCACCGTGCTCCGTCCGGACACGCCGCTGGCCGAGGCCCGGCACCTGGTGATCGACCGTGGCTTCCGGGTCCTGCCGGTCGTCCACGGCCGCCGGCTCGTCGGGGTGCTCAGCCGCAGCGACCTCGTCTGACGGCGGCAGTCAGGCCGGCCGCGCCACCCCGGCGATCAGCAGCGCGCCGCCCACGACGAACAGGCCCGTACCGACCACCGGGACCAGCCGCGGCCCGTACCGGCTCGTCTTCTCCAGCACCATCACGGCGGTGAGGCCGAGCATCCACAGCAGCCCCGCGGCCCCGGTCACCACCATGACCAGCATCAACGCCCAGCAGCAGCCCACGCAGGACACCCCGTGCCGCAGCCCGAGGCGCGCGGCGCCCGCCGGACCACGCCGGTACTCGCGGCGCAGCACGGTCGCCGGGCTGCGGCAGGCGCGCAGGCACGCCTCCTTGAGCCGGCTGAACTGGAAGGCGCCCGCGAGCACGATCGCCACGCCGAGCGGGACCTCCGGCCGGGCGGCGACCCACGGGACCGTGCCGGTCGCGGCCGCCACCCCCAGCGCGACGGCGAAGGCGAGCCCCGCGACGACCGTCCACACGGCGAGGTAGCCGCCGAGCAGCGCGGGCAGCGCCCCGCCCGGCTGCGGCGCCCGCGCCCGGACGTGGGCGAACAACCGCACCAGCGGGACCACGGTCGGCAGCATCATCGCCCCGACCATCACCACCCAGGCCAGCAGGAACGGCCCCGGTGTGGGCACCGGGGCACCGTGATGGTGGCCGCCCGCGAGCACGAGCCAGCCACTGAGCAGCCAGCACGCGCCCGCGGCCACCCACAGCCCGGTCGCCGGGTCGCGGAGCCGGACCCGGACCCGGACCGCGACCGTGGACATCAGCCGGTGAACCGGAAGTGACCCTGGACCGAGTTGTAGCCGGAGATGTCGATGTCCGGGCGGCCGAGCTTCTTGCCGCTGCGCCGGTACACCGAGGCCGTGCCGGGGTACGCAGGCGAGCCCGGGATGGTGGAGAACACCGAGTCGGACAGGGTGGTCGGCCTCCCGGTGGCGCCCATCAGCTGCTCGAACTCCGCCTCCACCACGTCGCCGATCTTGAGCGTGCCCCTGCCCTCCTGCACGGTCGCGGCGAAGGGCGCCCGCTCCACGCCGACGACCTCCCCGATCAAGGCGGCGAGATCCGCGATCGGGCCGCCGAGCCCGCCGGTGAACACGTTGAGCAGCGCCTTCTCCTGCTCCTCGGAGCACCGGTCGTCGACGTAGACCATCGCGGTCCAGTTCCCCGCGAGCACGTTGCCGGGGATGTAGGCGAGCAGGGCGAGGCCTCGGTCGGACACGTCGACGCCCTGCACGGTCCCGCTGTCGACGTACCAGACGACCGAGCCGTCGCACACCCCGCCGTCGGGATCGAGGCCCACCCAGCAGGGGCAGACCGCCTTGCACGTGCAGACCTCCAGGAGGCGACCCTCGACCACGTAGGTGCCGCTCTCGGTGTCGGTTGCGGTCATCTCCGTCCCTCCTCTCCACCGCCCGGCGGCGAGTGTGACGGAGACCACAGAGAAGGGCCAGAGGCCGATCCGTGAGCGGTCGCTACTGCCGTGTGACCGCGCCGATCCCGGTGACCTCCTGGGTCACCTGCGGCGAGCCCTCGTACCGGATGCTGCCGACGCCGGTGACCCGGGCCTGCAGGGTGCGGCTCACGTCGACGACGGCCGAGCCGGCCCCGCCGACCGTCACGTCGGCCTCCTCGGAGGTCAGGTTCGCGGCGTCGTACTCGCCGATGCCGGTCAGGTCGACCACCTGGCGGGTCACCCGCCCCGACACGACGACCCGGGCCGCACCGCCGTGCGTGACGGCGAGCTCGGGGCCGTCGAGCCCGTTCACGGTGACCTGCCCGGCGCCCGACACGGTCAGGCCTGCCAGGCGGCCGACGGTGACCCGGTAGTCGATCTGCTTGGCGTCGAGGGGGATCGTGTGGTCCTTGACCCCGAGCTTCAGGGTGGTGCCCTGCACCTCGCTGGTGAGCGCCGGCAGGATGCCGTCGTCCGCCCGGATCTCGAGCGACTCGGTACCGGTCTGCTCGATCGTGAGCGTCCCCGCGGAGGCGAACTCGACGGAGTCGAAGGCCGCCACCGGCCGGTTCTCGGTCCGTACGGTGCCGGACCCGGTCGCGACGGTGGTCGTCGTGCCACAGGCCGCCACGACGGCGAGCACGCCCGTCACGACGATCGCGACGAGCAGTCGCGCACGGCCCTTCCCCGAGGTGTGGTGCGCCATCGTCCACCGTCCGTTCGCCAGACCGCCCCGCTCGTACGGTCCCAGACGGCGGCGCTCCGGGCCACGGGGTTCACGGTCCGTCGCGCGGCCCGGCGCGGGCGGTCACCACCCCCGGACGAGCTCGGTCATCGCCCGACCTCCACCGCATCGGCCTGCAGGAGGTGGCGCGACCTAGGGACGCACGCGGACGACGACCTCCGTGGCGGTCACCCGCTCGACCGCGACCGTGAACCCGCCCGCCTCGGTCCGGCCGCCGACCGGCACCCGGACCTGCTGGCCCGCGACCCGGATCTCGGCGACGTCGTCCGTCACGCCGACCAGGCGCGCCTCGACGCCGAGGACGGAGACGGAGGCCTCGCCGCTGCGCGGGAAGGTGACGGTGCAGCCGTCGAGCCCGCAGTCGGTGCTCGTCGACCCGCCCCCGCAGCCGGCGAGGCCGACGGTGAGGACGGCCGCGGCGAGGCCGGTCAGGAACCGGCGGGACCCGGGGAGCGCGCGCACGGCCGAGATCCTAGCGCCGGGTTTGTCTGGTTCCCCGAGGCCGCCCACTCACAGCGCGGCGGCAACGGCCTCGGCGAACACCCGGTCCGTGTCGTAGACCGGCTCCCAGGTGATGTGGGCGATGTGGCCGTAGTTCTGCATGTGGAAGACCTGGTAAGCGGCGAAGGAGTCCGGGTCGTCGACCTCGATGAGGACGTAGCCGCCCCATGCCGAGCCGAGGCTCTTCTGGTGCGCGACACCCTTCTCCACGTTGCCGTAGTTGCCGGTCCTGGCCATCGCCCGGAAAGCCTCGGCCCAGGCGGCGTCGACGTCGGCCTTGGCCGCGCCGTCCCGGTAGACGAACTTCTGCAGGTACATCTGGCCCATGACCCCTCCCGGTGCCTCGTCGGACCGGGCGACGGTCCCGGGAGGCGCCGGCCCCGGATAGAGCCGGAGGGCCCCCGGTGCGTCGGCAGGCCACGTAGCGGGTGATCACGAGCGGCGGGGCGAGGACGTCGTGCCGGAGGATGAACCCCGCGTTGCCCGCCTCGCGGTGAGACCCCTTCGGCGGGCACGACCGGCAGCTCGGCCGTCGGCGTCGGGTCGACGGAGCGCTCGGGTGAGCCGTACGAGCGGCTGGTGCGGTCAGAGTCGGTAGGCGCGGATCTTCGCGTACAACGTCGGCCGCGCGATGCCGAGTTGCTTCGCCGCCTCGGTCTTGTTGCCCCGGGTCGAGGCCAGCACCTCGGCGATGACGGCGGCCTCAGCCTGCTCCAACGGGGTCAACGTCCGCCCCGTCCGCAGATAGGTGGGCAGGTGGTCCGGGCGGATCGGCCCCGGGCCGGCTGCGATGGATGCGCTGTGGAGGACGTTCGCGAGCTCGGCGACGTTGCCGGGCCAGTGATGTTCCTCGAGCAGTTGCACTGCCTGCGGGACGGGATGTCGTGCTGCGTCGACGAGCACACGGATCAGGCTTCTCAGCTCGTTGAGCCGGCGCCGCAGCGGCAGCACCTCGATGACGGCGCCGCCGAGGGAATCCATCAACGTGGACAGGTGCGCCGGCACCGCCTCGGTCGAACCGGCGTCCCAGGTGGCGACCAGCGGAGCGGAGGATTCGGTACGGGCGAGGAGCGCGGCGACGGTGAGGGCCTGTTCGACGGAGAGCGCGTTGATGCGTGTGAGCAGGACAGGTGCCGTGGAGGAGCGCGCTGCAGCCAGTTCGGTGCACCATGCGCCGAAGCTGGTGACGGTGATCTCGGCGGGGTCGAGGACGACGGGTGCTTCGCGGCCGCCGCGTTCGAAGGCTCGGCGGGCAGCGGTTCTCTTGCCCGTGCCCGCTTCCCCGCGGAGCATGGCGGCGCCGTTGATGTCCACGCTGCGGTCGAGGGCCTTGGTCAGGTGCTCGGAGGCCGTGGGAATCGTGAGCGGGCCCGCGCCGCCGGTGGTCGGGGGAGGCTGGGGGACCGGGTCGAGCAGGAGGATCGCTCCCGTCGTCTTCCGCTGTTCGACGAGCAGGCGCAGCTTGGCGGTTCGGCCGTCCAGGCCGGGAACCTCGATCATCTCGTCGTCCGGTGCGGCCTCGAGAACGCGGGCCCAGATCTGCCGGTGGTCGAGGCGCAGTTCCGCAGCGGCGTCGTTCGTGATGAGCACGTCGGCGCTGAGGGTCGCGACCGCCGTGCCACGGCGGGCGTTCGTGGCGAGGAAGGCGTCGAGGAGCCGGCGTTCGCGTTCGCCCGAGGCGGCGAGGAGCGCTTCGCGGACTTCGCGGACGAGGGTGACCACGGTGGTGGTGAGCACGGGGTGGGTGTCGCCGACCTGGCAGGTGATGTTGACGGCGCCGACCGCGCGGGCGGTCACCGGGTGGTAGACGGGTGCTGCGACGCAGCTGAAGGAGTGGAACGGCTCCTTGAAGTGCTCCTCGCCGCTGATCGTGACCGGCCGTCCGGTCTCCAGCGCGGTCCCGAGGCCGTTCGTGCCGGCGATCTCCTCGTCGAAGCAGAAGCCTCGGTGGAGTTCGAGGTCGTCGAGGCCGCGCCGCAGGGTGGCGTTCGGCGCCCAGCTCCAGAGCACCCGTCCGTTGCGGTCGGTGATGGCCAGGCAGAGGCCGCTGTCGGCCATCTCGTCGGTGGCCGCCTCGAGGACCGGGCGGGCGGCACGGGCGAACCGGGTGTCGGGGTCGATGTCGGAGTGGGGCAGGCTCAGCCGGGACGGGTCGACGCCGCTGAGCCGGGAGCGACGCCAGGAGGTGAGGATCTCGGACCGAACCTGGAGGGCGCCGTCGCCGCGCTCGCCCTCGAACTGGAACCGCTCCCATGCGGTGCGTGTCTTCATCCCGCTCCCGGACCGACGTTGGTCGACGTTGGCTCGACCCTAGTCGGCCGGGGCAGCAGGGGATGTTCGATTATCGGACGATCACGGGTCAGCGCCGCGTCGTCTCGGCGGCGATCTACCGGGCGGCGGTCTTCTGGGCGGCGTGGCGGTCGGTGGCAGCCTGGATGGCGTCGGCCTGCCGCTGGTCGAGCTCCTCCCACCGGGACCGCGCGTAGGCCACGGACCTCTCGAGTCGCTCGGTGGTGCCCTGGAAGCGCGGCTTGACGTGGCGGGCGAAGAGCTCATAGCTCTTCAGCGTCGCCTCCGGCCGGGCCCATTCGTGGTGGAGCAGCAGGTAGGAGCCGAAGCCACCGGACTGCGTGGCGAGGCGCTCGATCTGCGCGATCGCGTCGTCGACGGTCCCGATGACACCCAGCCCGGTCTCGTTCACCCAGGCCACCCGCTCCTCGAACGTCGCGCCGGCGGCACGGAAATGCGGGGCGGCGAGGACGTGCTGGGTGTAGTCGGCCCAGTCGTCGAGGCCGTGGCGGACGTCCTCGATCGCTTGCTCCTTGGTCTCGGCGAGGTGCATCGGGCCGACGAGGCGCCACTGGTCGCGCCGTGGGGGGTTGCCGAACTCGGCGCCGCGCTCCTGCATGACGTCCCAGTGCAGCGCCAGCGAGTCGAACCCGCCCTTGGCGGTCGCCCCGACCGAGAGCAGCCCGACGCCGTTCTTCGACGCGGCACGAGGCCCGGTCGGCGAGGCGATCGCCGCACACACGATGTCGAAGTCGCTGTAGGCGCCGTACTGTGTGCGAGCGTCCTGCAAGGTGTAGCGCGGGGTCTTCGCCGTGACCGTCTCACCCCGCAGCAGTGCCATCAGCACGTCGACGTCCTCCTCGAACGCGCCGCGCTGCTCCTCCATCGAGATCCCGATCATGGTGGCGTCGGTGGGCAGGGCACCCGGGCCGAGGCCGAGCATGAACCGACCGCGCAACAGGTTGTCGGCGAACAGCGCGCGATCGGCCGTCCACAGCGGATTGTGGTAGGGCAGCGAGACGACACCGGTGCCGAGCTTGATGTTGCGGGTCTGCGGGCCGGCCCAGGTGATGAACATGAACGGGTCCGGGATCAGCTCGTTGCCGCAGGAGTGGTGCTCGCCGATCCACGCCTCGTCGAAGCCGAGGCGGTCCATGTGCTGCAGGACCTCCAGGTCACGCTGGTAGGCCGAGACCGGGTCCTGACCGGCCGGGCAGTGGAAGGGCGCCATGAAGGTGCCGAACTTCATCCGGGACATGTGTCTCCTCCTCGTCGAGGCCCGCGCTCTCCGGGGGCGGCGCGGGGCGTGCGATCAGCTTGGGTCAGCCGCGCGGCGCCGACCATTCAAGTTTCTGACGCTGCGGCCGTCAGAAATCCGAACGTTCCCGCCCCCTTCCCGCGCACGCCAGGGGCCGGGAGCTTTCCCGGGAGCAGTGGCACGGTGCACCCCACGGCAGTGCGCACGGCGATGGTGGACAACCAGCCCACCTGGCGGCTGTTCGAGCCGGGGGTGGGGGGCGCCGCGCGCTCCGTCCACCCCCCACGACCGCCGCTCACGCGCTCCAGAGGGTGCTCATCCCGGCCGTCACGTCGAGCGCGGTGCCACTCACCATCGCCGCACCGTCCGAGACGAGGTACAGCAGGGCGTCCGACACGTGCTGGGCGGGAAAGGACCCCACCGGGAGGGTGTGCTGGGTCTTCAGCACGTCGTCCGACGTCTCGCGGTTCGGCTCGTCGAGATCCGGCCGGAAGAGTCGGTGGTAGAGGTCGAAGTTGATCATGTTCGTGTCGACGTAGGACGGGCACAGCGCGTTGACCGTGATCCCGAACTCGCCGAGCTCGATCGCGGCGGTCTTGACGAGCCCGATCACGCCCCACTTGGTCGCGGTGTAGGCACCGAGGTTCTGCACCCCGCGCCGGCCGCACTGCGACGACGTCGCCACGATCCGCCCGCTCCGCTGGGCGATCATGTGTGGCGCCACCGCCCGGATCGAGTGGAAGACGCCGCCGAGGTTGGTGTCGATCGTGTCCCGCCACAGCTCGTCCGAGGTGTCCTTGACCTGGGCGGGCGCCCAGACCCCGGCGTTCGCGCTGAGGATGTCGATCCGGCCGAAGCGGTCGGCCGCCGCCTGGACGAACGCCTCCACCTGACGCGGGTCACGGACGTCCGCGGTGACCGTGAGGCACTCCCCGCCGGCCTCCTTCACGAGAGCCGCGGTGACGTCGAGGTCCCGGTCCGCGGTCATGTCGTAGGGGATGGTGTCGTACTGGACGTCGATGTCGCAGACCGCGACCGACGCCCCGCACCGCGCCAGGTTCACCGCGTGGGAGCGGCCCTGCCCACGGCCGCCGCCGGTGACGAGGGCGACCTTACCCGTCAGATCGGTCATGTCCTGTTCCTTCCTGGGAGGATGTCGTCGTCGGCAGGCTGCTGATCGACTTGACCGCGCGGAACTCGTGCATGCCCTCGAGCCCGCCGTCGCTGCCGTAGCCGCTGTCCTTGATGCCGCTGAGCGGGGAGTCGCGATGCACGATCACCCCGGTGTTGACGCCTACCGTCCCGGCCTCGACACGGTCGGCGAGCGCGGCCGCGCGCTGCTCCGATCCGCTGAACACGTACGCCGCAAGCCCGAAGGGGAGCCGGTTGGCCTCGGCGACCGCCTCGTCGTCCGTCCGGTAGGGGTTGATGATCGCCAGCGGCCCGAACGGCTCCTCGTTCATCGCCGCCGCCGTGGCCGGCACGTTGGTGACGACCGTGGGCGCCATGAACCAGCCGGGTCCGTCGAGGGCCGACCCGCCGCAGCGGAGCTCTCCCCCGTCGGCCACCGTGCGGTCGAGGAGGTCCAGGACGCCGCGGCGACGGCGCTCGACCGCCAGCGGGCCCATGTCGACACCGGGCTCCAGCCCGGGCCCGACGCGCAGACCGCGGGCGTGCTCGACGAAGTGCTCCACGAACTCCTCGTAGGCGGGCTGCTCGACGAGGAACCGGGTCGGGGCGATGCAGACCTGCCCGGCGTTGCGGTACTTGGTCGCCGCCAGCGTGCGCGCGGCGGCCGCGACGTCGACGTCGGAGGTGACGAGCACGGGCGCGTGCCCGCCGAGCTCCAGTGTCACCCTGGTCAGGGACTCGGCCGCGCGACGGCCGATCTGCCGCCCGACGGGGGTCGAGCCGGTGAAGCTGACCACCCTGATCCGGGGATCGTCGACGAGTTCGCCGCTGATCCGGACGGGATCGCCGTTGACGACGTTGAGCACGCCGTCGGGCAGGCCGGCGGCGGCCAGCGCCCGGGCCACCGCGAGGAACGATCCGGGGGTCTCCGGGGCGGGCTTGACCACGGCGGTGCAGCCGACCGCGAAGGCTGCGGCGAGCTTGCGCGCCGCGAGCGACGCGGGGAAGTTCCACGGCGTGAGGATCGCCGCCGGGCCGATTGCCGGATGGTGCACGGTGACCCTGCCGCCGGGGACCGACCCCGGTTCGACCCGGGCCGTCGGGCCGTCGGCCTGGTCCGCGAACCACCGGAAGAGCTCGACGATCGAGAGCATCTCGGCGCGGGACTCGGTGAGCGTCTTGCCCTGCTCGAGGGTCATCACCGCCGCGTCGGCGTCCACGGTCCCGGCGAGGTGGTCCGCGGCGGTCCGCAGCACATCACCGCGTTCCTTGCCCGGTAGGGCGGCCCATGTCGGGAAGGCCCGGGCGGCAGCCGTGATCGCGGCGTCGACCTGCCGGCCGCTGGCTCCCGGGGTGCGGGCGAGCACCGTCCCGGACGCCGGGTCCACCACCTCGGGTCCCTGTTCTTCGCCCGCCACCCAGCTGCCCTCGAGGAACAGCGCGGGCTCGGGATAGGTCGTCTCGGACATCGCCACCTCCTTGGGGTCGGCGGTCGGGTTCAGCGGGTGGCGCCCTCGTCGGCGGACGTGGCGCCCACCAGGACGACGGTGTTGCCGTGGGCGAGCCTGCCCTCGTGCATGTCCTGGTGAGCCGCGCCGACCTGGTCGAACGCGCGCACCTCACCTACGCACGGATCGATCCGACCGGCCCGGACGAGCTGGTTGTAGGCGATGGCCTGCGCGTCGTTCGTGCCGTGCGACCCCTGCAGCCGCTTCTGCTTCACCCAGTGGTGACGCAGGTCCACAGCCGCGGAGTATCCGGTCGTGCCCGCACAGATCACGACCATCCCGCCGCTGTCGCAGACGAATCCGGAGGTCGGGATCGTGTCCTCACCCGGGTGCTCGATCACGATCCGCGGATTGCGCCGCGACCCCACCGCATCCCAGATGGCCTTACCGAACGCCCGCGCGCCCGCGGTCCACCGCTTCTGGCCCTCCACGTCCGTCCAGTGCGGCGGCTGGCCCCAGTGGTCGAACCTCCGACGGTCGATCCAACCGACGGCCCCGAGCTTCTCGCAGTAGGCACCCTTCTCGGCACCGGAGACGACGGCGACCGGCAACGCCCCGGCCTCCCGGGCGAGCTGGATCGCCTGGCTGCCGACACCACCGGACCCGCCCCAGACCAGCACCACGTCGTCGCGCTCGACGGTGTGGCCCGCCCAACCGTGCAGCATCCGGTAGGCCGTCGTGCCCACCAGGGTCGGCGCCGCGGCCTCCGCCCACGTCAGGATGTCGGCCTTGGGCAGGATCTGGTGGGCCTGCACCAGGCAGAACTGGGCGAAGGACCCGAAGTTGGTGTTGTAACCCCAGATGCGCGCGGTCGTGCCGAGCATCGGGTCGCGACCGAGCGCGGCCTCGGGGTCGGCCGGGTCCCAGTACCCGGGGTGGACGACGACGTGCTCACCGACCGCGGTGGTGTCGACGCCCTCACCCAGGGCCCACACGATCCCCGAGGCGTCCGATCCCCCGATGTGGAAGTCGTGGGGCTCGCCCTGCCGCTGCCGGTCGGCGATCACGTTGATCGGGATCCCGCGAGCGGCCCACACGTTGTTGAAGTTCACCCCCGCTGCCATCACGGCGACCAGGACCTCGCCCGGACCCGGTCGCGGCACCTCGATCTCCTCGGACCGGAAGGCGTCACGCGGCTCTCCGAGCCGCTCGGTGCGCACCACCTGCGCGTGCATGCGGGCCGGGACGTCGCCGGGTGCGGGCAGGCTGCCGATCGGGACGATGTCCGCCATCGTGGTTCCTTCCGTTCTGGGTTCGGGGATCCGGGCCGTCAGGACTCCCGGACGGTCAACGCGACGTCCACGATGGACACGCCGTGACCGGCCGGGAGGACCAGCACCGGGTTGAGGTCGAGCTCCGCCACCCGGCCGCTCGCGACGAGCGGGGCGGCGGCGAGGTCGAGCACCAGCCGGACGAGGGCGTCGACGTCCCGGGGCGGGGCGCCCCGGTAGCCCTCCAGCAGCGAAGACAGCGTCAGCGAGGCGAGGGCCCTGCGGACCGCCTCGGCGGAGAGCGGCGGCACGAGCAGTGCGACGTCCTCGAGCAACTCGGCCTGGGTGCCGCCGGTCCCGACCATGACCACGGGGCCGACCGCCGGGTCGTGGAGGACGCCGACCACCATCTCCAGCCCGTCCGCCACCATGGGCTCCACGAGGATGCCGTCGATCGGCCCCTCGACCGCTGCCCGCGCCCGCTCCGCCACCCGCGCGGCGGCGGCGCGAACGGCCGCGTCGTCCGTGAGACCGATCTCGACCAGGCCGAGCTCGGTCTTGTGCGCCACGGTGGGCGCCGAGATCTTCGCGACGACGGGATACCCCAGCTCACGGGCGGCGACGACCGCCTCGTCCGGGGTGGTGACCAGCCTGCCCTCGACCACGGGCAGGCCCCAGGACCGCACCAGGTCCTTGCCGGCGTGCTCCGACAACGGCCCCGCAGGCGGCGCGTCGACCGGCCCAGGGGACGCCGGGGCCGCCGCCGGCTCGGCGGGCGGGTCGAGCGTGTGGTCCACCAGCCTGCCGATCGCGCGAACGCAGGCTGTCGTGTCGTCGAAGGCCGGGACGCCGGCGGCGGCGAACCGCTCCACCATCCCCGGCATGCCCGCGACGAAGGACACCACGACCAGCTTGTCGGTCCGTTCGTTCAGCGCAGCGACGTCCTCCAGGATGCGGTCGAGGTCGTAGTACTCCCCCAGGATCCCGACGCCGAGGAGCACGATGTCGACGTCCGGGTCGGCCTCGACGGCCGCGAGCGCCTCGCGGATCAGCTCCGGGTGGCTCAGCAGCTGGGCCGTCACGTCGATGGGGTTCTGCAGTGCCGCGAAGGCGGGCAGCGCCCCGGCGAGCCGCTCGAGGGTCGGGGCACCGAACCGGGCGATCTCCAGGCCCGCCCGGACGAGCTCGTCGGTGAGCAGCACGCCGAGACCACCGGAGTTGGTGACCATCGCGACCCGCCTGCCGCGTGGCCGTCGGGCCGGGGTGAAGATCCGGACGAGCTCGCTCATCTCGCGGGGGTCGCGCGCCCGGACGAACCCGTGCCGGCGCAGGAACGCGTCGACCACGGCGTCCTCCTGGGCCAGGGCCCCGGTGTGCGAGCCCGCCGCCTGCCCGCCCGCCGCGGTGGCACCCGACTTCAGTACGAGGACGGTGACGCCGCGCTCGGTGGCCACCCGCGCGGCCTCGGCGAGCCGCGGGGCGTCCCCGAGGCTCTCCAGGTAGATCTGGACGGTGCGGACCGCGGGGTCCTCGACGACGTGGCCCAGCAGGTCGGCGACGGTCAGGTCGCACTCGTTGCCGGTCGCCGCCCAGTACCGCACGCCGTCGACGTAGGGCAGGGCGAGCTGGGTGAGCACCGCCGCCATCGCCCCGCTCTGGCTGATCACGGCGGCGGAGCCGTCGGGCACGGGGGCGGCCGTCCCGAAAGCGGAGGAGAACGAGGCGACGACGCCGGCGCCGACGTTCGCCACGCCCTGGCAGTTCGGCCCCAGCAGGCGCATGCCGCTGTCACCGACGGCCGCGACCGTCCTCCGTTCCAGCTCACGGCCCTCGGGCCCGGTCTCGCCGAACCCCGAGCTGACGACGACCGCGGCCCGGGTGCCCCGGTCGGCGAGCGCGGCGACGGTCTCGGGCACGCCCGCGGCCGGCGTGGCCACCAGCGCGAGATCGATCTCGACGCCGGCCGGGAGTTCGGCGACCGACGGGTGGGCGGGCAGGCCCTGCACCGTGGAGCGGGTCGGGTTCACCAGGTACAGGTCGCCGCCGAAGCCGTAGCGGACGAGGTGGGCCAGCAGCTTGCCGCCGATCTTGCGCGAGTCGTCCGAGGCGCCCACCACGACGATCGAGCGGGGCTCGAAGACCGCGGCCAGGCTCGTCCGGGTGCCGGCGGTCATTCCGTACCCCCACGGGTCTCGGTGTCGGTGGCCGCGTGTCGGGGATCGACGGCGGTGCCCACCACCACGGGGCGCCCGTCGACGGTGGCCTCGACGGTCAGTTCGCCGGGCGCCTCCGGCTGCTCGCGGACCACGACACGGAACTCGTCGCCGACGCCGACGGGCGCCACGAACCGACAGGACACCTCGCTGGCGCCGGGGACGGCTTCGTCCACCGCCCGCATCACCACGGCCAGCAGGTAGAGGCCCTGCACGAGGGTGCGCCCGAACGGCGTGGCCGCGGCGTAGTCCGGATCGGTGTGGATGTGGCCCGTGCCCCCGCTGACCTGCCCGAAGGCGTCGATGTCGTCCTGGGTGAAGATGCGGGTGACCGTGGCGAGGACGGTGGTCGAGGTGGTCACGACGCCGCGAACCCCCAGAGGAAGGTGCCGGTCGACGTACAGACCGGTCCGTCGCCGTCGGCGAACACGATCTCGAGGGACACGTGCCTGCGCTCCTTCTTCTCGTACTTCTCCGTCACCCGGACCTGCACCGTGAGGGTCGTCCCGATCTGCACGGAGCGGTGCACCACGCCGTGCTGGCGGATGTGCACGGATCCCTGCTCCATCCGACCGTCCATCGCCCGGTACATGGGGAAGAAGGTGCAGTAGACCCACGGCGGCACCGTGCCGTCGTGGGCCGCACCGACGAGCCGGTCGTACTCGGCGACCAGCGCGCGGTCGAGGCGGTGGGTCGTCGTGTAGACGGCGCCGGGTTCGAGCTCCTCGTAGGGGACGTCCGCGAACTCCTGGACGATCCTGCCCATCTGCAACCTCCGCTGGCTCACACGACCTGGGCTCGCGCCCGTGGTCCGAGTGTGCGTGCCCGGCGCGATGTCGGGTGTACAAGAACTGAACTCGGCCCCACGCCGTCGTGCGGGCAGGAGCCGGCCGGGCACGGCGCAGGCACCGTGCCCGGGTGACGAAACCGTCCTCAAGGACCGACGATCCGGTAGCGCCTCATCTTCTGGTACAGCGAGCCGCGCGCGATCTGAAGTCGTTGGGCGGCCAGCTTCTTGTTCCAGTCGCTCTCGTCGAGGACCCGCGCGATCACGGCGGCCTCGGCGGCCTCGAGCGGCGACAGCTGCCTGCCGTTGCCGTGCCGCATCCGCAGGGGAAGGTCCGCCGCACCGACCACGGCCGTCGGCGTGGACTCCACCACCTCTCGGACGACCTCGTCGAGCTGCCGTACGTTGCCCGGCCAGTCGTACTCCTGGAGCACCTCCAGCGCGGCCGTGGAGACCCGCACGGTGCGGTCGGGGGCGTGCACCGCGCACATCCGGGCGACCAGCGCGGGGATGTCCGCGGGCCGTTCGCGCAGCGGGGTGAGTTCCACGCCGGGGGTGCCGAAAGAGCTCACCACGGAGGGCGGCAAGGCGGCGGAGGCGGTCGCCAGCACCATCGGGGTCATTGCCCGTTCCTCGTCGAGCACCGCCGTGAACGAGGTCAGCACGTCCTGCGGCAACCCGTCGAGGTGCTGGATCACGACCGCCCCGGACCCGGCGTCGAGCAGCCTGCGCACCCGCTTCAGCCAGAGCGCGGACCCGTCGACCGGGGCGAGGGCGGCGTCGAGCGTGGTCACCTCCTCGCCCGCGGCGCGGGCGACGTCGAGCAACAGCGAGCGCTTGCCGACGCCGGGCTCCCCGGTCACCAGCAGCCTGCGCCGCTCGGTGGCCAGCCTGGTCGCCTCACTGAGGAGATCCGGTCCGGGCGTGGCGGGCGCCCCGTGTCTGCGGCTCGCGACGGCGGCGACGGGCTCCTCTTCGTCTCGCAGCGTGACGACCGCACCGACGATCGTCGTGCCCTCCCGCACGATCTGAGCGCTCGCGAGCACGTGCTCCTGACCTGGAACGGGGAACTCGACGGAGTCCGCGGTACCGCTGGCCTGGACCTCCTGCCAGAGCCGTCCCTGGCTGATCCCGAGCCGCATCGCGGACTGGTTGGCGACGAAGAAGTCCTCGCCGACCGTGACCACCGGGCGCTGGGCCCGTCGACGGGCGAGCAGGAAGCGGGTCAGCAGCTCGTGCTCGGCGGGGGAAGCGCTCTCCAACAGTAGCCGCTCCATGTCGTCGAGCACGCCGAGCAGGATCGAGCTCAGCAGCGGCGAGGAGTTGTGGGCGGCGCTGGTGATGTTGGCGACCCCCACGACCCGGCGGGTCAGAGGGTGGCGGACCGTCGCGGCGTGACAGGCGAAGTGCCGCATCGCGTGGGCGAAATGCTCCTCCCCCACGATCGCCACAGGCTTGTTGATCTCGAGCGCGGTCCCGACGCCGTTCGTGCCGAGCTGCTCCTCGCTGTGGTCGGACCCGACCACCACGAGATGGCGCTCGAGCATCCGCTGGTGTCCGGGGTTCTCCGCCCACTGCCACACGATCCGGCCGCGCGGGTCCGCGATGACCACGCTGGTGTCGGTGCCGCCGAGCCGCTTCGACAGGTTCTCCAGCGCCGGGCGCACCTGGCGGAGGAACTTCGAGTCCGTGTCGACGTCGCAGAAGCGCTGCTCGACTCGGGAGGGCCGGAGACCGCACAGTTCTGAGCGCTTCCACGATTCGGCCACCACGGGACGGACGGGGCCGACGCGGCCGTCCGCGCCGACCGGGATTTCCTCGGCGTTATCGGCAGGCATATGTGCTCCTGATCGGGACCTCGATGTCCGGTCAATGCGGGCCGCTTTCACCCATTGTCCGGTGCCGCGGGCACCGCTTCGGCAACGTACAACGCCACGGGTCCGGAACGTGTCCAAGACTTGAACACCTCGCCGCAGGCCGGACGGCCGCGCGAGAGTGTTCGAACTTTGCACACGCCACGGCGGGATGCCCGGGAAACATCGGGATGCCGCGGACTCGCGGACAATGCCCGCAGGACAAGGAGGCCCGTCGTGGGCAAGCTCGATGGAAAAGTCGCACTGATCACCGGCGCCGCCCGTGGCCAAGGACGGAGCCACGCCGTACGGCTCGCCGAGGAGGGGGCGGACATCATCGCCGTGGACCTCTGCTCGGACATGAGCACGGTCCCCTACCACCTCGCCAGCAAGGAGGACCTCGACGAGACCGTGCGGCTCGTCGAGGCGCACGACCGCCGCATCGTCGCCGCGACGGCGGACGTGTCGGACTACGGCGCCTTCTCCGCGGCCGTGGAGAGCGGGGTGGTCGAACTCGGCAGGCTCGACATCGTGGTCGGCAACGCGGGCATCCTGAGCACCGGGAACCTCCACGAGCTGACCCTCGAGGAGTGGAACGAGACGATCGCGGTCAACCTAACCGGCGTCTTCCACACCTGCCGGGCGACGGTGCCGCACCTGCTCGAGGGCGGTCGTGGCGGCTCGATCGTGCTGACCGCGTCGACGGCGGCGACGAAGGGCCTGCCCGGCCTCTCCCACTACGGCGCCGCCAAGCACGGAGTGGTCGGGCTGATGCGGGCGCTGGCGAACGAGCTGGCCCCGCACATGATCCGGGTCAACACGGTCAACCCCACCAGTGTGGACACCGCGATGATCCAGAACGAAGCCCTGCGCCGGCTGTTCCTCCCCGACGTCGAACACCCGACCCGGGAGCAGGCCCACGAGATCATGCAGCAGGTCAACAACCCGATGCCGATCGCCTGGATCGAGCCGTCGGACGTCTCGGCGGCCGTGCTGTTCCTGGCGTCCGACGACGCCCGGTACATCACCGGGACCATGCTGCAGGTCGACGCCGGGTACGACAACCACTGACCTCTCACCACGCGGGTCACACGACGAAGGGCACGGCCGGGACTCCCGGCCGTGCCCTTCTGGTCTGAGCCCACTCAGGCGAAGTCGACCCCGCCCGCCGCACACTGCCTGCGGATGTCCGCGAACGGGTCCTTGCGGAAGTGGTCCTTGTACTCGGCCTCCACGCGGGCGAACTCGTCGCCGTCCCGCGCGGCGGCGTAGGCCGGATCCACGGTGTAGCCGGCGGGTTTCGGCTTCTCCAGGCTGAAGTAGCTCTCGAACTCGAGGGGCTTCATCGTGGTCTGGGGGTCCCAGTCGTTCGGGTGGAGCGCCTTCGACATGAGGGAGAAGTCGTACGGGAGCGTGTCGCCCTTGTACATCAGGGTGTTGTAGCCGTCCGCCGCCGCAGGCGTGTCCAGCACGAACCCGCCGGTGAACATCATGCGCTCCGCCGGTGAGAGCTTCACCCCCGACAGCGCGTCGTACGCACGGACCATGAGCGCGCCGCCCATCCAGGCACCGTGGTGTGCCCACGTCGCGAAGGCGATCTCGGGCACGCTCTGCATCGCCTCGAGGAACTCCGGGATGGCGTCGATACCGACCACGGGCACCGACTTGTTCCGGCTGCGCAGGGCGTTGACCACGGCGAGCGCGCTGTCGTCGTTCTGGCAGAAGATGCCGGCGACGTCGGGGTGGGCGGTGAGCAGCGACTCGATCACCGGGGTCGTGGTGCCACGGTCGAAGCCGCCGGGCTGGCGGGCGACCAGGGTGATCCCCGGGTAGCGGGCGAGGGCCGCGTCGACCCCCACGTCCCGGGTGGTGCTCGCGCTGTTGCCCGGGATCCCACTGATGTGGATCAGCTTTCCGGTGCCGCCCATCTTCTCGAAGAGCAGGCCCGCCAGGCGCTCGGCGCCGACCGGGTTGTTCCCGGCGAGGAACTGGTAGAAGGTGCCGCCGACGTCGAACGGGGTCGTCCACGGGGCCAGGTTCCAGGCGACGGACGTCGGGATGCCCGCCTCGGCGTTCGCCCGCAGCACCTGTGGAGTGATCCCGGGGTCGGCGACGATCGAGGTCATCGCCCGGGTGTTGGAGGCCCTGGCCTGCTGGAAGACGGAGATGACCTTGTCGTTGCTCATGTTGTCGACCTGCTGCTCGCGGTGCAGCGCCAGCTGCGCCGCGGCCTGGGCCGACCCGTTCGCCCAGCCCTGGAAGTAGGCGTTGCTCAGCGTGTAGAACTGGTCGATCACCTTCCAGTTGTTGTCGGTGACCCCGGCGGCCGCGGCGGGGAGGGATCGCCGAGTGGTCGCACACCCCGTGAGCAGGCCCGCGGCGAGGGCCAGCCCCCCGGCGGCGGCACCCCTCAGCAGCGTCCGCCGCGAGAGGTCCGTCCTGAGTGGACCGTGTCGAGAGTTCATGGCTGCATCCTTCGTGGACTGGGCGGCGGCGTTGCCTCCGCGGGTGCAACGAGCTGAGTGGGTGGGCCCGTCGGGAGAGCGCTACTTGACGATGCTGTCCCGCGTTCGTTTCATCGTCAGGGCGACCGCCGCGACCACGACGACGCCGATGATGACGTTCTGGGCGTACGGGTTGACGTTGGCCAGGACCATCCCGTTCGCAAGGATCGCGATCACGAGCACGCCCATGATCGAGTGCACCGGCCCGCCGGACCCGCCCGACAGGGAGGTCCCACCCATCACCACGGCACCGATCGCGAGGAGCAGGAAGGGCTCCCCCATCCCCGGGCTGGCACTGGCGGTGCGGACGAGTTGGAGCAGTGCCGCCGCGCCGGCGAGGACACCGCTGAGCAGGAACACGTAGAGCTTGATGCGGCGCACCGGTATGCCGGTCAGCCGCGCCGTCCGCTCGTTGCCGCCGACTGCGTAGAGGTAGCGCCCGAACCGGGTGTACCGCGCCGCGATCACGACGAGGACGAGCAGACCGATCGCCCAGAGCGAGATGACCGGGACACCGCCGACGGAGCCGCCGAAACCCTCCGCCACCCCGCCGTAGGCGAGCCCGATCGGCTGTCCGTCCGAGAGATAGCCCGCCAGGCCGTCGAAGGCGAAGTACCCGCCGAGCGTGACCAGGAAGGACGGCAGCCGGGCGTAGGAGATCAACGCGCCGTTGAGGGCACCGCACACCAGGCCGACGAGCGGGGCGAGCAGCACCGCCGCGGTGGTCCCGGCGGACTGGGCGGCGATCGCGGCGACGTAGGCGGACAGGGTCAGCACGGACCCGATCGACAGGTCGATGCTCCCGGTCAGCATCACCACGGTGGTCCCCAGGGCCAGCACGAGGAGCACCGCGGACGACTGCATGATGTTCAGCAGGTTGTCCGGTGTGAAGAAGATCGGGCTGGCGATCGAGAAGCCGACGATCAACAGCACCAGGACGACGAACGGCGCGGCGACGTACCAGTTCACGCGCGCTCGTCCGGCCTGGCCGCGGGTCGGCGACACGGCCGGTTCCGTCCGCCTGGCGGCCACGGGCGGGTCGAGGCTTGGCTTGGTCATCGCTGTCACACCATTCTCGAGATGAGTTCTTGCTCCGTGGGTTTCGCGTCGGTGGGTGCCGACACCCTGGCCGTGACCCGTCCGCCCTTCATCACGACGATCTCGTTCGACAGGCCGATCAGCTCCAGCAGGTCGTCGCTGACCAGGAGGATCCCGACACCCTCGTCGGTGAGGTCCCGGATGAGGTCGTAGATCTCCTCCTTCGCCCCGGCGTCGACCCCGCGGGTCGGGTTGTCGAGGATGAGGAGCTTGACGTCGGTGGACAGGCAGCGGGCGAAGACCACCTTCTGCTGGTTGCCACCGCTGAGGGAAAGGATCGAGGCGGTGTCACCGCCGGTCTTGATGCGGATGCGGTCGATCATCCGCCGCGCGACCCGCTGGGCGGTACGCGGGAACACCCACCCGCGGTTGCGGGCCACGACGGAGCCGATGGCGATGTTGTCCGACACCGTCATCGTGTCGAAGAAGCCGTCGACCTTGCGCTCGGGCGGCACGTAGGCGACCCGGAGCCGGGCGCTGTGCCGCGGACTGCGCCGGGTCAGCAGCTCGCCCCGCGTGCGGACCGTCCCGGTCGCGGGACGGTCCCCGAAGACGGCGCGGCCGACCTCGCTCTTGCCGGAGCCCAGTACACCGGCGATACCGACGATCTCCCCCTCGCGCACTCTCAGGTCGACGCCCTCGAAGCTCTCGCCGTCACCGAGGCCCTCGACCCGGAGCAGCTCGGTCGGCCCCGGCTCGCGCTGTCGACCCTCCCGGTAGAACACCTGATCGCGCTCGCGCCCGACCATCAGGTAGTGCAGCGACTCCTCGGACAGGGAGTCGGCGTCCCCCTGCCCGACGAGCCTGCCGTCCTTGAGGACGGCGACCCGGTCGCTCCACTCCAGGAGCTCGGCCAGGCGGTGCGAGACGAAGATGATCGCACTCCGGTCACGGATGGTCTCGATCATGGAGCGCAGGTACTCGACCTCGTCGTGGTCGAGCGCGGCGGTCGGCTCGTCGAGCAGAATGATCGGGTCCTCCTGCTCGAGGAGCTCCGAGAGGGCGAACGCCCGGAAGAGCTCGATCATCTGGCAGACCGCGAACGGGTAGCTCTCGACGCGCCGTTCGACGTCGATCCAGCCGTGGTCGAAACGCTCCATGATCTCGCGCGCCCGGATGATCGCCGACCTGCGGTCGATGATGCCGAAGCGCTGGAAGTGCTCCTCGTGCCCGATGAACAGGTTCTCCCACACCGACAGGTTGGGCAGCAGCGCGAGCTCCTGGAACACCCGGAAGACCCCGTGTGTGGCGGCCTCGTGGTAGCTCGTGTAGTCCGCTACCCTGCCCCGCACCGTCAGCGTCCCGGCCGACGCGTGGTCGGTCCCGCTGATCAGGTTGAGCAGCGTCGACTTGCCCGCGCCGTTCTCCCCGATGAGGCCCAGCACCTCCCCCTTGGAGACGCTGAGGCTCACGTCCTCGACGGCCGCGAAGCCACCGAACCGACGGGTCACCCCCTCCATCGAGAGCAGCGGCGGCGGCGCGGTGGTCACGGCCTCGCCCCGAGTGCGACCCCACCGCGACCACCGGGGGAAGGCGGAGCCCGCAGTCTTGCGAAACATCCATGTGTCGTCAGTCCTTCGTCCGTCTTGAGGGGTGGTCACCGGCGGGGTCGCCGGGGCCCGCTCGGCGAGGTCGGCTCGGAGATCCGCTCAGAGAGCGGCGACGCGCGGCGCGACCTCCGTGGCCAGCAGCTCCATCGAGCGCCGCCAGACCTCCGGGGTCTCGCTGTAGTCGTAGCCGAGGACCAGTGTCGTGCCGTACCCGCCGAGGGCGGTGTGCAGCTCGGTCAGCTTGCGGGTCACGGTCTCGGGGGAGCCGATGATCCAGTTGTGCTCGGCGCAGTACTCCGGGGTGACCGCGCTGTCCGGCAGGTCCGCGTCGTGCTTGAAGAACTTGAGGAAGCCGAACTGGCTGAACAGGTCCAGCATGTACTCGCGCTGGTAGCGACCCATCTCCCCGTTGACGGCGAGCTCGTAGGCCTCCTCGTCGGTGTCGGCGACGAACACCTCCTTCGCCACCCGCCAGTCCGAGCGGTCCGGGGTCAGCCCGGAGCGGGCGGCGCCGGCCTCGACCGACCGCCAGTGGTCCCTGACGTAGTCGAGACCGAGGTTGAGGCTCATCGGGATGAACCCGCGCTCGCCCGCCATCTCCAGGGTCGGCGACGGCGAGTTCAGGCCGGCCACCCCGATGCGCGGATGCGGGGACTGGAACGGCTTGCTGTGGTACTGCAGGTGCCGGTACATCGTGTCGATCCGGTTCACCGTCCAGTACTTGCCGACGTGCTCGAACGGCTCCTTCTCCGTCCAGAGCCGCAGGATGATCTCCAGCGCCTCCGCGGTCATGTCCCGGTTCTGTCCGGAGAGACCGTCGACGTCGAACAGCTTCCAGTCACCGGGCAGGCCGGCCGACCCGACGCCGAACATCAACCGGCCCTGGGCGAGCTGGTCGAGGAAGGCGACCCGCGAGGCGAGCTCGGCGGGGTGGTGGAAGGGCAGCAGGTGCGCACCGGGCGCAAGGTTGATCCGGCTCGTCTGCAGCAGGGCCTGCGCGATCATCAGATCGGGGGCCGGGATCGGCTCGCACGGCGAGGTGAAGTGCTCGCCGATCCAGGCCTCCTGGAAACCGAGCTCGTCCGCCCAGCGGATCATCTGCAGGTCCCACTGCACGGCGTCGTAGACGTCCGCGTCCTTGGGGTGAGCGGGCATCATGAACAGGCCGAGTTCCATCGGGCGTCCTCTCTGAAGAAGCGTCACTCCGTCGAGGGCAGAGTGTCGGCCGCCACATTGGTCATCTCGTGTTCAACTTGTGAACAGGGCTCTGCCCGCAGGCCGCCCGTGCTGGTCGAGCGTCCGGTGTGACGGCGGTGTGCGCGCAGGTCGACGGCTTGCCGGTCGGCCTGGCCGCGAGCTCGTTCACGTCCGTCTCGGTGGACCCGCCGCTGGTGTCGGTCTGCCTGCAGCACTCCTCCACCACGTGGCCGGTGCTGCGCGAGCGGGCCCGGCTCGGGCTCAGCGTGCTCGCCGAGGGGCACGACGACGTCTGTGCCAGGCTCGCGAGCAAGCGCGGGGACCGGTTCGCCGGGACCGACTGGATCGCCACACCCGAGGGCGGGGTGTTCGTCCACGGGGCCACGGCCTGGCTCGACTGCTCGATCCACGCCGCGGTGCCCGCGGGCGACCACGACATCGTCCTGCTGCGCGTGCACGGTCTCCGCGTCGACGCGGCCGTGGCCCCCCTCGTCTTCCACGGCAGCCGCTTCCGGCGCCTCGAGGCCGTCTGAACCGGATCGGGCGAGACGGAGTTCCCGTCGGTCCCTTCCTCACCGCCCCGCGCAGCTCGAGGGGCACGGTGCGCTCGTGCGGTACGCCCCGACCCGGACAGCGGTCGGAGCCGGTGTCGGGCCGTCCTCGCGGCCGGGTGACGTGACCCCGTCCGACGTGATCCACTGGCGGGGAGTCCCGCGACCGCGATCACACCCGGAGCCCGCCCGTGCCGCTCGACCCGCAGTTCCGCACCGTCCTCGACAGCCTCGCCGCCACCGGGTTCACCGGCCTCACCGGCGGCGACGCCCCCGCCGCACGGGAGCGGTACCGGACGCTCGCACTGTCCCGGCGCGGGCCGGGGTTCGTGGCCGAGCCGGTCGCCGGGGTGGAGGACACGACGGCCGACGGCGTCCCCGTGCGGGTCTTCACGCCCACCGAGGACCGCGGGCCCGCGGTGGTCTACCTGCACGGCGGCGGCTGGGTGGTCGGTGACCTGGACACGCACGACCCGTTGTGCCGCCGGGTCGCCAACGCGCTCGGCGCGGTCGTGGTCTCCGTGGACTACCGGCTCGCGCCCGAGCACCCCTTCCCCGCCGGGCTCGACGACGCCGTCACGGCGCTGCGCTGGACCCTCGCCCGCCATCCCGACCGGCCCGTCGGCGTCGCCGGGGACAGTGCGGGTGCCTCGCTCGCCGCCGGTGTCGCGCTGCGGGCCCGTGACGGCGGGCTCCCGCTGGCCGGGCAGCTGCTGTTCTACCCGGCGACCGACCCGGCGATGACCTCGCAGTCGGTGCGCGACAACGGCGAGGGCTACTTCCTCACCCACGCCGACATGGCCTGGTTCCTCGCGCAGTACCTGCCCGGTGGCGGGACCGGCGTCGCCGAGGTGGACCTGCTCGCGGCCGACGTGGCCGCAGTCGCGCCTGCCGTCGTCGCCACGGCGGAGTTCGACCCGCTCCGGGACGAGGGGGCCGCCTACGCCGAGCACCTGGCCGCGGCGGGGGTGCCGGTCGAGCACGTGCCCGGGCCGGGGCTCATCCACGGCTATGCGGCCTTCCTCGGCGTGGTCGACGCCGCCGACACCATCGCCGTGCGAGCCCTCGAATCCTTCGGCCGGGTACTCGCGGGGTGAATCCGGCGGCGCGGTGATCATGGTGGTGGGCACGCCCTGCTCGCCGAGGCCGACGAGGCGCTCGACGGGCTGGAGGAGCTGATCCGGCGGATCAACCGGACGAACGCGGCCACCGACCTCGGCCCGGACGGCACCATGACGGATGCGCTGGCCCGGCGGGACGTGCTGCGGCTGCGGCACGGGGTCCTCACCGCCTCGGCCGACGCCGCGGCCGGGCACGGCGCCGGCTTCCGTCAGCTGCGCTCCGAGCTGCGCCGGCGCGCGACGCTGCCGGTCGCCGAGCTGCGTCGGCGCGCGGACGGGATCGAAGGAGACGCGTGAGCTCGACGCGCGGATCCAGCAGGCGAACGGGAACGTCGAGCTGCTGGACTGAGCGCCGGGAGGCGGGACCGGGGCCCGGGAGCGGGTACCCGGGCGGGGAGCGGGCACGAGCCCGAGGGCCGGCGGGTGAAGTCCGGCCCATGACGGGGCGCGAGGGGCAGCGCAGGGGTTCGACTCCCCCGATCACCGTGCAGCCAGCACGACGCACACGTCATCGGCGCACGCACGACCGCGCACCACCACGTGCCGGCCCCCTCCGGGGAGGGTGGGTCAGGGGACCCCGCGCCCCGGTTCCGCGTACCGTCAGCCGACGGGCACGCGGCGCTCCGCACGCTCCAGCAGGGCGACGACCTCGTCCCGGCTGCGGTGCGGCGCATCGTTCCACGAGGTCAGCTCGCGGATCAGCGCCGCGCCGCCCGGGCCGCGCAGCGCCGGCGCGGCGCGCTCGCCCGTGCCCGGCAGGCACCGCCAGACGTGGGCGATCCACGGCATCGCGTCCCGCTCGACGTTCACCAGCCGTCCGCCGCGGTGCGCGGCGACGGTCAGCGCCGCCACCAGACAGGCCTGCTCCACCTCGTCGGGCTGTGGCGGCCCGGAGAGGAGCCGCGCGAGCCGCGAGGGACGACTGTCGGTGCACCAGCCGTGCTGCATCCACCCGCGCTGCACGATCCCGCGCGCCACCGCGAGCACACTCCGCTGGGGCCGGACCAGGGGCCGGACCCCGGGTTCCGCCAGACACACCGCCATAGCCGCTGCTCCTCCCGTTCGTGCCGACCTCTGCCCCACCGAGCAGTGTGGGCCGGGAGAAGCCGCGACGGTAGGGCCCGTGGGCTCGACCGAGCGCGGTCAACGGCCGGACGGCGCGGTCGTCGCTGGACCGCGGCGGCCCGCGGGCTCGTCGCGACGATCACCTGGCGGCGCGGCAGACGTGGGTCTGTGGCCTTCGAGGGCAGCGACCGCTCCGGCGACGGGGTCGACGCGCTCTCCGACGCCGACCGCCACGAGATCGCCGAGAAGAGCGTCGTGACCCTCGTCCCGCGCGCCTCCTGCCGTTGATACGCCGGAGGTCGCCGCCACCGGCACCGACGAGACCGCGCTGCATCGCCTGTTGCGGGCATCGGCACCACCTTCTCGCGAGCGCCGGGTTCCGCGTGGTGGGCATCGTTCCCGCAGGTCCGGGGCGGTCGGTGATCGAGGCGCTGCCGACCCAGGAACGCTCGGCGGTCACGACGACGGTGGTGTAGGGCATCGTGATCCGCCCGCCGAGGGGCGTCGACCGCGGCGCCGACGCCGGCCTCCAGCTCGGCCCACGTGGCCGCTGGGATCCGGCTCGCCTCGCCACCGGTGCGCATCTCGTCCAGCCACTCGTCCCGGGTGGAGGACCGCCGCCACTCGACGGACCACTGCCCGGGCTCGGCGAACCCGCCGGCCCGCCGGATCCCGTCCACGGTGCGGTCGCCGAAGATCCCGGGGTCGCCCCCGCCGGTCCGCCACACGCGGCCGGCCAGCGAGCCGGGCACCACGCGGTCGAAGACCGGGCGGAAGGCCTCCGCGACCTCGGGTGCGGGCCGGAAGACGTTCCAGAACAGCGCCAGCAGACCGCCCGGGCGCAGGATCCGCCCGGCCTTCGCCGCGCCCGCGACCGGGTCGACCCAGTGCCACGTCTGGCCGGCGACGACGGCGTCGAACGTGCGTCTCGAGGGATGGGTCGAGGGCGCGCGCGGGTGCCCCGCTCGGCCCGGTGTCTCCGTCAGATCCCGCCCAGCAGCATGATCCCCATCGAGGCGGCGGCGACGAGGTGCGCGACGGCTGCCACCCGGGCCGTGCGCAGGGCGCCGAGGCGCGCGCCGGCGGGCACCCGGCCGTCGCCGGCGCAGCCCGTCGCCGGGGCTCCCGCGGTCAGCGGGAGCCGTGCCGCCGCCCGTCCGGCCGCGGCCGCGAACCGGTCGCCGCATCTCATCCCGTGCCAGGCGAAGTAGCCGACCAGCACGATCGACACGCCGGAGATCCAGATCGGTGTCCCTGCCGTCCCGGCGTGGGCGGGGTGCCCCGCGTGCCCGCCGCCGGCGCTCCCCGCGGCGCCGTGCGGGCCCAGGAGGAGCATGAAGACCATCGCGAGGCCGCAGATCACGTGGTGCGCGGCGTCGTCGGCGGCCGGGCCGTCGCGTAGAGCGGCGGCGGTGAACCAGGCGGCGCTGACGCCGAAGAGGACGGACCAGGCGACCGGTGGCACAGGGTCGGCGGCCGGCGAGAACATCGCGGCCATCCCGAACGCCATCGCGGCGTGCGCCGACTCCCCGGCGGCAGGGCGGCCGTCGCGGCGGGCGGTCACCAGGCGGACGACGTGCAGCAGGCCCAGGCCGACCAGGACCGCGGACACTCCGGCATCGAACCAGGCCATGGGCGAGCGGGTCCTTTCGTCGCGGGGAGCGTCGGGCGGCTCCGGAGAGTGCGCGACCCGGTGCGGGCCGTCACGAGAACTGCACCGTCTCCACGTTCCGCGCGGGTTTCCGCCGCGGTACGAGCACACGCCTGATTCGCGATCTCCCGTGTCACCCCCGTGACCGTCCGTCGAGGTGCGGTGACGTCCGCATCACCTCCCGCTCCCCTCGTCGTGAGATCCGCACGTCAGCGGCCGGGACGACCGTGCCGACCACGCGCGGCCGGCACGGTCGGCACCGGCTCGGCAACCGGACCGATGTGGGTGAGGGCCCCGCCCGACGGTCGCTGCGCGTGACGGTGTGCTGGTCACCGTCCCGCGGCCCACAGTTCTCGCGATCGCCCGTAACCGTGTGAGGACGACTTGACCTTCCGGTGACCGGCGCGCCGCCGTTCGGACACGCAGCCGCGACGAGATCTCCCGCAACCCGTCCGGCCGACCGGCCGGACCTGCCGTCCTGCGGAAGGAGTACGGGTATGGAGGTCCTGGTCCTGACCACGGCACCCGCGGGCCGGTCGGTGCTGCCCGCGCTCGACCTGCTCGATCACCGGGTGCGGGCGACGGCTCCGTCCGTCACGGCCTTCCTGGCAGCCGGGCGCTGCGACGTCGTGGTGGTCGACGGGCGCCGCCAGCCGCACGCCGCCCTCGAGCTCGCGGCCCTGGTCGCGACGGCGGCCCGCGGCACGCCCGTGGTGTTCGTGGCCGACGAGGCCGGTCTCACCGGCCTGCCGCGCGGGCACGGCGTGGCACAGCTGGTCCTCGCCGACGCCGGGCCCGCCGAGGTCGACGCCCGGTTGCGGCTGGCGCGGCGCGGGTTCGGCCCGCGGCCGGGGACCGGGCGCGAGCACTCCGAGGTGGTACGGGTCGGCCCGTTCGAGCTGGACGCCCACGCCTACACGATCCGGCTCCAGCAGCGGCCGCTGCCGCTCACGCACCGGGAGTTCGAGCTGCTCGGCGCGCTGCTGGCAGATGCCGGACGGCCGTTGTCCCGGGAGCGCCTGCTCGGTCTGGTCGACGGCGACGGGACCAGCCCGCGGGCGGTCGACTGCCACATCCGCGCGATCCGGGCGAAGCTCGGCGCGCACCGCGGCAGCATCCGCACCGTCCGGGGGCTCGGCTACGTGGTCCCCGCCGGGTGCCCGGCCTCCGACGCGCCCGGCGGCAGTCGGGGCAGGACGTAACCGTGGCCGCGCACCGTGCGCACCAGGCCGCGGTGCCGACCGAGCTTGGCGCGGATCGCGCGGATGTGGCAGTCGACGGCGCGCGGGCCCGTCCCGTCGGTCCAGCCGTCGCACTCGCTCACCAGCTGCGCACGGGTCAGCGGCCGCCCGGCGTGCAGGAGCAGAACCTTGAGCAGCTCGAACTCGTGGTGGGTCAGCGCGAGCGGGGCGCCGTCCACGGTCACCGACCAGGCGTGGACGTCGAGGACGAAGGGCCCCACGGCCAGGACCGCCGCCGCGGCCGGTCCGGGTTCGACCACGCGGCGCCGTCCGGCCAGCCGTAGCCGGGCGTCGATCTCCGCGGGTCCGGCCGAGGCCAGCACGAGCTGCACCACGGCGCAGTCCTCGTCGATCTGCGACGCGACCAGTTCCTCGATCACCCCGATCACCGGGATCCCGCGGGCGGTCGCGACCAGCCCCCGGCTCAGCTCGCAGGCCGCGAAGGGCTGTGTGCGGCCGTCGACGAGGACCACGTCGCACCACCCGGCCGACAGGAACTCCTGGACCGACGGCCGGCAGGCGCGCACCGGGTGCGGCAGCAGGTCGAGCCCGGGGAGGACGGCGCGCACGTCGGGATCGGAGGTGAGGACCAGAATCTGCACGGATTTCGCTCCCCGGAATGCGCCCCGACGGATGTGGAACGACTAGAACCACCCGCGCCATGATTCGCACAAGCGGCCCGATGTGACCATTTCGTCAACACCTTCTCACGGCACGCGAAATCGGTTCGTGAACACCTCGCCCGGCTGGCACTGGCCTGCGAAGACATTGTGCGGCAGAGTATGCCCGAGCATCGCCCCGGATCGACGTGCGGAACCACCACATTTCTCAGCCTCCTCACGCGTTCCGGGGTCCGCCCGTGAGCAGTCCGAAACGTCGCGGAAACGGCGCGCCCCGATCGGGTGAATCGAGGGCGATTAACCCCGGCGTAACTGCAGCCCCACCGAACGCAACGGTTCGACTGGTTCGCTCTGCAACAGCCGAGGACGACACGGGCTCCCCGCTCCCGCGTCCGGAACCCCGATCCCGGTCGTCGGTCGGACCTCGGTTCGTTCCCCACACGAAGTCCAAAGGAGACAGACATGTCCCAGAGCGTTCTGCGTCGCGCCGGGAAGGCCGGTGTGGTGGTCGCCGGTGGCGTCATGGCCCTCTCGGCGGTCGCCGCCGGCACCGCGTTCGCCGACGAGGGCCACTCGGGGCCGGAGAAGGAGGTGGGCGGGTTCTCCCCGACGACCCCGATCGACGGCGTCGTCGCGCACTGGATGATGTACCACTACGAGAAGGACTTCACCCAGGAGCCGCAGGCGATCCTCGCCGACCCCGCCGGCTACGCCGCGATCCACCAGCACATGGCCGAGATGATGCTCGGCCTCGCGCCGCTGCCCGCGGACCCCGACCCGATGCCGCACGGCACGCACGGCGCGTGATCGCCCCCACCCCTCGGGGCTGATCCACCACCGGCCGCCCCGCGTGCGTCGCGGGGCGGCCCGGCCCCTTCCGATCCGATCCCCTCGATCCCGGAGAGCCGCATGACCTCCACCCTGAACGACGCCCTCGTCCTCGACCCGGCCGCCCAGGGCCTGCTGTTCCGCGACGCGCGGACCGCGGCCGCGTTCACCAACGAGCCGGTCGGCGACGAGGTCCTCCGCGCCGTCCACGACCTCGTGCGCGCCGCCCCCACGTCCATGAACTGCTCCCCGCTGCGAGTGTTCGCGCTGCGCAGCGGCAGCGCGCGGGCCCGGCTGCTGCCGCACATGGCCGAGGGCAACCGGGACAAGACGGCCGCGGCCCCGCTGGTGCTGCTCCTCGCGGCCGACCACGCCTTCACCGCGCACATGCCGACGCTGTTCCCCTTCGTCGACGCCGACGCCTACTTCGCCGATCCCGCGATGCGAGCCGCGACCGCCGAGTACAACACCGCCCTGCAGGTCGCCTACCTGATCCTCGGGCTGCGCGCCGCGGGCCTGGGCGTCGGCCCGATGGCCGGCTTCGACCGCGAGGGCGTCGACGCCGAGTTCTTCCCCGAGGGCCGGCTGCGCGCCTCCCTGGTGCTGATCGCCGGGCGCCCGGCGGGCGAGAGCCCCTACCCGCGGCTGCCGCGACCGGACTTCGACCAGGTCGTCGCCTTCCTCTGAGCCCGGCCCGCCCGACGAGGAGGAACCGTGAGCACGACCACCCTGCCGGTCGACACGCCGAGCGACCCGGTCGAACCGATCGACCCCGTCGCCGGCGCCGCGGCCGTCGCCCCGCTGCTCGCCGAGCAGCGCCCGCTCGGTGAGTCCCGGCGCAGGCTGACCGACGCCACGGTCGCCGCGCTCGCCGACGCCGGCCAGCTGCGCACCTGGGTCCCGCGCCGGTTCGGCGGGCTGGAGACCGACACGCCGTCGGTGATCGACGCGACCGCGCGGATCTCCGCGGCCGATCCGGCTGCCGGGTGGGTCACCATGATCCTGTCCTGCGCGGACTTCCTGGTCGGGATGCTGGAGCAGCGCGCCCAGCAGGAGGTCTGGTCCTCGGGCCCGGACACCTCGGTGTGCGCGGTGTTCAACCCCAGCTCCACCAGCGAGCGGGTGCCGGGCGGCTGGCGGGTCCGGGGGCGGTGGATGCCCGCCTCCGGCTGCCGGCACGCGAGCTGGGCGCTGCTCGGCGTCCCGCTGGCCGACGACCCCAAGGCCGCAGGCGCGACCACCCGCGCCAGCGTGCTGATCCCGATGAGCGAGCTGACCGTCACGGCCAGCTGGAACGCCATCGGCATGCGCGCCACCGGCAGCGACACCCTCGAGACCGCCGACGCGTTCGTCCCCCAGCACCGGGTGCTGCGGCTCGCGCCGGCCCTCGAGGGTCGGTCCCCCGGCTCCTACGGCGCCTCCTGGCGGCACCGCTCGCCGCTGATGCCGACGCTGTCGGTCCACATGATGGCCGTCTACCTGGGCATGGCCGCCTCGGCGCTCGACGTCGTGCTCGCCGCCGCCGGGAGCAAGCCCCTCACCTTCACCACCTACTCCCGCGCCGCCGAGTCCGGCGGCGTGCAGACCGCCGTCGCGAAGGCCGCGCTGACGATCGACGCGATGTGGGCGCTGGCCCACCACGCCGCCCGCGAGGTCGACTGGTGGGCCCGCACCGGCACCCGCCCCTCGACGGCGGACCGGGCGCGGGTCCGCGGCTGGACCGGGCACGTCGCCGCCCAGTGCCGCGAGGCCGTCGACCAGCTCGTCAGCTGCTACGGCGCCTCGGCCTTCGCCGAGACCAACCCCTTGCAGGCCACCGTCCGCGACATGCACGCCGCCAGCCGGCACGCGGTGGCCAACCCGATCACCGGCACCGAGATCTACGGCCGCGCGCTGCTCGGCGTGGAGCCGTCGATCGCCACGCTCATCTGAGGAGTCCCTCGTGACCACCGAGAGCGCCCTGACCGCCACCGACGCGGCCCTGGGCTCGCGGGACCTGGCCGCCCGCGACCGGTCCGCGGTCCCGCGCGCCCGCACCGTCCCGGCCGGCCTGCGCGCCACCACCCGCGAGATCGCGGACCCGGGTGACCTGGTCGGACTACTGCCCGCCGCCGCCGACGCCCTGTCCTGGGTCCGCGGCGGCGAGGGACTCGTGGCCTGGGGTCGCACGACGACCCTGGAGACCGGCGGCCCCGGCCGCTTCGTCGACGCCGAGGCCGTGTGGCGGGCCCTCGCCGCCCGGATCGAGGTCGACGACGAGGTGGGCCTGCCGGGCACCGGACCCGTCGCCTTCGCGTCGTTCGCCTTCGGCGACGGGCCACTGGGGCGGACCCGCACCGGAGGTGGCCAGCGCTCCGTGCTCGTCGTCCCCCGTGTCGTCGTCGGACGGCGCGGTGGCCGGTGCTGGATCACCGAGCTGGGCCCCGTGGCCGGCCACCCCGCCCTCGTGGGCGACGTGCCCGCAGACCCGGCCCGGCTCGGCCCGGACGACCGTCCCGCGCCGGTCCGCCGGCCGGGCCCCGCGCACTGGACGGCGGGGGCGATGTCCGCCGCCGCCTACCGCGACGCGGTCGCCGAGGCCGTCGCGCGGATGTCCGGCGGCCCGCTCGAGAAGGTCGTGCTCGCCCGGGACGTGGTGGCCCGCTTCGGCCGGCCCGTCGATCCCCGGTTCCTGGTCCGGGCGCTCGCCGAGGGCAACCCCCGGTGCTGGACCTACTCGGTCGACGGGCTCGTCGGCGCCACCCCGGAGCTGCTGCTCCGCCGGTGCGGCGCGGTCGTCGAGTCCCGGGTGCTGGCCGGTACGACCTGGCCGGGCACCGAGGGCACCGACGAGCAGGTGCTGGCCGCGGAGAAGTACCGCGAGGAGCACCGGTTCGCCGTCGAGTCGCTGTGCCGGACCCTCGGCCCCTCGTGCACCCGCATGGAGCTCGACGGGCCGCACCTGCTGCGGCTGCCGACCGTCACCCACCTGTCCACGGACGTCCGCGGCCGTCTCGACCCGCGCCACGACCCGTCGGTGCTGGCCCTCGCGGGCGCGGTGCACCCGACCGCCGCGGTGGGCGGCACCCCGCCCGCCCTCGCGGCCGCGACGATCGCCGAGCTGGAGGGCCGGGTCGGGCTGCGGCGCGGCCGCTACGCCGGTCCGGTCGGCTGGGTCGACGCGCACGGCGACGGCGAGCTCGGCATCGCCCTGCGCTGCGCCCAGCTCTCCGGCCGCACGGCCCGGCTCTTCGCCGGCTGCGGTGTCGTCGCCGACTCCGACCCCGATCTCGAGCTCGCCGAGACCGCCGCCAAGCTCCGCGCCGTCACCGAGGCGCTCGGCTCCTGAGCCGTTCCCGAGCTCGTTCCCGATCCACCGGAGGTCCGTCCGTGACAGCCACTGCCGACCCGGGCCTCGGCACGCCCGGGCGTCCCGCGCCCGCCCACGCACCGCGCTCGGTGCTGGCGACCGTGCACCAGGCCTTCCTGGCCCGTGCGCTCTACACCGTCGTCGAGCTCGGCGTGGTCGACGAGCTGGCCCACGGCCCGCGCAGCTGCGCCGAGCTGGCCGGCGTGCTGGGCGTGGCGGCCGGGCCGCTGCACCAGGTCGTGCGCGGGACCGCGAGCGCGGGACTCCTGCGCTCGCTCGGCGGCACCGGGTCCGACGAGGTCTTCGCGCTCACCGACACCGGGGAGATGCTGTTGCCGGGGCACCCGAGCGCCACGCGCGACCTCGTGCTGATGATGCAGGGCCCCACCGTCCTCGGCTGCCTCGAGGCGCTCCCCGACCGCGTGCGCAGCGGTCGCACCGGCCCCGAGGTCGCGCACGGCCGCACCTGGTTCGAGAACCTGCGCGCCGACGCCGCGCTGGCCGCCTCCTTCGACCGGATGATGGTCGCGATCCACGGCGGCGAGTACGGCGCCGTGGCGGCGGCGTACGACCTCGGCTGGGCCCGGACCGTGGTCGACGTCGGCGGCGGGACCGGCGGCCTGACCGTCGCCCTGCTGGAGGCCAACGCCCACCTGCACGGGGTGGTGTACGACCTGCCCGACGTCGCCGCCCGGGCCGAGCGGACCCTGCGGCGGTCCGGGCTCGCCCACCGGGCCGAGGTCCGCGGCGGCAGTTTCTTCGACCGCGTGCCCGGCGGGGCCGACGCCTACCTGCTCTCCTACGTCCTGCACGACTGGACCGACGCGGACTGCGACCGGATCCTGCGGACCGTCGCCGCCGCCATGAGCACGGGCTCGCGCCTGCTGGTCGTCGAGAACGTGCTGCCCGCCGGGGACGAGCCACACCCCGGACGGACCCTGGACCTGCTCATGGCCACCCTCACCCACGGCCGCGAACGCACCGAGGAGGAGTACCGGCGGCTGCTCGCCCGAGCCGGCCTGCGGCTGCGACGGGTGGTGCCCACGGCGTCCCCGGTCAGCGTCCTGGAGGCCGTGGTGGACCCCGTCGTCGAGACGCCCGCGGCGCCCGATCCGGAACCGGGGCCGGGCGGGCACTGAGCTGCAGGACACGAGGACCGATCGGGGGATCGGGCGGGGCGGGAGCGGCGGCGCTCCCGCCCCGTTCTGCACGCCGGCAGGTCAGGAGCCGTTCTGCGCTCGGGCTCGCTTCGGTGCCGACCGGCCGGGGAGAACGGCTGCGCAGGCCAGGCTGACGACCAGCGCCGCGGCGAACAGCACGAGGACGGTCCGATGCTCACCGAGGACGACGGACCGGTCGTCGGCGAGGTCGACCAGGCGCCCGAGTGCGGCGACGCCGACGATCCCGCCGAGGTAGCGCATCGTCGACCCGATCCCGGCCGCGGCACCACTGTGGTCGCGGGGCACGGCTGCCAGTGAAGCGGCCTGCGCGGCGGGGGTGGCCAGGCCGACCCCGAGACCGAGCAGCGCGAGCGGGAGCACCAGCTGTCGAAGTGCCGACAGGTCCCCTGTCACCAGCAGACCCACAGCGGCGAGAGTGACCACGACCCCGCCGACCGCCATCGGCCGCGGCCCGACGAGATCGGTGAGCCGCCCTGCGGCCAGGGACGCGACGGTCACCGTGGCCGTCATCGCGACGAGGAGCCGGCCGATGCCCGCGGAGTCGACCGCGAGCAGGACCCCGAGCACCTGCGGCAGCTCGAACAGCAGCGTGTACGTCACCAGGTTCTGCAGCGCGACCAGCAACGAGCCCGCGGTGAACGGCAGCGACCTGAACAGCCCGAAGGCCACCACCGGGTCGGCGGCCCGGCGCTCCCACCACACGAAGGCCCCGAGAAGCGCGGCGCACGCGGCCAGGAGGACGGCGGTGAGCGTGCCGGTGGCCTCCAACCCGAGGACCAGCGCGGCCAGTGTCGCCGTGAGCAGGATGCTGCCGAGCACGTCGAACGGCAGGCCGTTCTGCGGTTCCGCCTCCCGCCCCCGACCCGTGGCCGCCAGCACCGCCACGATCCCGAGCACGGGCAGGTTGACGGCGAAGATGCTGGGCCAGCCGAAGGCACCCACGAGCTCTCCGCCGACCACCGGGCCGACGCCCGCCGCGAGCGACATGATGGCCCCGAACAGGCCGAAGGCGCGGCCGCGCCGCTCCGCGGGCAGCTCGATCCGCAGCAGCGCCACCGTCGCCGGCACGATCGCGGCGCCCCCGGCAGCCATCAGCACCCGGGCCACCGCGAGCACGCCGAGGGCTCCGGCGACCATTCCGAGCACGGCACCGGCTGCCATCAGCACCTCGCCGAGGGCGAGGACCCTGCGGTGGCCGAGGCGGTCGCCGAGCTTGCCGCCCGGACTCTGCAGGACGATCGCGGCCACGAGATAGCTCGCCACGACGGCCTGCGCGACCGTCCCGGACGGGCGGGCGAACTCACGGGCCATGTCGGGCAGGGCCACCGCGATCATGGTCGAGTTGAGCGGCAGCAGCGAGGAGGCGAGCAGGGCCGCGCCGAGCGACCGCCTGGCCGAGGGTTCAGCCACCGGTGATCGGCCGCCGCTGCAGGAGGAAGACGGCGCCGCCGGAGAAGGCGAACTCGATGTCGTGCTCCGCGACGCCGTAGACCGCGTCGCACGCCTCGGCGAGTGCGTGCAGCGCGGCGAGCTGCGTGGCGTCCAGGCAGAGCGTGTGCACCGCCGCTCCGGTGACCACGAGCTCCTCGGTGCCTGCCGGGCCGACGCGCAGCGCCACGTCCTTCTCCCCGGCCGTGCGCTCGAGCAGCCGACCCCGGGAGTCGAGTCGGTACCGGTCCGGGACGACCAGCCCGGCCACGACGGCCTCACCGAGGCCCCAGCTCGCCTCGATGACCCGCTCCGCGGCGCCGGTGACCGGGTTGCGGGTGAACAGCACACCGGCCGTCTCCGCCGGCACGAGTTCCTGGATCACCACACCCATCCGGCAGGGGCCGAGGCCGAGCCGGCCGCGGTAGGCGCGGGCGCCCACCGCGTCACCGGAGGCGTACACGCTCCGGACGGCGGCGACCACGGCCTCGGGCCGGCACACGCCGAGGACGGTGCCGTGCGCGCCCGCGAAGCTGGCCGCGCCCGAGTCCTCTCCCACGGCACTGGACCGGACCGCGCACGGGACGCCGTCCGCGCACGCGTCACGCAGTGCCGCCACGACCTCGGCGTCCCCGCGCACCACCGCCTGAACGGCGTCGACGGACAGCGCGAACCCGGCCGGCACGGGAAGCCCGGCTCGCGCGGCCGCCCCGAGCGCGACCGCCTTGCCGCCGAACTCGGCCTGGTCCGTGGTCTCGGCGAGCGGCGTCAACCGGAACATGCCGCCCTCACCTGAGCAACCGCACCTCGCCGCTCGTCCCGTCGACGCGGACGCGCGCACCGTCCGGGATGAGCCGGGTGGCCTCGCGGGTCCCGACGACGCCCGGGATCCCGTACTCGCGGGCCACGATCGCGGCGTGACTGAGCTGGCCGCCCCGGTCGGTGACGATCGCCCCGAGCAGCGGCAGGACGACCGTGAAGTACGGCGAGGTCATGCGGGTGACGAGGACGTCACCGGGCTGGACACGGTCGAAGTCGGCGCCGTCGGCGACCAGCCGGGCCGGGCCTTCGTAGACACCCGTGTTGACCGCGAGACCCCGGAGCACCGTCGCGGAGTTGGCCGTCTGCGGAACCCCGAACAGGTTGGCCATCGCGACGCCGACCGCGAGTGCGGCGCGCCGGGCCGGTTGCGGAAGCTCCTCCACGGGCGGAGGGGGCGACGGGGGCGGCCCGATCATCGCCGGGGCGTCGTCGACGGTCCGTGTGGTCCGTCGTCGGAACCGCTCCGCGACCTCCTGCGCGGCGGGACCCGGTTCGCCCCGCAGCAGCGCCCCGAGTTCGACAGCGTCCGCGTCGACCGCATGTTCGGGGTCGGCGAGCGCACCCCGGTCGGCGAGCCGCCGTCCGGCCTCGAGCAGAGCGCGGCGGGCGAGACCGACGGCCCACCCGTCGGAGTACGTGGCCCGCTCGTCCCGCAACCGGTTGGCGAGGCGTGCCTCGTGCAGGCGGTCGTCGAACTCGGCGAGGTGCTCGGCGGGGACCCGGGCACGAACCGCGGTCAGTGCGGCGTCCCCGTCGTCACCGGGCCCGGACTTCCGGGTCGCAGCGGCCGCCCGGACCGAGCCCACCAGCATCGCGGGCAGCTCGCCCGCGCACGGTTCACCGACGTCGTAGCCGATCGACCGGTAGCGCACCGCGTCGAGGTACCTCCGCGTGGCCGCGCCCGCGTCAGGGTCGGCCTCGAGGGCGTCGAGCACCACCTGCGGCCGGTCGTGCGACGCGAGGACGGCCCGCGCGGTGTCCGACGCCGCGACGACGTCCGCCAGCGCATCGAGCTCGACCGTGGCGAAGCCGGTGGAGATGGCCGAGGAACCGCGCAGCAGCCCCATCAGTTCCCCAGCGGTGGCGCCGGTCCACTGCAGCGCGCCGGCGAGGAAGTCCCCGGTCGCCATGAGTGACGGCGCGCTGTAGCGGTGGTGCAGCTCGATCATCGCCTCGAGGTGGTCCCGGCACCGCTCGACGTGCGCAGCCAGCTCCTCGTCGGACAACGCCGCCGGGTCGACCGCCTCGACCGCCAGGTGGGCGGCGACCGCGCCGGGCTTGACCACCTCGTCCCACCGGGCCAGGTCCTCCCGCCAGAACCGCTCGGCGAACGCCCGGGCCGATGTCGCGATCCGCGCCTGCATCTGCTCGGGCGTCGCCGTCCCGCCGGCCCCGAAGGGGACGAGCTGGGCGTACAGGAACCCGCCGATCACCGCCACGTCGTAGCGGCCGAGCAGCAACCCGTACCGCGCCAGGCCCTCGGCGAACCCGCGCGGGAAGCCGGAGACCAACGGCGACCTGGTGAACCAGCTGATCGGCCTGCTGTTGTGGGTCGTGTCCAGTTCCCACGTGCCGTCGTCGGGTGGCTCGAACACCTCGTCGTCCACGAGGACTCCCTTCGCCGATCCGGCCCCGCGGGCCACCAGGCGGTGGCCCCGGACACGGACAAGAGGGGTTCGCGCGCCGAAGCGATCCGTTACCTGCGCGCCGTCACCCGTTTACCTTCAGGGTGTCACCCGTTCGACTGCCGTTCGCAGGATGCGGGCCGGCGCTCCCGCCCCGTTCTGCACGGGCCCCACTCACCGGGCGCGATCGTTCAGCGCACGCCCACCTCGCCGGCCACCCCGGCGGCCTCCTCGACGCGGGCGCGCAGGGCGGCGTGCCCGGCGCGGCGGCCGGTCCGGTCCACGGGCACCTCGACGACGTTGAGGCCCGGCCTGCCCAGCGCCTCGCGCAGCTGCGCGAGGTCGGCGAGGTGCCGGTGGCCCACGCGGAAGGCCGCGCAGAGGGCCGCCAGGTCGGCGCCGTGCGGGGTGCCGAAGACCCGCTCGAAGGAGCGCGCGTGCTCCGGCGCACCCTGCTCGAGCAGGGTGAACACGCTGCCGCCGTCGTCGTTGGCCACCACGATCGTCAGGTCCGGGCGGGGTTCGCGCGGACCGGCGAGGAGCCCGCCGGCGTCGTGCAGGAGGGTCACGTCGCCGAGGAGGGCGACGGCCGGGCCCCCTCCGTCGGCACCGTGGGCGAGGGCGGCGCCGACGGCCGTGGAGACCACGCCGTCGATGCCCGCGACGCCCCGGTTCGACAGCACGGTGAGGTCCGGCCGGGGGGCCGCCGCCAGCGCGACGTCGCGGATCGGGCTCGACGGCCCGACGACCAACAGCCCGCCGGTCGGCACCGCCCGGACCAGCTCGCGGGCCAGCCGCATCCCGCCGACGGGATCGACGTCGAGGCTCGCGTCGAGCGCGCGCTGCACCGCCGCGTCGGCCTGCCGCCACCGGGCGGCGAAGGCCTTCTCGCCCCACGGGCTCGGCGGCAGCGACCCGACCTGCACGACGGAGCTCCGGGTGTCGTTCCACCAGGGCCGGTCGGCGGGCGGCACGGCGAACACCCGGATCCGCTCGTCGGCGAGGGCGCGTTGCACCGCGCGGTGGAGCGTCGGCCGCCCGAGGACGACGAGCTGGCGGGGCAGGAGCTCGGGCGCGGCCCCGGACAGGGCCGCCCCGAGCAGCCAGGGGCCGGTGCGGACCGCGCTCCCCCACAAGGTCGACGACGGCTCGGCCACGACCGGGACGTCGGCGGGCGCGTCGCGGCCCTCGGCGCCGTCCCCGGCCACGACGAGCGTCGGCAGGGCGGGATCGAGGCGCAATGGCGGCAGGGCCACCCGCGCGGTGTGGACCTCGGACCAGGGCCGGCCGGCGGGTCGGCCCGGCGGGAAGGCGCCGTCGTCGCCGGGCGGGGGCAGCAGCGGCTCGCGCAGCGGCACGTCGAGCTGGACGGGGCCCGGGTCGCCGCTCAGCGTGCCGCGGGCGGCCGCGACGGCCCGGACGACCGTCGCGCGCCACGCCTCGGGCCGGGTGCCCTCGGCGGACAGCACGGCCTCGAGCCGCAGCGCGTCGCCGAAGATCCCGCGCTGGACGACGGTCTGGCTCGCGCCGGTACCGACCAGGTCGGCGGGCCGGTCCGCGGTGAGCAGCAGCAGCGGGACGCCGGCGTGCGCGGCCTCGAGCACGGCCGGGTGCAGGTTCGCCACCGCGGTGCCCGAGGTGCACACCACGGCGACCGGCAGGCCCGAGCGCAGCGCCAGGCCGAGGGCCAGGAAACCGGCCCCCCGCTCGTCGAGGCGCACGTGCAGCCGGAGCCGGCCGTCGGCGTCGGCGGTGTCCAGCGCCAGGGACAGCGGCGCGTTGCGCGAGCCCGGGCAGAGCACGACGTCGCGCACGCCGCAGCGGGCGAGCTCGTCGACGGCGACGCGGGCGAGGAGGGTCGACGGGTTCACCAGCCGGAGGCTAGGCGCGCGGATGTTGCGCTTCGTGTAGGACCCGAAACCGCCGTGTTCCCCTTCGCTCACAACCGATCCGAGCGCGCGAACGCGACCTGGGGCGCCGGGGTGACGACCATGGAATCACGCTGCGTGTCCGGAGTCTTCGACCCGCCGACCGGTCCCCCCACCCCTGGCACTACCGACGTCGAACGAGGCGACCCTCCCGCACCACCGGCCCTCACGGGCCCGGGACGGGCGGACTGAGCAGCGTGACCACCGTGCCGTCGAGCGGCGAGGGCCCGCCCCGGTGGATCAGGACCTCCGCCATCAGCACGGACATCATCGGCAGCCCGCGGCGACGGTTGACGTCCTCCTCGGGGCCGGGGCGCGGGAGCCAGCGGCCGGTGTCGCGGATCCGGACCCGGAGGCGCCGCCGACCGCCGACCGGCTCCACCCGGGCGGCGACCTCCACCGTCCCGTCCGGCGCCCCGGGCGGGAACGCGTGCTCCACCGCGTTGCTCACCGCCTCGTTGACCGCGAGCAGGACGTCGAGCGCGGCGTCGTCGGGCCAGTCGAGCTGCGCCAGCCGGCGGCGCAGCCCCGTCCGCACCAGCCCCAACGTCTCGAGGACGGCCGGCAGGCGGATCTCCCAGATGTGCGCGGCGGCGGACGGCGGGGGCGCACCACCGGCCGGACCCGCGCCCGAGGGCGGGCCCGCACGGTCCTCCGACTGGTCCCGATGCGCTGGCACTACCCGAGAGTGTGACGCGCCCCGCCCCCGCAGGACCAGCCGGGCCGCTCCCCGGCGCGCCTCCGGGTCAGCCGCCGCTGCTGTGCGGCTCCCGGAGCGCCTCGGCGACGTCGTAGTACAGGGCGAGGACGCGCTCCAACCCGGTGATCTGCAGGGGGCGCACCACCGGGCGGTTGTGGTCGACGACGATCCGCAGCGGCTCGTCCTGCCGCTCGGCCGCGCGGTGTGCGGTGACGAGCGCGCTCAGTCCGGCGTCGTCGAGGAAGGCGACGCGGGTCAGATCGACCACCGTCACGTTCACCGTGGCGTCGGCCAGCGACCGGCCCACCGCCGCCTCCAGCCGCGGGGCCGTGAACATGTCCACCTCGCCGGCGACGGTCACCACCATCGCGGACCCCGCGCGGCGCAGGTCGACGCGCAGCAGCTGCTCGGCCGCAGGGGCCTGGTCACCGGTCACGGCGCACAGTCTTCCCCGCACCGGGGCCCGTCCGACAGGGGGCCCGCAACGCCTGTCACCGCACCCACGTCCGGCCCGGGCCGCCCCGTCAGCCGACGTGCGCGTGGTCGGGCTCGGCGAGGGCGTTGCGGAGCCGCTGACGCATGGCAGGGTGCATCGCCAGACCCTCGAGCCGGTCGACCGGGACCCAGTCGGCCTCGCTCGTCTCCTCGCCGTCGGGCCGGGGGTTCCCGGACTCCGGCCGGGCGTGCACGCACACGGCGAACTGCTGGCGCACCTCACCGGTGGCGTCGACGATCACGTGTCCGGGGTCGGTGTAGATCCCGGCCACCCGCAACACCTTGATCGCGACGCCGCTCTCCTCGGCGACCTCCCGCTCGGCCGCCCGGACCGCCGACTCGCCGACCTCGACGCGGCCGCCGGGGAGCTCCCAGAAGCCGTCGTCCACGCGACGCACGAGCAGGACCCGGTCGGCGTCGTCGCGCACCACCGCGAAGACGCTGGGGGCGACCAGGGTGGGCCGCGGCGGGTCGGGGTGGTGGTAGTACTCGGTCCGGGTCATCGTCGGCGCCGTCGACGCCCGGCCGGGAGGGCCGTGCCGCATGCCGCCGACAGGGTCGCGTGCGCCATCCCCGACCACCCCTTCCCCACACGCCTTGGCCGTCGGATCACGGTCCCAGGGGCCGCCCGCCGCCGGAAACGGCCGAAAGCCCCGACGGGCGGAGCCGCTCGGCTACTCCGATCGCCCCACCCGGGACCGACCTTCACCCCGCCGGGGCGAGGCGCGGACGCGGCGGGCCACCCATCGTCCGACGCACGGCGAGCGGGGAGGTGGCGCGGTGCCTGCGGGGGACGAACGGACGGGATCGCCCGGAGCGGGGCGTGCGCCGTGCTGAGCGGCGACGAGGAGCGCCTGCTCACGGCGATCGAGCGCCAGCTCCGTGCGGAGGACCCGGAGCTGGACAAACGGCTCGGCCGCGGGCTCGGGCCGCCCGGCGGCCACCGCTGGCGCTGGGTCGTGCCGGTGCTGGTCGTGCTCTCCGTGCTCTGCATCCTCGTCGGCCTGGTCGTCGCGGAGGCGGGGGTGTTCCTCGGCGGCCTGGCCCTGGCCGGGGTGACCTGGGTGGTCGTCCACCGGCGACGCCGCGGCCCGAGGACCTGACCGTCAGCCCGCCGGCGGGGCGACCCACTGCGCGCCCGTCTCCCGCCGGAACGCGTCGACGGCGGCGTCCAGGGTCGGGAAGAAGTGCGCCGGGTCGAGGGTCCGGGTCAGCTCGTAGCGGTCGATCTTGCGCCGCACCGGGTCCTTCATCTCGGCGAACACGAGGTGCACGCCGCGGGCGTTGAGCGCGACGTCCAGGTCGTGGAGCATGTCCGCCGCCGTCGTGTCGACGTCGGTGATCGGCTCGGCCGCCACGACGAGCCACCGGGGCGGCGGGGCGGTCCGGCTCCGCCGCTCCAGCTGCTCGCGGAAGGTCCGGGCGTTGGCGAAGAACAGCGGCGCGTCGAACCGGAGCAGGACGCAGCCCGGCAGCACCTCCGCCGCCGGGTAGCTGCGGACGTCGTGGAAGCCGGGCAGACCGGGGACCCGGCCGAGCACGGTCTGGTACGGCCACCAGGCGCGCCGGAAGACGTTGCCGACGGAGAGCGCGACGGCCACCGCGATCCCGGGCAGCACCCCGAGCAGCACGACGCCGGCGAAGGCGGCGATCGACAGCGCGAACTCGGTCCGGCGCACGCGGAAGAGCCGCACGGTCCCGCCGATGTCGGCGAGGGACACGCTCGCCGCGATCACGACCGCGGCGAGCGTCGGCTGCGGCAGGGTGCGCAGCAGGCCCGGGGCCAGGAGCAGGATCAGCGTGATCGCGGCGGCGCCGACCACGCCGGTGACCTGCGTACGCGCCCCCACCTGCTGGGCCACGGCCGTCCGCGAGCCGCTCGTGCTGACCGGGAACCCCTGGAAGAAGCCGGCCGCGAGGTTCGCCGCGCCGATCCCGACCATCTCCCGGTTGCCGTCGATCGTCCTGCCCTCCCGCGCCGCGAACGCCGACGCCGTGGAGATCGTGTCGGTCAGCGACACCAGCGCGATGCCGGCGGCGCCGGCCAGGAGCGGGAGGACGTCCGACGCCGCGATCCGCGGCAGGGTCGGCGGCGGGAAGCCCTGCGGCAGGACACCGACCAGCGAGACGCCGCGCTGGTCCAGCGCGAACAGCGCCGCGGCGAGCATCGACAGCACCACCACGATCAGCACCGCCGGGACCCGCGGGAACACCCGCGCCAGCACCCCGATGAGGACCAGGCCCCCGAGCCCGACCGCGAGCGCGGCCGGGACGACCTCGCCGCCGACCACGCCCCGGACGAACCCGACGACCTCACCGGCGAAGCCCTCGGCGTCGACCGAGAACCCGCACAGCTTCGGCAGCTGCCCGACGAGGATCGTCAGGGCCAGCCCGTTCATGTAGCCGATCATGGTCGGCTTCGAGATGAGGTCCGCGACGAACCCGAGGCGGCCGAGCCCGGCGACCGCCATGATCGCGCCCGTCATGAGCGCCAGCGCCGAGGCGAGGGCGACGGCGCGCTGCGGGTCGCCGTCGGCCGCGACGAGGGGGAGGACCGTCGCCGCGATCATCGGGCCGAGCGAGGAGTCCGGGCCGAGCACGAGGACCCGCGACGGGCCGAAGACCGCGTACGCGAGCAGGCAGAGGATCGACGTGTACAGGCCGGTGATCGCGGGCAGCCCGGCCAGCTCCGCGTACGCCATGCCCTGCGGCACGAGCAGGGCGGTCAGCACCAGGCCGGCGACCACGTCCCGGGGCAGCCACGACGGCCGGTAGCTCCGCAACAGGGCAAGCCCCGGGACCGGCGAGGACGTGCCCTCGGATCCGTTTCCGCTCACGCACGCAGGATGGCGCGCCGAGGTGGGTCCGGCCTCACCCCCGCGGTGTGGCCGCGGGGTGAGAACGGGTCTCTCACCCGTGTGGGGTGACGGCCCGACCGGCACGGCGGGGCCATCGTCGGACGATGGCTCCCACCGCCGACGGCGAGGCGACGACGAGGTCCGGACCCGACGCCGCCGCTCCCCCCGGCCGGCTCCGCGGACTCGTCCGCCACACGATGCTGAGCAAGCACCACTGGGGGAGCGAGGAGGACCTCGCGCAGGCGATCTACGGCACCGTCATCGGCGCCGCCGGCATCGCGGTCGGCAGCGCGCACGGGGACCTCCGCGAGATCGTGCTGACCGTGGTGGTGACCGTCGTGGTCTACTGGGCCGCGGAGCGCTATGCGGACGTGCTCGCCGCCGCGGTCCACGCGGCCGGGCGCCGGGAACGGGTGCGGGCCGCGCTGCGCCGCGGGCTCCCGGTCGTCGAGGCGGGGCTGAGCCCGCTGGTGGTCCTGGTGGTCCTCGCGCTGCTCACCGGCCGCCTCGCCCTCGCTGTGTTCGTCGCGCTCGGCCTCGCCACCCTCATGCTCGGCGGCTTCGGGCACGCCGCCGCGCGCCGGGCCGGCGCCTCCCGGTTCGCGGCGATCGGCTGGGGCCTGTGCAGCGCGGCGCTCGGCGGGCTGGTCATCGGGCTCAAGATGCTGCTCCACTGAGGAGGACGACTCAGGGGGCCGGTATGGAGGTCGTGATCGTCGGCGCGGGCGCGGCCGGGGCGATGACCGCCCTGCTCGCGGCGCGCGCCGGGCACCACGTCACGCTGCTGGAGCGCGAGCCGGCGGCGCCGGCGGGATCCGTGGAGGAGGCCGCCGCCCGGGCGTTCCGGCCGACCGCACCGCAGATCGTGCAGCCGCACGTGCTGCTCGCGCGGTACCGGCTCCTGCTGCGCGAGCACCTGCCCGACGTGTACGACGACCTGGTCCGCGACGGCGCCGTCGAGTCCCGGCTCGCGGCCCAGCTCCCGCCCACGCTCCGCGACCTGGCCCCCGGGCCCCACGACGACCGCTACACGATGCTGCTCACCCGCCGGTCCACGCTGGACCGGGTCCTCGACGCGCGGGTGCGCTCCGAGCGGGGGATCACGGTGCGCGGCGGCGCCACCGTCCGCGGGCTGCTCACCCGGGGCGGAGCGCCCCCGCGGATCACCGGCGTCCGGCTGGACGACGGCGCGCTGGCCGCCGACGTCGTCGTCGACGCCTCGGGGCGGCGGTCCCGGGTCGACGGCTGGCTGGCGGGGGTGGGCGCGCGGCCACGCCCCGTCGTCAGGGCCGACTGCGGTCTCGCCTACTACAGCCGGCACTACCGCCTGCGCACCACGAACGACCTGCCCGGACGCGCGGACAACCGCACCATCCTCCCGCTCGACGAGTTCGTGGCCGGGATGTGGGGCGCCGACAACGGGACGGTCCTGCTGGGGCTGTGCCCGCTGGCCGAGGACCACCGGTTCCGCGTGCTGCGCGACCCGGAGGTGTTCACCGCGGTCTTCGCCACGGTGCCCGGCCTGCGGGGCTGGCTCGACGTGCTGGAACCGATCGGCGAGGTGTTCCCGATGGGCGGCCTGCACAACACCCTGCACCGCCTGGTCGACGCGGCCGGTCCGGTCGCCCTCGGGCTGCACGCCGTCGGTGACGGGGTCTGCACCACCAACCCGACGCTGGCCCGCGGGCTGGGCGTGGCGCTGCGGACCGCGCTCGACCTCGTCGACGCCCTCTCAGAACACCCGCACGACCCGCTCGCCCGCGCCCTGGCCCACGACGCGGCGATCACCGAGGGCGTCGAGCCGTTCTACCTCGACCAGGCCCGCACGGACGCGGCGCGTCTCGCCCGGGTCCGCGGGGTGCTGCACGTGCGGGGGGTGCTCGACGGGCGACCCGCGGCCCCGGCGGCACCGGCCGCACCGCCTCCGTCGCCGGAGCGGGTGGGATTCGACGAGCTCTCCGCCGCGGCCTTCTTCGACGCGACGCTCTTCCGCACCGCCGCCTCGGTGCGGGGCATGCTCGTCCGCCCCGAGGCGGTCTACATCGACCCCGCCGTGGTCGCCCGGGTCCGGGAGGTGCAGGCCGCGCACCCCGACGGGGTTCCCGCCCCCGCCCAGCCCGACCCCGACCGCCTCGCGAAGGCCCTCGCCGCGGCGGCGTGAGGCGGATCAGGCCGGCTCCTCCGCCGCCCGCTTCCGCGCGGCGCCGAAGCGCTGCTGGACGTTCTGCTTCGTGGTGCCGTAGAGGGCGCCGATCTTCGACCAGCTCGCGCCGGCCTCGCGGGCCTCGGCGGCACGGCGTCGTTCGACCTCCTCCGCGGCACACCGCAGGTCTCTCGCGGCGGCGAGGGCCTCGAGGGGACTCCCGGCCGCGGCGAGCGCGTCAAGGGCCTTCTGCACGTGCTTGAGGCCACTGTCAGCCGACACGCGTCAATGCTAGCTTGACGGTTCGGCCGTCAATGATAGGTTGACGAACGTCAACTCGGCGTTGACGAGAAGCGGCGACCCAGGAGGTGTGGGCAGATGGACGGGCGGATCCACCAGCAGGGCCGGGCGGAGCGCGACCGGCGCGGGGCGTCGGACCGGGAGGTGAGCCGCGCACTCCGGGCCGTCTACTTCGCGGTCGCCGCACTGCGGCACGCGCCACGGTCGCCGCAGGTCACGCGGGCCATCTCCGAGGCGAGCACCGCCGTCGGCACCCTGCCGGGCGGCTTCGTCGCCGAGGCGCTCTACCGACTCCTCGGCACGATCGAGGACTGCCATCGCGCAGGCACGGCGGGCTCCACCCGGCTCGACGAGCGGTGGCGCACCGCGACCGCCGCCGTGCGACTGGCCGGCTGACAGCAGACCCCGGACCCCCTCGACCACGAGCAGTCGCCGACCTCCCCGCCCGGCCGCAGGAACCAGCCCGGGGACGACAGGGAGCCGTCGGCGTGCCGAAATACTCGTCGGCGTCGAGGCAGACGATCCCGTCGAAGGTCTCACCGGCGACGGGCCAGGGCGTGCGCATCGGCCCCGCGGCGGTGGCGGGGATCGCGGAGGGGGTCGAGACTCACCCGGCCGCCAGGGCCGCGAGGACCGGTTCCTCGACGGGCGTCGGGTCGGTCGCGTGCAGGTCCAGCAGGCCCGTCGGGTCGAGCGGCGGCTGGGCCATGAACCGCGGCCGGGTGCCGTGGTGGACCTGCGCGGAGTGCACCAGGAACGGGTGGACGAGGTAGACGTCGCCGGGCAGGCCGGTCGCGAGGGCCACGGGCAGGTCGTCGGTCGCCGGGACGGCCTCGCGGGCGAAGGCGAAGAAGTCCGCGCCCTCGTCGCCGTACGGGGCGAGCAACCGCGCAGCCTTCCGGTGCGACCCGATCCGCACCTTCGTGGGGGCGTCCGCCTCGCCGACCTCCGAGAACAGGAAGAGCATCAGCAGTGCCCGGTTCCGGGAGCGCACGTTCAGGCGGAACTCGCCGGTCGGGCCGGCGAAGCTCGCCTCGACGTGCCAGCCGGCGTCGCCCGGGTCGTCGGCGTGCGGGAACCGGATCGGGAACGTGCCGAGCCCGCGCCGCGGCCGCCACCGCCCCGGTCCGACGAGCTGGTCCAGCGCGCCGTGCAGCCGGTCCGTCGTCGCGGCCCGCCGGAACGGCGGATCGCCCCGGCCGGGGATCCGGTGGACCGGCAGGGTCCAGGTGGCGGGGTCGTCGGGCGCGGCGCCGGTCTCGGCCCGCACCTGCTCCCACAGCAGCGCGCGGCACTCGTCGGCGAGCGTGCGGGGGAAGGCCTCCTCGAGCCGGACGAACCCGTCGTCGGCGAAGGCGCGGACCTGTGCGGCGGAGAGGACGGCCATCGGTCCGGGATGGTGGACCGGATGCGCGCGCCGCCACCACCGGTTTTCCGGCCCGGCGCGGCTACGGTGGATCGGTGCTGCGAGTTCCCCCGCCGCCCCGGGAGCGGGCGTGACGGCCGCCGCCCCTTCCGCGCGCGGCTCCGAGATCCAGTCCGTGGCCCGTGCGGCCTCGGTGCTCGGCGTGGTCGTCGACAGCCCGCACGGCCTGACCACCACCGAGATCGCCAAGATCACCGGGTTGACCGTGAGCACGGTGCACCGGCTGGCGCACACGCTCGTCTCGGGCAACCTGCTGTGTCGCGACCAGGGCAGCGAGCGCTTCCTGCCGGGCCCGCTGCTGCTGCGGCTGGCCCGTAAGGCCCTCGGCGCCTCGGGCGTCCCGGAGGCCGCCGACGTGCTCAAGGAGCTCGCGGACCGCACGGGTGAGACGGCGAGCATCGGCATGCGCCGTGGCGACGAGGTCCTGGTCCTGCTGTCCGTGCCGTCGACGAAGGCCCTGCGTTACACCGGCCGTCCCGGTGCCCGCGTGCCGCTGTTGGAGTCCGCGATCGGCTGCGCGATCGTGGCGTTCGGCGCCGATCCGGTCGGCCAGGCCGCGGAGGTCCTGACGCGGACCGGCAGCGGCAGTCCCGAGTCGTGGGCGACGGAGATCGACCTGCTGGCCACCCAGTTCCGCGGTTACGCGGTGCTCGACGACCCGCACGACCCCGCGTTGCGGGCGGTCGCGGCACCCGTGGTGGGGGCGAGCGAGCACGTCCGGATGGGGGTCGAGATCCAGGGCCCGGCCAGCCGGTTGCCCGACGAGCGGCTCGACGGGCTGGGCTCGGTCGTGCGGGCCGCGGCCGACGCGCTGGAGGGTCTCCCGGTGTCGATGGCGTTCGGGGATTTCTGACCGGACATTTGTCCGAAGGACCAGTTCCTGACCGGACATTTCACCATGCGCGAATGTGTCCCGCATCCCGCAAAGGGGCGTTGACCATCACCGCGGGGCCTGCCTACTCTCGGCTCACCCGATCGGGAGAGGAGGCGAACGCACGTGACCACGGACCGCGACGGCGAGATCGTCGTGTCGCCCAACCACGTCGTCTTCGACCTCCCCGAGATCGTGGCCGTGCAGGAGGGGCTCTTCGAGGCCGTCGGGCTGCGGGTGCGCTTCGCCGACGCCGCGGACCGCTCCGCCGACGCCGAGCGCAACCCGGCGGCGCGCCACAAGGAGTCGCAGTTCACCGCCGCCCGGGCGGACGTCTACAACGTCTGCGAGTGGGGCGGCATCGACCGGCTCGAGCGGGACACCCGCGGCGGCCGGATCGGCCACCTGCGCGCGGCGGTCGTCGCGCAGGCCCTGGTCAGCCTCGACGACGACCTCAACGAACCGCACGACCTCGCCGACGTGACGGTCTCGATCAACGAGTACACCGGCTCGCACTACACCGCACTGCACCTGCTCGAAGGCACCGTGCCCCGCGAGCGGATCACGCTGGCGCACACCGGCCCGCCCGGCACGAGGCTCGACCTGCTGCTGGCCGGCGAGTCCCGCGCGACCATGCTGATGGAGCCCTTCCTGTCCGTCGCGCTGACCCACGGCGCGCACGTCCTCGGCACCTACGCCTACCGCGGCTCCCAGGTCGTCGCCCCGCACCTCACCGCGGCGCAGCAGGAGGCGTACCGCACGGCCGTCGACAAGGCCGTGGACCTCGTCAACGCCGACCGGGCCCGCTGGGCGCCGACGATCGCCGCGGAGGCCGGGGACCGGCTCGACCCGGCCGACCTGCGCCCGGACTACTACCGCTACACGCACATCGCGCCGTTCACCGAGCGCCGGTTCACCGAGACGTACGCCTGGATGCGCTCCTGGCGACTGACCGACGGCCGCTCCGGCTACGAGACCCTGCGGGCCCTGCGATGACCGGGGTGACCACACCGCTGCTCACCCGGCGCCGGCACGTCGACCTCTGCCTGATCAACGGCGGGACGTGTCCGGGGCGCTGAGCGTCCCCACCCGTCGTCCCCTCTCCCTCGAGACCGCGCGCGCCGCGTGCCGGTCCGCTGTCGCGCGCCCCCGCGCGCCCTCCCCTGGAGTACCCCATGCCCGCTCGTCCCCTGCTGCTCGACCGGCGGGCCGTGCTGCGCGCCGGCCTGTTCGGTGCCGCCGGCCTCGCCGGTACGTCCCTGCTCGCCGCGTGCGGCGGCTCGCCCGGACCGTCGGGATCCGGTCCGGCCCTCGCGGCCCGGGTCGAGGACACCCAGGCGGGCACCGCGGGCGCGGTGATCCGCCCGATCAGCGAGCAGAACAACCTGGTCGGGACCCTCGACCTCACCTACGTGGCCGGCACCGGCCCCGGCGACGTCCAGAACAAGCTGCTCTCCGGCGCACTCGACGTGGCGAGCATGGGGCCGCTCGGTGCGGTGGTCGCAGCCGAGGCCGGTGCCGACGTGGTGCTGTTCAGCACCAGCCTGAACAACCACGTCCGCTGGCTGGTCCCGGAGAACAGCCCCTACCGCACCCCCGCCGACCTGCGCGGGAAGAAGGTCGCGACACCGCCCAACAACAGCGACGCCTTCCGCTCCACCCAGCTCGCGGCAGCGGTCAACGGCGGTGACCTCAACGCCGACTACCAGCTCTTCCCCGGTGCGGTGCTGGCCGGACTGGCCCTCTTCGACCGCGGCGACGTCGACGCGATCGTCACCATCGAGCCCAACGCCACCCGGCTCGTCGGCAAGGGCGCGCGGCAGATCGCGACCGTCGGCGAGCTGTGGGCGCAGGGCACCGGCGAGGACCCGAACGCGCTGTTCCTCAACGGGCAGGGCGCCACCCGCGCCTGGGTCGACGGGAACCGGGAGACCGCCGCCGCGCTCGCGACGTTGCGGCTCAAGGCGCACGAGATCATCCAGCAGCGCCCGCAGGTCCTCGCCGAGCTCTCCGACGCCTACGGCATCCCGGCCGGCGAGAAGGCCGCGATCGACCTGCTCCCCAGCCGGATGAAGGACGTCTACCCGGTCGCCTGGGGCGAGTCGGTGTTCGCCAACCTCCGCAGGCAGACCGAGGTGGCGCAGCAGGTCGGGCTGATCGAGGCGCAGCCCGCGCAGGCCCCGTGGGTCGATCTCGGAGCCCCCGCATGACGGCGACCGACCTCCGCCCCGCCCGCGCCGCAGCCGTGCCCGCTGTGCCGGCGCGGCCCCGGCGGCGGTGGCGCGCGCTTCCCGCCCTGCTGTTCCTCGTGCTGCTCGCCGGCGCCTGGCAGCTGATGGCGGTGCTGCTCGACAGCGTGCTGGTCCCCGGCGTGCCGCAGATCGTGACCGAGCTGGTCGAGATCGTGGCCGACGGCTCCTTCGCCGAGCAGCTCGGCATCACGGTGCTACGGGTCGGGCTCGGCTTCGCACTGGCCTTCGTGGTCGCCGTCGCCGTGGGGATCGCGATGGGGCGCAACGAGTTCGCCCGCCGGTTCTTCGAACCCGCGGTGCTCCTCGGGCTCACCATCCCCGGCCTGGTCTGGGCCCTGCTCTGCGTGATCTGGTTCGGGATCGACCTGGTCAACCCGGTCGCGGCCGTCGCGCTGTCGTCGGCGCCACCGCTGATGCTGACGATCTACCAGGGCACCCGCTCCGTCGATCCCGACCTGCTGGAGATGGCGCACGTCTACCGGTTCTCCCGGGCGACCCGGCTGCGCCGGCTCTGGCTGCCCGCCCTCGCCCCGGCGCTGTTCGCCGGCGCGCGGCTCGGGCTCTCCCTGGGCTGGAAGGTGATCGTGCTGGTCGAGGTGTTCGGCATGTCCAGCGGCGTCGGCTACCAGCTCAACAACGCCTTCGCCGCGCAGAACGTCGCCGCGGTGCTGGCCTGGACGCTGCTGTTCGCGATCGTCATGGCGGTCCTGGAGTACGGGGTGCTGCAGGGCCTCGAACGCCGGACCGGCCGTTGGCGGAAGGCGGTGTCCGTGTGAGCGAACCCTCGGCAGCGCACGCCCCGACCACCACCCGTGTCCGGCTCGACGGGATCGGCAAGACCTTCGTCGACGCCCGCAGCGGCGCCCCGCAGCAGGTCCTCGCAGACTTCTCGCTGACCGTCGAGCCCGGCGAGCTGGTGGCCGTGGTCGGGGCCTCCGGGACCGGGAAGACCACGCTGCTGCACGTCGTCGCCGGGCTGGTCGAGCCGGACGCCGGGACCGTCGACATCGGACGGCCGCGCCTCGGCGTGGTCTTCCAGCAGCCGCGGCTGCTCGACTGGCTGCCGGTCCGGCAGAACGTGGCGCTCGCCCTGGAGGCCGCCGGGCTCGACCCCGCCGCGGCCGACGGCACGCTCGCCGCCGTCGGGCTCGCCGAGTACGCCGGCTCCTACCCCACCGTGCTGTCCGGCGGCCAACGCCAACGCGTCGCCGTGGCCCGCGCGTTCGCCGTCGAACCCGATCTCGTGCTGCTCGACGAGCCGTTCTCCGCGCTCGACGAGCTCACCGCCCGCAAGCTGCGCCTGCTCCTGCAGGAGCTGTGGATGCAGCGCCCGCGCACCGGGCTGCTCGTCACCCACAACCCGCTCGAGGCCGCGCTGCTCGCGGACCGCGTGATCGTCCTCGCCGGGCGGCCCGCGCAGGTCGCCGCGGAGTACCGCGTCGACCGCGAGCGTCCCCGGTCCGCCGAGGACCCCCACCTCTTCGACCTGCACTCCCGCATCGTCGCCGCGCTCTGAGCGCCCTGAGAAAGGACCGTGTCATGACCCGCCCCAAGGTGACCATGGAGCTGCTCTCCCTGGTCTTCTCCCTGCCCCAGCTCGTCGCGAAGGACGAGGGCTACTTCGACGAGGAGGGCGTCGAGGTCGAGTTCGTGACCAAGGAGTACGCCAGGGCCGGCATCTCCCCGCTCGAGGACCACGAGCTGCTGAGCTCGTTCGGCTCCACCAAGTCGCACTTCGAGTCGGGCGAGGCCTCGCTCTACCGCGCCTGCGAGTGGGGCCAGATCCGCCGCACCCAGGACACCGCCGTCGGCGGCCGTGTGGTCAGCAAGCGCGCCGCGGTGAACGGCCAGGCGATCATGGTCCGCGGCGACCACCCGGCCACCCACCCGCAGGACCTCGCGGGCAGGACCGTCGCGGTGAACTTCCACCACGGCTCGCACTACGTCGCGCTGCAGACCCTGGAGGGCTTCCTGCCGCGGGAGGAGATCAAGGTCGCGCACTACGGCGGTCCGCAGGTCCGCTTCGAGGCGCTGCGCGACGGCACCGTCGAGGCCGCGGCCCTGATGGAGCCGTGGATCACCCTCGCCGAGAAGCAGGGCTACAAGGTGCTGGCCGAGGCCTTCTACGTCGGCGCCGAGATCGCCAGCCCCGAGGTCGACGAGGACACCTACGCGCGGATCAACCGGGCCGTCGTCAAGGCGGTCGCGAAGCTCAACGAGGACCCGCGGCCGTACCTGCACCACCTCACCGCGGAGATCCCCGCGGAGCTGGGCACGGTCGCGCCGGAGGACATCCCGCTCGGCCGGCTGCGCTACGTCGACCCGGCGCCGTACCCGCAGGACCAGTTCCAGCGCACCTACGACTGGATGGTGTCCTGGGGCCTGATCGAGGACACGAACTCCTACGACTCCGTCGTGAAGAACCTGGTGAATGTCTGACGCCGTCCCGGCGGTCGTGCGGCCACGCCCGGCGGTCCGGGCGTGGCCGCTGTACGTCGGGGGGTTCCTCGGCCCCTACGCCAGCACGATGGTCACGCCGATGGTGCACGAGGTCGCGGCGGGACTGGGCTCCACGCCCGAGCTCGCGGCGGGCGCCGTCACGGCCTACATGCTCCCCTTCGCCGCGTTGATGCTGGTCTCGGGCACGCTGGCCGAGCGCTGGGGCCGGACGCGCACGATGCAGGTCTCGCTGCTGCTGTTCGTGCTGGCCTGCGCGGCCTGCGTGCTGGCGCCGGGCATGGGCTGGTTCCTCGTGGCGCGGGCGGCGCAGGGCGCGACCAACGCCTTCACCACCCCGCTGCTCGTCGCGGCGATCACCGACCTGGTTCCGCGCGAGCGGCTGGGACGGGCGTTGGGCCTGTTCGCGGGGCTGCAGGCGGCGGGGCAGGCCTCCAGCCCGCTGGTGAGCGGGCCGTCGGCGGCCGTGGACTGGCGGTTGGCGTTCGCGTTCCCGGCGGTGGTGGCGCTGGTCCTGGCGGTGTTCCCGCCGACCATGACCTCCGGCGCCCGGGGCGGCCCGCCGTCGGTCCGGGCGCTGGCGAACCGCGACCTGGCGACGGCGTGCGGGCTGTCGTTCCTCTGCTACCTGGGCGCGGTCGGCCTCACCGTGCTGTCGATCCTCCGGGCCGAGGAGGAGTTCGGGCTGGGCCCCTGGCAGCGCGGGCTGCTCGCCGCGGCGTTCGGCGTGGCGGGGCTACTGGCTGCGCCGCTGCTCGGCCGCCGGCTCGACGCGCTCGGTCCGCGCCGCACCGGCGTCACGATGAACCTGCTGCTGGCGGCCGGTCTGCTGGTCGCCGCGCTCGGTCCCTCGGTGCTGCTCCTGGGGGTCGGGATCGCCGCGGTCGGAATCGCGGTGACCGGGCTGCGCACCACGATCAACTCGGTGGCCGCGACCAGCGCGCCGACGAACCGGGCGGGGGCGGCGTCGCTGGCGCTGTCCTTCCAGTTCTTCGGCGGCGCGCTCGCCCCGCTGGTGTGGGTGCCGCTGCACGCCGGCTACGGCGCACTCGGCTTCGCCGCCACCGTCGCCGCCCCGGCGCTCGCTCTCCTCCTGCTGGCGGCCACGCGGGGCCGGGCGGGCCGAGAGCTGCAGGTCCTCCGGCGACACCTGCGCCGGTGAGGACTACGCCGCCTCGGTGGAGCGCACCGTGAGCACGTGCAGGGTGCGCTCGCCCCGGTAGCCGTCCCGGCCGTGCAGGAACCGGTAGTTGTCCAGGACGAACAGGTCGCCCGCGTCGAGCCGGAAGCGCGGCGCCACCTCCATCGCCGTGGCCAGCACGTCGGCGTACCGCTCGAGCAGCGCGAGGTGCCGGTCCCACTCCGGCTCGCGCGGGACCGGGGCCGCGTAGTCGCTCGCCCGCACCACCCGGCGGCCGGCGCGGGTGTACTCGACCAGCCGCCGGACCAGCGGGGTCCCCGGCACCCCTCGAGCCGGGTTCACCCACGTGCCGAAGTAGTCCACGTCGGTGCCGACGAGGAAGTCGTGCACCTCGCGCAGCTCGGGCTCCGCGGCGGTCCGCAGCGCCTCGACCAGCGCGTACCCGTCGATCAGGACCGAGTCGCCGCCGTCGTCGGCCGCCTTGCCGCACAACATGAGCAGCCAGTCCTCGTCCGGGTCGCGCAGCCGGACCGACCGGCCGTGCACGTCGACGACGACGTTCGCGCCGTCCGAGTGCAGCCCGAGCGGCGGCGCGTCGGGCCCGCCCTGCGGACGGATGCCGAGCAGCTCGCGCAGCCGGCCGCCGAGCGCGGTGGCGGCCGCGTCGACCAGCCGCTCCGGCTCCGCGGCGTACCCCGGGACGATCACCGCGCCCTCGGCCGCGAGCCCCGCACGCAGGTCGGTCACCACCGGCGGGACGCGGCCGACCGCGCCGAGCGTGTCCTTCCACTCCGGCCGGACCTCGCCGCGCCGCCGCCCGCCCGCATCCGTGACCGCCACCCGGAGCCCCTTTCGCAAATTACTGGCAGGAGCACCTTATCGGCCGGACCACCGCGACTCCAGCCTCCGACCCAGCAGGGTGACGGCCAGCGACACGGCAACGACCGCCACCGCGGGCACCAGCACCAGCTGCGGCGCGGTGAACAGGTACTGCCGTCCCTCGGCCAGCATCGCGCCCCACTCGGGGGTGGGCGGCTGGGCACCGAGCCCGAGGAACGACAGGCCGGCGAGCGAGAGGAGCACGTTCGCGAACCGCAGGCAGGCGTGCGCGGTCAGCGGGCGAAGCGCGTTGGGGAGGATGTGCCGCAGCGCGATCCGGCCGGGCCCGGCGCCCAGCGCCACCGCGCCCTCGACGTACTCGCGGCCCCGTTCCCGCACCGTGAGCTGGTACGCGAGCCGGGCGAACGGCGTCCATCCGGTGAGCAGCACCGCGATCAGCAGCGTGGTCGTGCCGGGCTCGCGGACCGCCGCCACGACCAGGCCGACGACCACGGTCGGGATCGCCACCAGGACGTCGAGCACCCGTTGCAGGAGCTGGCCCGCGGCCCCGCCCGCGTAGCCCGCGGCGAGCCCCGCCAGCGTGCCGACCGCGGCACACGCCAGCACCGCGACCAGGGTGAACCACACCGAGAGCCGGGTGCCGGCGAGCAGCCGGGCGAGGACGTCGCGGCCCAGGTTGTCCGTACCGAGCGGGTGCGCGAGGGAGGGCCCGGCGAACCGGTCGGCGAGGTTCGTGGTGAGCGCGTCGACCGGCAGCAGGGCGGCCGCCACCAGCAGCGCGGCGAGCACCGCGGGGCCGACCGAGCCGACCGGGACACGGCCGCGCCTCACGCCTCCACCGCCGCCCGCGCGACCGGGTCCAGCGCGAGCTGCAGCAGCTCGCCCGCGAGGCCCGCCGGCACCGCCACGGCCACCACGCCCAGCAGCCCGGCCTGCAGCATCGGCAGGTCCTGGGCGATCACGGCGTCGTAGAGCAGCCGGCCCAGCCCGGGGATCCCGAACGCGACCTCGACCACGACCGCCCCGCCGAGCAGGCCGGCGAAGAACATCCCGGACAGCGCCGTGACCCCGGTCAGCGCGAGCCGGGCCCCGTGCCGCCAGAGCAGCTGCGACCCGCCTATCCCCTTGGCGAGGGCGACGGCGACGTGCGGGCGGGCGAGGGCGTCGATCGTCTCCGCCCGGGCGAGCTGGGCGGCCAGCGCGGCGGGGAACGCGGCCAGGGTCAGCACGGGGAGCACGGCTTGCGCGGGCGTGCCCCAGCCGGTCGCCGGGAACAGCGGCACCGCGACCGCGAGCAGCAGCACCAGTACCGGCGCCAGCACGAACTCCGGCACGGCCACGCCCAGCACCGCGCAGCCCGTGACCGCCCGGTCGAGCAGGCGGCCCGGGCGCCGGGCGGCCCGCACCCCGAGCGGGATCCCGACCACCGCGGCGACCAGCAGCGCGAGCGCCGCCAGCACCGCCGACACGCCGAGCGCCGCGGCCAGCTGCGGGGCGATCGGGGTGCGGGTGGCGAAGGAGAGGCCGAGGTCTCCGGTGAGCGCCTGGCCGAGCCAGCGCAGGTACTGCTCGGGCCACGAGCGGTCGAGGCCCAGCTCGGCCGCCACCCGCGCGGCCACCACAGGATCCGGCTCGGCCTCGGCGACGCGGCTGCGCAGCACCGCCCGGACGGTGTCGACACCGGCCAGACGCGGCAGCAGGAAGATCAGCAGCGAGGCGCCGAGCAGGAGCGCCGGCAGGGTCGCGAGCCGGCGCGCGAGGGTGCCGCCCACTCAGCCGGTGCGGGTCAGCTCGGGCGTGATCAACGACTTCGCCAGCGGGTCGACGGCGAACCCGGCGACACCCTTCGCCACGGCGTTCTCCTGCGAGTGCACCAGCGGCAGGCCCACGGCGTCCGCGGTCAGCTTCGCCGCGGCGGCCCTGAACACCTCCTGGCGCTGCGCGGGATCCGCGGTCGTGGCCAGCGGGGCGAGGAGCGCGTCGTACTCGCCCGAGCAGTACCGGTCGATGTTGTACGAGCCGGCGCAGGAGTAGTCCGTGACCAGCGTGGACCCGGGGTCCGGCACGTCGGTCAGGTAGTTGCGGGACAGCAGGAACATGTCGTAGCGACCGGCCAGCAGCTCCGGCTCCTGCGGCCCGTACTCCCCGATCCGGATCTGCGCGTCGACGCCGACCTCGCGGAGCATGCCCTGGACCGCGGTGGCCAGCGTGGGCAGCTCGGGACGGTTCGGGTAGGTCTGCAGCCGCACGGTCAGCGGCCGCTCCGGCCCGTACCCGGCCTGGGCCAGCAGATCCTTGGCGCCCTGCAGGTCCGGCGCGGGCGGCGGGTCCTGGCTGCCCCAGGCCACGGCCGGCCCGAAGAGCTCCGACGCCGGCAGGGCCGACCCCGCGAGCGCCTGCTCGGCCAGGGCGGTGCGGTCGATCGCCTTCGCGACGGCCCGCCGGACCCGGACGTCGGAGAAGGGCGCGGCGGACTGGTTGAGCTTCAGCGAGACGGTCCGCGGGGCGGCCACGGTCCGGTCGTCGTAACCCGAGCCGGGCGTGAACTCGAGCAGGGCGGACTCGGGCAGGCCCTGCGCGACGTCGACGTCCCCGGCCCGCAGCGCCAGGGCGCGGGCCGCCGGGTCGGTCACGTAGCGCACGCTCACCTTCGCCAGCTGCGGCCGCCCGCCCCAGTAGGCCTCGTTGCGCTCGAGGGTGGCCGACTGGGTCCCGTCGGTGGCGACCAGGCGCATGGGCCCGGTCCCCGTGCCGACGACGGCGGGCGGCCCGCCGGTGTAGGCCGAGGGCGCGAGGATCGCGGTGTTCACGCTGCTCAGTCGCAACGGAAGGATCGGGTCGGGGGCGGTCGTCGTGACCGTGACCGCGGACGGGCCGTCCTCGGCGGCCCGCAGCCCGATGCCCTTGACCGCCCGCGGCGGAGCGGTGACGCCGGCGACCCAGGACAGGGCGGTGACCACGGCGGCCGGGGTGAGCGGGGTCCCGTCGTGGAAGGTGACGCCGGGCCGGAGCGTGATCCGCCACGTGCGCGGGTCGGCGGTCTGCGCCCAGGAGGTCGCGAGGCCGGGCTGCGGGGTGCCGTCCGGCCCGGCCTCCACCAGCGTCTCGGCCGACCCCAGCTGCGCGACGACGAACGCGTCGTCGGTGTCCATGGCGTAGCCGGAGCGCGGAGCGAACTGCGCGGCGAGGCGGAGCTCGCCGTCCGGCACCGGCGTGCCGGACGGCCCGGCCCCCGATCCACACGCCGTGACCAGCCCGAGCAGGACGGCGAGTGCGACGACGGGCCGGGCGCGCAGGCGTCGGCGGGGCGTGGTGGGGCGGGGCATCGGGGCCTTCCTGGTCTCGCCACTGGTCTCGACGCCGCTCGGCACGGCGTCGGGGCCGGCAGGCGCCGCCGGGCCGCGGAGATCGTCCGTGCATCGGAACAGCCTGTCAATCATGTGCGCCGGCCTGCATGAAAGCCGCGACCATGATCGCGGACGCCCTCTGTCGCGGGAGCAGTGCAAATGCTAGTAATGGGCGGTTATGCCCGGAACCCGGCCCGAGGGCCCTCTCCCCGCCCGGGCCGGCCTGCGCCGGTTCGGCGCCCTGGCGGACTTCGGCCGGCTGCCGCCGGTCGTGCGGCTGCTCGTGGCGACCCAGCTGGCTTTCAACATCGGCTTCTACATGGTGCTGCCCTATCTGGCCACGCATCTCGCCGAGGACCTCGCGCTCGCGGGCGGTGTCGTCGGGTTGGTGCTCGGGCTGCGCACGTTCAGCCAGCAGGGCCTGTTCGTGGTGGGCGGCGCGCTGGCCGATCGGTGGGGGGCGAAACCGGTCGTCCTGGCGGGCTGCGTGCTGCGGGTCGCGGGGTTCGTGCTCCTCGGCCTCGCGACGGCGTTGCCCGGCGTGCTGGCCGGGGCGCTGCTCACCGGGTTCGCGGCCGCGCTGTTCTCGCCGGCCGTCGAGTCGTCGCTGGCCCGGGAGGCCGGGGCGCAGGAGGAGCTCGGCGGGGTCGCACGGGCGGACGTCTTCGCGATGTTCGCCGTCAGCGGCCAGATCGGGTCCGTGGTCGGGCCGCTCGTCGGCACCGCGCTGCTGCTCGTCGACTTCCGGCTGGCCTGCCTGGTCGCCGCCGGCGCGTTCGTGCTGATCCTGGCCGCGCACGCCGCCTGGCTGCCGCACCGGCCCGCCCCGCACGCCGGCGAGCCGATCCTGGCGGGCTGGGCGGAGGTGCTGGCCAACCGGCGCTTCCTGGCGTTCGCGGCGGGCTACTCCGGCTACCTGCTCTGCTACAACCAGCTCTACCTGGCCCTGCCCGCCGAGCTCACCCGCGCGACCGGCGGGCAGGCGGCGCTCGGATGGCTGTTCGTGCTGGCCTCGGTGCTGGTGATCGTCGGGCAGCTGCCGGTCACCCGGTGGGCGCGGCGGCGGGGCGGGCTGCGACCGCTGGTGCTCGGGTTCGTGCTGATGGCGGCGGCGTTCGCGGTCGTGGCGGTGGCGATCGCCGCGCTGCCCCCGGCGCCCTGGCCCGCGGTGGTCTTCGTCGTGCTGCTCACCGCCGGGCAGATGCTCGCCGTGCCGATCGCGCAGGACCTCGTGCCCCGGCTGGCCGGCGAGCGGCGGCTCGGCGCCTACTTCGGCGTGCTGTCCTCGGCGGGCGGGCTCGCGGTGCTGGTCGGCAGCACCGTGGCCGGCGCCCTGCTCGACCCGGCCGTCGCCCCGCCCGTCGTCGCGTGGGTGGGACTGACCGCCGTGCCCCTGCTCGGCGCGCTGACGATCGGGCGGCTCGCCCGGCGCGGCGCGCTGGCCTGATCACCGGTATCCGGTGGTGTCGGCCGGTTTGCCCGGGTCCTGGACCTCGACGACGTAGCGCCAGGCGTCGGGCCGGGAACCGTCGAGATCGTCGACGCCGTAGACCTTCGCGAGCTCCCCGCTCGACGTCGAGCGGCCGGTCCAGCGGGCCCGGTCCGGGTCCGCGGCCAGCGCGGCGATCCCCCGGCCGACGAACCGCGGCGTCTCCGAGATGGCGAAGTGCGGCACCGTGGTCAGCGCGTCCCGCCAGGTCTCCTCGGTGACGCCGTAGTGGTCCAGCATCGCCTCCGACCGCAGCCAACCGGGGGTCACCGCGACCGCGGTGCCGCCGTGCTCGCGCAGCTCGTGCGCCCAGCTGCGGGCCAACCGGATCGGCGCGACCTTGGCGAGGTCGTAGTAGACGGTCAACCGGTAGTTCTCGGCGTTGTACTCCGCGGTGCCGTCGGTGACCTCGACGACGAGCCCGCCCGGTTCGCGGACGAGCAGCGGGAAGGCGAAGCGGGCCGTGACGATGTGCGTGTCGATCGCGAGCCGCAGCAGGCGCAGGCCGTCGTCGAGGGAGTGCTCCCAGACCGGCCGGAGCCACTCGGTCAGCGGGTCGCCGCCGAAGATGTCGTTGACCAGCACGTCGAGGCGGCCCTGCTCGGTGTCGATCCGCGCGCACAACGCCTCCACCCGTGCCGGGTCGAGGTGGTCGACGACGACCGGGACCACCCGCCCGGGCAGCCCCGCCGCCAGCTCGGCGGTCTGCTCGATCGTCTCCCCTCGGCCGTACTCCGAGGGTCGGCCGGTGGTGCTGCGCCCGGTCGCGTAGACGGTCGCGCCCGCCGCCGCCAGCTCGAGCGCGATGCCCCGCCCCGCGCCCCGGGTCGCCCCCGCGACCAGCGCGATCCTGCCCTGCAGTGGTGCCGTTCCGCCGGTCGTGTCGGTCATGTCGGTCATGTCGGTCAATCTGTCCGGCATCCCTGACAGGTGCCGTCAGGAAGTCGGGGACCGTCGGGTGTGGCGGCGGACCGGAACGGGTGCGCCAGGCCGCGGGGTGGTGTGGAGGCCCGTGGGAAACCTGCGGCGACCGGTTTGGCCCGCCTGCGCCCGGGCATCCGCCCCGCACTCCCGCCGCTCCCGCGCGGCGGGCCCGCCGCCCGGCAGGCGGCGGCGGGAACCGGGCGGCCGCCTCCCGCCCTCCCTCCGGCCACGCCGGATCCACCCCCTTCCCGTGGAGGAGGCTGCGTGCACGGTGGACGTCCCCAGCGACTACGCCCGCTACCTGCCGACGCTCGCCGAGTACGCCGGGCTGCCCGGCGACGACCCGCGCCGGGCGGGCCTGCGGTCCACGTTGATCCTCGCGTTCCTGCCGGTCGTGCAGCACATCGCGCGGCGGTACGGCGACGACGCCGCGCAGGAGGACCTGACCCAGGCCGGCGTGATCGGGCTGATCCACGCGGTCGACCACTGGGATCCCGGCTCCGCCCGCGGCGACGCGCTCGGGTACGTCGTCCCCTGCGTGCGCGGGGAGATCCTGCGGCACCTGCGGGACCGCACCTGGTCGGTGCGGGTGTCGCGGCCGGTCAAGGAGCTGGTGGTGTCGCTCGACAAGGCCGTCGGGCCGCTCACCCAGCGGCTGGGGCGGGCGCCGCGGCCGAGCGAGCTGGCCGAGCAGCTCGGGGTCGGCGTCGACGAGGTGATCGACGCGCTCGCCGTCCGGGCCGAGCGGCGCAGCGCCAGCCTCGACGCCTCGATCGAGCCCGGCGAGCCCCCGCTCGCCGAGCGGCTCGGTGACGCGGACCCCGACCTCGACGAGGTGGATCTGCGCCGCAGCGTGTGGCCGCTGCTGGCGGAGCTGCCCGATCGGGAACGGCGGATCGTGCTGCTGCGCTTCTTCGGCAACAAGACCCAGTCCGAGATCGGGGAGCTGGTCGGGCTCTCGCAGATGCACGTCTCCCGCCTGCTCGCCCGCGCGCTCGCCACCCTGCGGCACGGGCTGCTGTCGTAGCGGCCCCTCCGTGCGCCGGTGGGGAAGGGCCCGTCCGGTCCTGCGCGCCACCCGGCCCGTTCACAGCCCCGCACAGCGACATCGCCCACGAACGCGCCGGACGCTGGTCGTCGACCGATGTCGGCCGGGACGGCCGGCCGGGACGACGACCTCGGTGCACGGCGGGGGCTCACTCCTCCCGGGCCGCGGCGTCGAGCCGGGCGGCGATGTCGCGGCGTTCCCGCTGCCGGTGGCCGTAGGCGACCAGCCGGACCGTGGCGTCGTCCTCCAGCCCGGAGCCGACCGCCCCGGCGACCACGCCCATGATCGTCGCGAGGACCACGATCGACACGTAGTCCGTGAGCCCGGCGGGATGGCCGAGCACCCGGGTCAGGTACGAGGCCGGGATGATCACCGACGCGACGATCGAGTTGAGCACCAGCAGGGCCAGCGAGAACAGGCCCGTCCCGGTCGCGAGCGTGAGGACGGTACCCAGGTTGAGCAGGCGGTCGAGGCCGAGCTCGGGGGAACCCCGCTCCCAGAGCCGGTGCCCCACGATCAGCCACACCACGAAGATCGCGAGCGATCCGACGAACGCGAGGGCGAGCCGCCAGGCCGCGAGGGAGGTGGCGAGCTGCCAGATGTTCGAGTAGAGCAGCCCGAACGCCGAGCCCGCGGCGGCCCCGGCGAGGGCGGTGCCCAACCCGACGGTCAGCCGCCACGGCCGGTTGGTGCGCACCATCCCGGCCAGCAGCCGCACCGAACCACCCCGGGTCAGGACGATCTCGTCGGAGTCCTCGGTGGTCGTGCCCGGCTCGTGCTGCACAGCCGGCCGCCGGGTGGGCCGGCGGGCCGAGGGCGCCGCGTCGATGCCGAGCAGCCGCCCCACCAGGTCGACGACGGCGTCGCGGACCCGCGGGAGCAGCCGCACCCCGCCGAGTGCGGGCACGGACACCACGGCCACCCGGTCCCGCTCGCCCACCTGCGCGACGACCGGGACACCGCTCGACTTCGCCGGGACGTCGGTGAGGCACACCGCGACGTCCCAGCGGGTGCGCCGGACCCGCTCCCGCGCCCGGTCCAGGGCACGCTCGCCGCGGTCGTTGGCCTCGAAGGGCTCGACCACGGTCTCGACCTCCCAGGTGCGTGGTCCGTCGAGGCGCGCGGCGAGGACCTGCGGCAGGCCCTCGGCGAGTCGCTCGGCCAGCTCGCCGGGCAGGTTCGGGTCGGCCAGCAGGCCGACGACGGTGAGCGTGTCGGTGTCGGGGTCCGTGGTGTCGGGGTCCGTGGTGTCGGCGGCGTCGGGACCGACGGGCTCGGTGGTGGGCTCGTCCGGCATGCCGGGGGACTACCCGCCGTACCCCGCGTCGCACGCGATCGGGTGAGCCGGACCTCAGCGGAGCAGCACCGGCACCCCGATCAGCACGGCGAGCAGCGCGACCCCGACCAGGAGCCAGGTCAGGTAGTCGCCGATGTGCCCGGAGTGCAGGCCCCGCAGCCGGCCGACCGCGGCGACGCCCACCCGGCGCCCGGGTCCCGGCGGATGCAGGAGGCGGTCCCGGTACAGCGCGGCCAGCGCGAGCAGCGCGGCGAGGACCGCGGAGACCAGCCCGAGGGCCACGCCCGAGGCCGTCCACCCGGAGGCGGCCGGCGGGGCGGGCGGGGCGGCGACCGTGCCGAACGCGGCGGCGAGGTAGCCCGCACGGTCGAGGAAGTGACCGGCGGCCACGGCGAACGCCGCCGGCACGCCCGGCAGCACGCCGAGCACGAGACCGCCCGCCAGCAGCACCACGATCGGCGCCAGCATGGTCGCCGGGATCCGCTGCAGCAGCCCGCCGACCTCGGCCTCCTCCCCGCTCCCGGTCGTGTCCTCCCGGGCGGTGTCCTTGTCCGGCCTGCTCCCGAGGCCGAAGTAGATCCGGCAGGCGGCCCGCAGCACCGCCGCCCCGGTCACCGCGGAGACCAGCACGAACAGCACCGGAGCCCAGGGCGCACCGGCCTCGGCGACGGCCTCCTCGGCGACGGCCTTCCCCAGTCCCGCGCCGAACGGCGGCAGCCCCGCGAGGGCGAAGCCGGCGAGCAGCATGAGCCAGGGCAGCAACCGGGCGCGCCGGCCCGCGCCGTGCAGGTCGATCTCGTCGACGCTGCCGTACCGGTCGAGGATCGACCCGGCGACGAGGAACAGGGCCGACTTCACCGCGGCGTGGCCGGCCACGTAGAGGGCGCCCCCGGCGGTCCCCGCCGGGTCGAGCGTGCCGAACGCCGCGACGAACAGCCCGACGTGCGCGATCGTGGAGTAGGCCAGCAGGCGTTTGAGATGGCGCTGCAGGAAGCACAGCAGGGCGCCGAGCAGCGCGGTGAGGGTGCCGAGCACCAGGAAGGCCCGGTGCAGGTCGGCCTCCGGGAGCACCGGGCCGAACACAGTCGTCGTCACCCGGAACACGCCGTAGAGCCCGAGCTCGACCATGATCCCCGAGAAGAGGACGCACACCGGGGTGGGCGCGACCGCGTGGGCGTCGTCGAGCCAGAAGTGGAAGGGGACGATCGCGGCCTTGACGCAGAACCCGGTGAGCACCAGCACGAACCCGCCGACGACCACGGCCCCGGGTGGATGCTCCTGCAGCGCGACCGCGAGGGGGGCGAGGCCGAGCTGCCCCGTCTGCGCGTACAGCACGCCGATGCCGGTCAGAGTGACGTAGGCGCCGAAGGAGTTCACGACGCCGAACGCGAGCGCCCCCTGCACCGAGCTCGGCTCCTCGACCCGGAACCCGGTGAGCGCGTAGGCGACCGCGCCCATGAGCTCGAAGAACACGAACATGTCGAACAGGTCGCCGCTGAGCACGAACCCGGTCATCCCGGCGAGGAACAGCAGCAGCAGCGCGTGGAAGTGCGCCTCGGCCGAGTCGAGGTAGCGCCACGTGTAGACCAGGGCGGCCACGGTGAGCGCCGCCGCGAGCACGGCGGCCCCGGCGGACACCGGGTCGGCCACCAGGGCGATGCCGAGCGGCCCGCCCGGGCCCCACCCGCCGAGCCAGGTGGCGACGTGTCCGGCGGGGGCCGCCGCGCTGCCCAGGAGCAGCAGCACGTCGAGGACCACGACGGCCGCGGCGGTCGCGACCGCCGTCCAGTCGACGAGTGGGCGCGGGGCCCACCGCCCGACGACCAGCAGCAGGCAGGCCCCGACGATCGGCACCCCGACGGCGAGCGGGGCCAGCACGGAGACGGCCACGTCAGCCCCGCAACGAGGTCAGCTCGTCGGGGTCGAGCGTGCCGTGCCGCTTCGCCACCTGCACGGCCAGCGCCAGCAGCAGCGCCGTCACCGTGGCCGACACGACGACGTCGGTCAGCGTCATCGCCTGCACCACGGGGTCGACCACCGGGCTCCGGGCGGCGACGTCGGGCGGGGTGCTGCCGTCGAACACCGGCGGCGACGCCCCGGACTGGTACCCCACCGCGATGAGCAGGACGTACGTGCCGGACTGCGCCACCGACAGGCACACCACCGCGTGGACGAGGTTCCGGCTGCGTGCGATGCCGAACGCGCCGGCGAGGAGCAGCCAGCCCGCGACCAGGTACGCGGACACGTGCAGGACCGTCATCGGCGCTCCACCCGCAGGGCCTGGTCGAGGAAGTGGCCGAGCAGGAGGACCACCCCCGAGGCGACCTCCGCCCCGACCGCGATGTTGAGCACGGGGACGATGCCGCTCGACAGCGGCGCCCCGAAGGAGCCGAGGGGCAGCACGTTCGCCAGGAAGGAGCCGGCGATCGCCAGCCCCGCGACGCCGACCGCGACGAAGGCGGCGGTGCCGACCGCCTCCCCCGCCTCGAACGGCGCGAAGGGCCGCAGCCGCTCGAGCGCCCGGTAGCCGCCCGCCAGGTAGAGCAGGTGCAGCCCCGTGCCGAGCACCACCCCGCCCTGGAACCCGCCGCCCGGGGTGAGGTGGCCGTGGGCGACGACGTCGAGCCCGAGCAGCAGCGTGACGGGCAGCAGCAGGTACCCGATCAGCCGGACCGCCTGCAGCGGCGGGGCGTCCTCGGGCGGCGCCGTCCGCGCGCGCTCCTCCCGGCCGGGCCGCAGCAGCACCGACGCGCCGACGACCGACCCCAGCAGGATCGTCTCCTCGCCCAGCGTGTCGAACGCCCGCAGGTCGTAGTTGACGCCGGAGACGACGTTGGCGGTGGTGTGCGCGAGCGAGGCGGCCACCGCGGCGTCCCGGTACGGGTGGGACGCGCTGCCGAACGGCGGCATGCCCAGTGCCGTGACCACCAGCAGCACGCCGACGGCCGCCGCCGCGACGGCGAAGACGCGGAGCCGGACCCGGCGGGTCATCGGCCGCCGGGCCCGGCGGGACCGATGACC